>NZ_JQBH01000002.1:154896-155144 GCF_001438695.1 Fructobacillus fructosus KCTC 3544
GAATTACCACTAACCGTTTGCGCCGCAATCTCACCCTGGTCGGCTGTATAACCCTTCAAACTTGGGCTGGTAACAGCCGCAAAGCTTTGATCGGCACTCCATGGACCATATGTGACGTCATCCGTCACCGCATCCTTATAAGCTGTGCGAGTAAAGGTCACGTCCTTCGTGTAAGTACTTGCCGCTTCCGTTCCATCAGCGTACTCGTAATGGATGGTTTCCTTAACCGTCTTACTTTCCGTTGATTC
>NZ_JQBH01000002.1:155355-157925 GCF_001438695.1 Fructobacillus fructosus KCTC 3544
TGTCGTCTTATGCTTTAAGTGAATTTCGAATGTCTGATCATGACTATCATCAGTATCAAATTGAACCCCATTTGTAGGATAATCGTTCGATACTAACTCATAACCACTATTTTCATATGAATTAATTTGTGATTGAGGGCGATAATTAGACAGTGTTTTTGAGGGCCCCTCAAGATTTTCTTCTGCTAATACTTTTTTGGCAGTGTCATCAATAAAAGTTACTTTTGCCTTTTGAGTATCACCCTTATAGATTACATAGTAGTTAACTGTAGTATCGGCAGTTGGAAAATCCACTTCGGTTGCACTTGTTATGATCTTTGAGCCCTCAGGGGCATTTGCATTTGAAGGAATCGTTGCTGTGCTTGTATCAACTGAAAATCCTGGAATGCTAGCTGGTTTAATGGTAGCTTGCTTTTGAGAACTTGAAGTTGGGTAGCCCCAAGTGGTGTCGATGTAGGAAAGGTCTCTACCATCTTGATCAATATAATGAACCTTAACTGCTGATTGACCTGCGAGGTGACTTGAGTTTGGTTGAGTTTGTGTTGTTGCAGTACTAATAACATTGCCGTTTGCATCTAATTGCTGAACCTTTACCGTTGCAGCAATCATCTTATCAAACACAGTGATATTAGTACCTGTTTGTACTTGTCCTGCCCCACCATTCATTTGTAGTTGGTGTGCATAAAAATCAATAGTTGCATTTTTTGATTCAATTGCATTAGACGATGGATCAGTTAGGTTAAACTGATCCAAATCGATGCCGGCTTTAATTTGATCCGCTGTTAATACCAAGTCAGACTTGGCTACACATTTAATAACATATGCAGACCCATCAGACTGAATTGAGTAGTATAAGCCAGTACCCTTAACAGCTTTTTTTAGATCATCAAGGCTCAAATTTTCCCCTGCATTAGTAATAGAAAGGTTAATTTCTTTGGCATAATCATCCCCGTAATGAGCATATACATTATGATTCTTATCCAGTGCTTGAACCTTTTTTGTGTCAGGGTTTACAAAAAAAGTAACGACCCCTACACTACCACTAGTAACATCAAATTTTTGACTACTAGTAATCTTTTCGTAACTAATAACTGGATTTGTTAGATCAACAGTCCCACTTGTCCCGTTACTATTTTGTAAATTCATAAACTCAGTATCGTTAGGAATAACGGTGTGATCTAGATACTCACGAATAGTAGCGCCACTATCTTGTGCACCAACTGTAGGGGCTGCTCCAACCTTATCCGGTTCAATAATTTGAGCATCTACGGTTTTAATCTGAGAAGGTGTGATTTGAATTGGACTTGTATTGCTGCTTCCTCCAAAACCTTTAACAGTAAAATCGGCATTAAACGGCGCTTTACTATAATTAGTTCTTCCTAATCCTAAGTTAAGGGTGTAGAACCAGTTTGATGACATTGTAAAATCGGTAACCCCACCGTCAGTAAGATTATTTGACTTAGTTACTGTATAGGTTAAAGTACCACCAGTACCTTGACCATTGTCAACATACTTTATGATTCCATGAACATTCTGAGCAGCATCAACAACTTCAATATCTGATCCTTGTTTGATAATATTACTCATTGCGTCACTTAATGAAGTTGGGTTAGTGACTGAGACATCTGCAAGCTTAATAGTATTTCCGCTGACTAATTTACTGTTCTCAACTGTGAAGCTTCCTTGAAGTCCAACACGTACCCAGTTATCTTCCTCTAACGTTGCTGGAACGTTAGTCATATAAATGTTTGACTTAAGTGCCTCTAGCTGTTGAGTGCTGTCGCCACTACGAAGAGCGACAGTATTATTTGCAGTAGATGATGACTTTGTTACACTACTAGTTCCCTCAGAAGTTGAATCGGATGACTTTGTTACACCACTAGTTCCCTCAGAAGTTGAATCGGATGACTTTGTTACACCATTAGTTCCCTCAGAAGTTAAATTATCCTTTGATTCTGAAGAAGCCGAACTGGAGCTTTCAGACTTCGATGATGTCTGACTAGAATTAGCTTCTGAACCAGTATTAGTTTGAGAAGCATCACTAGCGTGGGCTGTATTATCAGCAATACCTGAATACCCCGCACCCAATAGAGCAAAGGCAGCGATGGATACAACAACCCACTGCTTCTTTACTTTTTTCATCACTTTTTTGTTATTTTCTTTAGTAAGTTGTCTCTTGTTATAAATCATGAATACACATTCCTCTCAAATACTAATGTAACGTAGTGTGCATTTTAATCACTACGACATATCCATTACTCGTACCATTATTATACTATAGGAAATAAGAACTTTGAAATAAGAGTCTTAATGACAAATTACAAGTTTAACGCGAACAACACTGAAAAATTCAATTGGGGTTCAATCATTACGTCATTTCATGGGCTACTTATTAATCAGCTCGAGTAACTCATAAAGTTGTTGCTCATTGACATCTTTAAAATTAGATTTTTTAGAGAAGAAGTTACCGTAATTTGCGATTGAATAATTCAATTACTGACCCTTCCCCAGAGTGCTCGTATGCTGATAAAATGGACAGATTTTATGCATCGTCCACTGTATAATTATCC
>NZ_JQBH01000020.1:0-265 GCF_001438695.1 Fructobacillus fructosus KCTC 3544
TTCATCAAGAACAATGACTGAGTGTGGTACTTGTTCGTACGGAATCTTTTCTTGTTGCCGTTTTAAGCGCCAGCGTTTTCCGTTGTTGATAATGTTTTGCTGTTCAATTGTCAACGCCACGTAGGTCATGGCATTGAAAATATCCTTGGTATTCAGAAGTCCCGATACATCGTAGCGGACAAATAGTTCCTTACTGAGATCTGGAAATGTTGTTGTTCCGTTAAAAACAGCCCCATGCTTCGTTGCCATCGTTTCAAACGTTGCA
>NZ_JQBH01000020.1:484-10217 GCF_001438695.1 Fructobacillus fructosus KCTC 3544
TGCACGATTCTTTGCTCGCAAAAACGGAATGAACTTGTTTAGTGTTGGATACTCGTGATCAGGAATGAATATCTTTACCTGTTCTGGGTTCTGGGTTGGGTTTGCAGTCCACATACCTAAATCAATATAGAATTCGGTAATTAAGGCGTTTAAGGCAATGCGATCTTCAGCAAGTGCTGATTGGGTCAAGTCTTGCGACATGAAACCGTATAGAGCTAATAATTTTTCAATATGTTGGTTGAATGAACCAACAACATCAACATTCTCTCCAGAAGCATCCGTAACCGTCTTGTATATTTGGAAAGGATTAATTAGACCATCCTCTCCGTTCAATTTGACTGAAATTCCATCAGAATACTTGGATACTCCAGCATATTCACCAGATGGGTCAAAGGCTGCAACTCGATGACCCCGCTTAAAGGCATCCTCAACCAACATTTTCTGCAAGGTTGACTTTCCATAGCCTGCCGAGCCAAAGAAACCTAAGAACGGACGTGTTCGGTTACGTCCATCACGCAGATAGGGATTAAAAATGGCAACTCCGCCCGTGGAGGTAGTCCCAATGACTGTTCCATAATCATCATCTTGAGAAGATGAGTCCTGCCAATAGGCTCCTCCCAAATCGGCAGAAGACATGGATAATCCTTCTTGTCGCTCGGTTAATTGATCTAGTTGCTTACTTGCTGGTGTCCACATTGAACGCCATTCATCAAATTGAAATTCTGTCAAAGTAGCAAATTTAAAATCCGAATATTTAGCAGCAATATCACGGGATGTTTGTCGTAGCTTTCGTTTAGTAGATGCATAGACAATCAGACGGATATACACCTTCATGGCCTTCTGATCATTACGATTAATGCTGTATGCTAGCCTAGCGAATTCTGCCCCTGACCCAGTGTAAGCATCCGTGAGATTGTCATCATGAACTTCAATATTCGAGTCTGCTCGATTCAACTTCTTGTTAAATTCTTGTGTTGATTCAACATCAGTGGAGAGCATGAAAATTGTATTTGGAATTGTCGCTAATTGCGCTAACCAATGATTAGGCAATTCAAGTGCTTTAACATCATGGACATACATGATTTGTGCATATCCATTTGGCAACTTTGTATAGTCACTGTGAATTGAAATATTACCGTTCGGCTGTGTTTTTAGTAATGTACTAAAATCGTATTCATTGGCCTCCATTGGCTCTTTAAATAGTTTTTGCATAATTGTCCTATCCGATATATGAAGCTGGATTATTTAAAGCATACATACGGGCTTCTTTTTCGTTACGAGTTAGCCCACGAAACTTAAAAGGTGCATTTTCACTACTCGATAAGTTCCTCAACGTGGCCATCTTATTCTCAAGTTGACCCTTATTTTTGGCAAAAACCGCCATTAAAAATTCACGAGACCAGAAGTTACTTTCAACGAAAATCAAGCGATGAATTTCACCATTGACCATCTCAAGTCTTCGATTCAATTGATGCCGTTTTCGTGAGTCGCTTTCTTTAGCAATTGCTTCCAACAGAAGACTCTTATTCTTTTGCCAAGACTTTTGTTGTTTTTTAGTATTCACCCTGAATGAATACCCAAAAAAATTAATGTCCGTTCCTGTACTTTGCGCTCGAAAGAATTCACCGGCTGATTTGACAACTTCTTTGCTTTGCTCATAAGTTAAATCATCAATTGACATGCCACGAACCAAAACTAATTCAGCATAGCTACCATCTTTTAAAGCAATGTAGTTGTGTACATCGTGAGTAAGGCCTTTGTATCCTAGGAAAGCCACCATGCTATCCATCTTGCCTTTCAACGATTTGTCGTTAAAATCAAAGGGAGCAGGCTCATAAACCTGGTTATTTACCTTTTTAACGTTTTCATTTACAAGGGGCATTATTAATTCTCCAAGTCTTTCATGCTAAATTTTTTATAATTTTGTTTTCTACGTCTGCGTGAACTGTTAAGTTGCCAAATCATGAAAAGCTCATAATTACGTCTCTCAGGATTATTTTTTGGTCGCATTAACAAATAGATCGTCATGATTGAAACGATCAGGATAGCTAACATTGCTAAACCAAATTGATTATCAGGAAAGAATTTATACAAAACAAAATCAATAATTCCTGAACCAATAACAACAAAAATATCTTTAAAATTGATTTTTGATTTTCCAAAAGTCACATTCTTACGGACCTTAGCGGCCACTGACCAGTTATTATTTGCCATGGTAAACTCCTTTATATTGCTAACCCTACTATGTTCTTTTTGCGATATTTTACGCATCTCCACCTTTTTTCAATAAAAAAAGCCCTCACGTTAGTAAGAGCCAAAATATTTGATTACAGATTATATTAAAAAAGACCTTCTGATGAAGGTCTTTGCCGTTTGCCGTAATTTTTAATATTGATACAAATATTAGTACTTGCTATTTTCTTTATACCAATACATTTGGGAATTAAGCCCTTTACTAAAATATCGTTCAGCAAGGTCGACTTTATTATCCTCAGTAATCCAAGTACCAGTTTCAGTTTGGACTTGTCCGTTGGCTGCTTGGTCTTCAGTTTCACCATTCCAGCCCTTATCAAGACCAATTGCAACATCTCCATAGTGATTCCCACCCTGTTGTGACTTTTGAATGTCAGTAGGATAAAGAGTATTGTCTCGATTCTTAACAGATAACCCGAATTCAGTAGGTTTGACATACCCCGCAGTAATAACCGTAGGAATATGATGAGGATACTTCTTCTCTAAACCTAAAATAACTTGTTTTGTTTCGGAACTAATTTCTTTTTTATTTGAATCGTTGGTAAAAAGAACAAGTACATTATTCGTCTTAGCTGCCTTTTTAACATCGGCAATTGTTTTCACCTTAAACTGGGACTTCTCCCATTCGTAATTGGAATTCGTGACTTCTGTTTTAGCAGTTGTTGAACTTCTGTGAAGAATATATCCACCACCAACTACTACAATGACCACAATGCCAGAAATTAATAACCAAAAACCCTTCGTCATTTTAATCATAATATTTGCCTATTTGCCCTTCTGTAATAGCTTTATTATACCAATAACAAAAAGGTAGAACAATTCATGTTCTACCTTTTAATTTATCGCCTATTTTGTTTAACACTTTTATGTGGATCTTCTTGTTGTTGACGAAGACGTTGTAAGGCTCTTTGCCTACGCATACGATGTTTAGCCTGTTTCTGTTCGGCATCCTGTTTAACATTCTGCATGCGTTCTTGATGAAGACGAGTTCGATTAGATTGTTCTAGTCGGTTCATTCGTTCTTGAACACTGGGAGACTGCTGGTAGTTAGATTTTCCTTTATTTTCAGTTCCTTGTTCTTGGGAGGAATTATCAAATTCCATCATCTTATTCTTAGCCTCATTCCCTCGTTCATCTGAATCGTTAGGCTTTTCCAAATTTTTTGAATCTCCAGGTTCATCTGAAGAATTATTGTGGTCCCGAGATTCCGGACCATCAGAACTCTTCTTATCATCCATCTTCATCATTCTGTCTTTGGCATCTTTACCACGCCTACCAAAATCATTAGACTTTTGAGAATCTTTTAAATCTCCAGAATTGTCTGAGGCGCCACGGCCATCAGGGTTCTCGGAATTTTCAGGATTCTTAGGACTATCAGGTCTGTCATCTGAATCATTAGGATTGCTTTTATCCTGAGAGTCACCATTAATGAGCTGTTGGGCTTTCCTTTTTCCCTCTTCACTGTCAGAGAAGCCAGGATTCTTTCTTGATGGATCGTCCTTTTCTTCTGCTGCAGCACGACCTTGTTCTTGACGAAGTCTGTACTTTTCAGCTATCTTAGTGGCTCCAGAACCGGCCAATGCTCCCAATGCAACACCCGGAGCAGACATACGACCTAGGAAGCCACCCTGTCCTTTACCGCCACCTGACATGCCAAATTGCTTTTCAATCGCTGAAGAACCGTCAAAGCAGGCAAATGCGAGGATTCCCATGACTAGGAGATAAATAATGCCTCGAATAAATCCACCTGCCCCATCCACACTTCCTGCAACTTTTTGAGGCAATGTTCCAACTAGACTACTAAATATTTGGAGCATAAAAAGATCCATGAAGATACCTAGCCATCCATTAATGAGGTCGTTAATCGTACCTTTAACTCCCTCAACGGAATTGGCGGCGTCACGCCCGGCTACTACTGGAGCAACAACAACCTTCCCAAACATTCCGATTGAAGCTCGCATGATTTTAACAGACATGAGCCCACCAACAATAATAATGATGAGAAAAGCACCAGTCGCTGGAATATTTTGAACTCTATACCTTTTATAACTTTCATCCAACGCATGCAAAAAACCACTTTTCAAACTTAGCTTATTAAGCTTGTAATTTTCAGAAGTTCCACTCGTGTTGGTTATTGTATCCAGTTTATAATTGAAAACACTTCCAACATCGTCGGTCTTCTTGCCCGACTTCTTTGCTCCGGCTTTGTTTAAGGCAGTTACATCATCCTTATCAATTGAATTAGAAAAATCAGGTACTTGATTTTTACCCAGCTGATTATATGAAGAATTTCCATCAGAGAAGGGCTCTGTGGAAAATTCATCAAGTGCCCATTTTTCCATATCCAAGGTATTTGTTTTTAAGGGTGTATCAGCTAATCCAATGTTAGAGGATCCACTACCAACTAGGTTGTTCATAAATTGCCCACCAGCATAGAAAATCAGTGGGAGAATAAGAACTAAACTCATATTACCAAAAATATTTTTTAGCTTTCTTTTTAGCTCATCGTTCTGTCCGGATCCCATAAAACCAAACATTGAAACAATGGCATAAATTCCCATTAAAGAGAAACTGATAGCGACTGCCGCAAAGTAAAGAATATGCAATGTTGAATTGCCATCCTCAATCAACATCTTTGGTAGCTCATAGACCGGAAATAAAGCCGCTTTTATTAAATACTCTACCCCTGATGCTAAGCTATGCAAAAGGTTGTACCAACCATTTTGGAGCCATCCTTCAACGTTATTGATTATATTTGAATTTGGATGAAGCCAATCTTGTCTATCAATATAAAACTTTATCAATTTATTCGAAGAAGTGACTACATTATCATTTCCCGTTAACCAATCGGCTGCTTTTTTTAACCAATTATCTGTATTAAAATCGTCAAAACCAGTGCCAGGAAACGGTGATAAATTACTCATTTTGAACCCCCACTTTCTTTATTCATATATAAGTTCCACCAAGCCGCATAACGTGGATGTGTTTCGAGATATAGTTGATCAAACAAGTTTAGGTAATCGATACGATAATCATCCAAGTTCAAGTACCTTTGCGGACTATCAACTTCAATTTTGGCCAATTCTGGTGACGGATTTAAATATCCTTGTAAAAGATTGTAAGACGCAGGCATTCCAGTCCATCCGTAGTCATAAATTGGATTAGTTGTTACCAAGTGTCCCTTTATATCATTATTTTTGGCAGCTCTGAAAAACAACATTTGACCTGGTCGGAAGTTACGCAGCTGCTCTGGGTTTAATAAAGGCTGCTCCTTAATTTGACGATTTCGGTTATCTCCATCAGCAGTATTTTGACCTTGTGTGCTATAAGTGATGGTTCGATTACCAAGCGCCTTACTAATCTCCTCAGTGGTTTCCTGGGAGGACGACTTAATATAAGCAAAGTTAGAAGAGTTAGCACGAATGGTTGCTGCCGTCTGCTCTCCATATACATCTTTTAACTGCTCAAGGTTCTGCAACACTAGAGTGAACTCGATATTGTACCCAAGAGCTGATGACAACTTTGTTTCAAGCTTTGGCCACTTAGGGAAGTTACCAAATTCATCCATTAAGAAGTGCATTCGATTAATCACTTTGTTTTTGTTGCGTTGTGCCCAATCATAATTTTCTTGATAAAGTTGTTCCATAAAGAACATAGCAATCAGGTTGTACTGGGCATTTAGCGGTGGCAAAATAACAAATAAGGCAGTTCGCTTTTCAGAGTAATCAAAACTAATTTCTAACGGACCATAAACTGGGTTTGATTCAATATTAGTATCAATTTTTTTAATCTGATATCCATCAATGACGTCTAATCCGGTATAAGGATCTTTTTCATGCCTAGAACGACTCCCAAACCCACTTCCTCGGTACTTTTTGAAGGCCTGAATAGTAATATATTTATCGGTCAAGGTCGTGTCAGGAGGTAAAGCTTGCAAATTTTTGGTATTTTCATAATGTTTAAAGCTGACCTTAAAAGTGGTTTCATCATCAAGTTTCGGTTCAATAGCATACTGAATTAGACCCATTTCATCGGCAATTACTAAGTCCACATACTCCTTACCACCCGCTGTAAATGAAATTTCAGCTTTACGATTGCCAAAATAATGTGGAAGTTGCAATTCCATTACTCTTGGAAAACCAATCGAAGAGTATCGGAAGTTATTGATTGTAGTTAATTTACGCACGTTCACATCAGAGGTAAAAATTTCAATATCTGAAAACATAGAGGCATAGATGTTCCCTTTTGTTTCAGACCCACCCATACCAGACTGATTAAAAGCAGAAACGGCCATATCGAGCAAAACATCAGACTCACCCTTTTCGATGTTCTGTTGCTGAATAATTCGGAAACAATCGACTAACATGTCCAATTTATTTTTTTGCTTCGGACGATCCTGGAATGAGATTTCATTGGATGGTTTCAAGATACGTTCGCCAGTAGATGAACTAACTGATTCTTCTGTTGTTCCCAACACTTGAAGCATCTCAGCAACGTTAGCGATAGTTACCTTATCCCAATCATTTTCACGCCTCATTAGCCACAGTGTGGCTAATGTTAATCCTGAAAATGTGGCTGAAGCTCCATTTGTAAAGAACTTTGATTTGGCATCAGAATCTTCACTTGGGAAAATGGTATTGGCCAATTGACTAACTTTAAGCCGTGCTTTAGGATAGTTACCTTTTTTTGCATAATAAATCGTCTGCGAAAGCAAGTTGATTGGCATGGAATAATTGAGATTATCAAAATTAGCTATTTTTACATCGTAATTGTGCTTCAGAAGAAGTTCCATAGTCATTGTGGACAGTTCACCCTTCAAGTCACCAACAATTAGAGACTGATCTTTATCTCCTCTTGCAACTAAGTCAATAGTCGGCTCTACTAGGGTTTTACCTTTACCTGCTCGGGTGTCAGCATTGATGATGGTATTTGTTGGTTTAGAGTCAACAAAATAGACGCCTGGTAACTTTCTAGGATTGGGTTGTTTAGCTCCAGGTTCTGATGACTTGTACTTAAGAAAACGTTTTGGGACAAATTTGGGAAGTGCCGTTGCAAAATATAGCTTCAATCCTTCCCTATTCCAATTAAACTTGTGGCCAGCAGGGACTGATCCATAACCTTCAAATGTCTCCCCACGGTCTGGAACTGCTTGGTATTGCTGCTTCAATTCATAAGGCTCTGTGAAGCTTGCCCCACCAAATTCATCAGCTTGTTCATTCTTGATATTCTTCCATGAACGATAGACACCAATCTGGCCAACTATCATAAATGCAACAAAAACAATTCGCCATACAAGTGCATTTTCATAAGTAATATGCGGGAGTGGCTCTAAAACAGTAGCCCAGTTAAATGGATTAATGTAATTAAGGATTTCTCCCGAGACACGTCCGAATTGATCATTAATCGATCCCCGATTAACTCCAACAACTTCTGTATAAAATGACCAATAAACGATAATGAAAAAGTTGGTAATGACCATCGAAAACCATGTGATAAATAGCATGTTCTTGCTCACCCATGCTGGGCTTCCCTTTTGGAAAACACGCCTTCCAAAATACGGATCGCGTTTACTTTTGACCTGGGAAAGTTTAGAAAAACCAATAACAAAAAATAAGCCTAAAAGACTCTCTAAAGAAAAAAGGAAAAAAGGTCGGCAGAAAGTAATAATGTTGAATAGAAGGCTCATACTAACCCTCCCGTTTCATTATCGTATTCGAGCAACCACATCGCCTCAGGAAGTGCCGGGCGGCCACTATACCCCTTCACAATCGGAAAAGCCTTCTGAAGCTGTCGATGGAGATCAGCTTTATCTTTTCCATAAAAATATTGTTTCCCAGTGTATTCTCCCTGGGCTACGTAGTAAGTTTTTCGTAGCATAAGTAACCTCTATAATTTGTTTGCTACCCCTACTATGTTTTTTTCCCGTTATTTTACGCATTTCCACCTTTTTTCAATAAAAAAGCCCTCACTTTAGTGAGGGACAATGGGATTAAATTTATCCCGTTCGTCAAGAATAATATACTTAAAAATCTAAAGTTAAAAAATACTGAACTCAACAATAGATTGGCAATCATTATTAAAAACAAATAATAAAAAAAATAATTGTTTTTTTGATATATTGATTCAAGGAATAAAACAAATTCTAGGCATTTTAAATCAAAAAGATTAATTTAAAAGGATATTTAGACAATGTACAAATCTTTTTACGTAGAAAATTGTAATCAGCTTATAAGAAGACTGATGTATGCACAAAACAAATTAGGAACTGACCTTTGGTATCGTGGCCAAAACCAAGCTTGTTTCACTCTCATACCTGGAATATATCGATACGCACTAACAACGCATATTCATGGGAATCCGGTAAGACCACGCTTAGCTAATTTTAGGTCAGGTGGAGGAGAGTTCATACGATTTCCCGATCAAACGCAGCTATTAAATAGTTTTAAAAATATTTGGGCGAAAGAGCTTAGTGCTTTGCATTATCAAAAACCAGGTAATGACCTGGAATGGCTGCAGTTTGCACAACATTATGGTCTTCCCACATATTTACTGGACTGGACGACCGACCCTTTAGTCGCATTATTTTTTGCAATCGACGGTGTCAACACGAACAAGCCACTCTACTCATTAGATGAAGAAGAAAAGGACGAGTCGGAACCAAGAGACTGCTGTTCGATTTGGATTATCAATCCAAAATCTGTCAATAAAGTAATCCCTGAAATTAATGATGTTTTAGACGCTAACAAAGATTCTAAAAAAATTCTAAGGTTAATGAAGAATGAAATCTTCTTCTGTTTTACAGCATCTAAAAATAATCCCCGCGTTTCTCGTCAATCTGGAAACTTTGTGGCTTTCGGTGGATCTCCTTACAGATGGTCAATGGATTTTCTTACACTAATGCAAAAAGAAATTATTAAAATCAATATTCCGTACACAGCCATTCCAAAAATAAGGGAAGAATTAAAAATTTTTGGCCAAACTTCTCCAAATATTTATCCTGATAAACAAATGTTCAATGAAGACAAAGTAAAACTAGCATACCAAAAAGTTTTAAATGATTTTACTGAAACGATAGAAAAAAATTACCAAGAAGAAAAAAATATGGATCTATACTCCTAGTTGACATAATAGCTGTTACCCAAAGTAAAAATGGCTACCTTAGATTTTATCTAGGGTGGCCATTTTTTTTATTAAAACGTACTTTGCTCAATTTTCGTTTAAAAAATTGGTATAGCTCTCATAGTCTTGATATTATCGTTTTTATAATTTGTGAAATTTTCAAAAATGAGAATACATTAAAACCAAAAAAGGTGTGGAAAATCCACACCTTTTTAGGAAGTCACTACGGTAACTAATTACTTCCTGGTCATTATAACACAGTAGAATCCTGTGTTTCTGTCACTGGTGACAACTTCTTTTCCACCTGCTCGTATGCTGATAAAATGGACAGATTTTATGCATCGTCCACTGTATAATTATC
>NZ_JQBH01000021.1:2500-5289 GCF_001438695.1 Fructobacillus fructosus KCTC 3544
TTCTACAAAAGGCACGCCATCACCCATTAACGGGCTCTGACTTCTTGTAGGCGTCGTGGTTTCAGGAACTATTTCACTCCCCTTCCGGGGTGCTTTTCACCTTTCCCTCACGGTACTGGTTCACTATCGGTCACTAGGGAGTATTTAGCCTTACGGGATGGTCCCCGCAGATTCCGACCGGATTTCTCGTGTCCGGCCGTACTCAGGATCCTGTCTAGAGGTAAGTCATCTTTCGGTTACGGGATTATCACCCTCTTTGATAACGCTTCCCAACGTTTTCACCTAAATGCTTACTTGGTAACTCAACGACAGTCCTACAACCCCAAGATGCAAGCATCCTGGTTTGGGCTCTTCCCGTTTCGCTCGCCGCTACTCAGGGAATCGATTTTTCTTTCTGCTCCTGCTGCTAATGAGATGTTTCAGTTCACAGCGTATTCCTTCTAAAAGCTATGTATTCACTTTTAGATAACATTATAATGTTGGGTTTCCCCATTCGGAAATCTCCGGCTCATAGCGTACTTACCGCTCCCCGAAGCTTATCGTAGTTAGTCACGTCCTTCATCGGCTCCTAGTGCCAAGGCATCCACCACGCGCCCTTATTCACTTAACCACAACTATTTATAGTTGGATCAGTTTTATGAGTTGGTCATTTTTCAGACCTGCGATTAAACCGTTCTTTTTAAAGAACTTGTGTTGTTTCTCGGTTTATTTAAGAATCAATTTCTTGATTTTAAAAGATTTTCTTGATTATTCAGTTTTCAATGTACAAGCTTGGTTACCGAAGCAACCAATGGAGAATATCGGGATCGAACCGATGACCCCCTGCTTGCAAAGCAGGTGCTCTCCCAGCTGAGCTAATCCCCCGTACCCAAATTCGGTAGAGTTCACACACTCAAAACTAAACAAAACTTTGTAACAAATCAAATTGACACTTAAGTCCCTGTAACGTTCCGGTTATCCTTAGAAAGGAGGTGATCCAGCCGCAGGTTCTCCTACGGCTACCTTGTTACGACTTCACCCCAGTCATCAGTCCTGCCTTAGACGGCTCCTCCCCGAAGGTTAGGCCACCGGCTTTGGGCATTACCAACTCCCATGGTGTGACGGGCGGTGTGTACAAGACCCGGGAACGTATTCACCGCGGCATGCTGATCCGCGATTACTAGCGATTCCGACTTCATGTAGTCGAGTTGCAGACTACAATCCGAACTGAGACGTACTTTAAGAGATTCGCTTACCTTCACAGGTTTGCTGCTCGTTGTATACGCCATTGTAGCACGTGTGTAGCCCAGGTCATAAGGGGCATGATGACCTGACGTCGTCCCCGCCTTCCTCCGGTTTGTCACCGGCAGTCTGTCTAGAGTGCCCAACTGAATGCTGGCAACTAAACATAAGGGTTGCGCTCGTTGCGGGACTTAACCCAACATCTCACGACACGAGCTGACGACGGCCATGCACCACCTGTCACTTTGCTTCCGAAGAAGACAGCACTATCTCTAGTACCTTCAAAGGATGTCAAGACCTGGTAAGGTTCTTCGCGTTGCTTCGAATTAAACCACATGCTCCACCGCTTGTGCGGGTCCCCGTCAATTCCTTTGAGTTTCAACCTTGCGGTCGTACTCCCCAGGCGGGATACTTAATGCGTTTGCTTCGTCACTAAAGGGCGGAAACCCTCTAACAACTAGTATCCATCGTTTACGGTGTGGACTACCAGGGTATCTAATCCTGTTTGCTACCCACACTTTCGAGCCTCAACGTCAGTTGCAGTCCAGTAAGCCGCCTTCGCCACTGGTGTTCTTCCATATATCTACGCATTCCACCGCTACACATGGAGTTCCACTTACCTCTACTGCACTCAAGTTGCCCAGTTTCCAAAGCCATTCCACAGTTGAGCTGTGGGCTTTCACTTCAGACTTAAGCAACCGTCTGCGCTCGCTTTACGCCCAATAAATCCGGATAACGCTCGGGACATACGTATTACCGCGGCTGCTGGCACGTATTTAGCCGTCCCTTTCTGGTATGGTACCGTCACTGTTTAAGCATTTCCTCTTAAACCCGTTCTTCCCATACAACAGTGCTTTACGACCCGAAAGCCTTCATCACACACGCGGCGTTGCTCCATCAGGCTTGCGCCCATTGTGGAAGATTCCCTACTGCAGCCTCCCGTAGGAGTTTGGGCCGTGTCTCAGTCCCAATGTGGCCGGTCAGTCTCTCAACTCGGCTATGCATCATCGTCTTGGTGAGCCTTTACCTCACCAACTAACTAATGCACCGCGAATCCATCTTAAAGCGCTGCAAACGCAGCTTTTAACCTTAGTGCATGTGCACTTGGGTTTTATCCGGTATTAGTCACTGTTTCCAATGGTTATCCCAGACTTTGAGGTAGGTTATTCACGTGTTACTCACCCGTTCGCCACTTACTTGGAAAGTGCAAGCACTTTCCGCTGTTCGTACGACTTGCATGTATTAGGCACGCCGCCAGCGTTCATCCTGAGCCAGGATCAAACTCTCATGTTAAAAGTTTGAAGATTGCTCTTCGATTAAACTGACTAGTTGCTATCTCTCGATAACGCCTATCCGTTTATTGTTTGTTACGAATTGACTTCGCAAATTTGTTCGATTTAGCTGTCAAAGCTAAATCGCGTTACAGATTTGTTTGTTCAAAGTTTTGTTCAGTTTTCAATGTGCTAACCCGTTTGGGCAACTCATATATCATAGCAGGCGCAATTTCTTTTGTCAACTACTTTTTATTGAGTTTTCTTGCCCTTCGACCTTTGCCGAAGCGCTTGTCC
>NZ_JQBH01000022.1:0-739 GCF_001438695.1 Fructobacillus fructosus KCTC 3544
GAATGATGGTGTCATCATTGATTGGTAGTGTTGACTCAGCTAAGTTAAATTGAAACTTATCACTAATCAGCCTTTCTTTGGGCGTTTTATTTTGTGTATCTTTTGCTTGCCTTTTTGGAAATAATCTCATAAAAATACGTCCTTTTCATTGTTCTACCTTTACTATGTTTTTTTTGCGATATTTTACGCATCTCCACCTTTTTTTAATAAAAAGCCCCCCGAAAATTGAGGGACTCGTTACTACTAAAAGTTAATTTCATAATCAATTTGAGACACAGCAAAATCTAAATCCTCTTGTTGAGCACGCTCCGCTTTGACAAAGTTCATAAACATAGGTGCCACTATTTTAAAATCTTGATAGTTTAATTCTTTCGTCATTTCTGTGACAATCATGTTATCAAATTGATTGGCTAACCCTCGATCGAACTTCTCTGCTTCTGAAGATAGTTCTTGGGCAATATTCTCATTTACCATTACCTTCTTCAAAAGATCGGGATCAAGATAAAACATGTCTGACTTAACTTCAGACAAGTAACCAATATTTAACGCACTGTCATCCACGATTTCTTGTTTGAGGTGTTTATACGTACCTTGAGATAAATCAACCGAGGCGGGGCTAAATACTTTGTGGAATTGGTCAGTGTAACCTTTTTGATTATTAAAAAAGAAATCTGACACGTCTTCAAAGTCTTCTGGTTCTAGGTTCCGAACCATTTCAGTTACTAAAAGGTTGTCAAAT
>NZ_JQBH01000022.1:942-1822 GCF_001438695.1 Fructobacillus fructosus KCTC 3544
GGCTCAAAACAAGGTCCTTATCAGAAAAGGTCTTCCCTAATAGATCAGGATCAAGATCAAGCATAGCGGCCCTAACGTCATTGGAATACCCGACTTCTAAGGCTCCCTCCTGAAGAATCTGTTGGCGCTGCACGGTCATTTGGTTGTCATTCATTTCTAACTCCTTTTTTGCCTCGACCGCTGTCATTTTCCGTGTAATTAGAACATTTTTAGGATCGAAGACAACTATTGCAGGCTCCCCATTTTCGTCCATGCTCATGTCATCTTTTACACTACCAATACCCAATTTGGTTAAGCCCCTAGCGAGTGCTTCTGTTTCACCCGAAACATTATTCAGATCATTAATAATATCCAGATCATTATCCTCTTGATTTAATAGGTGTCGGGCTACCTCTTCTGCTATTTCCTGATTTTTTGGTGTCCAACCCGGCTCTAAATCATCACCGTAGTAATCAGTCAATGTATATGGATAATCCTGTTCTGCATTAATACTTTCTAAAAGTGATACCACATCAGCAACAGAAAGATTGACATTATTATTTTCAAGTTGTTTCATTTTATCGATTTTTGTTGCGTCAACTTCATATACAAACCCAGGCCTATCCATTGAGCCTGAATAACTCAAAGCGAGTTGTTCGCTTTGAGTTAGGTAAATCCCGAAACCTTGGGCCCGCCCATGTGTACTCTGCCTTTGATTCATAAATTCATTAAAGTCTTGTGTTGAACCATGATACAAAACGTGTGTCATAAAATTGCTCCTTTGCTTTCTTATGACTACACTGTTTTTTTTACGATAATTTACGCATCTCCACCTTTTTTCAATAAAAAAGCCTCCACAATAGTGGAAGCTAGTTATAGTTATAATTACAACTATAGTTAC
>NZ_JQBH01000022.1:2003-2937 GCF_001438695.1 Fructobacillus fructosus KCTC 3544
ATAGTTGTAATTAGTTTGATGATAGTGAAGTTGAACTATTGGCTTCAATCTTTTCGATTCCAATGTATGAAACTTCGGTTAACTTATGAGTGACCGAATCATACGTAACGTGGTATAGTAGAACACTTTGTCCAGAATTCTTATTTTTAAACTGGGCATTAACAACCACTCTCACATTGCCGGTTTGGGTCTCATCAGTTGGCTGATTAATATCAGGATAGAAAACAGCTTCTGAGAGCTTCGACTGCAAACCAAGTGTATCCACATAGTGATTCTTATTAACGTAGTCGGACTGAAAAAGAGTAGAATTATCAATTACTTGATTACTTGCAAAAGGAGAACAGGTTTTTGAGCGTTGGTTGAATTGTCTTGAACTATCAAAAGTGTGATAAGCACTGAAAAATTCCTGACAGACATTTTGCGCATCGTTAAATGGCCACTGCTTCGTTATTTTTGTTACTGTTTGACTAGTGATTGCTCTGTTCTTATTGATTACGGATCGCAGCTTATTTTGTTGCTGAACAATGATTAAATTAATCGACAACAAGAGAATAGTGACTAAAGAACCTGCAAGAATCCATGGATGAGCCTTAAGTTTATGAATCATGACTGTCCCCCTTTATCAGTGTGTTCCATGATAATGGAGATAATACTATCCGATTGTAGGCTGTAGATTATATTAAATATTTTTTGCCCTTGGCTCTCGTCTTGTTGGTAATCAACTAAACAGTACAAAGCAACAATTCCATCATGATAATTTGGTTGAACTTGCACATTGGTAATTGTTACAGAACCATCTGTACTTGTTTCAGTGTTTGTGTTTGGAAATAATAATGGTAAAGTTTCCATCACTGAGGAATCTAAATGATTCTGTAGGGCCGTTTTATTGTCAATTTTTTGCTTACCCATTTTGGCAGATAATTGAATTGTCTGT
>NZ_JQBH01000022.1:3164-3963 GCF_001438695.1 Fructobacillus fructosus KCTC 3544
ATTGTAATCTCTTTATTTGAGCGACTATCTTTCACCGGCCCCTTATCAGCAGTGGCATTTAGGTTAGACAATTGATTCATATTATTTAAAGTTTGAAAAGCTAAACAACCCAATATAACCAGAAATAAAGCTAGAATGAAGATAGATTTTTTTGAAAGAGAAGTTTTTTTAAATTTTAGTTTGTTAAAAAAATGCATTAATTCCTCCCCTTCAATATTTGTTCTATCTTATCCCGATTAGCGCCCGAATAGCGATCAACTACTACACCACTCTTTAAGTGCAAAATGGTTGGATAATGATTGACCTGATAAAGGCTTAGAATATTTGGATAAGATGAATCGTTTTTAACTTCGGTCTGCATTTTACCTGCTTCAACCACTAATATTGGCACTTTAACATCAGACAAAGCGGGAACAATTGACTTAGAAGCCTGGTGGCATCTCTTGCACCCAGCTTTATGAATGATAATGTACCCTTCATCAGCACTTTTAATTGTCTGATATTGCGTGGGTACGTCATGTGAATCAGGATAAGTTTTAGGTGACAGATACATCCAAGAAATTAAGATAATGAAGCCACCTAGAAATAAACTAACAAGAAAAAACGATTTTGTTTTTTTATTCATGCTACTTTCCTTTATTGTTTTCCTTTATTCGCCTATTCGTCGGTATTTGTTCCAGCGGCTAAAAAGAATTGCGTGAATCCTGAACCAATAACACGATCATCGTTATTCTTTTCTGCAGCTGACTTACCTGAGTCAGGCAATACTTCCTTAGGCAATGGTAGAAAGTCGGCGGGG
>NZ_JQBH01000022.1:4253-4772 GCF_001438695.1 Fructobacillus fructosus KCTC 3544
ACCATAATAAGCGTACTTATTATCGGTTTGTTGAATAATAACCACGTATTCATCACTGTTATGATTGACAGCAACGACCTTCCCGTCATGAACGGCATATACCCATGACACTTCATCACCATTCTTAATGGCATCATCGGTTAATCCTTGATTCTGAAAATCAACACCGTTATGGTCATGGTCAGTTGAGTTAGGTGTGTATGACGGATAAGTTCCTGTTCCCAAACTATAGGTTCCTTTGACCGGCAATACGTAACCGTCACTTCCTGAAGAACTGCCATCATCCGAACTAGAACAACTATCATCTGATGAACTACTATCGGAAGAACTACCAGACGAAGCGGCTGCTTTCGCACTAATTAAGGATGGATTGGCAGAAATTGAATCCCCACCAAATTGTTTATAAAAGTCTTCAGCGTCATTTTCAATTTGAGAATGCTTTGTTTGTTGCTCATCGTCGGAACTCAGTCCTTCATATTTTTCCGACCAATCATCAGCGGCTTGTGAAGCGCTTGAAGC
>NZ_JQBH01000023.1:0-739 GCF_001438695.1 Fructobacillus fructosus KCTC 3544
CAATGATGGTGTCACCATTGATTGGTAGTGTTGACTCAGCTAAGTTAAATTGAAACTTATCACTTATCAGCCTTTCTTTAGGTGCTTTATTTTGCGTATTTTTTGTTTTCTTTTTTGGAAATAATCTCATAAAAATTCGTCCTTTTCATTGTTCTACCTCTACTATGTTTTTTTCTCGATATTTTACGCATCTTCACCTTTTTTTATTAAAAAGTCCCCCGAAAATCGAGGGACTCGTGATTGCTAAATGTTAATTGCATCATCAATTTGAGAGACAGCAAAATCTAAATCTTCTTGCTGAGCACGCTCCGCTTTGGCAAAATTCATAAACTTAGGTGCCACTGTTTTAAAATCTTGATAGTTTAATTCTTTCGTCATTTCTGTGACAATCATGTTATCAAAAAGATTGGCTCGCCCTTGATCTAGCTTTTCTGCTTCTGAAGATAGTCCTTGGGCAATATTTTCATTTACCATTACCTTCTTCAAAAGATCGGGATCAAGATAAAACATATCCGACTTAATTTCAGACGAGTAACCAATATTTAACGCACTATCATCCACGATTTCTTGTTTGAGGTGCTTATACGTACCTTGGGATAAATCAACCGAGGCGGGGCTAAATACTTTGTGGAACTGGTCGGTGTAACCTTTTTTATTATTAAAAAAGAAATCGGACACGTCCTCAAAGTCTTCTGGTTCTAGGTTCCGAACCATTTCAGTTACTAAAAGGTTGTCAAAT
>NZ_JQBH01000023.1:949-1828 GCF_001438695.1 Fructobacillus fructosus KCTC 3544
AGCTCAAAACAAGGTCCGTATCGGAAAAGGTCTTCCCTAATAGATCAGGATCAAGATCAAGCATAGCGGCCTTTACGTCATTGGAATACCCGACTTCTAAGGCTCCCTCCTGAAGAATCTGTTGGCGCTGCACGGTCTTTTGGTTGTCATTCATTTCTAACTCTTTTTTTGCCTCGACCGCTGTCATTTTCCGTGTAATTAGAACATTTTTAGGATCGAAGACAACTATTGCAGGCTCCCCATTTTCGTCCATGCTCGTGTCATCTTTTGTACTACCAATACCCAATTTAGTTAAGCCCTTAGCGAGTGCTTCAGTTTCACCCGAAACATTATTCAGATCATTAATAATATCCAGATCATTATCCTCTTGATTTAATAGGTGTCGGGCCACCTCTTCTGCTATTTCCTGATTTTTTGGTGTCCAACCCGGCTCTAAATCATCACCATAGTAATCAGTCAATGTATATGGATAATCCTGTTCTGCATTAATACTTTCTAAAAGTGATACCACATCAGCAACAGAAAGCGTAACCCTCTTATTTTCAAGGTGTTTCATTTTATCAATCTTTGTTGCGTCAACTTCATATACAAACCCAGGCTTATCCATTGAGCCTGAATAACTAAAAGCGAGTTGCTCGCTTTTAGTTAGGTAAATACCAAAACCTTGAGCCCGTCCATTTGTACTCTGTCTTCGATTCATAAATTCATTAAAATCTTGTGTTGAACCATGATACAAAACGTGTGTCATAAAATCGCTCCTTTGCTTTCTTATGACTACACTGTTTTTTTTACGATAATTTACGCATCTCCACCTTTTTTCAAAAAAAAGCCTCCACAATAGTGGAAGCTAGTTATAGTTATAATTACAACTATAGTTAC
>NZ_JQBH01000023.1:2017-2963 GCF_001438695.1 Fructobacillus fructosus KCTC 3544
GCGGTTGCAATTATGGTTGCAATTAGTTTGATGACAGTGAAGTTGAACTATTGGCTTCAATCTTTTCGATTCCAATGTATGAAACTTCGGTTAACTTGTGAGTGACCGAATCATACGTAACGTGGTATAGTAGAACACTTTGTCCAGAATTTTTACTTTTAAACTGGGCATTAACAACTACCCTCACATTGCCAGTCTGAGAACCATCAGTTGGCTGATTAATATCGGGATAGAAAACAGCTTCTGAGAGCTTTGACTGCAAACCAAGTGTATCCACATAGTGATTCTTATTAACGTAGTCGGACTGAAAAAGAGTAGGATTATCAATTACTTGATTGCTTGCAAAAGGGGCACAGGTTTTTGAGCGTTGGTTGAATTGTCTTGAACTATCAAAAGTGTGATAAGCACTGAAAAATTCCTGACAGACATTTCGCGCATCGTTAAATGGCCACTGCTTCGTTATTTTTGTTACTGTTTGACTAGTGATTGATCTGTTCTTATTGATTACGGATCGCAGCTTATTTTGTTGCTGAACAATGATTAAATTAATCGACAACAAGAGAATAATGACTAAAGAACCTGCCAAAATCCATGGATGAGCCTTAAGTTTATGAATCATGACTGTCCCCCTTTATCAGTGTGTTCCATGATAATGGAGATAATACTATCCGATTGTGGGCTATAGATTACATTAAATACTTTTTGGCCTTGGATCTCGTCTTGTTGGTAATCAACTAAACAGTACAAAGCAACAATTCCGTCATTATAATTTGGTTGAACTTGTACATTGGTAATTGTTACAGAACCATCTGTACTTGTTTCAGTATTTGTGTTTGGAAATAATAATGGTAAAGTTTCCACCACTGAAGGATCTAAATGATTCTGTAGAGCCGTTTTATTGTCAATTTTTTGCTTACCCATTTTGGCAGATAATTGAATTGTCTGT
>NZ_JQBH01000023.1:3179-3978 GCF_001438695.1 Fructobacillus fructosus KCTC 3544
GTTGTAATCTCTTTTTTTGAGCGACTATCCTTCACCGGACCCTTATCGGCAGTGGCACTAAGGTTAGACAATTGATTCATATTATTTAAAGTTTGAAAAACTAAACAACCCAATATAACCAGAAATAAAGCTAGAATGAAGATAGATTTTTTTGAAAGAGAAGTTTTTTTAAATTTTAGTTTGTTTAAAAAACGCATTAATTCCTTCCCTTCAGTATTCGTTCAATCTTATCTCGATTAGTGCCTGAATAACGATCAACTACTACACCACCCTTTAAGTGCAGAATGGTTGGATAATTATTGACCTGATAAAGGCTTAAAATATTGGGGTAAGATGAATCATGTTTAACTTCAGTCTGCACTTTACCTGCTTCAACCACCAATATCGGCACTTTAACATCTGACAAAGCGGGAACAATAGACTTAGAAGCCTGGCGACATCTCTTGCACCCAGCTTTATGAATGATAATGTACCCTTTATCGGCACTTTTAATTGTCTGATATTGCGTGGGTATGTCATGTGAATCAGGATAAGTTTTAGGTGACAGGTACATCCAAGAAATTAAGATAATGAAGCCACCTAGAAATAAACCAACAACAAAAATTGATTTTGTTTTTTTATTCATGCTACTTTCCTTTATTGTTTTCCTTTATTCACCTATTCGTCGGTATTTGTTCCAGCGGCTAAAAAGAATTGCGTGAATCCTGAACCAATAACACGATCATTGTTATTCTTTTCTGCCGCTGACTTACCTGAGTCAGGCAATACTTCCTTAGGCAATGGTAGAAAGTCGGCGGGG
>NZ_JQBH01000023.1:4253-4772 GCF_001438695.1 Fructobacillus fructosus KCTC 3544
GCCGTAGTATGAGTACTTATTATCAGTCTGTTGAATAATAACCACGTATTCGTCACTGTTATGGTTGACAGCAACGACCTTCCCGTCATGAACGGCATATACCCATGACACTTCATCACCATTCTTAATGGCATCATCGGTTAATCCTTGATTTTGAAAATCAACACCGTTATGGTCATGGTCAGTTGAATTAGGTGTGTATGACGGATAAGTTCCTGTTCCCAAACTATATGTCCCTTTGACCGGTAATACGTACCCGTCACTACCTGAAGAACTACCATCATCCGAACTAGAACAACTGTCATCTGATGAATTACTGTCCGAAGAACTACCGGAGGAAGCGGCTGCTTTCGCACTAATTAAAGAAGGATTGGCAGAGATTGAATCACCACCAAATTGTTTATAAAATTCTTCAGCGTCATTTTCAATTTGAGAATGTTTTGTTTGTTGCTCATCATCGGCACTCAGTCCTTCATATTTTTCCGACCAATCATCAGCGGCTTGTGAAGCGCTTGAAGC
>NZ_JQBH01000024.1:0-600 GCF_001438695.1 Fructobacillus fructosus KCTC 3544
TAGACATGCAGTCTGTTAAAGACATGTTGAAGGGCATTAAGACAAGCGGATAGGAGAGTGATTTGAGAAATGAAAGAAGGATTAGGAGTCGAACTGACTGATCGTCAGATTCAAGTTATCAAAGACCACAAGGAGTCATATAGCTTTAAAGAGCTAACCGAAATGACTGGTGTAACTCGTAGTGTTCTGTTTCGTGTTTGTAACGGAGATAGAAAACGAATAAGCAAAGTCAACTATGCGAAGCTTGCAAACAATCTCTATCGCTTTGACAACTCATACACAGGCAAAAACGAACTTGAGGCCGTTAACCGTGTTAGTGAGCTAAGGGGAGAGCTTGGGCTAACGGATCATGAACTAGCTGAACAATCTGGTATCGGTATTAAGCTGATTCGCAGTGTTGAGAATCAATACAACGAGCCATCACCATCAACGTGGCAGAAGCTGGCTGACTTCTTTGGAGTGTGGGTTGGCTACTTGGTTGGCGCAACAGACAGGAGAGTGCGATGAGTGATGAAAAATTTAAAAATGCGTTAGAGATTCAAATGGCACTTGGAAAAGTTGCTTTGGAAAGCACGTGTAGGCTTTTATCAAACAAATGGG
>NZ_JQBH01000024.1:853-3096 GCF_001438695.1 Fructobacillus fructosus KCTC 3544
CTAGAAAGCCCAGATAAGCTGTATGAGCTCGATAAAGTGCAGGATAGTGTAATCACACTAAACATACAAGATGGACGTTCTGTGAGCCCTAAACAGCGTAATTTTGCATTTGCTCTTATCGGCGATATTGCCAAAGCTGAAATTGGTGGCAAATGGGCAGGCGAACCTGAGTTGATTAAGCGGGCATTCTACTTCGCCATGGATGTGTTTTACGATATCGAGGGCTTTAGCTTGTCAAACGGCCGTGGAAACATGTCAGACGCCAACACGTTTATCAACATGCTGTTGGAGTTTTGCTTGCAGCATAACGTGCCACTAAGCAAGAGACCACTAGACAACTTAGACGACCCAGCCATCGCTCGCTACGAATATGCCTGCCTGATGAACAAGCGCTGCGTGATTTGCGGACTGAAAGCAGACCATCACCATATAACAGGTAGCAAGGTCGGAATCGGAAACGACCGCACGAAGATTAATCACAGAGGCCGGCGCTTGATTGCCTTGTGTCGAGAACATCACGACTTGTTCCATCACGAGGAAAAAGAACGCATGGCTGAATACCATTTGCAGGGTGTACCTGTGAACGAAGAAATTGCAAGAATTTACAACTTAAATTACTGGTAAAAGAGGAATTGGTATAGGTGGTTTTTGAAAATAAAAAGTATGGAATTCGTTCAATGAACGGGCCATTATCTGATGAAGCAGCAAAAATGATTGCTAAGCTTATGGCAAAAATGGTTGCTGATCACTTTGAAGAAAAGGAAGACGAAAAAATGACTAAGAAATTTACTGAAGAAGAATATCAGAAGATTGTTGAGATTGCTGACCGACTCCTTGACGACAAAAACAGGGCAGATATTGAACTATCAACGCTTGACGAGATTTATTTTAGAATTCAGAAATCGTCAAATGCGGAAGAAAATAATAAGTTTAAAGACCTAAACCAAGAGCTTGCTTTAATCGCACTTCCAAAATCTCGTGACTGGGCGCATGACCAGTTTGTTGAGAAAGAGAAGAGATATTACTGGAAATACAAAAAGACTGATAATGGTGGGAAAAGATGGGTACTAACTAACAGATACGGAATCATCACAACGTGGTGTGACACCGATGATGGTTATCTAGAAGATTACAAAAAAGATGAAACTTATTTATTATCAAAAAAAGAAGTTGTCGAAGCTGGTTATAACCCAGACATGTTCGACCGAGAAGAGGTGGAGTGATAATGAAAATACTAAGTTTACAGAGCGTTGGATTAGGTGCCGTATTTTCTGATGGTATAGGTGTCAACGAGCCGTATATCGTAAAAGTTGGCGAAAAACTAAAAGACGGTCGTGGTTATGAAACTCAGGTAGAGGTTACGCGTATCGAAGATGAAGACGAATGGTATAAAGTTTACACTTCAGACGGTCATTTTCGAATTTTTCCAGCAGACAAATACATTGCAGAATGGGGCGAAGAGTAATGAGAGAGATTAAGTTTAGGGAGTGGGACGCACAACGTGGCACCATATCTTATGGTGAACGTGAAGATTTTGACGATATGATTGGTTTCAGATTTGAGCACACAGAAAACGTCGATGGAGATTTAAGCAAAGAGCGAGTTCTTGAACAGTACACAGGCCTGCGTGATAAGAACGATAGGGAAATCTATGAAGGCGATATTGTAAAGTTGCACGTTGTTATCTTGTCCCCTGATGACAAAATTGGATATATCGAGTATCGACCTGAGTTTGGTTACTGCATTAACTTTGGAAAATCCATTGCACGTCAGGAGTATTGGGCAGCTAACGATAAACACACCATTGAAGTGATTGGCAACATTCACGAGAACCCAGAACTATTGGAGAAAACAGGAGTGGAGTGATGAGCAGTACAACTGATTTGAAAATGCATGGTAAAAAAATTTCAGAAGGTTTTAGAGGAGAAAATCCATATTACTGGCGAACAGTTAATGGTTTCTGGTTGGTAAAGGATAATATTTCCGGAATGGTAACTTCTGACGTTAATTTAAATAAGGCTATCAAAATTACCGAAACAGAAGCTAAAAAAACTGATTTCGAATTTGAGAAGTTGACACCCTATGAAAAGAAACCATAGAAGGTTCTCTGATGGATATATTTTTTGAAACAAAAGTAATCATCGTAAGTAACTTGAACAAACATACTCCTGAAATTCTAAACATGATTGACGATGACTGGGAGCAGTTGTCAGTTGATAAGATAGACGGTGGTTTCATGATTA
>NZ_JQBH01000025.1 GCF_001438695.1 Fructobacillus fructosus KCTC 3544
TAGACCAAGCCAAGCTAAATCGAGAGCTTAACAAGCGGGCAAACATTGGACTGGCTGAATTGATTAAGGCAGAGTTTCCTGATGACTTACACGCTTATAGTAACTACCACCAACTAGCCTATAAGTATGTAACGGGGATGACACCCAAGCAACTCAAAAGGGCTAAAGGTGTCAATAGCCCAGAAGATGCGCTAGATAACGACCAAAAGGAACGCTTGGAACGAGTCAAGCAGAATATTGCCCTGTTTATTCTGGACGGCAACGACTACCAAGACATCAAGAAGAAGCTACTGGCTGATATTTAAGAAAGGAGAGCCAGAGACCATGAAAAAGGCACAAAAAAAGACACCCTCCGACAGTTTGGCGACCAAAGAGGATGACTTGAGTAAAACGCCTTTTTAATGGCTATTTGGCTATATTTTAACATGAAAAATACACAAACAGTAAACTTTAACGGTTTCTATTCGCCAGAAGTGGCGAAAGTTGAGGGGCGACAGTACAGCCCTATCGATTATTTACGCAACCACCTTATCTTTTTAAACCGTCTAATCAGAACGCTAGAGCCAGACACCAAGGCCTTTTATATGGTTGACATGCAGATTGCCAACCTGACGGCAGACATTGAGGGGATTGGATAAATGGCAAAAGATAACCAGCTAACCTTATCGATTGAGATTATTGAACATTTTAATTCTTTAACAGACAAGCCAGCTTTTTAAATAGACAAGGAAAAACAGACCTTTACTATTGAAGACGAAAAGGCATTTGATGGCTTAATTATCAAAATAACGGAGTATCTGAAAGGAGAGGCTAACGATGACTAACGTACGACACAAAGACCAACTCACAGCACAAGAAAAGGCTGTATACATGGCACTACCCCAAGGACAAGAGAACGCTATTAAAGTGCCCGTCTTGGCCAAAAAGGTAGGCATACCAGAAAGACGGCTATACACGATCTTAAGTCACTTAGCAGACCGAGGCTATTTGGTGGGTAGCTTGCGCAATCAAAAAGGCGGCGTCTACCGAATTGTTACCAGTGATGAATACTTTTATACGGTCAACATGCTCAAGAACAACGCCAAGAGTTACCAACGACGTGTGGCAGGGCTTGAACAACACAGGGGGCGCTTTGAATGAATGACAATACAGTAAAAGCGATTAAGTCCTACATGGGTCTAGGCGCTTTTGTGTACATGGCACTACCTAATACAAAGTACAACGCTGAAGAAGGCGGCTATAAGAATAGCTTTAATCACTGGGAAGAGTTGGCCGAATGGTTGGCAAAACATCCCCAATATAAGGGCGGTAATGTTGGCATTGACCTAGACCGTTCGCCTCTTGTGGTGGTGGACGTTGACCAACATGGAAAAGACGGCCTGCGCAGTTTAAAGGACTTCTTGAACAGTCGAGGAGTTGACCAGGGCACTATATCAGACACCTACCTAGAAAAGACCGCAGGGGGTGGTTGGCACGTTTTCTATAAGTGTGAAGATAAAGAGACTAAGCAACGACTAATAAGCGCCATGGACGGTATAGACCTATTAAATAGTGGCGGTGTGATTGTTGCCCCGTCTGTAATTGATGGCAACGAGTACAAAGGCACTACTGGACTAAAAACCATACAAGACAAACCGCAGTGGGTGGACGAGCTAGGCCAAGACAAGACCAACAGCAAGGAGCAAAACAGCCGACGACATGCCCGCTATAGTGTGGCGGAGCGCTGGGGGATGATTGCTAACGGCTTTGAAAAGGGGCAACGCAATGACCAGGCCACTAGCCTCATTGGTTGGCTACTGTCTTACCAGCTACACCCACGCAAGGCCTTAGAGATTGCCGAGGTAGCCAATGACCGAAGCCTTGAACCACTTAGCTATCAAGAACTAGAAAAGGTCTATACAAGCGTTTTAAAGCGTGAAATTGCTAAGGCAAAACAAAAGAAGGAGGCGCTTCATGGGTAAAACAGAGCAACTTGAAAAGAACTTTTTAGCTGAACGGACAGATAGGCCTAAGTGGTTGATTTGCAATGAAGACGGCAAGCCTACCGCCGTCAACTATTTAAAACTTGCTGACACGATCCTAAAAGATAACCCCATGGCGGTTGTGCCCTTTGGGGATGATATGAATTATTACCTCTACAACGGTATTAACTGGGAACAGGTCAAACGTAACAGAGCCTTAGAACAGGCAAAACGAGTGGCATTTCATTACCTGAAACAAGAACGGTTTTACAGTGTCCGCAAGATGGAGGACACGGCTAAGACGGTGCTAGTGCAGGCGCAGAAAAGCTGTAACCCCTTTGAAAAACAAAAGACCGACCGGGTGGCCTTTAAGAACGGAACTTATATGCTGAATAATGGCAAAATGGTGGCCAACCAACAAGAAGACTACTTGATCAACGGGCATAATATTGAAGCACGGCCAGGGCAAGCATCCCCAAATATTAACGCATGGGGTGCTTATCTATTCGGCAACTCTTGGCAGTATCTCAAGGAGATTATCGGCTATGCTTTCATCCCAGAGCAACATACCTTTAACACCATCACAATTCTATTAGATGAGACGGGTGGCAGTGGAAAAAGTTATTTTGTGGATAAGATTGTAAAGCCGCTTATCGGGCAGGCCAACATTACAGCCAAAGACATCGACACGCTGACCGGTAGCAATGGCAAGAGCGCCCGCTTTGG
>NZ_JQBH01000026.1 GCF_001438695.1 Fructobacillus fructosus KCTC 3544
TAATCATGAAACCACCGTCTATCTTATCAACTGACAACTGCTCCCAGTCATCGTCAAGCATGTTTAGAATTTCAGGAGTATGTTTGTTCAAGCTACTGACGATTATTACTTTTGTTTCAAAAAACATATCCATCACTCCACCTCTTCCTTTTCGTAAATAGACCTATACCAATTTCATTTTTACCAGTAATTTAAGTTGTAAATTCGTGCGATTTCTTCGTTCACAGGCACACCCCGCAAATGATATTCAGCCATGCGCTCTTTTTCCTCGTGATGGAATAAGTCATGATGTTCTCGGCACAAGGCAATCAAGCGCCGGCCTCTGTGGTTAATCTTCGTGCGATCGTTTCCAATGCCAACCTTGCTGCCGGTGATGTGGTGATGGTCTGCCTTCAGTCCGCAAATCACGCAGCGCTTGTTCATCAAGCAGGCGTACTCATATCGAGCGATAGCTGGATCATCTAGCTGTTCTAATGGCCGGTATCTAAGCGCTATGTTGTGTTGCAAGCAAAACTCGAGAAGCATGTTAATCAGCAAGTTAGTGTCTGACATATTGCCCGTAGCGTCTGACATGCTAAAGTCTTCAATTCCGTAATACTTTGCTATTTCGCTCTTGAAGTAGCCGTATATCCTCTGTTCAAAGTCCGCTTCACTGCCACCAATTGCTGCAGTTGCAATGTCCTGCATGATTGCCCAAGCAAAATTACGCTGTTTAGGGCTCACAGAGCGTCCGTCATGTATGTTTAGTGTAATTACACTATCTTGCACTTTATCGAGCTGATACAAGCTATCTGGGCTTTCTAGCTCTATTGTGACGACAGACCCACGCCTGCTTAGTAACTTACCAGGAAGTTCCATCACTCAACCTCTATCATTTGCATTTTTTTGCCTTTGTCTGGTCGCTTTTTGTACACGGGGTAAGTCATGAACATCAAGTGATCACAGCTCTTACCGGTATGCCTGGATATTTGCATAATGGTACCGGTAGCTAGCAAATCTTCGCCCTTGTACAGTGCCCAAATTTTATCTGCCTTTCTAACCATCGCTACCTCCTATCCGCTTGTCTTAATGCCTTTTAGCATTCTCTTTACTGCCTGCATGTCTACTGGTTCACTGCTTTCAGGTACTTCGTTCTTAACCATTGGTGGCTCTTGTTTAACTGGTTTTCCGTTGCGTTGCGTTGGGATAGATGGCGTCAGGTCGTCCTCCCAAACTCGGTTACGAAAGAACGTGTCCCCATTTTTCATGTACTTCTTTTCAGTGTTTTCAGCACTGACTTTTTTAGCATAGGCAACGACTCCATCTTGAATTGTTTTGTTAGTGACCCCATCTCTAACCGCCTTTACATAGGCTCGTTTAGCCGGTGTCTTACCTTCCTTACAGGGGTACAACTTCCAAAGCGCCTCGAAGTCTTTTTCTTCCTGCTTGGTGATTGCAGATGATTTACGAGACTTTTTCGAATCCCCCTCTGGGGGTTTGGGGGTATCTTTGTCTATCTCTAACTCTTTCTCTTTCTCTAACTCTTTCTTATCGTTACTAATCGTTACATCGGTGTTACTTTGTAACGCTTTTTGGTCTTGGCGCTTCCTAAATTTTCTTACTCTTTCAGCAGAATCAGTTTCAGAACCGGTTAAATCAGGAGTCGCGACTAAGAACAAATCTTCATGCAATTCAGGGTGTGTAATTAATTTTTTTGCTTCCAGATAGGCTAATAATGCTCGAACATCTTCAACATTTTCATTCAGCATCAGTGACAACTCTTCAGCTATATCAACTCCAGCCCCTTGGAAATAAATCATTCCATCCGTATAGGTACTTTTAACAAGCATTTCAAGATAAATGATCGTATAAGTGTCTCCACCGGCCATTCGGCGCAACATCTTAATATATGGGTCATTGAAGAAGTCCGGTTTAAGCTTTATCCAGAAATATTTTTTATTCCTTGCCAACAGTTACCTCCTTTCTCGTCCTACAAGGTCATCTAGCGACATGTCAAAGTAGTCTGCAATGTCAATCAGCACGTCAAAGCTTGGCTGTGAATAACCATTTTCAAGGTTTGAAATCGTGCCTGCTGACATGCCAATGCTTCTTGCCATTTGTCGCTGTGTGACACCTTCTTTTTCTCGTAGACTCTTAAGTCGTTTTGAAAACTGATACATAGCTATACCAATTCCTTAAAACGGTAGGTCGGAATCACTAATATCAAGTCCGTCATTATTGTTTGAAAATGGATTAGCAGTGCTTTGTTG
>NZ_JQBH01000027.1 GCF_001438695.1 Fructobacillus fructosus KCTC 3544
GGTTAGTGGCATTAACGGAAACGTTGATATGAGCAAAAATTACTCTGACCGCTTCAAGAATCAATACTTAAGAAAGGAATAATTTATGGCAGATGATAAAGGCTTTGTGGATATCAAGCCACAAGCCGGTAATGGTGACCAGTACCGTGACCCAACTCATATTCCAAGTGAAAACGAGTTCGCCAATGACATTAAGAACGGTGTAGTTGATAAAAATAGTCAAACACTAGCCAAGTGGCTACGTGAAAAACAATGGGGAGTCGATGTCCGAGAGGCATTAGCTCTTTTTGTTGAGTGGTTAAGTACGAAATGGCACAGTAACAAGGAATTGATTGATCAAAACGCTAATCGTCAATCACAGGTAGAAAAAAGACAGACTGACCTTGAAACTCGTTTTACTGGAGTATTAAGTGGAGCGACTAAAGATAGTGAAGTCATTGATGCTCGCAATAGTCAGACTTATGGAAAATTTGAAGTTTTGGATAATCGTTTTGAAAATATCGAGACATTGCTTGCTAAGTACGTTCCTCAAGGGTTTGAAGTGACGATTAAGCACAATTTGAACCGAATGCCAACAGTATTCGTATTTAGCTATGAGTGGGGAATTGGGACCGCACCTAATGGTCTGGGTACAGAACCAGAAGGACTATTCGGTGGCACTAATCCAGTATCGGTAGCCAGTAATGTGGTCTATTCAGATGCTAACACTATCAAGGTTATTCTTCCGCTTGATTACAAGATGTCGGGTGAGTTAGAACAACACGATAATAGCTGGTACTTAGTTGAAGGCATCAAGTCTTTGAAATTTAAGCTGGAGTAGGAGAAATAAGATGAAGAAGATTTTTAAGGGTATGGAAAACGGCCCAGAAGCAATTGATAGCAACTTTAACGAGTTAGCCGACCCTAAGCGAGACCAAGTTTTTCATGATTTGACAGTTGATGGACGATTAAGCGGTAAGAGCACAAGAGAAGTTGTGCAGATGGATTTTGGGCCCGCCATTTTTTGGCGTTTTGGACCCTTGGTGTTGATGTATGTTGCTGTTGAATACAAGAATATGTATACATCACCTTGGGGTTATATGGGTGGCTTCATGGTGCCTGCAGGGTATCGGCCGATTGAGAAAACGGTTGTTAATGTTATTAACGACTTTAAAACAACACAAGCCACAATCGATTTGAATGGTGCTCTAATGGCGACTGATACGGAATACAATTCAAAAACGATGTTAGAAATCCAAGGAAGTTGGATGACAAATGATGATTATCGGAATTAAGGGAGGAACAAAATGAAGTGGTATTTTAAATATAACCCTCAAACTTTTGAGCTGTTGTCTGGTGCTGTTTATGCAGAAGAGCAACCTAGCAACTCAACAGCGGTTGATCCAGCAGGAACGCCCTTTCCAGTTTTCAATGTCACCAAACAGTCCTGGGAAAGTGACCCAGTAAAATTGGCAGAGTTGGAAGAGCGTCAAAAGAAGCAACCACAAGTCCAAGATGTACAGAATCAAATTGCAGACCTGTACGCTCGTGTTTTGAACCAAGAAATGAAAGGAATGTAACTATGCAGCTTTCACAAATAGGACAAACAATTCGTTATTTTTACACACAAAAGCTTTGGAAGATTGATCGTGTGAAGAATACGGTCAAGGTTGGCTGGATTTCAAAAGACGAGTATCGAGAAATCACCGGTGAAGAATACACAGAATAGGAGATAGAATGAAACGACATTTTTGGAAAAATCGCCAGTGGGTAACCATTGCGGTTGAGGAAATTGTTGTTGGTCTTGTGGTTATGTTGCACTACCAGCAACTTGATATTCGGTTGCCACCCGCACTTGGGTTACTAGATGATGCACCTTTTGGACTGCTGTACATCACAGTAGGAGTAGTGCTACTAGTTAACTCTCTTTGGGACTTCTATTGGTATCGCATTCGGTTAGTATTGATTGCTTTATCTGGTGGTATGTGGACAGCC
>NZ_JQBH01000028.1 GCF_001438695.1 Fructobacillus fructosus KCTC 3544
TTTTACCCACAAAAAAAGCCGACCGAAGTCGACTATCCTCTGATGGGCCATCCTGGATTCGAACCAGGGACCTCTGCGTTATCAACACAGCGCTCTAACCAACTGAGCTAATGGCCCATAAGCGAATGACGGGAATCGAACCCGCATAGCCAGCTTGGAAGGCTGGAATTCTACCATTGAACTACATTCGCATCTTCTCGGGTTCCCCCTATGGCGCTGGACGGAATCGAACCGCCGACACATGCAGCTTCAATGCATTGCTCTACCAACTGAGCTACAGAGCCATCTCTTTTATTAAAGAAACGGTCACAACGGGGTTCGAACCCGTGATCTCCTGCGTGACAGGCAGGCGTCCTAACCAGCTAGACCATGCGACCAATTGCGGGAGCAGGATTTGAACCTGCGACCTTCGGGTTATGGGCCCGACGAGCTACCGAACTGCTCCATCCCGCGATAATATTATTTTCGTTGGGCACTCGCCCTAAGGAGGATGAGGGATTCGAACCCTCGCGCCGATTTCTCGACCTGACGGTTTTCAAGACCGTTCCCTTCAGCCAGACTTGGGTAATCCTCCATGATTGTCTGATCACTTCATGGACCATGTTGGACTCGAACCAACGACCGGACGGTTATGAGCCGTCTGCTCTAACCAGCTGAGCTAATGGTCCCTGTTCGAGCCTATCGCGGCAGGGGGAATCGAACCCTCGACCTCTCGGGTATGAACCGAACGCTCTAGCCAGCTGAGCTACACCGCGATGTCGCTGTTTCCAGCCATCGGGACGACAGGATTCGAACCTGCGACCCCCTGGTCCCAAACCAGGTGCTCTACCAAGCTGAGCTACGTCCCGTTCCTTTTGGACTTCCGTCCTGTCTCCTGGTTTCGAAGACGATGCACCTAGCAGGAGTCGAACCTGCAACCTCCTGATTCGTAGTCAGACGCTCTATCCAATTGCGCTATAGGTGCAAATATAATGCCGGCGACCGGGATCGAACCGGTACGATGTTTCCATCGCAGGATTTTAAGTCCTGTGCGTCTGCCTATTCCGCCACGCCGGCATTCCAAGCGAACAACGGGATTCGAACCCGCGACCCCCACCATGGCAAGGTGATGTTCTACCTCTGAACTATGTTCGCATAATATGCCGACTAAAGGATTCGAACCTTCGACCCCCGCTTTACAAGAGCGGTGCTCTACCAGCTGAGCTAAGTCGGCTGGATTTGCCCGACGCGGCGCTTCTTTTTTGACCTTGGTCAATGGACGCTACAGGGATCGAACCTGTGACCCCCTGCTTGTAAGGCAGGTGCTCTCCCAGCTGAGCTAAGCGTCCAAAATAAAAACGAGTCTCCTCGTTTAATATGTACAGGCATCGCGTCGTCCTATCCTCGCAGCCAGCGTTCCGGCAACTAC
>NZ_JQBH01000029.1 GCF_001438695.1 Fructobacillus fructosus KCTC 3544
CTTGGCTACCAGTTAAGGAAAAGATGATGAATGCCGAGAAGAAGCTCAAATCGGCAGGTAATAACATCAAGGTTCAACTCGATAAGTACACAGAAGAGTTGAAGGAAAAGTGGCGGGCTAATATCAATTTGTACATTGAAAGCCAGTATCAAGATACGCCATATAAACCACGGATTCCCATTGATGAAAAGTGGCTTTACAAGAAGAACTTCAATGGCCTTGAGCCAAAGGATAGCTTTATTGATAGTGAGCTAACTCCGGCTATCATGACTGACAAAGCTAACCAAAAGACTGAACAGAATGAAATCAAGATGGTTAAGGAGTTTGCGAGTGAGTTGAATGTTCATCCATCTCCTTACCTCAAGCAACTGGATAGTCATTCACTACCTGAAGTTATTGAAGGTATGAAGTTCGATGTGCGGATGGCTAACCAACAACGAGAAGCGCAGGAAGCGGCGCAACGTGCTGATCGTGAACGGGCTATCTCACAAGCGCAAACAAAGCAAGTTGACGAAGAGACAGGCGAAGTGATTAAGCCTGTTGAAGAACGCTATGACCGTTCATTTAAGGTGTTTGCTTGTACTCGAGATGAGTTGCAAGAGATTGCCGACTTCTTGAATGGTAAGGGTATCCAATTTCAAGGAACTAGTGAAGGTTAGGAGGATTCGGCATGACTGAAACAAAATCAGTATTTAAGACGCTGAGTGAAATTGATGTCAAAGACCATATCGACAAAAAAGGAAACTTTAGTTACTTGTCTTGGCCTTGGGCAATCTCAGAAGTGATGAAACGCTATCCAGATACGACGTATCGTGTTAAGAAGTCAGAAAATGGCGATTTGTATACCGGTAATAATCAATCTGGATTCATGGTGTCTACTGAAGTGACAATCGAAGGCAAGACCCTAGAAATGTGGCTTCCAGTAATGGACATGCGTAACAAATCATTGATGAAGCCAACAACAACTGATGTTAACAAGGCAGTTATGCGCTGCTTGGTCAAAAACTTAGCGATGTTTGGGCTTGGACTTTATATTTACGCTGGAGAAGATTTACCAGATGTAGAGCCTGAAAAAATAACTCCTGAACAGGCTAACATCCTCGATATTACTATCCAAAATGTTGAAAAGGTAACTGGGAAGCCATTACTAAGTTGGTTTACTGAGCAACTTGGTGTTGCGAAGATTAGTGACCTTCCCGAGGACAATTACAAAACAGCCGAAAGGTTTGTTAACGAAACACTAGAAAAGGCAAAGATGAAAGCCGAAGTAAAGAAAGAGAAGGAGCAAACGGCATGATTAACCGAGTTGTATTAACTGGACGATTAAC
>NZ_JQBH01000003.1:0-67461 GCF_001438695.1 Fructobacillus fructosus KCTC 3544
CAAGGAACAATAATTAGTATACTGACTTTCTTCCTCTTGGTCAATGCTTTTTTTGAAGAAAATTCTTAAGAAAAGGTTTAGTCACTTTCAAAGCCCTCAACCAGTGCGTCTATAACCTTTTTTGTTTCTTCCCAATCATCATTAATCACAACGGTTGCATCATTTTTCAAGATTTTTGGAAGGGCGAGGTCTCTTTTGAATTCAGTTGAGTGCAATCTTTTTTGGATTGCTGCTGATTGGTCGCCCCTCTTTTCAAGACGTTTTTCTAGTACCGTAACGTCAGAGACCGTGATGTACCAAAGCCAAGCTCTTTGCCCGAGCTCTTGGCGATACGTCGCGGCACCCTTTGTGTCCAATACAATGGAAATCAATTGATTTTGTTGCCAACCAGCAAGCAATCCCTCGTGAGAGGAACCGTATTGATGACCTGAGTATTCGACTTTCTCTAAATAATGGTTCTTTTTGAAGGAAGTTGGGCTTTCAAAATAGTAATCGCGACCGTTTATTTCACCAGTTCGCATTTGGCGAGTGGTATGGGTAATCACTTGTGGAATTCCCCACCGTTTTTTTAAATAAGAAGCAACCGAACTTTTACCGGCCCCAGCCGGTCCCATCAGTACAATGACACGCTTTTCCATTACTTTTTAACTCCTTTATTATTGGCCTATTCTACCATTAAAAATCGACAAGCGAAAAGTGACCTGCTACAATAGTAACCAATATTAGAAAAAAGTGAGAAAAAACATGAATCTTGTGAAACGTGCCTTCCAAAAGGAATCAGTGGAAGGTTACTTGGAAAAAGACGGCCAAATGGCCCGTGTCTTATCGACTAAGGACTTGATTGGCTTGGGCGTTGGAACCGTTATCGGATCTGGAATTTTCATTCTACCCGGACATGAAGCTGCAAACAACGCCGGTCCGGCCGTTGCCATCGCCTTCCTACTCGCTGCCGTCTTTTCTGGCATTTGCGGCATGGCCTTTGCAGAGTTCTCTTCTGCCATGCCCGTTGCCGGTTCCGCCTACTCATATGGCTCTGTCATTTACGGTGAAGTCATTGGCTGGGTACTCGGATGGTCGCTTATTTTGGAGTATTTCTTAGCTGTTTCAGCCATTGCAACCGGTTTTTCAGCCTATTTCAACTCACTGCTAAAAGAAGTTGGCCTTTCTTTACCACAGACGCTACAGGCGGGTCCTGAACAGGGAGGCTTCGTAAACTTAATGGCCGTCCTCGTCATTCTTGTGGCTACCTTCATTCTTTTTGCCGGATTATCCCAGTCAAAGAAAGTCGAGAACGCCGGCGTTGTTTTGAAGGTTGGTATCATTTTACTCTTCATTGTTGGGGGTCTTTTCTTTATTAAACCTGCTAATTACGCTGACTTTTATCCTAAGCAATTCCAAACTGGTCTTTGGGGCCTAGGCGGAATTACGGCAGCAACCGCATCAATCATCTTCTCCTTCCTTGGCTTTGATACCATTGCTGCCCATGCTGCAGAAGTAAAGAACCCGACAAAAACCATGTCACGTGGTATTCTCGGGACGGTTGTCATTTCGTCAACACTTTACACGCTGTTTGCCATTGTATTGACGGGAATTGTTAATTATAAAAAATTAGGTGTTGATGATCCTGCTGCCTTCGCCTTGCAAACGATTAAGCAGACGCAGTTTTCCGTCGTGATTACAATTGGTGCTTTGATTGGAATGTTCACAGCCATCCTGGCTTTGATTTTCGCCTCATCACGACTAGCCTACTCATTCGGCCGTGATGGTTTGATGCCTCGCACTCTCGGAAAAGTCAATCGACAACATCTTCCTAAAAACGCCATTATCTTGGCCGTTGTGGTTGAATCAGTTCTGGCCGGTTTTATTCCACTTTCCACGTTAACAAACCTAATTAACATTGGTACCTTAACCGCCTTCATGTTTATTTCCTTCGGCGTTCTCTTCCTACGTCGCCGAAAGGATTTGAAGCACAATGGTTTCAAAATGCCTCTTTATCCAGTATTACCTGCTGTTTCAGCGGCTCTATCGCTCTTCTTAATTATTCGCCTGCCATTGGCTACCTTGAAGCTGTACCTCGTCTGGGTCATCATTGGCTTACTTTGGTACTTCCTATACGGCATTAAGCATTCTGCTATCAACCAAGACCAATAAGAATTCAAAAAAAGAATCCACGAAATGGATTCTTTTTTTTACAATTCAATTGAATTTTGGTTAGCAACCAAGCGCGCATAGGCGTCGGGCTCGATTTCATTGAGTACCGGTTTGATTTCGCCAATAACGGCAGCATAATCGAATTCATCATTGTACAACTTCGAAGCCTTCTGTAAGGCTTGCGCCATTTGGCCATTCTCGTCCACATAGCGACTGGCATATTGCATAAGGGCAACGGACAAGTCTGCCTGCTCCGCAACGACTTTTGCTTCTTCTTTCAATGTATCCAAGTCAGAAGAAACAATGTTAACTTGACGTTGGACGGCGTCCAAATCAACCTGTGAGGCGTTTACCGCTGTATCAAGACGGGCCATTTCGTCCGATAGAGCAAAGAAATGATCCAAGAAAAGCTTGGGAAGGCCTGGTAAATCACGACGTTCGAGCGAACGTTTCAAGTCCTTCAACTGGCCGATGTAGTCATCTGAATAGGTTTTAGCAGATTTCAAAGCCGGTTGGAAAGCCTCAATTTGCTTATACAGTGCCACTTGATCCCGGTCCAGCTCCCGCATCACCGTTAACCACTTTTCTTGACGAGCAACGGCTTCCGAATAAGTCATGGTTTTATCTGACAAAGCTGACGACACTTCCTGTTGGCCAGTTACTAAGTCTTCAATTTCCTTAGCATATCCCTGTTGTTGACCATCTTCATCATTAGCAAATTGAAAGCGTCCTTTGAGGTAAGCCAATTCAATCATCAAGGAATGGTTTTGTTCTGAAATTCGGTCAAAGGCTTCTTGGACGACTTCTTGCTGCTTAAAATACAGTCGGTAGGCATTTAATTCTTTTTCCAAAACATCATACAAATCCTGGATTTCTTGATTAAGACGCAACTGCAAATCAGTTGCTTCCTTCATTTTAAGTGATTCAAGCGCATCAAGCGCTTTTAATCGATCCTGATCAATTCTTTCCAAATCGGCTTGAACAAGCTGATTGTCAAAAATAACCCCACGTTTCTCTAAATCAGCCTTACCTGAAACAATCTCTTGAATCTGTTCAATAAATTTTTGGTTCAATTGTACAAAAATTAACGGAATTGACTGCAAATAGTGCGTCAACTGCCCTGCTTCCATACCGAGTGTTTCAAAGACTTCAGAGGCCTCAACGGCTTCACCCTGCTCAACCAAATCCAAATAACGTTGATAGTTATCTTCGCCATCTTTAACAAAGTCGATAAGGGCCTTGGCTGAAGGACCAAAGTTCTCAGGTTCGTCCTCAATGCGTTTCGAGATAACAGCACGTTCCTCATGCAATTGATGAATAATCGCGTGATGACGTTCATTTTGCTTATAAAGATTATTCAAGCCATCTTTAATACTTGCCTGTACTTGAGCAGCTTCCTTCGTCAACGCTAAGAGTTTACGCAAGGAATGCTTCGTTGCCCAGACGTTTAACCCAGCAGTTTTTCGCTCCGCCTCTACGCGTACTTGATCCATTTGTGCAAAAAGCGTCTTCTTTAAATAGGAATACTGTCCTTGAATCGCTTCATATTCTTTCAACGCCTGCCCAGACAATGAAATCTTTTTAGCCTCTTTAATTGATTGGTCAACATGCTCATTCAAGAGGGCCTTTTTGGCTAATTCAAAATCAGCCACTTGTCCGGCGGCCTTACGCTGCTCCATAATTGCCCAAGAAACCGCTGCAAAAACGAGCAGTACAAGCATAATTCCAATGATAATCCACATGGTGTTGCCCTCTTCTTATCTCTAATCTTCTACCACAACTTTACACTATTTCATTAATAATGCTTACTTCAATAAAAGCTTTTAGACTTTTCTTAACTTTTTACCTAAGTAAAGTAGGAAGAAAGGCGGTCCATTCTTTCTAAACCTTGCCATCGCAACTTCTAACTGGTATACTTATCAGAGTTGTATTGGTAGCAGTCTGCAAAGAAGCGCGTCAACAACGTCCCAACTCGTTAGTAAGAACTGAGCTACGGTTTCTGAGAAACGAATCAATCGACGTTGCACGCATCTGGTGCAGGCCCTCAAATGTACAGCAAACTACATTTTGGAGGACATATATATGTCACGTTATACTGGACCAAAGTGGCGTGTTTCACGTCGTTTAGGTGTTTCTCTTTCAGGAACTGGTAAGGAATTGGCACGTCGTGCCTACGCCCCTGGTGACCACGGACAAGGTCGTCGCGGTAAGGTTTCTGAATATGGTGTTCAACTTCGCGAAAAGCAAAAGTTGCGCTTTACTTATGGTTTGACTGAACGTCAATTCCACGGTTTGTTCAACAAGGCTGGTAAGATCCGCCAAGGTACTCACGGTACCAACTTCATGATCTTGCTCGAACGTCGTTTGGACTCATTGGTTTACCGTCTCGGTTTGGCAACGACGCGCCAACAAGCACGTCAGTTGGTTAACCACGGCCACATCTTGGTTGACGGCAAGCGCGTTGATATCCCTTCATACGAAGTGGTACCTGGCCAAGTGATCTCTGTTCGTGAAAAGTCAAAGAACATCGTTCCTATCCAAATCGCCATCGAATCAGTGGTTTCACGTCCACAGTTCGTTGAATTCGATAAGGAAAAGTTGGAAGGTAAGCTTGTTCGTTTGCCAGAACGTGAAGAACTTGATGCCGACATCAACGAAGCTTTGATCGTCGAATACTACAACCGTTTGGGATAATTTTTTATCACAATTGGTTGTTTCAAAAAGTCGCTGCAATGCAGCGGCTTTTTTGTATCTACTATTCTTTTTACGTATAATAGACGGCAGAAGAAACAAAGGAGTATGCACATGGATGTCAACGAACGACTCGAACAAAACCAAACAGGTAACGGCCCTAGCCTTAAGCCTGACGAGAAACGACTCTATCTAGGTACCTATCGTGAGCGAGTGATTTTGGCAATCAAAACCTCCCAAGTTAATTCTGAACAAGCCAAACAGGTGTTAGCCGATAAATTAACACAATACCCAAACGCCACACTGCTAATCGACCAGAATCACGCGGGTGCTGCTTACATTGATTATTTACAACTTGCCATTAAATCAGGTAATCAGTATTCATTACTTTCAAATAACGAAACAAGCAAGCAAACTGAAGATCCCTATGCGATTGTCTTAGCTGACCACGGGGCAGTTAACCTTGAACACATTGAACTCTAAGAAAATCGTTTCTAAAGTGATACTTTTATATAAGTCTGCTTATTTAATAGCAAGAAAGGACAACCATGACCGGACAAAAACCACTAGCTTACCGAATGCGTCCACAAAAAATCGACGACATCGTTGGGCAACAAGACCTGGTCGGTCCAAATAAAATTATCTGGCGTATGGTTGAAGCCAAGCGACTGTCCTCTATGATTCTCTATGGACCACCAGGAACAGGAAAGACATCCATTGCCTCTGCTATCGCCGGTTCAACAAACTTTGCCTTTCGTGCTCTCAATGCGGCAACTGATTCTCAAAAAGATTTACAAGCCGTTGCAGAAGAGGCCAAAATGTCTGGCACTGTTGTTTTACTACTTGATGAAATTCATCGTTTAAACAAGGTGAAGCAGGACTTTCTTCTCCCCCATCTCGAATCGGGCGCGATTATTTTAATTGGGGCAACAACTGAAAACCCATACCTGAACGTCACCCCAGCCATTCGGTCCCGAACCCAAATTTTTCAGGTTCATCCGTTGGCAACAGCGGATATTAAAAAAGCCATTGACCGAGCACTGGCTGATTCAGAAAACGGTCTTGGTCACTATCCTGTCCAAATCACGGATGAAGCCAAAGAACACTTGGCACAAGCAACCAATGGTGATCTTCGATCTGCGCTCAATTCACTCGAACTGGCCGTTCTTTCCACAAAAGAAAACAAAAAAGGTGTGATTCCGATTACGCTCGAAGTAGTGGAAGAAACGTCTCAAAAACAAGCCTTAGTGGCAGACAAAGACGGAGACGCCCACTATGATGTTATTTCTGCTTTGCAAAAGTCCATCCGCGGCTCTGATGTTGATGCCGCCCTTCACTATACCGCTCGATTAATTGCAGCAGGCGATTTACCCATCTTAGTTCGACGTCTGACGGTGATTGCTTATGAAGACATCGGTTTGGCCAATCCAAATGCCGCCTTTCGTGCCGTTACAGCAATTCAGACAGCCGAAAAATTAGGCTTACCTGAGGCACGGATTCCGCTAGCCAATGCTGTGATTGAGCTGGCCCTTTCACCAAAGTCGAACGCTGCTTACAAAGCAATGGATGCCGCCTTAGCGCAAGCCAGCCGCTCCAAGGCCCAAAAGATTCCCGCCCATCTTCGGGACGCTCATTATTCCGGTGCGTCCAAGCTCGGCCACGGAAATGACTATGTTTATCCGCACGACTTTGATAATGATTGGGTGGCTCAGCAATACCTACCAGATGCCATTAAGAATGACCGTTACTTCCAGCCAAAGGGCAATTCGACTTTTGAACAACAGTTGAAAGACGTCAACGAAAATCTGAAGAAGAACCAAAGCAAGGGTTTGAAGAATGCCAAATGACTGTCAACATTGTCGAAACAAAATTCTAGGCATGTCAAGACTGTTTTTTTAAACATTTTTTTCTTATACTAGATACGAATACTTCGGTATACGCGTTGCTGCAATACCAGCTTTTTCCTTACAACCTTTTTATTAGGGCGAGAATCCCGAACGGAATGTCAAGCCTTCTCATTTGGTAGACATTTCTTAAGGTGCATCACCCACCTCGATAACTTCGAGGAAAATCTGAGCAGCGATTAACGGTACCAAGGAAGTATCGTAGGCATGACCTACGAGTCCACTTGCGGGTGGGCTTTTTTTATTGTTCTTTTTTCTTACTTTGGCTTATACTAGGGGCAAATAAGGAGGACAAAACCATGTCACAGTTTTACCAACAGATTCTCGTACCCATTGATGGATCAAAGGAGTCCGAAGCTGCCTTACACCGTGCCATTACATTAGCAAATGCTGATGGCAAAAAGACAAAAATCATGCTCGCCAACGTGATTGATACACGGGCCATCCATAACATTTCCGCCTTTGACAATTCCATGATTGACACCGTCACTGAAGACGCAAGGCAAATGCTTGAAAAGTATCAGCAACAAGTAAAAGACGCCGGGATTGAAACGGTTGATTACCGTATCGATTACGGTTCACCAAAGGCACTTCTAGCCCACGATATCCCGGAAGAAATTCATGCCGACCTGGTCATCATCGGTGCCACCGGTTTAAATGCCGTGGAACGACTAGTCGTTGGTTCTGTCACTTCTTATGTCACTCGAATCAGCCAAGTGGATGTGCTTGTTGTCCGCGAAAAATAACCAAAAAAAGAAGACCTAACGGTCTTCTTTTTTTTTACTTTTTTTGCCCATTGAAGGTTCCGACTTTTTCTTCACCTAATGACTCGAATGAATATGAAATCTCCTTGGACTTCTTATAAGCATCGAATCCATACTGCACAAGCAAATCAGCTAGTTTAGCATTGTCGATGTCGGAATAGTCCCAAAGGCGCTTAAACAAAGACATGTTAGTAAAGCCAGGTAACGTATTAGGTTCCCCTAGATACGGCACGTTGTCTTCATCAATCAGAAAGTCCATTCGGGCCTCTCCCTGCAAGTTCAGTGCACGGTATGCCTTGGCTGACATTTCTTTGATTTCTTGCGTAACGGCTGCTGGTAACTTTGCTGGAATTTCAAAGGCAACGGAAGAGTTATCAACGAACTTAGAATGGTAATCATACCAGCCCTTGCCATCACCACCCTGATCGGGTACCTGGTGAGCCCCGATTTCAGAAACCAGAATCTCATCGTTTCCAATGACACCAACTTCCAACTCCCGTGGGCCGTTAACGGCCGCTTCCACCAAAACTTTGTGGTCATATTGGAAAGAATCCTTCAAAGCTGCCTCAAATTCGGCTTCATTTTCTGCACGGGAAATACCAACTGAAGAGCCTTGGTTCGCCGCCTTAACAAAGACAACAGACCCCAACTCTTGTTGCACCTTTGCCCAAGTTAATGGTTGCTTATCAAAAGCATAAGTCACCAGGTACTTTGTATTCCGAATGTTATTCTGAGTCAAAATTTCCTTCGTCAGCACCTTATCAAATGAAACAGCATGGCCACGGAGAGCAGCGCCAACAAAGGGCTTGTCCAACAAACGGAACAGTCCTTGTAAGGTCCCGTCTTCTCCTAGATTACCGTGAACAACGGGGAAGAAAATATCAATCGCTGGCAGTGTTTCTAAGGCCTTGATGGGTGACAAAATCCCCTGTTCCTTCAATTCTGCCATGTAGGAATCAACCAATGGCTGTTCCTCTTCTTGCATCATGATTTTCATGGAACGGTCGGGATCCAAAAAATAACCATTTTGGGCAATTGCGACAACCGAAAGAGCGTACTTTCCAGTTTTTTCTAATGCCTTATAGTAATTATACGCAGAACGCTTTGAAACATCGTGTTCCGAAGAATTTCCACCAAAGAGTAAAACGACGTGTTGTTTTGCCATAACCTTTTTCCTTTTCTACAATCAAGTTGATGAGTAACGTTTATGAAAGATAGTTTTTCGTATTTTGGGCATATTCCCAAATAATTTCGGGAGAAGCAGTTGGCCCATAAGCCAAAATTTGTTGAAAAAAATCCACCCGGTTATATAACATTTGCCAGCTCGCCCGACTTTGAGCAAAGGGTTCGTTAACCAAGTCCTGTCGCCAAAGCTTTAACGTTAACAAAAAATAATCGGCATACAACTGGTGTTGCTTGCTTAGTTGCAGCACGGTACCGACTAAGCGACCCATTTCGCCCATTGTTAACGGCGTATTAATGGTTCGCATGTTGGTCATTAAGCAGGCCAAAAGGTAGAGTTTATCCGCCCTTTTTAAGTCTTTTCGTTCAAAAAGTAAGCCAAGGACATTAGCTAGATGGGTATAACTATGAACCCAACCGTGTTCTTCAACAAAACCACGTGTATCTTTTTCAGCAAGGAGATAAATCCCAATTTGAAAGAGAATGTGCTCTAAAAGCTTATTTGAGATGAAAGGGTCTGCTCGAACAGCGTCCTCATTCAACAAAATAGCTAAAACAGCGAGGCAATACGAACGGTAATAAGCTGCTTCGTTTTCTTCTTCCAACAGATGATCAAACAGTCGGTTATCGGCCATTAGTTCCTCAGTGAGCCAAATCATCTGAGCCTTGCTTAGATGCCCGTTTTGAATGGCGTTCCCTAAAAAGAAGAAAGTGCCTGTATCACGAACCGATTCATCCGGTGAAGAAAGTAAGGCAACAAAGCGACGTAAATCAGCATCCTCAAGATAAGCAACCTGCCCTTCTTCAAGCTGATTCCACTGTTTTTGGTAGGTGGTCATTTGCGCCAAAGATTCATCGGCCCCCAGTACGGGTGTAACCGGCGTCGCCTTTTCATAAACCAGTTCTTCACGAATCGCCCGCAGTAAGTCAGGCAAAGACTCGAATAAATCGCCGGCATGGAGTTGTCGAAGTAAAATGCTTTGTTTTTCTGCAATCGTTGTTAATTGATTCATACAGCAACCTTAGAGAGAGAAATCATTTGATTCGTTAAAAGTACGACTTTGCTGCTGATAAGACATCGACATAACCAAACCAACCCCTATCATATTTGACAGCAGTGACGATCCCCCCTGCGAGATAAATGGCAATGGAATACCAGTAAGCGGAAGTAAACCAATGTTCATCCCAATATTTTCAAATACGTGGAAGAGCACCATGACAACAACACCAGTGGCGATGTAGGCGTAAAATGAGTTTCGCACTTTAAAAGTCACTCGAATCATTAAGTAAAGCAAAAGAAAATAAACCACAATCAAAAAGGCGCCACCGACAAAACCAAAGGATTCTCCCATAACGGAAAAAATCATATCCGATTCACGGACTGGGACAAAGACTTTCATGTTACCGAAACCAGAACCAAAAAGCTGTCCTGAGCCAATGGCCTTCAAATTCTGATAAGTCTGATAACCTGTATCAGAGGTATCCTGACCGGGATGTAGCCATGCATCAATTCGAGCAAATTGATAAGCCTGAAAGCCAAACGCTCCTAGAATACTGCGTCCGATGGACGAAGTCACCAAGAAAAGCATGCCACCGCCAAGCGTACCGGCAGCAATCAAGATTGGTCCAAGAATGCGCCAAGTAACGCCAGAAACAATGGTAATACCACCTAAAATAGCAATGAAAACCAGAAGCGTTCCCAAATCGTTTTGCAAGGCAATCAAAAGCGCAATTGGCAAAAAGACGCCAACCATTTTTCCAATCAATAACCAATCAGAATCCGTCGTGTGCTCTGGATAAAGTCGATTGTGATTGGCAACCACCTTCGACAACATCAGGATGAAAGCAGGCTTGACCACCTCAGAGGGCTGCAGTGAAACTGGTCCAAAAGCAATCCAAGACTTGGCCCCAGCGGAAGCTGCTAACGCACGGTTATAGAAAAAGAGCACGCCAATCAATAGGACAATCCCTAGACCATAGGCGATTGGTGCTAGCCGCCAAAGTTGAAAAGCATCGAATCGCATAATAAAGGCAATCATTACTCCTCCAACCGCCCAATAAAGCAGCTGCATAATAATTGCCCGAAGGGGCGAAGCATCTTTCCCACCGTTTAAAATGGCAAAGTATAGTGAATAAAGGCCGATTAACATCAGCAAAATCAATACCAGAATCATCCCCCAGTCAAGCTCTGAGGCAGATGTTCGATTCGATTGATGAGCAGCTCTACGTTGCATCATGTTCTCCCTTATTGTGAAGTCATTATGTACAAAAACCCCTTGCCGAAGCAAAGGATTCTTTTAAAAATTAATAGTAAAGGTTATAGGAAGCCAACATGGTTTGCAAAGCTTCATCCTCAGATTGTGCCGCAGCAATCACAACTTGCTTGCCCAATGTCCCAACAAAGGAACCTTGGTTTTCTTCAATCTGACCGATTTCTTGATCATCAACGAATACCTTCAAAAGCTTATCTTCATTTTTTAGCGAAACAGCAAAGCTCTGATTTTTCTTTGACATTCAAAAACTCCTTAACCCTTAGCCTTCATGTGTTCAAGCAATGCACCCGTTCCCTTTGCGACATTATCCAAAGGTGATTCTGCGATGAAAACAGGCACTTCAAGACGGTCAGCCAAGAACTTATCAATTCCGTCAAGCAATGCACCACCACCCGTCAACATGATACCACGGTCAATGATATCCGCTGCCAATTCAGGTGGCAACTTTGACAAAGCCAAGTGAGCAGCATCGGCAATCTGAGCCAACGTTTCATGAAGGGCAGTTTCAATCTCGTTTGCATTAACCGTAATGGTCTGTGGCATTCCCTGGAAGTTATCACGACCACGAACCGCCATCGTCTTTGGTTCTTCGGATGGCAATGCCGAACCGATTTCAATCTTAATCGTTTCAGCTGAGCGCTCTCCCACCACTAAGTTATGTTCGCGCTTCAAGTAGTTAACAATATCAATGTTCATGCGGTCACCCGCAACACGGATAGACTCGGAAACAACAATATCACCAAGTGACAAGATGGCAATATCAGAAGTTCCACCACCCATATCGATAACCATTGAACCAACTGGCTTGAAGATATCAAGTCCGGCACCAATAGCGGCAACCTTTGGTTCGTAGTCCAAATAAACCTTTGCACCACCGGCCTTTTCGGCTGCTTGGATGATTGCCTTACGTTCAATTTCAGAAATGTTGGTTGGTGCGCAGATCATGATGTTTGGCTTTGACATAAAGCCTTTCACGTTCAACTTGTTCACAAAGTATGTCAACATCGCTTCCGTGATGTCAAAGTCAGAAATGACGCCATCCTTCAACGGACGAACGGCCCGAATGTTTCCTGGTGTACGGCCAACCATCCGATAAGCTTCAGCACCGACAGCCAACACACGATCTGTCTTATCGTCAACGGCAACAACGGATGGCTCATTCAAGACCACGCCTTCGCCTTCAACATAGATCAATACATTGGCTGTTCCCAAATCAATTCCAATATCTCTTGCCATGGTTCATTTTCTCCAAAATATAGGTTACCTGAGGAGAGTCAAAATACTCCCCTACAATCCTTTCGATTATACCATATTTGGAGCTAAGAAAGACCAACTTTCAGGCGAAAGATAAGGATTTCTTAAGGGTTCTTGGTCAAAAAGCAATGATTATTTCCTAACACAAACGACCTCCATTACCGTGCCAACGTTATTGAAAATACGGCGGCCGCTCCCGCACTTTTTAATCGCGCCGACGCATGATAAAGGGTTCGCCCCGTCGTATAAACATCATCAACTAACAGGATCCGTCGCCCCCTAATCCGTGGTTCCATTCCTTCTTTAAATTCAAAGGGTTGTGTCGTTTGAAGTCGATCGACTCGTGTTTTAGATGACTGATCGACTTTATGATTGTCAGAAACGGTCAGTGGTTCAAGAAATCCCTTACTGATTGGAATAAAAACATGCACTTGGTTGAAACCGCGTGTTTGCAGCCGCTGACTACTGATGGGGATGGACGTAACCATATCAATCTTCTCAGCACGCACTCGTCGACAGATGTGTTTTCTCATTCCACCTTTAAACAACACACGCAACCGATAATCACCAATAAACTTGTAGCGCGCCATGTAATCCTTCATTTGCTGGTTATAAACATAAAGCGCCCGATTTTCAATCAGTGTCTCTCCCTTGTCCTGCCAGGTTTGACAATCCTGACAAAGTCTTGCATCCCCGCTCATTCGACCACAGCCCGGACAGATTGGACCAGTAATCTCCTGAAATTTTTGCAAACAAGTCTGACAAAATTGCTCTTGTGCGCCCCGATAACCAGTTAATAAGGTGAGTAAGGTTAATTCGCTTGTGAGCGATTGCTGACACAGTAAACATTGTTCCATCAATCCATCCCTGCTTTTTCATTTAATAGTCGAATCTCTTTTTGGGCCGCGCGAATCGTACGGGCTGGTCCAGAAGCCACCGCGAACACTACCCCTTCTGTTGCAACACGCGAGCGCCCGACACGACCAGCCATTTGTAATAAGGCCTCTTTTGTAAAAGTCGGATCATCCGCCCCCAATATCACAACTTGTAATTTCGGTAGCGTCACTCCCCTCTCAAGGATGGTTGTGCTCACTAAGTAACGGTAATGGCCGGCACGCATGTCCGCTACTTTTTTCAAACGATCCGGGTCGTTGGCATGAACCGTAGTACCGTTACTAGGGACCATGGCAGTGACGTGTCTAAAAACAGGGATTAAATGACGAACCTTTGGAACAAAGATGATGAATGGTAACTCCTGTCGTTCAAATCCAAGTAACAACTGTTTTAATCGCCTGGAGAACCGTTTCTCCCAATTTGCATGAACATGTAACGTAATCTCAGGAAGGTGCTGCCCATGGAAGCGTTCAGGTAGCATAAGTAACCGCCCGCCTCGTTCTTTGACCTTGTCAAGGAGTCGTTTGGAGGGCGTGGCCGTCAACATGACCAGATGCCCGCTACTCTTTACTGACCGCCTCACAGCGCGTTCCAAAAGGCGATTACCGCGGTATGGAAAGGCATCCACTTCATCAATAATCAATAGATCAAAGGCCTGGTAAAAACGCAATAATTGGTGGACAGTTCCAAGCACTAATTGACTATATCGGTAGGGTTCTTCTTGTTCACCATATAAAACCTGTAATGATACCGAAAAAGCCGCTTGTATTCGGGGAGCAAGTTCCAGCACTACATCAACTCTTGGTGAAACAAAGCCAACGCGTAGCCCCCGTTTTAATGACTGTCCAATTAACGGAAAAAGCATCTCGGTCTTGCCAGCACCTGTTACTGCCCATAACAGCTGGTCGACTCCTTCGCTGTAATTCTTAATCAGCTGGCAACTAATCTTTTCCTGTTTTGCAGTTAGTTGACCGTTCCAATGCATCGTGCCAACTGTTTCAAAGTCATTTGGCTCCGGCACCGTTAGTAACTTATCCAGTGTGGACACACGTCCTATCGTTAAACAGTCCAAACAATAGCTTTGCTTCCCATGTAGCGTGGCCCTTGTTCGACCACCACAACGGCCACAGCGCCCTTTCAGTAGAGAGGGCATCGCCACAGTACCTTCGGGACATTCGCGTGCTTTTGGCCAGGTTACTAACCGACCATAAAATTCCTCTAAGTTCATTTGTTCATCCCATCCATCCTAAAGCAGTTCGCATCCGATTGCTTCATGTTATAATACGAAATATGGCAGACTTTTACTTACTAAAACCCCAGGAAGGTCACTGGGAACAAACAATTAAAAAATCAGACTTCTTGATTTACCTTGCGCGGGTCAATAGCGAAGAAGAAGCGAAAGAAAAAATCGAACAGGTCAATAAAGAACATTACAAGGCCACTCACAACGTCTTTGCCTACGTTATTGGTGATAACGATGAGATCAAGCGTTACTCCGATAATGGTGAACCATCCGGCACAGCCGGTGTTCCGATGCTAGAAGTTCTCCAGAAGCAAGGCGTTCACAACGTCTTGGCCGTTGTCACTCGCTATTTCGGGGGAATTAAGCTTGGAGCAGGTGGCTTAATTCGTGCCTACGCCGGGACGACAGCCCAAGGCCTTGAAGCCCTTGGATTGGTTGAACGGCTCAATCGGACCGTGCTTGAGCTAACCGTTGATTACGCCAATAATGACGAATTAACCTACTGGATAAAGGAGGAAGCCTATCCCCTGATTGACACGACTTTTGATACCGCTGTCCATCACCAAGTGGCCGTCGACCCAAATACTATAAAAACTTTCGAAGAAACCCTTACAAACCGCTTTGCAGGGCGCATTACCTTTAAAAAGATTGGCGAGAGTTACTTGGAAATTCCAAAAAAGTAGGTTATAATAACATAGTTCGCGCGGTTGGTGTAATGGATAGCACGCAAGATTCCGGTTCTTGCAATCCGGGTTCGACTCCCGGATCGCGCATACTATGAAAATAAAAAGAGGAAGAGCAAACAGCTCCTCCTCTTTTTATTTTGTCATCAAATGATGCCAGGCACAGCCCTGATCGTGGCCATTATGAATGCCAACAGCTTGCAACAGCGATTCAACGACGACTGGACCCGTAAAGGAGAAGCCAGCATCCTTAAGCGCTGCTGAAACCTCCTTTGATAAAGTCGTGCTGGCCGGTAACTTTTCCCCATCTTCAGGACCAATATCGACACTTTTCCCTTCTGTAAAGGACCATAAAAAGTCAATGAAGCGTCTTCCCTCCGCATGCCAGTTCACAATAATCCGTGCATTGTGGATGACCGCCTCAATCTTACGACGGTTTCGGATAATTCGAGGATCCTGCATGAGGGTTGCAATATCATCAGCACCAAAGGCGGCAACTCTCGCAATGTCATTGTTCGCAAAGTCTTCCTTCAAGGCCACACGCTTTTTTAAAACCGTCTGCCAAGACAACCCGGATTGAAACAGTTCCATCACCAAGTATTCAAAGGCTACCTGTTCGTCATGAACTGGTCGGCTATACTCTTTATCATGGTAATCAATCAGTTCCTGACTCAGCATCCCACTTGTCACCCAGCGGCACCGTTGCAACATCGTTCCCCTCCTTTTCAAACACCCTTGAACAGCTTTCAACTAATTATACGAAAACAAATAAAAAAACGCTCCATACGGAGCGTTTTTTTAAAGCAATTACTTTGCTTGAATTGCTTCACGAGCTTGTGCTGACAAATTGTAGAAGGCGTGAATACCCTTGTACTTTGACGTGTCACCAAGCAATTCTTCGATACGAATCAATTGGTTGTACTTTGCAATACGGTCAGTACGTGACATTGAACCAGTCTTGATTTGGCCAGCGTTTGTGGCAACAACCAAGTCAGCGATGGTCGTGTCTTCCGTTTCACCTGAACGGTGAGAAACGATTGCCGTGTAACCAGCTTCCTTAGCCATTTCGATGGCATCCAAAGTTTCAGTCATCGTACCAATTTGGTTAACCTTGATCAAGATTGAGTTAGCGGCACCCATGCGGATTCCCTTAGCCAAGTATTCAGTGTTTGTAACGAAGAAGTCGTCACCAACCAATTGAACCTTCTTGCCAAGTTCCTTCGTGATTTCAGCCCAGTCATCCCAGTTGTTTTCGTCGATAGGATCTTCGATTGAGATAATTGGGTAACGGTCTGCCAAGTCTTCCAAGTACTTAATGAAGTCTGCCGTAGCAAATTCTTCCTTCGTTGACCAGCGCAAAACGTACTTTTGCTTTTCAGCATCCCACAATTCAGAAGAAGCAACATCGACAGCGATGGCGATGTCCTTACCTGGCTTATAGCCGGCACCTTCAATGGCCTTGATCAAGTACTGCAATGGTTCTTCGTTGTTAGCGAAGTCAGGAGCAAATCCACCTTCGTCACCAACTGAAGTAGCCTTGCCGTCAGCGGCCAACAACTTCTTCAATTCGTGGAAAGTTTCTGAACCATAACGGATGGCTTCCTTGATTGAAGGAGCACCAACAGGCATGATCATGAATTCTTGGAAATCAACCTTGTTATCTGAGTGTGCACCACCGTTGATAACGTTCATCATTGGCGTTGGCATCACGTATGAGTTCATACCACCAATGTATGAGAACAAAGGCATACCCAATTCATCGGCAGCTGCACGAGCAGCAGCGATTGAAACGGCCAAGATGGCGTTGGCACCCAACTTACCCTTGTTAGCCGTTCCATCCAAATCGATCATTGCTTGGTCGATGGCACGTTGGTCAGTTACGTCGAACTTACCAACCAAAGCCTTGGCGATTGGACCGTTAACGTTGGCAACAGCCTTCGTAACACCCTTACCACCGAAACGGTTCTTGTCACCGTCACGCAATTCAACAGCTTCGTGTTCACCAGTTGAGGCACCGGATGGCACGATACCACGTCCGAAACCACCAACTTCAGTGATTACTTCGGCTTCAACCGTAGGGTTTCCACGGGAATCCAGAACTTCACGTGCAATAATATCTGAAATCAAAGACATTTAGTTGTTCTCCTTTTGTCTGTGGGTTATTCAATAAATAATTCCACTTAAAGTATACCACCCTTATTTAGCAAATTGAACAGTAAACTAGAAGACTTCATCCTTATTTACAAATAAAAAACAGACAACGTTAATTGTCTGTTTTATTTCAAAGTCGTTTTCAAGCAATCCACCGATTTAACGCGTTGCCTGTGCGATATCAATTAATTCTAAGAACTGCTTTGGATCCAAGGCAGCCTTTCCCACCAAAACACCATCGATATCGTTTTGGGACAAAAAGGCAGCCGCGTTCTTGGTCGTGACAGAACCACCGTAGAGGATCCGAATTTTTTCAGCGACACCGGCTGAGTACAAGTTCTTCAAAGATTGGCGAATTAACACGGCCGCCTTTTGGGCAGCCGTCGCTGAGGCAGCTTCACCAGAGCCAATCGCCCATGTTGGCTCATAAGCGATGGCCACCTGATCAAGCTCTTCTGCCGAAATACCCGCTAATGCGGCTCGCAACTGCGCTAGGACAACGGTGTTCGGATTAACCGTATCATAGGTCGACATATCTTCATCGAGATCAACGATGACTTTCAACCCGTTTTTCAGGGCCGCCTTGGTTTTTAAATTCACTCGCTCATCTGTTTCATTGAAAAGTTTGCGTCGCTCAAAATGACCAATCAAAACATAGGAAACACCAATCTCAGCTAACGCTTTTGGCGAAGTTTCGCCCGTATACGCACCTTCGTCCGTCCAATGAGCGTTTTCGGCTGCTATGGCAAGGCGGGTGTTGGTTGTTGCTTTCACCATTTGTGCCAAGTACAAATCTTGTGCGGCAATGGCAACATCGGCGCCGGTGTCTTTTTCAACTTCGGGAATCACTTGGTCAAGATAGGGAAGAACCTGCGAAGGTGTCATATTCATCTTCCAGTTAGCCAAAACAAGTGGTCGACGTTTCATATCCGTCATTTGTCCTCCCCCCGTCCCATAAAGATGATGAAGGCTGCTTCAATTAGCAGGATCCAGGGCAGATTCGCGTTACGTTCGCCGAAGAAAACCAGTAATCCGTAAGATAGCGCCAGAACAACCAGCCCCATGCCAATCCGAATCACCCGGTTCTTAAAACCAGAGCGAGAAAGTAAGTCTTCCATGTGTTTCTTTTCAGCTTCAAGCTCCGTAAGTTCAAGCTTCAGCGACTCGATATGATCAAGCAATCGATCATTTTCCGCTTGGAGAAACTCAATTCGACTGAGTTCCTTTTTATCTTCCTGGTCTTGTTTGGACCAATTAAATAATTTCATAAGCAGTTCTCCATTCCATACATTAGTTTAACAAATATTTGGAAAGTCGAGGAGAATAATCGAAACTTTCATACCCTACTTGACAAAAGTCGCAATACACTGTAAAATTCTAAAAGTTAAGTTGCGGATGTGGCGGAATTGGCAGACGCGCAGGATTAAGGATCCTGTGTCCGCTTTAGGACGTGCGGGTTCGACTCCCGCCATCCGCATCATAGAAAAAAGCAGACCTTCGGGTCTGCTTTTTTTGTTGGTTTAAAACTTATTAAAGTATATTCTTTAAAATACGATTAGCACTTTCCACGTTGTACTTCTTCTCTGATAATGGAACAAGATTACCCACTTCATCAAAAAATTCCCCGCTCACCTTTTTAATATTCTTCGACAAAGCAAGATAAGCACCCACTGGAACATCAGTCCTTAGCAGACTACGAGTGTAAGACATTAATTCACTATGGACATCACCCGGAAAGAAAGCATTGACTGTAATCTCATCCATTGTCAATTCAGCCGCCATTTTTTTAACAAGCAATGTTTTTCTTGATAATAACCACATTGCTCTCTGCATCGTTGTCAATTGTCCAGTGATGATGGGTGCATTTTTAACGGCAAGGGGATTACCAGTAACCAATAAAACTCGCCCACCCCGTAATTGTTGACGCAACGCCATTGTCAAAAAATAATGAGGTCGAATATTCACACGACGATTTTCTTCTCCTGTTTTTGGAAAAACACCTGCACTATGAATGAGAACATCCAACTTGTCGGGAAATGCTCGTGAAGCCTTCTCAACAATTTCAACGCCTTGTTCACTACTAATATCTGCTTGAATAAAGTGAAACAAAGGACCTAGTTGTTCCTGAACAAACTGCCCCTTTTTCTTATTACGCCCCACACCCAAAACCTGATACCCTTTTTTAATCAAGTCTTTTGCAATCGCAAGACCCACACCCGATGTACCACCCGTAACTATAATAAATCCCATACCCCCACCTTTATATCGTTATATTTCGATAAATAGTCAATAAACTCAAAAAAATTATTCTTCTAGATATTTCACCAAACAATCAATTTGCTTTTCGTTTCTCCTATAATAAGTCCACTTGTCATGTCGCTCGCTTATCAATAGATCAACTTGTACCAATTGTTTTAAGTAAGCAGAAACCGTTGACTGAGCCAGTTTTGTTTTAGCAACAATTAGAGTCGCACACACTCCACCATAGTTTTCAACCATATAGTTAATGTTTGCAACAGGCACTTCATCAGTTGCAAACACTTCCGGTCGTCGTAACCATTTGAGTATTTTCAATCTACTATCGTTAGCCAACGCTTTAAAAATTTGTTCATTAATATCCATAACTACACTATATCGAATATTTTCGATATGTAAAGTTTTTTTTTACAAAAACAGCAACAAAAAAGCGCCTTACCGAAGTGAGACGCTTGGAATGCCGACGAAAGGATTCGAACCTTCGACCCCAGGTTTACGATACCCGTGCTCTACCAACTGAGCTACATCGGCATACTCCGAATGTCGGGCTCGAACCGACGACAACACGATTAACAGTCGTGTGCTCTACCAACTGAGCTAATTCGGAATAATGCGTTTGTTGTATCAAAACAACTATTTAATTATGCCATCTGCCCCCATAACTGTCAAGATTTTTCTGCAAAAAAAGAAGTTTTTTTCAATCAGAGAACCCTTCCCTTTTTCAAGAAACGAAATGGCAAAAATATCGCACGAACTAAAAAAGTCACCCCGCAGGATGACTTTTTAAAATTAGAATTGAACGTCTTTCCGGCGCAAAGCTGGAATGGTTAACATAATGATCAATGAAAAAAGATAACTTAAGGTAAAGAAAAGGAGCACGTAGGTGAAGGAGAACTTGTCCATCAACACACCAACAATCGCTGGGAAAAAGCCACCAAGAAACTTTCCACCTGAAGAAACGACAGAATTGGCCGTCACACGTGCTTCAGCTGGGTAAAGTCGTGAAACAATGACACCAAAGCCGGCGTACATCCCGTTCGAGAAGAAGCCAACAATTAGCATGATGATCAAGAGGCTCAACGCATTGTTAGCAAAAGTTGGTAAGTACAGGGCCAGGGCGGAAAAGGATAAGAAGAGTCCGAAGGCTTTTCGTGGCCCAAACTTATCCAAGAAGGAGCCGAAGAAGTACATTCCAAGAGACATCCCAATTACCATGGCCACCGTCCACAATGTCGACTTTCCAACCGGCAAGCCCAAGTGGGCCTGCATGGTCTTTGGCAACCAAGTCAAAATACCGTAATAACCGCCAATCTGAACCATCATCATCAACACCAACGCTGTGGTCTGATAAGCTAGGGCTGGCGTTTTGAAGACCTCAATAATTGGCAGTTGCTGCTGCTTCTTTTCAAGATCACGCTTTCTTCTTGCTTCCTCAAATTCAGCCGAGTCCTTCAGGTTCCGTCGAACGAAGAAGGCAAAGGCAATGGGCAGCAAACCAAATAAGCAAAGGGCATTCCAACCATACTTTGGCAGGATAACCGCTGAAGCGATCGCGGCCAAAATCGTTCCTGTTTGGCCACCAATGTGGGCAAGTGAGGTCAAGCGACCAATTTTCTTGCCAGCAAAACTTTCTGCAATCAGTGTCACACCGGCCCCGTATTCGGCCGCCGTACCAAAGCCAGCGATGAATTTTAAGAAGTAAATTTCATAGATGTTATCGGCAAAGTAAAGGGCGGCTGTGGCAAAGGCCACCACAAAGATCGTCCAGTTGAAAATACGGGCACGGCCGATTTTATCGGCCAACATTCCAAAGAACAGGCCACCTAAAAGTGTGCCTGTCATGGCAAAAGTCGTAATTAATCCGGCCGCCGCTTGGGTTACCCCAAGGGAGGCCACAATGGCAGTCGTCGCGATTGGAATCAAGGAATGATCCATGTGTTCCAAACTGAAGCCAGCAGTCGTGGAAAGCATCGTTACTTTCTGCTGCTTAGTAAAATCCTTATAATGGATCGCCTCAGCATCGTGGGCAGTCTTTGTCATTTATTCAATTTTCCTTTCAAAACCGAGGCTCACAGGCCTCAATTATTTCGTCTAAACATTATTTGGTTAAAAACACCACCTGCTACTATACAGAAATTTGCAGGGTGGCGCAATCACTTTTTACAAAAGAAAAAGAGCCGCAAAAGCGACTCTTTAATCATGTTAGTAAACTTTTATTAAAACTCAATATCCTTGCGACGAAAGGCTGGAATCGTCAACATAATCAAGAACGAGAATAGGTACATGGCCGTAAAGAACATCATGACATGGCTCAACGTGTACTTATCCATCAACCAACCGATGATTGGTGGGAAGAAGCCTCCCAGCAACTTTCCAACAGAGGAAACGACTGAGTTGGCCGTCACACGAGCAAAGGTTGGGTAAAGCCGTGAGACAACCACGCCATAACCACCGTACATGCCGTTTGAGAAGAAACCAACGACCATCATGATGATTAAGAGTGACCAAGCGCTGTGGGCAACTAAGAGCAAGTAGACGGAAACCGCTGCCAAGAGCAAGAAGGCTCCGAAAGCCATGCGTGGTCCAAAGTTATCCAGCACGAAACCAAAGATATACATTCCAAGGGACATTCCAACAATCGTGACAATCATCCAAAGGGAGGAACCTGAAATTGACAAGTGCAGTTGCTTTTGCATGATTTTAGGCAACCAGTTCATCAAACCGTAGTAACCACCGATTTGAATCATCATCATCATGATCAGTGCAAACGTTTGGTAAGCCAAAGCTGGCGTCTTAACAACCTCTAGGATTGGTGCCTTTTCAACAACGGATTCTTTCTCTGTCTTACGCTTTGCCTGTGTCTTCAAGAATTCCTCTGGTTCCTTCAAGTGACGGCGCAGAATAAAGGCCAAGAGCACTGGAACCAAGCCAACTAAGAAGAGTGCGTTCCAGCCAAAGGTTGGAATGATGATGGCGGACGCGATGGCTGACAAAACAGCCCCCACCTGACCACCAATTTGAGTCAAGGATGTTAACTTACCAATCTTTTTACCAGCAAAACTCTCAGCAATCAATGTGACCCCGGCCCCGTATTCGGCCCCGGTTCCAACTCCCGCAATGAAACGGAAAGTGTAAACCAGCCAAATATTGTGAGCGAAGTAAATGGCACCCGTGGCAAAGGCCACAATGAACAGCGTCCAAGTAAAGACGCGCACCCGACCAATTCGATCAGACAACATTCCGAAGAAGAGTCCTCCAACCAAAGAGCCAAACATGGAAATCGTTGAGATAAACCCTCCTGCAAAGTTCGAGATATGCAAAGAGGCAATGATGGATGACATCGCGAAGGAAATGAAGAGCTGATCCATGTGCTCCAAACCAAATCCGGCGGTGGTTGACCAGAGCGTTAGCTTCTGGTTGGTCGAAAAGTCGCGGTAGTGTAAGTGTTCGACAGGCTGTGCTGTGTCTTGTGACATTATTTTTTTCCTTTCAAAATTGACGCTCTCGGGCATCAGTTATTTTGTCAGTGCATTATTTATCGTAATTCACCATTGGCTACTATACCGAAAAAAAGAAGTTAAATCAAATAAAAAAGCCGCCAAAGGCGACTTTTTAAGTACTCCGAATGTCGGGCTCGAACCGACGACAACACGATTAACAGTCGTGTGCTCTACCAACTGAGCTAATTCGGAATAATTAGTGCTTAACTAACTCAATAAGTATACAAAGAAAAGCTAAGCACGTCAATCATATTTTTAAAAATTATGGACGCATCGTTGGGAACAAGATGACATCGCGAATCGTGTTCGTGTCCGTCAACAACATCACCAAACGGTCGATTCCAATCCCCAATCCACCCGTAGGTGGCATACCGTATTCAAGGGCTTCGATAAAGTCGTCATCAATGTTTTCGGCTTCATCGTTACCGTTCTCACGTTCCGCCGCTTGCGCCTCAAAACGAGCACGCTGGTCAATCGGATCGTTCAACTCGGTAAAGGCGTTACCATATTCGGCCCCCATGATATAGATTTCAAAACGATCCGTAAAGCGTGGATCGTCATCATTCTTCTTTGCAAGGGGGGAGACTTCAACGGGATGACCATAAACAATCGTTGGTTGTTCCAAAGTATCTTCAACAAACTCTTCGAAGAAGGCGTTAATAATGTGCCCAACACCCCAGAACTCTTCGTATTTAACACCCTTTTCATCCGCTAGTTGACGGGCTTTTTCAACCGACATTTCTGGCCAGAAGTCCACACCGGACTTTTCATTAATCAAATCAACCATATGCTTACGAGCAAAAGGCTTGTTCAGGTCGATTTCAGTTCCCTGGTAAGTAATCTTCAAGTCGTCTGAGACAACCGCAGCGGCTGCCTTAAAGATGCCTTCTGTTTCGTCCATCACATCGTGAAAGTCCCAGTAAGCTGCATACGACTCCATCGTCGTAAATTCGGGGTTATGCTTAGGGTCCATTCCTTCGTTACGGAAGATCCGGCCAATTTCATAGACTCGCTCCATGCCACCGACAATCAAGCGTTTCAAGTAGAGCTCAGTAGCAATTCGCATGTACATGTCGATATCCAAAGCATTGTGATGGGTCACAAAGGGACGAGCAGCAGCACCACCAGCCTGCGTCTGGAGGATTGGTGTTTCCACTTCTAAGAAGTCCTGCTTTTCCATGTATGCACGGATGGCCGAAATAATCTTTGAGCGCTGTTGGAAGCGAACGAACGATTCCTTGTTGGCAATCAAGTCAAGGTAACGCTTACGGTAACGAGTTTCCACGTCAGAAATTCCGTGGAACTTGTCTGGCATTGGCCGCAGGGCCTTGGACAAATGCGTCAAATGCGTGACCAAAACCGTTAATTCACCGGCTTCCGTCTTCATCATTTGACCTTCGATTCCGATAAAGTCACCTAAATCAGCACGCTTAATGATTGGATAGTTCTCACCCAAGTCATCACGCCGAGCGTAAATTTGAATTTGACCCGAACGGTCACGGATGTCTGCAAAGATTACCTTTCCCGCACCACGCTTGGCGACCATTCGTCCGGCAATAATCACCTTCACTGGGTTTTCTTCCAGTTCTTCTTGGCTCTTACCATCGAATTTTTCGTGGAGGTCTGCGGCCAATGAATCACGATCGAAACGGTGGCCAAACGGATCAATCTGAAGATCATCTTGCAGCGCTTGCATCTTTTGACGGCGAGCGCGCATTTGATCATTAAGGGCTTTTTCTTCAGCCATTCATCTTACCTTCCTGTCAGCGATTTTCTCGCATTTTCTCTACTAATCAGTATAGCAAATCCACCTGCATTTAAAAAGTCGGCCGTAGCCGACTTTCCACAAAGTTTATTTTTTTTCGTCCGCTGAATTGGCAGCATCAGAATCATCGTCTTGCGCCTCTTCGTTTTTTTGCTGTGCTTCTCGTTTCAAAACATCCTGCAAAATAACGTCTAATTCATGTGCGGAGAACTGGTGGCGCTTACCAGAGAACTTACCACGAACTTCAGCCCCACCATCTTCATCAATCATGGCTTGGATTTCATGGGAAGGCAACGTGGCCAATTGGGCTGCATAAGCATCCTTCGATGGCTCTGCCGCCAAACCAATGCTAACCGATTGCAACTGACTGTAGTTTTGCTCCCCTAGAATGGCATCCAAAATGGCCAGCGGCCCCTTTTTGTTACCCAGAAGAGTGGCTAACGCCGGCATCTTTTGCAACTTTTCGTTCAATTCCGCCAACTGATCATCGCTTGCGCCAGGCAATGCTTGAACCAAAAAACCGCCGGCCGCTTTGACCGTGTTATCAGAGTTCATCGTCACCCCAACCCCAATCACGGAAGGAATTTGTTCCGAATGCGTTAAGTAGTAGGTAAAGTCATCGCCAATTTCACCAGAAACCATGATGGATTGTCCGATGTAGGGATTTGAATAAGGCGCAAACTTCGTCACTTGGAAGGAACCGTTATTGCCAACAGCACCGGCAACGTTTAATTGATTATCATCGTTCACGATTGGTTCAATCTCGGGGTTGGAAACGTAGCCACGAACAGCCCCCTTTGTATCGGCTTCTGTAACGATTTGCCCAATGGGACCACGGCCAGCCATTTTAACGTTTAATCGTTCTTCACCCTTGAGTGTGGCTTGCGCCAGAATTTCAGTGGCCAACAGCGCCCTTCCCAAGACTACCGTCGCCAAACGTGAGGTTTCGTGCGAGCTTGCTGCTTCTTGAACTAGCTTTGTTCCATCAACCGCAAAGGCACGAAAAGCCTCGTCTTTTGTAATTACTTTGATTAATTGATCTGCCATCGTTTTCCCCTTTCAAGAAAAAAAGTTGGCCGAAGCCAACTTCAAAAGATTTTATTGCTTAGAATCGTCATCCGAGTCAGAACCATCATCAACAGATTCTGGTTCATCTGGATTGTCATCCAAAGGCGCATCCGGATTCTTCGCACCTTCCTCTTCAGCCTGTTCCACTTCGTCTTCCTTGTGATCCAAGGCAGCCTTTGCTTCGTCATAGGACTTAGCATCGTTCTCGTCCTCTTCACCCTTGCGAGTGAAGTGACCAGTTTCATAAATATCTTTAATTTGCTTTTCATCAAGCGATTCAACTTCAAGCAAGGCGTTCGCAATTTCTGCTAACTTATCCTTGTGTTCAGTCAAAATCTTGGTTGCTTCTTCGAAGGCTTCCTTTGTCAATCGACGAACTTCTTCATCAATCAAAGCAGCCGTTTCATCTGAATATGACTTGGCACCGCCACCTTCACTATATGAAACCGACGCATTACCTTCCAACTGGACCATGCCTAACTTATCAGACATTCCGTAAGCCGTGACCATTTGGCGAGCCAGGTTGGTTGCCTGCTGGAAATCGTTAGCTGCCCCTGAGGAAGCTTCATCAAAAGTAGCCAATTCAGCGGCGCGACCACCCATCAGACCAGCCAACTGCTCAAGTGCTTCGGAGTAGCGAATGTTGTAACGGTCCGTCTTAGGAGTCATCAACGCGTACCCACCGATACGACCACGAGGAACAATCGTAACCTTACGCACAACGGAAGCGTTGGATTTCACCAGTCCGACCAAAGCGTGACCAGCTTCGTGGAAAGCCGTTGTCTTCCGTTCAAGGTCTGACATCGCCTTATTGGCCTTGGCAGGTCCTTGGAAGATTCGATCTTCGGCTTCATCCAAGTCGGCGGCATCAATGTTTTTCTTGTTACGACGAGCGGCCAACAGAGCTGCTTCGTTCAACAAGTTTTCCAAATCAGCCCCTACGTAACCTGGGGTTTGGTGGGCAATGGCTTTCAAATCAACTGAGTCGGCCAATGGCTTGTTCTTAGCGTGAACCTTCAAGATGGCTTCACGGCCCTTCACATCAGGAGCGCCAACCATAATCTTTCGGTCAAAACGACCAGAACGGAGCAATGCCGGATCCAAAACATCAGAACGGTTCGTTGAAGCTAAGATGATAACCCCTTCGGAGTTATCAAAACCGTCCATCTCAATCAGGATTTGGTTCAACGTCTGTTCACGTTCGTCGTTTCCGCCACCAATACCAGAACCACGACGGCGACCCACGGCATCAATTTCATCAATGAAAATGATGGCAGGGGCACTCTTCTTGGCTTGATCAAAGAGGTCACGAACACGGGAAGCCCCAACACCAACGAACATCTCAACAAAGTCTGAACCAGACATTGAGAAGAACGGTACGGAAGCCTCACCGGCAACGGCCTTAGCCAGCATCGTCTTTCCAGTTCCTGGAGGCCCCTCAAGTAAGACACCCTTTGGAATGCGGGCCCCCATTTGAGTGAACTTCTTCGGTGACTTCAAGAATTCAACAACTTCAACAAGTTCTTCCTTCTCTTCGTCTGCACCAGCGACGTCGGTAAAGCGTGTCTTGTTGTCCTTTGGATCAGAAGGCTTTGCCTTGGACTTGCCAAAGTTGCCCATCATGCCGCCTTGACCACCCTTGCCGGCTGACTGTGACATCATTAAGTAAATAATCCCCACAATCAACAACATTGGCGCAATGGTGATAATCAGGTTTAACCAAAAGCCGGATGAAGCCGCTGGCTTCGTCGTCATTTCGGTATTGGACTTCTTTGCAGCAGCCGTAATGTCCTTAATTGATGAGTCGTTCTGCAAGACAGAAGTCTGGAACTTTGTCGTCGTTGATTGCTGGGCAATCAGGGCGTTCAATCCAGAATTTGAACTCTTCTGCTTTTGACTATTCTTGTACGTTCCCGTTACGTTATAAACATCATTTCCGGGCTGGATAGAAAAGGAATCAATATCCTTATCAGAAAGTGATTTGACAAATTCCGACTGTGAAATCGTCTTCGTCGTTGTCTTGGAACCACCCATGAAGGTGTAGATTCCAGCAATCACCGCTAGGAAAATGATGACGTATAGGAAGGAGCTTCGAAAGAAGCCACCATTTTGATTTTTCATCTGTAATCCTCAATCTTCGTTTAAAAAATTTATGGCCAAACAACCTCTAACCGTTGCATCGCCGGACAGGAAGCCCTTCCTGCTTAACTATAAATACTTTGTTTCAAAATACCAACGTATGGTAGGTTCCGGTAAAGACCTTTGTAGTCCAAACCGTACCCAACAACGAATTCGTTACGAACATCAAAACCAACGTAGTCCGCCTTGATGTCAACCGTCCGGCCACCCTTCTTGTCTAAGAGCGTTGCCACACGAACGGAATTAGCGCCACGAGACAAAATTAACTCTTCCAAGAATTCAAGGGATTGCCCAGTGTCGACAATGTCTTCTAGAATCAATACGTCGCGTCCCTTTACGTCAGAATGGATGTCTGTTACCAACGAAATTTCATTGGATGACGAAACCCCACCATGGTAGGACGAAATTTTAATAAATTCAAGGTCAACATACAAGTCGATCTTTCGAATGACGTCCGCTGTCCACAAGTAGGCCCCTTTCAAAACTGAAAGAACCAGGGGCTTTTGCCCAGCGTAATCCTCGGTAATGGTTTTACCCAAGCGATCTGCAGCCTCTTGGATTTGCTCTTGGTCAAATAATACTTCCTCAATATCGTTATCCACTAGTTTTCCTCAATTCGCCATACTAAGCAATGTTTGCCATTTGGTTGTCCTTTGGGCCAGTCTTGCGTAAAATACCAGCGTTTCTGTCCCAAAAAAACAGCCAAAATATTCTCTTGTTGGTCCTTGAGAAGCAGGGTTTTAGCCCTGTCTTCCACCGGTATTTTTTCATCAATTTGCAAGCGGCGAACCGTTTTATGTCCATTTGGAATCGAAAGGCGGTCACCCTTGCTTGCCAAGCAAATTGAAAGCGGTCCTTCCAGTTGTTTCGGTAGTGCAATCCACTGATCATTTACCGGAAGAAAGGCATTCGACTGTAACTTTAGCATTGAATCGGTAAAAAAATACCATTGGTCTAATTCTAACACAAGAGGGCCGTTCTGTTGGCTGACTTTCACCAATTTTTTATTCGAAACAGGCGCGGTCGTTTCTTTTTTCTTCAGCGCAATTTCGTAATAGGTTTTTTCAAAAAAATAACCATCCCCTAAGTCAATCCGACCATTGGGTCGTTGCCGGTGATGTAGCAACTGACAAAACTGATCAATTTGTTCTTTTTTTAAGCGATAGTAACCGGATCGAGTTGCCATTTCCTTTAGACAGGCCGGCCACCATTCATCCGGAACACTTCGATAATCTTGGACAAAATCGGCATAATAGCGCACTGCCTGCCCCTGAATCAAAGCCTGCTGTTCCGCCATTTGCGTCCCTAATTCCAACAAATGTTCGGGAAAACGAGCGTTCATTTCCTGCAAGGCGGGGATAATAACCTGACGCAATTGGTTCCGCTTTGTGTAGTGGGGGTCCTGATTTGTCTGATCCTCCCGCCAGGCCAAGCCCATTTCTTTGGCAGCCGCCAGTAATTCTTTCTTTGATAGAGTCAAAAAAGGTCGTCGATAACGGCCACTCTCAGCTGCCATTCCCGACTTATTTTGCCAGGCCCCGCCGCGAATCAGTTGCAACAAAATGGTCTCCACCTGATCGTCTCGATGCTGGCCCAACAAAACGGCCGAACTTCCCGTTTCCGACAACACATCATCAAAAAAGCGGTAGCGATTTTGTCGGGCTTTTTCTTCAACGCCAGTTTCCATTTTGGATAAATCCGCGACCCGTTCATAAAAGAGCAACCCATGCCGATCGGCCAAACGACGAACAAAGTCGGCATCCCCCGTACTTTCAGAACGCAAGCAATAGTTGACATGGGCAACGGTCACTTGCACCTCCGGTCGGAAACGACAGAGCGCCTCGAGTAGGAGCGTTGAATCGAGACCACCCGAGCAAGCCACGACCACCCGCCTCGGTAAGGAAACTGATTGAATTGTTTGTTGAATTTTGTTCATTACCTATTCTAGAAAAGCCACCCCGGAGGGTGGCTTTTGATTTCAATTATTCTGGCAAATTATAAATGGTTTCGTTCTTCTTTGAATAACCGTACTTATCACGCAAAATTTGCTTTAAGTAGTTTTCGTCATTCAACTGCTTCGATTCTTTCTTCAAAGAATCGTTGGTCTTTTGAACCGAGACCAGTTGGTTTTCCGATTTCGTCAGGGTCTTGTTGGCCGCGTGCAACCGCACCTGTCCAAAGACCAGCTGCATCATGAAAACGGCTGCAATGGCCAAGCCGACGAAGATAATCTGCTTTTTGCGGCGACGGTGAGCACGAGCATAGTGCTGACGAGCTGCCTCGCGCTTGGCGTCCGAAGCAGCAATTTGCTGAGCAATTCGTGCGTTCAGCGGTCGAATATTTGGTTGTAAACGACTACTGTCTGCCATCGTCACCTCTCCTTAAAAAATATTTTCACACATTTTTGGTTAAGTTACAAGGCAGTTTGTCAAAGTTTGTAAAACTTTAAAAATCCTGCCGGTCACCCTCTTCATACTTTTCAGAAATTAACTCGTAGAGATCCTGCGCTTCATCCTTCTTCACGATGTCTTGCAACTTAAGCACCTTAAAAGTCGCAGTCTTATTTCCAAAACGAATTTCGACTTCGTCATTAGTACCAACGTTTGCCGAAGACTTCGCTACTTTTCCGTTGATCGAAATCCGACCCTGGTCGGCCAATTCCTTGGCCACCGTCCGACGCTTAATGATTCGAGACAACTTTAAAAACTTATCAATCCGCATTCGTTTCTCCATTCTTTTCATCTGTTACCGAAAGGGCTTCTTCCAAGAAATCCTTCACCGCATTCAACCAATAGGCCGATTCCTGCTTCAGGTCAATTGTCAACGTCACGGCTAACTGAGTAGACTTGCCATCAACCACTGCCTTGTAAGGCACGTCTTTTAAGGCCACAAAAACGTTTTCGCCTGCCAATCGCTGAGACATTGTTTCGTCAAAGCGGATAGTGACCTTGTCCTTCAAACGGCGAATTTGCGTCACCTGAGCCTCGTCAGCCACTGTCTTCAAACGAGAGACCAGAATCAGACGGGCCGCCTCATCAGGCAACTCACCGAAACGGTCCGTTAAGTCGTCTTCGACCTGATCAAAGTCCTCATCCGTTCGTGCCTGGCGAATCTGCTGATAAAGGGCGACTTTCTGAGCATTATCCGCCACATAGTCGTCGGGCAAAAAGGCCAAGACCCCGAGCACCAACTCGGCATCGGTCCGATGGGCGTTGGCCTCATCAGGTAACGTTTCGCCCTGCTTCTTCGCAACCGCTTCTTTCAGCATTTGTGTATACAAATCATAACCAACTGAATCGATAAAGCCGTGTTGCTGCTTTCCTAGCAAGTCCCCAGCCCCTCGAATGGACAAATCGCGCATCGCGATTTTGAATCCGGAACCAAGTTCCGTAAAGTCACGAATGGCTTCCAAACGCTTTTCTCCCTCTTCAGACGGTGTTCGCGTGAATGGGTAGGTAAAGTAGGCGTAGGCCAACCGGGCTGAACGGCCGACACGACCTCGCAACTGATAGAGCTGCGACAAGCCCATGTGGTCGGCGTTATCGACAATCAACGTGTTGGCATTGGGGATGTCGACCCCCGTTTCAATAATGGTCGTTGTGACCAAAACATCGTATTCCTGGTTCAAAAAGTCATACAGCACCGATTCCAACTGAACTTCAGACATCTGACCGTGAATAACAGCCACGCGGGCATCCGGCACAATCTCCTCAATTTGCGAGCGAATGTTGTCCAAATCCGCGACCCGGTTGTGCAGGTAGAAGACCTGTCCGTTACGGGCCAACTCTTTTTGAATCACGTCGCGAACCAAGGTCCAATCCAGTTCCACCACGTAGGTTTGGATTGGGAAACGGTTCAGCGGTGGTGTTTCAATGACCGACAAATCACGGGCGCCAACCATCGCCATGTTTAGCGTACGCGGAATTGGCGTCGCCGTCAGCGTCAACACATCAATGTTGGCTTTCAACTGCTTCAACCGTTCCTTGTGCTTAACACCAAAACGTTGCTCTTCATCAATCACTAACAAGCCCAGGTCCGCAAAGGAAACATCCTTTGATAGCAAACGATGAGTCCCAACCACAATGTCCAGTTCATGCTTTTCCAAGGCCTCAATCGTTTTCTTGTTTTCCGCCGCCGTTTGGAAGCGGGACAAGTGGCCAATTCGAATCTCTGGAAAGTCGGCAAAGCGCTCAATCATGGTTTCGTAGTGCTGCTGAACCAAGATAGTGGTTGGCGCGAGGAGCGCCACCTGTTTACCAGCATGGGCGGCTTTGAAAACAGCACGCAGGGCCACTTCCGTTTTACCAAAGCCAACATCCCCCACCAAGAGACGGTCCATTGGCCGCTTTTTTTGCATATCGACTTTAATTTCTTCAATCGACCGAATTTGGTCGGGCGTTTCGGGATATGGAAAAGCCGTGTCAAACTTCAGCTGCGCCTGATCATCGGCAGGAAAGGCGTAGCCTTGCTTGGCTTCACGCTCGGCATAAAGGGCCAAGAGGTCGTCGGCAATGTCTTCAATTTTCGCCTCAACCTGCTTTTTGGTCTTCTGCCACTCCGTGCCCCCAAGCTTATTAATCTTGGGCCGTTTGCTGGCATCCGAACCACCAATGTATTTTTGAATCAGGTTCAACTGGGTGACGGGCAAGAAGATTTTGGCATTCTTTTGGTAAGCAATGACCAAGTAATCCTGCTTCCCACCGTTGGCTTCAATTGACTCCAATCCCTGGTATTGTCCAATCCCGTGGTTAATGTGAACAACGTAGTCGCCCACGGACAGTTCGTTATAGGATTTGAGCCGTTCGGCGTTTTGCAGCTTCTTTTGCTTGCGGGCAATTGGCTTACGGGCTTTGGCAAAGAGTTCGCGCTCAGAAAGCACGTTCAAGTGGGCCATTGGCCACTCAAAACCAGCCGAGAGATTGCCTAAGAGAACCTGCACCTGATTGGCTTTGACTTCCTGATGGATGGGCACCTGAACACCCCGAGAATCCAACGATTCAACGAGTCGGTCCGCCCGGTCCTTCGACCCGACCAACAAGACCCAGGTCAAGCCCCGGTCCTTGGCAAAAGTCAAATCGGGCAGCAAGGCGTCTAACTGACCAAAATACTGCTTAGCCGGACGAGACGTCCATTCCAATAAATGGTCAAAAGTCAACTGATTCAGCCCACGCTTCAAGTTGGCCAAGTAGGTCTGGGTCTGTTGAACAGACGCTAGCCGTTCCCCTAATTCGGCGCGCAAAGAAAGCGGTGGAATTAGCTGATTGTTTTCAACCTGCAGGTCAAACCAGTCTTGATCCAAACCAGTTTGTGTCAACAGTGATTCCTGCAGACGAGCATATTCGTCCACAATCAAAAGCGCATCCTTAGCCAAATAGTCCTGAATGGTCTGTTTGTCAGGATAGAAATAAGACAAGTAAGGCAAGATTGCCTCATCTCGGCGGCCATCATCCAACGCCCGTTGCGTTGGGGCAAAGCCCTCCGTTACGTGCTTCTTTTCAACCCCAACCGCCTCTTGCCGGTATGCTGAAAAAGCCGCTTCCAAAGCTTCCTTCCCCGCTTGGTAAGCCTGTTCATTCAAAACGATGTCCGAGGCAGGTAGGATTTGGGCTCCCTGAACGGTTCCCGTTGACTTTTGGGTTGCTGGATCAAAGGTTTTCATTTGATCCAACTCATCGTCAAAAAAGTCGAGCCGGAAAGGCTCGTCTTGGTCAGCGGGATAAACGTCGATAATCGAACCGCGTTGGGCAAACTGCCCAATTTGTTCAACCTGTGGTGTGTTCACATAACCTAGGGTCACCAGACGACCTTTCAGCTCTGCAAAGTCATACTGCTCCCCGACTGAAAGCGACAGACAAGCCGCCTGCAAATCCTTTGCTAGTGGTTCGTAACGGCAAAAGGCCGCGGAGTTTGTCAAATAGACGCCGGGTTGATTCGTAGCCAACGCTGTCAAGGCGGCGACTCGGTCAGCCACGTAATTGTTCGACGAAACCGCTAGCTCGGTCGCCACCGCTTCCTCGGCCTCAAAACGGTAAACCGCTTGGTTGCCAAGCAGTTCCGTTAGGTCTTGGGCAAGCTCTTCAACGTGAGCAACGGTGTCCGTTAACACCAAAATTTGCCGAGGACGGTTCTGGTAGAGCGCTGCTAATCCCGCCGCCTTGGCCGAGCCATTGAGACCAAGCAGTAGCTGCCGCTCGCCAGGCTTTTCCTGCTGGGTTAACTGTTGAAATTCTTTTTCCTGTGCTAAGTAATTAACTAATGTCATACCTATCCGTTGTAGCGGTTACTCAAAGCCGCTGCGTCTGCTCCCTTTATCCAGTCCAATAGGGCCTGATCTGTCTTTTCAAACACCTGGTCCCAATAGGCCAAGTCTTCCTTCGAAAACTTCCCCAGTACGTAATTAATCACCGCTTGATGCGTGTGATCAGGGTGTGAAATCCCAAATTTTAGCCGTAAGAAGTTCTGTGTTCCCGTGTGCGCCATAATGGACTTCAAGCCATTGTGCCCACCGGCAGAACCCTTAGCCCGGAAACGCAATTTACCAAAGTCGGAATCCAGGTCATCGTGGAGAATCAAAATATCATCACCATTTCCACCGTAAAAGTCTAAAAAGGCCCGGACTGCTTGCCCCGAATCGTTCATATAAGTCGTCGGTTTTACTAACCAAACCGTTTCACCGTCAACTTGTAGCTTGGCAGCCGTTGCAAAAAGCTTGGTTGGGGTAAAATCAACACCCTGACTAGCAGCAAAATGATCCAAAGCCATAAAGCCAATGTTGTGTCTTGTTTGGTCGTATTTGGCCCCGATATTTCCTAAACCAAAGATGAATTTCATGGATTTTCCCCTCCAAAATGTCTTGTACTCTAATCTTAACATGTAAAGGCGGTGATTTTTGGCAAAAGTATGCTAGGATATAGGAAAGAACGCCATTTTAAAAGAGGTTTCTCATGTTTCCACAATCAATGATTATTAAAAAGCAAGATTTGCTAACCGTTACCGAAGACACCACGATTGGTGAGGTTTACGATATCTTCGAAAATTCCAAAGAAGGGGCTCACCTCCGAACAATTCCAATCTTGGATGCCACTGGTCACCTTTTCCGCGGAAACATTTATCGGCAACACGTTTATGAATTTGTCGCCAACAAGGGGGACCTAAACCAAAAGGCCACCACGATTATGCGAAACTCGACCAAGTTCATTTCAACGACGGCCGATTTCTATGAATTGTTTTTCGCGATTCGGGACCTCCCCTACATCGCAGTGGTCGATGACGGTCACCACTTTGTCGGCATTCTGACCCACTCCGCCTTGATGGACCTGCTTTCCAAGTCCTGGTCACTGGCTAAGGGTGGCGTGGCCATCGCCGTCAAGGATCGCCAACGTCGTGGCGACCTCCAACGAATGGCCCGCATCATTACCCGCTACACCAACATTGAATCCGTCTTGTCCCTGCAAGTCCAGAATTCAGGGCCACTAGCCGTCCTGTTCACCTTGCCGTTAACGGCCGATTCCCCGGTCCTTCGTAAGATTATTACGAAACTCGAGCGGAAACGTTTTTCCGTCGTTGCCCAAGAGGACCTTTCCCAATTTATGTAAACTAAAAAAGTCGCCTTCATGGCGACTTTTTTGATTCCCGTTCATGCCATTGGTCACCAGACAAAGAGTCCCGCCATGGCTGCCGATAAGAACGAAACCAGAACTCCTGCTAACAACATTTGTGGTACACGAGCGGCCACGTATTCGCTTTTTTCCGCACTTACCAAACCCTTGAAGCAGGCAACAATCATACCTACGGTCCCGAGATTGGCAAAGGATGTTAGAAAAACGGATAAAACAATACGGGCATGTTGGTTAGCAAAGAGACCCCTTGAATGCAGCATGGCCTTTGAAACCTGGCCCATCACAACGAATTCATTGGTCACCAGCTTCGTTCCCATATACTGGGCCAATTGAAAGGCATCCCCCACTGAGAAGCCCAATAACCAAGCAAAGGGAAAGAGCACAACGCCGAAAATATTCTCCAAAGTTAACCAGGAAAGGCCAGTCAACCCGAGCAACTGATTAACCAATTCACCGAGTGAAACGAAGGCAATGACCGTTCCCGTAATGATGAGGACTAGTTTTCCAGCCGACAAAATGGACCCACCTAAGAAGGAAAAGAAGGGCTCTCGACGACCGGATTTGCCCTGTACTTGAACAATCACATCGTCCTTCTTTGAAACCGTCGTTGGATTCAAGATAGCTGCGACCGCAATGGCACCTAAAATATTGAGGGGGATGGCCGTCAAAACGTACTGTCCCGGAATCATCTGGGTATAGGAACCGATGATGGACGCCGATACACAAGACATCGACATCAAAGCCAGTGTCATGTTTCGCCGGGCCGACATTTGGTTCAACTGGGTCTTCGACACAGCCAATACTTCGGTGTTTCCCAAAAACATCATTTCGATTGAAAAGAAGGCCTCAAACTTTGGTTGCCGTGTAATTTTAGACAGACCCTTCCCTACCCATTTGATGACCCAAGGCAGAAAATGGCAGTAAGACAAAATATCAAAGAGAGGAACTACCAGAAGCATCGGCAATAAAGCCGCGGTAACAAAATTCGGTCCCCCGTGATTGGACGTTAACCATTCCGGAAAGGCAAAAGCAATTCCCTTCCAAGCCGCCTTAACTAGCCAGGAAAAACCGTCAGCCGCCGCCATAACGGCCAAGCGTCCCGCTCGGAAATTCGTGAAAAACCAAGCTAAGATAAATTCCAAGCCCAATACAATCAAAACGGATCGCCAATGAATCTGTCGGCGATTATTTGACAAAGCATAAGCGATGCCAACAAAAACAACAATACTCAAGATGTTCACTGTAACTAGCATGTTTTCTCCACCTTTTTTATTCAACTAACAAGCAGCAATGAACAACCTAGAAACCTTCTCTCCATCCGCTTATCCTTAATCGATTGCGACAAAGATTCCAAGTTATTTCACCAATAGTCAATCAAATGGAAAGGGCTTTGACCAGCTAATCTTCAAACATTTGTTAATTAGGGCACAAATTCAACCACTTTTGCCAAATGTCTGCCTTCGCCCGCCTTTCTTACCTAAAATAAAAGAAAAACCAGGAGGAGCTAACAATGAAAAACATTGTGGTGATTGGTAGTTTGAACGTGGATGTCTTGCAACGGATTGTCCGCCTGCCAAAGGAAGGTGAAACCCTCAGCATCCTAAACAAATCCAGCAACTTTGGTGGTAAAGGAGCCAACCAAGCGGTGGCCGCCGCTCGTCAAGGTGCCATTGTTTCCTTCATCGGAGCCGTCGGTGCCGATTCCGAAGGACAACGTTTCATCCAATTATTAGAACACGAAGGCATCAATAGTCAGTTCATCCAGACGAAGGATGGCAGCACCGGTACGGCATACATCATGCTTGAAGAAGACGGTCACAACACCATTCTTGTTCACGGTGGCGCCAACGCTGATCTAACGGTTGATGATGTTGAACAGGCCCGTTTACTCATCGAAAACGCCGACATCGTGCTCGCCCAACTTGAAGTACCAAGAACCGTTATCGCCCATGGTTTTGCCATTGCCAAGGCAACCGGAGCCATGACCATTCTGAACCCCGCTCCGGTGACTCGCCGCATCGAAGCGGACATTCTCAGTCACACGGACTTGCTCATCCCCAATGAGACGGAGGCAGCAGCCCTACTTAATTTACCGGCGAGCACCGATTATCAAACCTTGAAAGAACGCTTGCCACTTTACCATGAACAACTTGGAATCCAAAACCTAATCATCACCCTGGGTGAGGCTGGAGCTTTCTTTTCCATCGGTCGACACATCGGTCCGGTCAAAAATTTCCACGTCGCAGTCGAAGACACCACTGCAGCCGGTGATACCTTTATCGGTACCATTGCAACCACCATCGAACCGGACTTTACCAATATTGAACGCACGCTTCAAAAGGCCGCTGCCGCGGCAGCCATTGCAGTTTCCAAACCCGGTGCCATTCCGTCCATCTCCTATCAAGAAGAAATCGCTCGCAAGTTGGCACCCATGACCATGAGCTAAAGGAGGCATTCCAATGGATCAAAACGCCCAAAAACAGCGTGCCGCTTTAGCCGCTCTTGATGAGGTTCAAGACGGCATGACGGTCGGTTTAGGCACGGGCTCAACAGCCAGTTTCTTCATTCAATCGTTAAAGCAAGCCATGGTGGAACGTCATTGGCAACTCACCACCGTCGCGAGTTCAACCCGTTCTGCTGACATGGCTCGCTCGCTTGGTATCACCGTTAAGGATATTGACGAAGTAGACAATATTGACGTGACGATTGATGGCGCAGACGAATGCGATTGGTCACTAAATGGCATTAAGGGTGGTGGTGCTGCCCTACTCTATGAAAAAGTGCTTGCCGTTCGCTCCGACCGAAACATCTGGATTATTGATGAGTCCAAGTTATCCGAGCAGCTCGGCCAGTTCCGTCTCCCGGTGGAAGTGATTCCTTTCGGTGCGGAGCAAGTGTTCAATCGATTCCAGGACATGGGCTTAGCCCCTTCTTTCCGAATGACCAATATCTGGGACCGACTGGTCACCGATGCTGGTCATCACATCATTGATTTAGACGTTTCTAACGTCAACAATCCGTACCGGTTAGCGGACGACATCAAGGCCATGACCGGTGTGGTCGAACATGGTTTCTTTTTGGACATTTGCGACCGCGTCATCATTGGCACCGATCCCATCCAAACCATGGTCCGATCGGTCGAGTTAAAACAACCTTGAGGAAAACCTGCCCAAAACCAACTCTTTTTGCACAGAAAAAGCCTTCTCCATCGAGAAGGCTTTTGTTTACTTCTTTTTTTGATCGTTATAAGGGGTCAGGCTGATTTTACCAGACAGGTACTCCCCAACAAAGATGTCAGAAAAACTGTTATAGCCCTGCTGCTTCACTTGGTCAAGAAGCCAATCCTCATCTTGATCAATGGCGACCAACACATCATCGTTGGCTTGGCCATCGTAAATGATTGGGTACTTTGGTGATTCATCACCATATTCGATAACCGTCAATTGACCATTTTGTTCCAACACAGCGCGCTTGACTTTGGAAACGTCGTAAACTTCCTGCTCACGCAATTTAAACATCAAATCCGAGGCAGACTGCCCAGCCAAAATCACTGCCTGAACGTCAATCTTCCCGTTCTTAATCAGCACCGTTGGCTTACCATCGAGCAAGACTTTGGCATAGTGGTTATGCTGCTTAGCGAACTTGAGCACCATGACAAGCAGGGTCCAGATAATCATGACCATCATGAATTCGAAGACGGTAATCGAGGCCGTGTAAATCGTTCCACCAATAATACCACCAAGCACGTAGTTCTGAACTTGGTCTAGCGCGTTGGTTGGGGCCAGGTTACCCTTACCAAAGATATTAATCTGAATGATGATGACAATCAGACCAATCCCCAACTTTAGAAATATGGGCATGTAAACTGACATTACTGAACCACCTCCGCTTTGGTGTTAATCAAGTAAACTTCCGTCCGGCTGTAGGACTGTTGGTCCTTGGACAGGGTAATTTGATAGAACTTGTTCCCCTCTTTGGCGATCATGCCGTCCTGCATGGTCGTGGAGTTAAAGGACAGTTCGGACTTCTTCACGTCCTGATCTTTAGCATAGGACTTGGCAAAAGCCGCCATTTGGTTCTGCTGCAAGCTTTTCGTTTGCGTGTTCTCCAAATTGGTATACGTTAGTCCTGCGAGAAAGAGAAAGGCCAAAAAGGCGATGATTGTCAAATCCCGGTAGCGCATGTTTAGCCGATTCCGGAAAGAGGCAATCAGCCCAATGCCTACCGCCAAGAAGGCGACAACCAATAGGCCAATATAAAGTTTGTTCGTAAAATTATTTTGACTCAGCAAATAGTCCAGAGAATAAAATGTCATGAGACCCTCCAATAGGTAATAGTGTAGCACAAAGCTGAACTAGCAACCAGCAATTACTAAATTAGAAAGCGACCGGTAGGTCCTCCATTTTCTTGCCTTTATTTCACAAAAAAAGAAGTGGCTTGTACCACTTCTTTTTTAACTTGCTTACATCATGCCGGGCATGCCAGCTTGACCAGCCATGGCAGCGGCTGCAGCACTTGCGTCAGCATCCTTCGGTGCTTCGGCAACAACCGCTTCGGTCGTCAACAACAAGGCGGCGACAGAGGCGGCGTTTTGCAAAGCTGAACGGGTCACCTTGGTTGGATCCACGATACCGGCCTGGACCATGTCGACCCAGCGGTCGGCCTTGGCATCATAACCCGTTCCCTCTGGTTGTTCCTTCAACTTGTTGACGATGACGGAACCTTCCAAACCAGCGTTTTCAGCGATTTGACGAACGGGCGCTTCCAAAGCAGCCACGACCGTCTTCACACCGATCGCCACGTCGCCCTCAGCTACAACGGATGCGGCAGCGTCAATGGCGTTAACCAAAGCCGTTCCACCACCAGCGACGAACCCTTCTTCAACGGCCGCACGGGTGGCGTTCAAGGCGTCCTCGATGCGGTACTTACGTTCCTTCAACTCGGTCTCAGTGGCCGCACCAACGTTAATGACAGCAACACCACCGGCCATCTTAGCCAAACGTTCTTGCAACTTCTCCTTATCAAAGGAAGACGTCGTTTCTTCGATTTGCTTCTTAATCGTTTCAACACGGTTCGCAACAGCGGCTTTATCACCGGCCCCTTCAACAATCGTCGTGTTGTCCTTGGAGATGTTGACTTTGTTTGCCGAACCAAGCTGGTCAACGGTCACATCCTTCAAGTTCAAACCGAGGTCGTCGGTAATCACCGTACCACCAGTCAAGACGGCGATGTCTTCCAACATGGCCTTGCGACGGTCACCAAAGCCAGGGGCCTTGACGGCGACCACGTTGAAGGTACCTCGCATCTTGTTCAAAACAAGGGTTGGTAGGGCTTCACCCGTGATGTCATCAGCAATGATCACCATCGAACGTCCCTGTTCCACTACGGACTGCAAAACTGGCAAAATATCTTGAATGTTACCAATCTTCTTATCCGTAATCAGGATGTAAGGGTTGTCCAAATTGGCTTCCATCTTCTCGTTGTCGGTTACCATGTACTGAGACATGTAACCGCGGTCAAAGGACATTCCCTCAACGACCTTCAACGTCGTTTCGATTCCCTTTGATTCTTCAATGGTAATGACACCGTCGTTGCCGACTTTGTCCATTGCGTCCGCAATCAGCTGACCGACTTCTTCGTTCGCAGCTGAAATTGAGGCGATTTGGGCAATCTCATCCTTGGTTGACACCGTGTGGGACATCTCGTGCAGCTTCTTCACAGCGGCTGCCGTGGCCTTTTCGATTCCAGTCCGGATGCCAACTGGGTTGGCGCCGGCCGTCACGTTCTTCAAGCCTTCGCCAACAATGGCCTGGGCCAAAACCGTGGCCGTGGTCGTTCCATCACCGGCGATGTCATTGGTCTTTGACGCCACCTCGGCAACCAACTTGGCCCCCATGTTTTCAAAGTGGTCTTCCAACTCGATGGCCTTGGCAATCGTCACCCCATCATTGGTAATCGTTGGGGAACCGTATGATTCCTCCAAGACCACGTTGCGTCCCTTGGGTCCAATCGTTGTCTTGACGGTGTTTGCTAATTTATCAACGCCGACCTTCATCTTGGCCCGTGCGTCTTCTGAAAACTTCAACTCTTTTGCCATGTGAATTACTCCTTTTACTTAATCAAATGAAAAAGTCACTCGGAAACCATCCGATGCTTAGCACTAACTTAGGCCAAAACGCCAATGACGTCTTTTTCGTGCAAAGCCAGTAGGTTCTGTCCGTCGACCTCGATGGCCTGACCGGCAAACTTATCAAAGAGCACCGTATCGCCAGCCTTGACTGTCATGGCGATGGTTTGACCTGCGTCCGTCACGCGACCAGGACCAGCTGCCACGACCTTACCGGTCACGGGCTTTTCCTGTGCGGCCTGGGCAATGACGATGCCGCCCACTTGCTGTTCACCGGCTTCTTCAACCGAAACGATTAATCGATCACTTAATGGTTTCAACATATCACGAACCTCCGTTTATCCTTTTTAGCACTCGTTTAATACGACTGCTAATTACACCTTTAGTATAACCCAGTGAGGGCTTTTTGAAAAGAAAAAAGACCACCTAAGGCAGTCTTTTGTCAAAAACGGTTATTTCAAATTCAAACCCTTGTCCATTGGGTACTGGGACAGGCGTGGGTCGGCGGGAATCATCTTAAAGAGCTTGGCGTTGTGCTTCGTCCAGTTAGTGTCCATGTCACGCTCGGCATAGTAGTCGGCCATGGTCTTGTCGTAATCCCGAACGGCTGCTTCGACCTTAGCCTCGTCATAGCGCCCCTTCATAACGGAACCAGACAATGGCAGCTTTGGCTTAACGCCAGGGTTCTGGTCAGGGTAACCAACGGAGAATCCCATGATTGGCTTGACGTACTTTGGCAAATCTAGCTCTTGCTCGTATAATTCAAAGGCACCCATGACCCCGGCCATCGTGACCGTTCCCAAACCAAGGGACTCGGCCGCCACCTGGGCACGGCCCAGGGTAATCGCCGTCGACACAATACCCCCTTCTAGGAATTGGTAGTGTTGAATCCGGTCTTCAATCACGGCCCGGTCTTCAGCCGACTGACCAATCAAATCACGGTTCCAGTCAACGCAGGCCACGTAGAAACGGGGTGCCGACGCAATGTAGCCCATGTGGACCGTGTCGGTAATCTTCTGCTTCAAATCCTGGTCCGTAATTTCAATGAAGGTAACCGGTTGGTAATTCTGCATGTTTGGTCCAGCAAAGGCCGCCGAGAGGATGGTATCCATCGTCTCATCCGAGACCGGCTTATCCTGAAAAGCACGGATTGATTGGTGACCTTGTAATTGTTTTAAGACTTCATTATCTGCCATAAAAACCTCCAAATTTGGTGTATACTATAATACTTGTGTGGCTCTACGGGCCATCTTACACTTTTCAAAAAAATATTTCTAGGAAGATTCATGAATTTCTTTAAAGTACATATTGGTCTCCGGACCTTCAAAACCGGCCTCGCCGTCATGCTTGTCATGATCGTTTACCACTTCATCGACCGCCCCGCCTTCGTGCCGGCCCTCGCCGCCGTCTTCGCCCTGCGCGACACTTGGGACAACACCATGACCTTCGCCAAAGTCCGACTCATCTCGAACGCCGTCGGTGGTGGCCTGGCCATCATCTACTACCTATTCCGCGAATACACCCACAACGCCGACTGGATCTCCATCGTGCTCATCCCCGTCCTCGTCATGCTCGGCATCATCATCCACAACAAACTCGACCAAAGCGTCGGCATCGTCGGCGGCATGGCCGCCTTCCTGATGATCGCCCTCACCATTCCCCTAGACGCCACCATCGACTACGTCTTCCTCCGTGTCCTCGACGTCTTCGTCGGTGTCCTCTTCGCCATCGCCATCAACCGCTTCGCCATGCCCGACGAAATCAAAAAGGTCGAAAAAGGCGTTGAAAAAGTCGAACACAACGCCAAAAAAGTCATTGAGAAAATTGAACATAAGAATGACAAGAAGTAAAAAAGCGTCCTTCCGGACGCTTTTTTGGTCATTCCATTGATAAAAGCACAACAAAAAAGCCACACCTGACAGCGCGACTCCATCCAAAATGTGTACCAACTGAAATACTGAGTAATACAAAAAAGTATATCTTTTGAGTTTTGGTCCGGTTAATCCATATTTTTATTAGCATATGCCTTCATTAAGACGGCTTGCAATTCTGGATCAACAGCATAAATGTATAACCCATTCACGCCACGAGAAAGTAAAACATTTAATTCATTATTCAAATTTTTAATTCTAGCAGACAAGCGTTCCTCTGGGGTAGCGCCAGAACTCTCCCCCATTTTATTCGTTGCTTTTTTGGAAAAAGAATTCTTTGGGTTAAAGACAATTTTTCCACCACGATACTGAACACTCTCACCAATAATCACACCGGCGTAATTCAAATCAAAACCTTGAATTGTGAATGTAGAACCGACTTCGTCAATTGACTTAGGATTTTCTGCCCAAGATACATGTTCATTTTGATTTGTAAGATAGTAATTCCAAGGCTTTGAAAAATTACCATCCGTCACTTTATATTCTCTACCATCCGGTTTCCATTCCCAATCATAAGTCGCAAGAACACGAGAAAGTTCTGAATCTTCTTGTTTAGCTTTTAATCTTATGGCACTATCCAATGCTGTGGCACTATCAAAAACCTTCAAATCATATTTTGAATCTTTTGGAATTGGATTAACTTGATGCTTATGAATCAAATCATCTAACCAATCAATCGTTTGTTGTTGAGCATTAATGCGCATTTGATGGTGAAGTGTGAGTAAATGACCTGCTTCTTTAACCTCTTGACGCAGTTCATCTAGCTGTTTTTGAGGTAAGCGTTGCTCCGTCTTCAAAACTTGATATGGATCATAAACAAGCACCGTTACTCTAGCAATTTTTCGGATTGCCTCTAAGTGTGTTTTCCCATAGGCTTTTTTAAACGCTTGTCCGTTACGATTAGCAAGCAAGTGGCCTTCATCAACGATGACAGCATCAAATTCATCCATCTTATCATGATATCTGTTAATGAAAGGATTGGGCTTCATGACCACATCATTAATGTCTTTAATTCCCAACTTCGCGCCAATACTCCTATAAACTTTCACTTGCTCATCATGGTTTACAAGCAGTGCAACACGCTTTTTAAGACGACCATCTTCACCTATATTTTCAGCAAGAAAATCAAAGAAAAGAGAACTTAAAAGAACGGTTTTGCCAGTTCCAGCAGCACCTTCCACAATCATTAACTGCTGAGAAAGTGATTCTTTCATCGCCTTACGGATGTTGAGCATCAAATAATTTTTATTTTCAATCTGCTCTTCAGTCAATCTGTGAAACGGAGATGATTTAAACATTGCTGATTGTTCTACTTCCGCCCGATTTGGAAATAGCTTTTTGTTAAGATTATGAAGTTCAATCCACAATTCATCAAAGACAGTATCAACCTCATTACTAGTGTAATAATCACCTTGAGGATTCCCTCTGCGATTATTTAAATGGTTAACAGACTCCACTCCAGTCATATATAGCCGCATTTTATTTTCAATATCGAGCGTCAAGGACTTATTAAAATGAGGATGGCCCATCACAATTAATTCAGCTGTTCCAGATTCTCCGAATTTTTTCCAGTCATCTCTTGTGTCTTGAAGATGCTGATTAGTACGATTCTTTATATCATTCGTTTCACCAACATATACATCGAAGAGTCCTCGACCCTGGCCCTCCTTATCATTCACAATATAAACTGTTGGATATTTAAAGATCAAAGAGTGGATTTCAGCTGATTCTTCTAGATCCGGAAAAATATTTCTCCCATACTTCGTACTTCTAACTATTGCTGATTCAGAAACCATTCTCTTCTCCAGATTCAATACATTACTTAAACTATTTGTATTATAACCTTTGGAAGATCTGGTGAAAAGAACACACTGATTATCATTTATCTAATAAACTACTATTAATTTTTACTACTAGACAACACACAGTCATCAATTACGCCTAACAACTTATTTACCTTACGAAGTGATTATGGGTAATAACACACTTCTTTAATATAAAGCATCATGGAAAACATATCCGTATGTTTTGGAGGAAACCCCATTAATCCGACATACATCTAAAGCTGCCAGACGTTTCACCCGACTTATCAATCAGGAAGAAACCCCATTAATCCGACATACATCTAAAGCTACTTTCAAAAAAATACCGCTTTATTTAGCGGAAGAAACCCCATTAATCCGACATACATCTAAAGCACATAGCCAGCCGTAATAACGGTTGGAATAGGAAGAAACCCCATTAATCCGACATACATCTAAAGCAATGAAACCGTTTAATACGCTTTCGTTTGTGGAAGAAACCCCATTAATCCGACATACATCTAAAGCCCTGGCACGATGTCAATGGCAATATTGTTGGGAAGAAACCCCATTAATCCGACATACATCTAAAGCTTCAACTTTCTAACAGAGTCTTTTAAAATTGGAAGAAACCCCATTAATCCGACATACATCTAAAGCACTTCCTTGGAAAGTTTACCATCACCAAATGGAAGAAACCCCATTAATCCGACATACATCTAAAGCTTCGAACTCACCGTTTACAGGAAACCGTACGGAAGAAACCCCATTAATCCGACATACATCTAAAGCCGATAGACCAATGATTTTTGTTCTAAAATTAAGAATATAGAACAAAATCTTGATCAATATGAAAATGGCAATAGTGTTCATCAGAAAAGTTAGGTTTCTCCAAACTAAGATCAATAGATATAAGATTAACACCTTCAGCTAAAAGGCATTCATGGAGTTGATTTAAATCTGACAATTTACAATAGAGTGATGCATTCGTTAAGAAGAGATAGCGACTCTCGTCTAACATCCCCATCACATGTATAACTTCTTCTATTTTACCAAAAATTGTACTGTTATTCCCTTTTTCAACTACAATATTTTGAGAATGGAGTAACCTTTCTAATTCCCATCCTTGTGATATTTCAAATGGTAAATTGTTATCAATTATTTCTGAAGCAATTACGCTTTGTATCTTCTGATTAAGTTGAAAAAGTTCATGTATTCCTTCTTCAGAAATGCTTTGTGCTAATATTTTAGGAACAAATTTAGAATAAAAACCTCTTATATCACGACCACTCACGGGATCACCAATTAACAAGCCACTTTTGCACAATGGCTTTATTTTATTATCATAGCTATAAATAATGTCGTCTTCAATGTCATTACTCAATTTCGCAATTAATCGTAAGTACAACTCAGAATTTGCTACTGTAATTAAATTAAGCCCTGAATTCATTTTTAAAACACCGACCGTTTCGATTGAAATTTGTTCATTTTTCATATAACAATCACCTTATCATCACGATTTTTAACATCTGTTTTCAGTTCACCAGTTAAAAAATGCATGCTCGCATATTGCTTTTCTGTCACCTGAAGCGTCTGAATCACACCATTTGTAGGAGCAAAACGAGCAATGCGATTTTCCAATAACTCAATTGCTTTTCCATTTGTAGCCACACGTACATAAATACTTTCTTGTATCATTAAAAATCCTTCACTCAATAAAGCTTTGCGAAACTGTCGATAAGCTTTTCTTTCAAGCGATGTTTCCACAGGAAGATCAAACATCACGATAAGTCTCATAATTCGATACCTCATAATTCAAAGTCCATTTCTGGCAATTCACTATCGTCAGAGCAAAGATACTTTAAGCACTCCTGTACATGTTTTTGCACTGCTTGTGCCAATTCATATCGTTTTGAATTCATAGTAATTTCTTCATTCAAAACACTTACTAAATTTAACTTATGCTCTAATGTTAGCGGACTATCACGTTGCCACTTCACAATTCGATCAACATACGGCCGAAAAGGCTCCATTAAATCCGATGCCAAATTGAAAGGATTCGTTTGCGACTGATGATGAACTCCAATTTGCGTTAAAAATCCTGCAGCTACGATTTCTCGAGAAACAGCGGATAATAAAATGGAATAACCATAATTCAAGTGTGCGTTTGCTTTCAAAGAATCATTTGAACGAACAAAATCCTTATCAAAAATCCTTGGAAAATATAATCTTGCTGCCTGACCTTCTCGATTATCCTCATCTGCTTCCTTAACCTCCAACCCAATTTCTTTCAATTTCCCATAATTAGCTATTACTTTTTCGCCGAGAGCTTGATGCTGGTTGAAAATTTTTGTTTGAACGATCTTTTGCCACAATAGATTCTTTCGATTCTCTGCCCAATCAAATTGTTTCCAGATATTTATATTTTGTTTAGTGTTATCACAGTAGCTTAAAAACTCGCCTACCGGCATTCCTTTTTCATCACAATTGATTATTTTGACATTCTTTTTCTGAAGTTCATTAACTGCATAAGAAGTAATCACAGTACGAGTATTACCTAAAATTAGAACCCGGATATCATCTATTGGAATTCTTGTCCCTCCTTCCTTTGTCTGGATGTTTATATCATTCATTTTGTAGTTGATTTTTGCATGTTCGTTAACAAAAACTGTTCTCCACGCCATAATTGTGCACTCCTCTATTTTATATGCTATAATTTATTCATGGTTAGCTACCATACAAGCAAGAATTGTTTAGCTAACTATTCTTGCTAGGAAGAACCCATTAATCTGACATACAGGGTTAAAGTAACGCAAGGGCTTCAGCCCAAGCTTCATGAACTTTTAAAAAGTTGGCCTTATGGCCTTTTTTATTGCTTAAATATAAGAAAACGGTTGGCAGAAAACTACCAACCGTTTTTTACTTACAATAAATCTGAAATCTTAACCCGTGTTTCGAAAATCCCTGTAGCTGATTGATAGATCATTTCACTATTATCTGATAGTTTTATTCCTCCAGATTGTTGTAACTTATGCCAATCAGAAACCTTTTTACTAATTATTTTTACAGGTGCTTGATAGGCAGCGTCTATCTGTAATCCTCTCAAAATAGTTTGAATGACCGCAATTCTTTTATCACTATCCAAAAATTCGTCTCTAACTTGACTTAATTTATCAATATCCTTCTTGAAAAACGGAAAACGATTCTTAACATTTTCACTAGTTAATATATCATACGCTTCCAATAATTCTTCATCACTTGAATTTTCAGAAATACTAGCAATTTTATCCGCATCAGTAGTGGATAACCACAACTGTTTAGCATTATGACGATATTCGTTAGATGCAAGATAAATCAAATTTCCATCTTCATTAACAAGTTGCCCCAATGGGAGTTTTGAAATCAATATTTTTTCAAATTTTTTAATTGCAGGGTTATTTACTATATAGTCATTAATTTTCAAGTTTCCTACTTCAATTTGATTTGCGATAGAGATAGGAATTTTAATAAGTAAATTTTTGCCATTAGCTCTTACTAACGTCATGTAAGCTGAGTATACGTTACTATAACCACCATACAAAGCTGTATCACTACGTTTTGAGTTAAGAGGAATCAACTTTTTACCAGACTTTGGACTAAAGATAGTTTCTTTATTCAAAGGACCTCGATCTTTTTCAGTTTTCTTAGTTGTCAAGATGTTCTTAAACATCATCACCTTGCGAAGATAACTAGTATTTTCTTCTGACCAGTCTTCATTCCCCTTACGCATGGTTCCAACAACAAATCCGAAGGACTTTAGTCGGCGTACCTCATCCCTTGAAGAAAGTTGTCGCAAATTCTTTAGGTAATCATTTGTATAACGATCAAATTCATTGTAAACGTTTGTACTGTCACGGTCTGGATAGCGATTCTGCATGTACTGTCCTGCGGCAGTAATCAGCAAAGCATCAAAGGCGTGGTGGAAAGAATTAATTTCGCGATGTTTCTTGATTCCCACCAAGAGTCGCATATCAGCAGTTATTTCTGAACGAATTGCTACAGCTTTACTATTCTCATATTCACCTTCAATCAGTGAAGCAACGTTCTTAATAATCTGACGTGTTTCAACCAGTTGTCGTGCAATAAATCCGGTTTTTTGTCCGTCTAAATATTTCCCCGCTTTTGTTAAGCGTTCATATTTTTTACGGTTTATAAATCCGGATTTCAAAAGACTTGTCCACAACGAACCATCTTGTTTTTGTACTTCATCCGTATAAGCGAAAGAGTCAGACTTACGAGCATTCTCTGGACGTGAAACTAAGACACGGTTATCAAGTGAATCATCCTTTGTAAAGGCTTGCGGAATGATGTGATCGATATCATAATCTTGTGACAAGCGTTCAAAATTAATTGGCCTTCCTGTATACATATCCTTTCCTTGTTGCTGGAAATACAGGAAATAACGATCATCTGACATTTTATTCTTGTTGCCATCAAGTGTCTTTTTCAATACCTTAGCTTCTTCAGAAAGTGACTTTGATTGATATTTTTCTTTTAATTGGTTATAACGAGGAACCGAACGAACCGAAGTTTGATCTTCTCGAGCAAACTCCAAATAAACACGTCGCGGTTCTTCTTTCATTGCCTTCTTAATATCATTCAAAACAGCAAAAGACTGCTTAATACCACGTTTATTTGCTGGAGAGGTTGTCAATTCATTAACCTTTTCATCGAAGGTTAACTTTGATGAACCAGTGTTTTGTTCAGTTATCCAAGCCTGCACACCGTATTTGTCGTTATTAATGATGGACATGAAGTTCTGACTTGTACTCTTTAACTTGTCTAAAATTGAAACTTTTTGTCCGCGTTCATCAATAATTTTGCTATCCAATAATTTTTCAGAAAGACGTCCCCAACCTGTATAGTGCGTTTGAGACAACTTCTTTACTTGATCATCATCTAGGGGTAATTTTGACAATTCCCGACTAGCAATTTTACTATCTTCAAAAACCGTTTGAATTTCGATAATCTTTTCAAGTGTTTCCTGATTATCTTCATTTTCTAAATACTCAGCATCAAAAGTTTTTTTCAAATCGTTATACGAAGACAATGAACTATTGAACTTACTTTCATCAGCAAGACCAGTAATTGTCACATCACCCTTACCTTGTGCCTTAAGATAATCTTTCAAAGCTGAAAGCGAAACGGTCTTTCGCGCCTTAAACAAATCATTAATTAAATCTGCTTTTGTTTTAGAATCAAACTTTTTACCGTTCACACGAACATTGTTTAATTCATTTAAAACAGTGAATAATTGATAACGTAACGAATTTTGCGGTAATGTCTTCTCACCAATCAAATAGGTATCATTACCAGTTAATCGTTCAATAAAGTCACGCGCTGCCTTGTCACGGTTAAAGACTTTATCAAAGTTCCATGGCGTCACTCGACTCTTCTCAAAGCCTTCATTTCGCTCTACCCAGTGATTGTCAGCATCCCCGCCTGCATGCTCTACATCCTTTTTCGTCACCAATGGACCAACGTAATACGGAATCCTGAAACGAAGTAATTCTTCAATCTTATTGTCTTGACCATCTTCCTTTTCAAAAGTATCCAGTAAGAATGGATAGTATTGTCCTTGGTTTTGAAGAATCTTTTGTAATTCTGCGAGATGAAGCTGGTGAGGAATTACTGAATTTGCCTTTGTACGTTGCTTTGGAAGGAATTCATTTTCATCTAAGCGACGAAGTGTATCTTCTTTCACTTCTTTGGAAAGATTTGATTCCTCAACCAACTCACGAGCAGTAGAAATTCCATTTTTAATTGTTGCTTCATCCGTTGCTAGGGCCAATTGCTCATAGATCTCTGAAAAACGTTTATGCTTTAATCCTGCTTTTTGTGCTAAGGACTTTAACAATTTACGGTCTTCTCTATGTTGGTCGTAAAGTTGAACCATTGCAGCAGAAACAGAGTCTGCCCCATTCAATAAACCAATTAATACAAAACCGTCGTATGCTTGCACTACAGCATGGAAGAGCTCAATTTCTTCATCAGTCAATTGAGACAAGATCGTCTGACTTTTTTCTTCTAAAGCTTCATCATCTAGCTTAAGTTTCCATAACTTAGCCTCGTCTTTATCAGAAATATCTTTACCAAATAATTTGGCAAAATCGATTTGATTTCCGGTTAATCCAGCTAATAAAGTTTTAATGGCAACTTTGTCTTGATTATTATCAAATTCGAAGAGCTTGAGTGCCTCATCAGCTTTCATACTCTTGTTTAGGCCATAACCAGCTTCTCCAGAAATAATCTCAGTTAGTTGTTCTGGATTATTTAATTCCCAAGACAAACCTTTCTCATCAGCATAGACCTCAATTGCATTGGCAAGATCCTCGGGATTATATGTTGACCCAATCGTAATTTTTTCTTGGGAACTTAAAAAATGACCACGATATTTTACAAGATGATGAATTGCCAAATAGATTTCGCGAATATCAAATCTCTTATTTGGTTGAGCCATCAACTCTTGTCGTAAATGATAAATTGTTGGATAAGAACGATGAAATTTTTTTGTCTCTTCTTCCGTTGGGAAAAGGTATCCACCATAATAATGTGCTTTATTTTCTTCATCCTTAGGATGGACATAAGAGTACTTCAAGCGTTGGAAAAATGATGAATCAATCTCGTTAATTTCCGCTGAGAATAACTCGTCTAACAAACGTAACCGCCACTTTCTTCTTGAAAGCCTACGTCGTGTCGTTCGAAATCCACGCCGGTCGGCTGCGGTTTGGGCCGTATCAAATAAACGGACACCGACTAAATTTTTACCTTTAGCGCGTGCCAATTTTCCATTTTCATCTAAGGCAACCCAACCAACTGAACCTGTTCCAATATCTAATCCTACGTCGTAAACCATTTCACTCTCCTTAAAGTAATATGTGTACATTATAGCAAAGTTTATAGTGATATATTACAGCGCGATTCACCCCATCAAAAAAAGCACAGTTCCCTGTGCTTTCACCATTTATCTATAATACCCCTTATTTCGATCCACCCGTTCGAAATGATTACCGACCATGGTCATGTTGCGGTCGATGTTTTGTAGACGGTTGTTGGCGTCTTGGATACTTTGGTTGGTGCGTTCTTGGATGTCAGCCATCTTTTTGTTAGATGCGGTGATGGCTTCAGAACTCTTTTGGATGGTACCTTGCACGTTGGCGAAGCCACTTTGAACAGAAGTGTCCAGTTGGAATAGGAGTTTGGCAATATTGTTGTTCTGCTCGGCATTTTGGCGAGCTAGATCATTCATTGCGTCCAGCGTCTTTTGCTGGTTATCCTTGAGTTGGTTCATTAATTCGTCATGGTTCTTCGCGTTTTGGAAACGATCAGTAGCTAGTTCGTTAGCGTGGCCCCATTCCGTTGCTTGCATGCTTTGCAATGCTTCCAACATTAGTTGGTAGTATGGCAATTCAAACCGGTACTGATCGGCCATTGGAATGACGCGGGGTAGGTTTTGCTTAATTTCAGCAATCCGGCGATCAACGGCTGGTAGATTCTGACTTTCGATTTGGTCAATTTGACCGGTCACATCCAAAATGGAATTGTCCACATCGTTTGAATTCGACAGCAAGTTGTTTTTCAACCCCGTCAACACAGCTTTCGCCTGTTGGACTTTATCATTATAGTCTGCATCGGCTTGTTGAACCTGCAATTCATATTTTTGACGGTTTGCTTCCTCAACCGCTGCTGCCTCTCGCTTGAAGCGATTGGCTAACTGATTGTTAGCCTTTTTAATCAAGAAGACTCCCAGTGTAAAATGGGCGAAAAAGGCACCCCATGAAAAGGCAACTTGCAGCATCGTCAGGTGAGAACCAGATGACACCGTCGACATCAGCATGGAAACAAAGATAAAGGAATAGATTAGCAAAGCAACACGGGTGTAGTTCACAACAGGTTTGATCGTTAGGTATTTATTCACGTTATCAAACAACTTATGATGCTTCTTTAAGTACCAAACATCAAACAGCGCAATGTACACTGGTAAGATTGTCAACAATTGCGGCATCATTGACGTGTTTTTCAGTCCTTCAGCCGTCGTATTGGTTACGAAGTTACCTGAAGTAATTCCTGAAACACTCGAAATGACCAGCAGGACAACCTCTAGAAGAATCATCCACAGCAAAAGTCGGCGACCGACTTTTTTAGATTCTGATTCGTCAACCGTTGCCGTGTAGCCCGTTGTGTCCAAGGCAATTTGCTTCTTGCTGATGTTGCCGAATTGGCCACTGTCAATCTTAGCCACAACATCATTGATTTGCCCTTTTAAAATCTCCTTATCAAGCGACAGTTGGTCGGCCTGACGTTCAAGCATTGCATTTTCTTTTGACAGTTTTCTGCGTTGCTTCACAGCCTTTTGATAGGCATCAACGTACTGCATCTCCTCCTTCACCTGATTAATTAGCTTGTTTTGATTCTCGTCCATCACATTCCCTCCAAAAACACAAAATCACTTTATTTTATCACTATTGTGATGAGTCTTGCGAATTGAAGAAAAAGGGAAGAGAATCCTCATTTTAATCTGTAATTTACAAATCGGCATCAACTTTTTTATTAAAATCTTGTTGATTTTTCGATAATTAGGCAGACACATCGTCTGTTTATTGAAATAATGCCGTTTTTTCAATAAATAATTTTATTAGTGTCGTATTAACGAAAAAATTTGGTGTTTTTTCATTTATTGTCTTCAACAAAAAAGGAACAGAATCTCAGAATTCTGTTCCTTTTTTCTAGCCCGGTTGATTAATTGCATTATTCATTAATAAAGTTGCTGGTCAAGGATTGACGCATTTAAATGACTATTCTAATCCCACCAATCGTCTTTGCGCGCGATTCGCCTCCTACGTAATATAACTCATGACGATTAACTTTTCCTCTTCTGAAGCAAATTCATCAAAATCTGAAAAATCATGATGATAGCGTTGAATAATTTCTTCAAATTGTACCTTATTATTCTGAGATTGGTTCATGAATTAACGCCTCCAATTCTTCTTTAGTGTGAATTAGAACTTGCCTGGGAAGCCCTTTCAATTTATTAAAACGAATTCCACAAAAAATAGCGAGGAATTTGTACAACTTGAACCAGTTATGCCAACATATCCGCAAAGCAAAAAGGTCGTGTATTCCTCCCGCTTCTGATTTCCTTACCCTGCCCGGCTGCGCATTTAAGTTGTTCGTAAATAAAGTCGCTGGTCGAAGCCAACTCGATACCAATATAAAAAAGAACGCCCATGTAGGCGTTCCCTTTAAAAATTCAATTACTTGACGTTGTCTGAGTCAGACAGCTTCTTTTGGTCAGAATCGATACTATCAACCAACCACTTTGATTCGTCCTTGTCGTACTTGACGTGGGCCTTCAAGAGGAAGGTCTGCGTCAACGTACCGGACGTATGCTTGTCAGGATCAGTGTCAGAAGAGTAGTTAAAGTCTTCCTTAATCTTGAACGTCACATCGGCGGTCTTCTTACCCGTTGACTTGACGTCTTGGACGTCAATTGGGCCAAAGTTGATGGATTCGGCCGTTCGCTTTGACTTGGTCTTGTTGTTGCTAATCATTTCCGTAAAGTCGGTGTAGGCCTTGTTGCTGCTACCGTCGACGAAGACGTCGGAAGCCGTCACATCGCTACTGTATGAACTGCTGTCCTTGGCCCCGACTTTAGAGAGCAAGGAAGACATGTTGGTCAACAGTGCATCCGCGTCTGACTTGGTCAACTTGGACTTGGAACTTGAAGAAGATGATGACGAACTCGTCCTGTAAGCGTACAGGTTAATTTCGGCGTTGCTCTTGTTGGCAACCACTTCCGTATCCGTTCCCTTATAGGTGTCGCCATCGACATCGCCCTTGGCCTCAAATTCGTAGTAACCAGGTGCTTGGTGCTTCACAATTGCCGCTTCATCATCGTCTGAGTCCTTGATGATGGTCTCATCGTTGGCCGTCACCTTCAGACCTGAATGGTTCGTGTAAACCTTCAAGTTAATTGGCGTGACCACGATTTGGTACTTTGGGAAGACAAGGAAACGATTACCCGTCTTCTTAACCTGAACGTTGTAAGCAGAAGACTTCAACATTCGTTCGATATCGCTCTTAGTGGCACCCGTCTTGATGTACTTCACCAAAGGGGTCACTTCAGACTTAGTCAACTTCTTATCCGTGTCAGACCAAGTCAGGTTTTGACTGTACTTATCGGCGCTACGACTATCCAAAACCTTAATGGCCCGATCCATTGATGAATCGTATGAATAGTAGTTTTGTCCGTACAAGTAACCAGCGACCAAGGCCACAACGATGACAATCAACGTTGGCAACTTCCAGCCACGCTTCTTCTTGTTCGTTTGACTTTGACGGTGTGGGGCAACCGTGGTGTCCTCATCATCCTCTGTCGGCGTTTCAACAGCTGCTGTCGGTGCGATGTACTGGCGCTGCTTCACTTCGTCGATGGATGGCTTGCGACCGTATTTCTTTTCAAAGTCGGCAACCCAAGCCTGCAGAATTTCCTTTTCGGATGGTTCTGCTGCTTGCTGCTTCATTGCAAAGCCGTTGGCCTTGGCAGCCTTGAATTCATCAAGGGAAGGTTCGCGACCGTTTTCTTTCTTAAAGGCGTCACGCCATTCTTGCTGTGTCATGAATTGACTCCCTTTAGATTAGTAGTTAAAGCTTGAAATCGTGTCGATCAATGACTTAAACATTGGGGTGACAATGACCGCGTAACCAATGTAAATCACAACGGACGTGATGATGGTTTGGGCAATTTGCCACCAGATCAAGTCAATCTTCTGGTCGTTTTCGCGATACTTTTGAACAAAGTAGATGGAAGCGAGGTTCGTCACGGCCACAGCCAACATTGGGAGGGCAATCAAGATTCCAATGTTAATCATGATGCCTTGAATCGTGCTGTTCAAGTTACTGATGCTGTTTTCCGTTGGCACTTGAGCGATGAATGAGTAAATAAAGCCCACAGCGGCAAAGATGGCAGCGGCTGGTTGGAAGACCAAGAACTTGTTAACCAAGTTCTTGAACTTTTCCTTCCCCTTTGACACCAATGCCAAACCTGGCAAAGCCGCCAAGAACAAGATGACAAAGACGACAACAAAGTTAAAGAAGACCGATGGCAAAACGCGCCCAGCGAGATCAGCAATCCCACGCGTATAAGAACTTGAATAGCTGCTTCCGTAACTGCTTCGAACGGCATCCCCCATAACCGCAAAGATACGACGAATCACGTTCCAGAAGATTCCAGCAGACAAAACCGTCGTCAAAGCGAAAGTCAGCCAAAGGTACAATTGGTTTGGCTTGTCTTCGTTGACATACTTCATTGGGTGCAAGGCCCGGTTCTTCAACCAACCAAAGTAGTTACCAGCATGTTGCTTGGCCTTGTTAAAGGCTTCGCCGGCTTGTTCCTTGGTTTCTTCCATCCCCTTGCTGATTTCCTTGCCGTCCTTCTTCAGTTCGGCCTCAACCTTTGCTTCAGCCTTAGCAGCTTCGGCGTGGGCATCCGTGAACTCACCCTTTTCCAATGCAGCAGCGATTTCATCTGCGTTTGGCTTACGGTTGTTGATGAGTTCGAAATACTCTTCCCATTCTTTGCGACTTGTCATACTTTCTCCTTTATTATGTCTAGATTAAATGAACATATAAAAGTGTACCACAAAATGGGTACACTTATTGTAAAAAGGTGCATTTATGAGGGTATTTAGACTTTTTTTAAATAAAAAAGACCTTCTAAAATCAGAAGGTCGACAACCTAACCAAGCATCATGATTCAATCGCATACGGCGCAAGCGCCACAATCAAAATCAACAGAACGGCAACAATAATCCAAGTACGCAACCGGATTTGCTTAAAGGCTGCAATACATCTAGCAATCAAATTCATAAATTGACTCTTTCTTTTCAAATTTTTCCTGCTTTTATTTTAGCACAGCAACCACCTGAATTTTGCCAAACAAAAAAAGCCCGCGATTGCGGACTTTTTGTAAAACGGTAATCCAACGATTAACGCTTTGAGAACTGTGATGCCTTACGGGCCTTCTTAAGACCTGGCTTCTTACGTTCCTTCATACGAGCGTCACGAGTCAAAAGACCAGCTTGCTTCAATGCAGTACGGAAGTCAGGGTCAACCGTCAACAAGGCACGGGCGATACCGTGACGAGTTGCACCAGCTTGACCTGAGAATCCACCACCGTTAACGTTAACAAGTACGTCGTAGTTACCCAACGTATCTGTTGCGTTAAATGGTTGCAAAACAACTTCACGCAAGTTAGGGAAAGGAATGTAGTCTTCAATGGACTTACCATTCATCGTAATTGCACCAGTACCTGGTACCAAACGGACACGGGCAACTGAGTTCTTACGACGACCGGTTCCGGCATATTGTGCTGCTTCAGTCATATTCTTGGTCTCCTTTCTTAAACTAACTTGTTGATGTCAAGCACTTCAGGCTTTTGTGCAGCGTGGTTGTGATCCGCTCCAGCGTATACGTGGAGGTTCAAACCTTGCTTGCGACCCAAAGAAGTCTTAGGCAACATACCCTTGATTGACAATTCCAACAACTTTTCTGGATCGTATTGGCGGTAGTTACCAGCCGTACGTTCCTTCAAGCCACCTGGGTGGTTTGAGTGGTGGTAGTAAATCTTGTCAGTTGCTTTCTTACCAGTCAACTTTACTTCACCGGCGTTGATGATGATGACGTTGTCACCCATGTCAACGTTAGGCGTGAAAGTTGGCTTGTTCTTACCACGCAAAATGGCGGCAACAACCGTTGACAAACGACCCATTACGACGTCCTTTGCATCAATGATGTACCACTTCTTTTCGATTTCGCCTGGCTTTGCTAAAAATGTTGTACGCATGGCGCGCTCCTTTAATTAGTTGTTTACAATGTCTGAGCGTTCCTTCTCAGACGGTTACAATAAGTTTCCGGGGCTTATCGTGAGGTAAACAATACCGATTTACAGTATATAAAATATCGGGCAGAGTGTCAACGATAAATGGCGGATTCGCGGGCTTTTTTACAAGATTCCCACCGACTTTTAAAAAAGGCATTTTGAAAATGTCCCCTAAAAAAATCTTTTCGCAAGTCATCCCCGCTAATTTTCTAAATTAAAGAACAAAATTCAAGGAAATATCCTATTAATAGGTTACAATGTTTGAGAAAGGAGAGAAGTATGAGAAGAAGACACAGTATTCAACAGCTTTGTTTGTTGATTCTTGCGGCGTTAACCCTTGGGTTATGGACAGTTAGTCACGCCAGCAAAGTTTCAGCAGCTGAAGCGAATCAATACGTTACTAGCGCCTCCCTGAAGGATCTAACGAACCCGACGGCTGACCCATACGGTCCCATCGACAATATGCAGGTTACCTATGGTTATAAGATTCCCAGTGGGGCGCTGAGCGACCAAAGTCGTGATAGCTCGATTACCGTGCCCGAACAGTTTACCATCCTATCGGTCATTAACTTTGACATCAAGGATGCCTTAGGCCAAGTTGTGGGGGTTGGGACAACCGATCCAGCAACTAATCGGATTAACATTCACTACACCGACCTAGCGCTAAAGGAAAACCAGACGGACGCCATTAGCGGCTCCCTGTCCATTACCATGCACTGGAACCTGGACAAAGTCAACACTGGCAAGGCCACGGTGATCAATTGGAATCTGCCCGATCGTGATGGCACCACGCCAAACGCGAACACGGTCAACATCAATCCCGCTACTGGTCCAGCCAGTGACGAAAAGTTGGCCAAGTGGTCATGGTACGATCCCGACGACCCCTCCATCTTGCACTGGTGCATTCGCGTGAACTACGCCCGTGACCACGTGGAAAACGCCGTGATTCATGACCAATTGACTGGTAACCAAGTGTTAACGGGTGACTTTAACATCCGCCAGGTTCGCTACAATGCCGATGGCACGACTTTTACCACCATTAGTCTGGCGGATAATCCTGCCGGCTTTGTCAAAGATAGCGCGACGAGCTTTCACGGTGACCTCGGAACCATTGACGACACCTATCTGATTTACTACGAAAGTAAAATCACCGATAGTGGTGTTCAAAAGAAATACGGGAACTCGGTTGACTTAACGGGTCAGAATACAACGCCCGAAACGCAGGACGTTTATTCCCCAACGTATGCCGGTTCCGGATCCGCTACTTTCCATGGCGATAACACGCCAAAGAAGCCGGATACACCGAAGGTCCCTGATACGCCTAAGCAACCCGATACACCAAAGGTGCCGGATACGCCTAAGCAGCCGGGCACACCAAAAGTACCGGATACTCCAAAAGTGCCGGACACGCCTAAGCAACCGGATACACCGAAGGTTCCGGATACACCGAAGGTTCCGGACACCCCTAAGGTTCCGGATACGCCTAAGCAACCGGATACTCCAAAAGTGCCGGAAACCCCTAAGGTTCCTGTTGAGCCAGCGCAAGCAGCTGTCGCAACAAAGAATGAAACACCCACAAAGCAACAACCTGCTTCAACAATTACCAACAGTGTTCCTACTCCGCTAATGCCGGAAACAAATAAGAAAGCAAACCCTCAATTTATTAAGGGCTTGTTGACTGCCTTAAGTGCTTCAGTTACACTTTTTCTTATCGTAAACACAAAGAAAAAATAAGTAACTTATCATAGTATTGATAAAAGGACCAGCCGATTTCAAGTGAAATTGGCTGGTCCTTTTTTTATAATCGGTCGTCATGAAAAGACCGGCGGTTACCAAGGCAACCACCGATCAATTCAGACAGAGGGAATTACTCACTGTCAACATCCCGCAGCATTGTGAGCAAACATGAGAGAAGAAACAAGCTGATTAAAAGAGGATAGCAGCGCAAATTTCTATCGTAACCAAAACACCCAGGCAAAGAAACGAAATCAGTGAAGGTCAGCAGCGCGCGAACGGTAAACGCCGGAGAAGCGCTTACCATGGATCATCACGCCAATCTTATGACACCAGACTAGTATAGGAAGAGAAAGTGTCAGTCGACAGCTCGAACACTGCTTCTATTGATTCGCTGACAAAAGTGGGTTCGTATTTTGGTCCCTCTGTCTGCTTTATTTATACCACGATTCGTGGTAACTGGCAATCATTTTATTTATATTTTTAAATTATGTTGCAGTATTATGCAATAATTTAAAATATGTATTGTTGGATCTAGCGACTTTTTTAACAGTGTCTAATGGATAAGTATGGGAAGAACTGAAAAAGTTCAGGCGATAAACCGAAAGGGAAAAAGCAGTCCAAGTGTTTCTCCACGGGGTTGCTGGCAATTAAAAACGACTGCCCGTACAGCAGCCGTTTTCAATCAAATCATTAATCAGTCATTATTTGCCTAAGAGCCCATCACAAAATCCATGGGCAAATTGGCTCACCGCTCGTCCTAGGACAAGCCCACGGTTGCCCATGCCACCATGCACTTCGGCTAACTGATTGACAGCTAAATTAACATAACGTTCACTCACCATAATACCCTGCATTCTTTTCTCCCTTCTCTTTCTTCAAACTTAACGGCCCATCACAATGGAACGAACTAACCGACCACACGTATACCCCACTTGATAGGCGATGGAACGTCCGCCCAAAACTTCGTTTAGCTGTTCGTCATCAAGTGTTTGCATCGTTGTTTCGTACATATCGTGTCCTTTCTTACAAAAACAAATTCTCCAAACAAGCAATAAGAACTGGCCAGCTCTCACCTGAAATATAGCACGGCCAAATGGGCCGAACAAGAAGAATGATTGCAAAAAATAAATAATGAATCTTTTGATTTAGGATGTATAAAATACGTGAAAAGAGTGATTATCTGATTTTTAATTAGTGGGTTTAAAATACTGATTTTTATATATCGTTGAGAATGGTCACTCGTCAATTAACTAAATCAGCCCCCTCCTTTCGCTCTTTTCAAAAAAACAAAAATTCCCGCCCTAACTGACCAAGAAAAAACAGCCGGACTTTCGTCTGACTGTTTTCTTTTTAATCTTCAAATGTAAAGACTTCGTTACCAGCATAGGCTGCCAGACGGGCCGAGTGAATGGTCAGCTCTAGGAGCACTTCTTCCTCTGGGTGGGGATGGTTCCGGTGAAAGACGGGATTTGTGAAGTAATCCTTGACGTCCGCCCAGTTTTTTGTCGAGGGACGCAATGTCGCTTGATTGGATTCAATCCGAGCGCCGTTTTCGTTCATGACCGTCATAATAGCCACCCGGTCATTGACTTTTAAGTCCGCAATCTTGCCAGTATCTGGTTGGCTGACCAAATACCAGTGATTGTGCTGATTGGGGTCCATTGCAAAGCCCATGATGCGTAGGCTGGGCTGCCCATCTTTTTCGGTGGCAACGTAGAGCAATCCCTTTGCTGCCAGTGCGTATTCTTCAAATAGCGTCATGTTGCCTCTCCTTTACTTATCCAACTGACCATCGTAATCAATATGGTCCAAATACAATCCTGCTGCAGGTGCCGTATAGCGCGCCTGTTCGCGATCTTTTGCCGCAATCAACTTTGGAATGGCATCGACGGGGCGACGCCCCGTTCCAATTTCAAGTAGAACACCGACCATAATTCGAATCTGATTATACAAGAAAGCATTGCCTTCGAAAGTAAAGACCAATTCCTGTTCGTCTTCTTTCACCTGCACCTCGGCGCGCGTAATCGTCCGGATAGTTGTCGCTGTCTGATTACCAGAAGCAGCGAAGGTAGCAAAGTCTTGTTCACCAATCAAATCCGGCAAGGCTTTTTCAATCCGCTTTGGATCAAGGTTCCAGTGAAAATGGCCTGTATACCGCCGCTTGAAGGGGTCCACGTAATCCTGAGTGGACACCCGGTAATAATAGCGCTTGTTGTGCGATGAGAACCGAGCGTGAAAGTCGTCTTGTACCTGACGGACTTCCTTAATCAGGATATCGCGGGGCAAAATGGTGTTCAATCCCTTTCGCACGCCTTCGCCGGGGATGTCAAAGGGCAAGTTAAAGTGGATGACCTGCCCGTTGGCATGAACGCCGGTGTCGGTGCGGGAAGCACCGACGACTTTAATGCGCTCGGCCGGATTCTTTCCCATTTGATTAACTGCTTTAATGAGCTCCCCTTGTACGGTTCGGTGCCGTTCGACACCGTTTTTAGACTGTACTTGAAAGCCTAAAAAGTCTGACCCGTCGTAGGCAACCACTGCTCGATAGCGTGGCATAAGAAGCTCCTTTCCATTCTTATTTATGACACAAAATTTAAGGCAATGAACCCAAAGGCAAAGACCAGTACGGCCCCGAATGCCCAGGCATCTGCTTTACTGTAAGACAATTCGCGATAACGAGTCCGTCCCTCGGCTGACTCGAAGCCACGGACTTCCATGGCGTTGGCGAGGTCCAGTGCGCGTTGCAAGGCCCCGACAAAGAGGGGGACCAGCAGTGGCACGACCGCCTTTGCGCGCTTAATCAGCGAGCCGGTTGATAGCGACATTCCTCGCGACTTTTGCGCCTTCATGATCTTATCGGTTTCGCCCATTAACAACGGAACAAAGCGCAGCGCAATGGATAGCATTAGCGCCAATTCGGACACGGGCACCTTCACGACTTTGAGCGGTTTCAGGAGCGATTCAATAGCCGATGCGATGGCCGTCGGTGGCGTGGTAATCGTCAAGATGGTTGACATCAACACGATTAACACGAAGCGCACGACCACGTAAAAGGCATTAATCAAGCCCGGCAGTGTGACTTTAACGGGTCCGAAAGCGAAGAGAACCGGTGTTCCACCTGAAAACAGCAATTGGAGCACCACGGTGAAGAGAATCAACCAAAGAATCGGCTTAATGCCACGCCAATACAGGCCAAGTCCCTGCTTTGTCAGTACGAGGGCCATTAACAAAAAGGCCGCTGACCAGAGATAGGTAGGCCAACTGTTGGCAAAAACCAGTAAGAACACGTAGGCAATCGTCATCAAGATTTTGGTACGGGGATCGAGTTTATAGAGAATCCCAGAACCCGGAACGAATTGACCAATCACTAAGTTATTCATGATTTGCCTCCCCGTTTTCGCTAATGGTCGAGCCAAGCGTTTGGATTTTTGTCGGGTCAAGTTGTTTCTTAATCGCCTTGGCTAAATCCGGAACCGTCTTGCAGAGACCATCAAAAACAAAGCCCTTCTCTTCCAATTGCTTTTGGAAGGCAATGGTTTCCGGCAGATCTAAGTGCTGCTCAGCAAACCAGGATTGAGGCCGTGAAAAAAGTTGGTCAACGGGTTCATCCGCCGCAATTTCACCATCTTTTAAAACCAGTACCCGGTCTGCTAGGGCCAGCACCTGATCCATTTGGTGAGAAATTAAAACCACGGTCTTCCCCTCGTCACGCAATGATTTAAGCAGATTCAAGAGTTCCTCTTGTCCCTGTGGGTCTAATCCCGCCGCTGGTTCATCGAAAACCATGGTCTGTGGATTCATCGCCAATACACCGGCAAGTGCGACTCGTCGCATCTGACCACCAGATAAATTAAAAGGCGATTGCTCATAGAGCGTTGCATCAAAGCCAACTCGCTTTAAGGCTGTTTTTGCGGCTTTCTTCGCCTCTTCATCCGTTGCCCCAAAGTTTTTGGGTCCGTACATGACATCTTCTAACACCGTTGGGGCGAAGAGTTGTGATTCAGGAAACTGAAAGACCATCCCCACTTCCGCGCGGATGGGTGCCAGTTCCTTTTCCTTGGTCTTGTTCGTGACAACGTGTTCACCAATTTGTACCGTTCCCTTTGTTGGTTTGAGCAACGCGTTCAGTTGCTGGACCAGCGTGGACTTTCCAGAACCCGTTTGGCCGATAATAGCCGTAATCATGCCTTTTTGTATTGTAACGTTAATATTTTTGAGGACTGGTACGCTTTGCTTACCAGCACCATACGCAAAGTCTAAGCCTTCAATTTTGATAACCATGTGGCCAACTCCTGCTTCGTTCGGTAAACCGGCTGATCAATCGCGAGGTCTTTTTGTAAGGCCATCGCAAATGGCAGTGCCAGTCCTAGCGCTGCTAGTTCTTGCCCCTTCAAGAAAAGAGCCCGTGGCGCCTCGTTTTCAACCAAGCGACCATCATCAATTACAGCCACACGGTCGGCTAGGGCTGCTTCTTCCATATCATGGGTAATCATAATCAGCGTAAGCTTACTTTGATAACGCTCCTTGAGTTGCTTCAGCGTCTGCAACACCGCCTGCTTTCCCTCGGGATCGAGCATCGCCGTCGCTTCGTCCAAAATAATTACCTTTGGTTGAAGGGCCAGAATTGACGCCAGCGCTACCCGTTGTTTTTGTCCTCCCGAAAGAGTGTGGGGTTCCCGATCAGCATAAGCCGCCATCCCCACTTGTTTAAGGGCAGCCTCAATCATGGCCGGCATCTCTTCGGAGGGTACCTGCCGATTCTCTAAACCAAAGGCCACATCGTCGGCCACCGTGGCGCCAACGAACTGATTGTCTGGATTTTGAAAAACCATGCCAACTTGCGAACGAATAGCGGCTAAAGTCTCTAGCTGTAGCTTTTGACCAAAGACCCTAATTTCACCTTCATCAAAGTCAAGCAAACCCAAGATGAGCTTAGCAAGCGTTGATTTACCGGAACCATTGTGCCCAACAATTGACAGCCATTCCCCCTCTTGAATTGAGAGCGAAAAATTGTCGAAAAGCTGCCCCTGTTCAGGGTAAGAATAGGTTAAATTTTTGATTGTGATTGCATCTGTCATTATCTGCTATTTTACCATATCAGAAGCCCCCCGGAAGACTTTCAAAAAGTGAATCAAAAAAGCAGCTGAAAGTTTCCTTTCAACTGCTTTTTCCGGATGTTCATCCGATTTTTTACTTGTCATGGCGCTTCTTCGCTAAGAAGAAGGTCGTGAGACTAGCTGCAAGGGCTAGGCCAACGGTTTGCTGTGTGGCATTCCGTTTTACCCGGCTAGCGGTCTTTGGCAGACCACCGTCCTTCACAACCGGACGTTCCTCCACCTTTGGAGCAACAGCTGTTGCCCTTGGCTTCTGAACACCCTTTTGGTAACAAGCCTCAATGGCTTCTTTACCAGTAGTCAACGCCTTTTCAAGTGAATCAGAATCGCTAGCGTTTTCGATTGCCTGCTTCATTTGTTGAAGCACGGCGTTCAAATGAGCGAGCTGTTCCTGCTTTTCAGCGTTCGTCAGGTTTGAATCTTGTTCAATTTCAGCCTTAACACGGTCAGCATCTTGATTCAATGCGTTTTCAGCATCATGTTTCTGCTGACTCAGTGGTGTTGCTGATTGATGAACCTGCTCGATGGCCTTAACACCAGCTTGTGTTGCCTGGTTCAAGTCATCCAAATCAGTCGCATCATCGATTGCACTCTTGGCAGCAGCCGCCGCTTCATCGACCTGCGCATCCTGAGCATTCTTCTGCTTCGTCGACAAGGAAGCATCGTTTTTAATATCAGACTTTTCCTGATCAGATGCATGGTTAATCGTTGCATCTGCAGCATTCTTAGCATCATTTAGTCCGGCAATTAATTGTTCACCAGCCTTGGCGCTTTTGTCTGAATCATCAGCATTCTGACCATTATCAACCGCAGCCTTCGCCTTGGCCGCTGCTTGATCGATGGCCGCCTTCCGCTTGTTCTTATCATCTGGCGTTAATGAACCATCGTCATCAACGACCTGCTTAGCCTTGGCCGCCGCATTGTCGATGTTTTTCTTGTTTTGATTCTTAACATCGTCAAGCGAGCCCGGCTGGTAGTCAGTGTCAATCTTTTGGATTCCAGCCGCCATGGCCGCATTGATAGCATCCGAATCGACCGCCTTATCGATGTTGTCATTGGCTGCCTGGCGGTCAGCCTCAACCTTAGCCAATTGGGCGTTCTTTTCGTCCGTCGTTAAGGTCGTATCGGCCTTGATGGCATCCGATACCTTCTTGGCTTCGGCATCGACATTACCCTTTTGAGTTGTCTTTTGGTTGACCGCTGGTGTACCTGGTACGTGGTCGGCGTCAATCTTTTGGATGCCAGCTGAAGTGGCTGCGTTAATACCATCGGCGTCTGAAGCGTTGTCGATGTGCTGGTCAGCTTGTGTCTGATCAGCTTGAACCTGACCAACTTGGCTGTTTTTCTCCTCGTTTGTCAGAGTCGTATCAGCCTTAATCGCTTTAATGACTTTTTCAGCTTCCGCATCAACGTTAGCCTTTTGAGCTGTCTTCTGATCATCCGTTGATGTACCTGGTTTGTGATCGGCGTCAATCTTTTGGATGCCAGCTGAAGCGGCTGCGTTGATAGCGTCAGCATCTGCAGCATTGTCGATGTTCTCATCGGCTGCCTTGCGGTCTGCTTCGACCGCTGCGGTTTGCGTTGCCTTTTCACCTGACGTCAAAGTCGTGTCGGCCTTGATGTCAGCGTCCACTTTCTGGGCTTCCGCATCGACGTTAGCCTTCTGAGCCGTCTTCTGGTCGTCCGTTGACTTACCCGGTTTGTGGTCGGCGTCAATCTTTTGGATGCCAGCCGAAGCGGCTGCGTTGATACCATCGGCATCTGTAGCGTTATCGATATTTTCATCGGCCGCCTTGCGGTCTGCTTCGACGGCTGCGGTTTGCGTTGCCTTTTCATCCGTCGTCAACGTGGTGTCAGCATTGATGGCAGCTGATACCTTCTTGGCTTCGGCATCAACGTTGGACTTTTGGGCCGTCTTCTGAACATCGGTTGCCGTTCCCGGCTTGTGGTCGGCGTCAATCTTTTGGATGCCAGCTGAAGCAGCAGCGTTAATTCCATCAGCATCCGCAGCGTTATCGATGTTCTCATCGGCCGCTTTGCGATCAGCTTCAACTGTCTCCGACTGCGCCTTCTTTTCATCGGTCGTCAACGTGTTGTCAGCATTGATGGCAGCGTCCACCTTCTTAGCTTCCGCATCAACGTTGGCCTTTTGAGCTTTCTTCTGGTCATCGGTTGACGTACCTGGCTTGTGATCAGCGTCAATCTTTTGAATACCGTCTGAAGCAGCGGAGTTAATCCCGTCGGCGTCTGAAGCGTTGTCGATGTTCTCATCGGCTGCCTTGCGGTCAGCTTCA
>NZ_JQBH01000003.1:67665-69356 GCF_001438695.1 Fructobacillus fructosus KCTC 3544
ACTGCACATTCTTTTCGTTAGTCGTCAATGTGTTGTCAGCCTGAATGGCAGCATCCACCTTCTTGGCTTCGGCATCGACATTGGCCTTCTGGGTCGTCTTTTGCTCATCCGTCGCCTTACCCGAAACATGATCGGCGTCAATTTTTTGGATACCGGCTAAAGCGGCTGCGTTAATCCCATCGGCATCTGAGGCGTCATCAATCTTTTGATCAGCCTGTGTTTGATCTGTTTGAACACGTCCAACCTGACTGTTCTTTTCATCAGTTGTTAAGGTCGGATCAGCTTTAATCGCCTTAATGACTTTTTCAGCTTCCGCATCAACATTAGCCTTTTGGGTCGTCTTCTGAACATTGGTTGCCGTTCCCGGCTTGTGGTCGGCATCGATTTTGGTGATGCCAGCTGAAGCGGCTGCGTTAATGCCGTCGGCATTTGAAGCGTTATCAATGTTGTTATCAGCTGTCTGGCGGTCAGTTTCAACTGCTGCCAACTGGGTATTCTTCTCATCAGTCGTCAACGTGTTGTCGGCCTTGATAGCAGTGGATACCTTTTGGGCCTCAGCATCAACGTTGCCCTTCTGGGTCGTTTTCTGATTGTCGGTTGACGTTCCAAGTTTGTGGTCGGCATCGATTTTGGTAATGCCAGCTGAAGCCGCCGAATTAATCGCATCGGCATTGGAAGCATTGTCGATATTTTTATCCGCTGTCTGACGGTCGGTTTCAACTGCTGCCAACTGCACATTCTTCTCATCAGTCGTCAACGTGTTATCGGCCTTGATAGCAGTGGATACCTTTTGGGCCTCAGCATCAACGTTGGCCTTTTGAGTCGTCTTCTGGTCATCGGTTGACTTGCCAGGCTTGTGATCGGCATCGATTTTGGTGATGCCAGCTGAGGCAGCAGAGTTAATCCCGTCAGCATTTGAAGCATTATCAATGTTTTGATCAGCTGATTTGCGATCAGCTTCAACTGCTGCCAACTGGGCGTTCTTCTCATCAGTCGTCAACGTGTTGTCAGCATTGATAGCAGTGGAGACCTTCTTGGCCTCAGCATCAACGTTGCCCTTCTGGGTCGTCTTCTGCTCGTCGGTTGACTTGCCAGGTTGGTGATCGGCGTCGATTTTGGTGATGCCAGCTGAGGCGGCGGCGTTAATGCCGTCGGCATTTGAAGCGTTGTCGATGTTTTCATCGGCTGCCTTACGGTCAGCTTCGACCGCTGCCGTTTGAGCATTCTTTTCATCGGTCGTCAGTGTGTTGTCGGCATTGATAGCAGTGGAGACCTTCTGGGCTTCCGCATCAACATTGGCCTTTTGGGTCGTCTTCTGCTCGTCGGTTGACTTGCCAGGCTTGTGGTCGGCGTCAATCTTTTGAATACCGTCTAAAGCGGCGGAGTTAATTCCGTCGGCGTCTGAAGCGTTATCAATATTTGCATCAGCTGATTTGCGATCAGCTTCAACTGCTGCCAACCGGGCATTCTTCTCATCAGTCGTCAACGTGTTGTCAGCATTGATAGCAGTGGAGACCGTCTGGGCTTCCGCATCAACATTGGCCTTCTGGGTCGTCTTCTGCTCATCCGTTGACTTGCCAGGCTTGTGATCGGCGTCAATCTTTTGAATACCGTCTGAAGCAGCGGAGTTAATTCCGTCGGCGTCTGAAGCGTTGTCGATGTTCTCATCGGCTGCCTTGCGGTCAGCTTCA
>NZ_JQBH01000003.1:69540-107349 GCF_001438695.1 Fructobacillus fructosus KCTC 3544
TTTGAGCATTCTTTTCATCAGTCGTCAGTGTGTTGTCGGCACTAATGGCAGCATCCACCTTCTTGGCTTCGGCATCGACATTGGCCTTTTGGGTCGTCTTCTGATCGTCGATTGACTTGCCAGGTTGGTGATCGGCATCAATTGTGGCGATACCAGCTGAAGCAGCATCATTAATACCATCGGCATCTGAAGCATTATCAATGTTGTTATCGGCTGACTGGCGGTCGGATTCAACTGCTGCCAACTGCGCGTTCTTCTCATCAGTCGTCAGTGTGTTGTCAGCATTGATAGCAGTGGATACCTTCTTGGCCTCAGCATCGACGCTGGCCTTTTGGGTCGTCTTCTGATCGTCCGTTGACTTACCAGACTGATGGTCGGCATCAATGGCCGCAATCCCGTTATCACGGGCAGTGTTCACACCATCAGCATTCGTTGCGTTATCAATGTTTTGATCAGCCTTTTGCCGGTCTGACTCAACTGCTGCCGTTTGAGCATTCTTTTCGTCAGTCGTTAACGTGTTGTCGGCCTTGATAGCAGCTTTAACCGTTGTTGCTTCCGCATCGACTTTGCCCTTTGCATTGGTCTTTTGATCGGAAAGTGCGGTACCAGGCTGGTACATTTCCTTAATGGCGTTCTTACCATCATCACGATACTTATTAACCATATCAGCGTTGGCTGCATCCGCAATTTGTTTCTGGATGTTCACAACCGCTTGGTCAACGTTTCTGGTTTGCTGGTTCTTTTCAGCAGTTGTTAATGTATTATCAGCGGCAATTTGCTGCTTGATTTGGTCAGCATAGTCTGAGACGGACTGCTTAGCCGTCGTCTTTTGTACGTCTAAATCAGTCCCGTGAACCTGTTCGTTGGTGATTGTCGTCTCAGCAGCGTTTAACGCGTCCACAACCTGTTGTGCTTTGGTAGCGGAGGCAATCGTTGCTTCAGCTGAACTAACCGCTGATTCGATGGCAGCTTTGCGCTGTGTCTTTTCGCTGGACGTGAGTGTGACATCCCCATCAATTTCATTTTCAGCATTTGTTTTATCGGTTTCGAGCTGAGACTTTGCTGCGGCTTGACGAGCTGCCAAAGTCATCGCTGCTTGATTGGCATTTTCGATAATGCCGTTTTGCGTGCTATCATCGCGAGAACTGTTCACGTGGTCGGCATCCGTAGCATTATCGATGTTATTATCCATCGTTGTCTGCGCATCCGTTACCTTTTTGATGGCAGCGGTTTGCTCGGCATCAGTCATGTCGTTATTCGCTTTAATGGCGGTAACTTGAGCATTGGCCTTGTTATCGACGACTTTCTTAGCGGCGGTTTTTTGGTCTGCTAAGGGTGTTCCCTGAGTATGGGCCGCGTCAATCTTTGGAATATAAGACTGTTCGATGGAATCAATCGTTGCTGTGTCAACTTCGGCATCCATCTTTGCCTTTGCTTCAGTAAGCATTGGCGGAATTAAGGCCTTTTGGTTCGTTTTTTCTGTACTTGTTAAAGTCGGATCAGCATCAATGGCGTTATCAATTTTGGTCTGTTCCGCCTTCAAGAGGTCCATCATCTTGTCGGTTTCGGTCTCAGCAGCTGTCACGACAGCTTGAGCTTTTTTAATGTCATCATTCAAGCCATTTGTATCTTGAACCTGCACCTTAACCGGCAGCACAGCCTGATGATCACCACCATCACTGCCCCCAATGTTTGAGTTGGCCGTGAACTGTAACCCGAGCTGATTGTATTCACTGGTCATGGGACTAGTCGAAATATAGGTCCAAACATTCACCGCTGGATACTGCTTGTTAAAGACTTGCTTGAAGCCATCTTTCCTGATCATGTAACCATAAACAGAGTTACGGGCACCGTAGGATTGAACAGCTAATTGAGATTTACCGATGGCAATGGTGATGTAAGGATTGCCATTGCTATCAACACGTGCGTAGGCTTGGGTAATTCCAAAGTTAAAGTACTGTGGATCCCCCTTCCCGTTTTGCACAAACTTTTCGATGGGCCCAATGTTAACCCACTTACCAAGCGTTGCTTCTCGTTTATTGGCAAATGAAATGCTTGCCACGTCCGGATACGTTTGCGCACCGTTATTAAATTGTTGCGGCACTGTCCCAGTATCACTGTCATCCGCAGACGCAGCATCCCCTCCAATGGCTTCCATCACGGAATTCAACGGGAAAAGGTGACCTAGATCAGAATGCGAGGCAACAGATGCCCCAACACCGGTTAGTGAAAAAGCGGCAACCGTTGCGTAAATCCACCGTTTACCAGCCTTATACATTTTGTAATGTTCTTTTTTAATATATTCTTTATTCATAAAAAGATCCCTCCGGAAACTTCTTCATAAACGAGTTATTTCTCAAGTTCTATTATACACCTTTTTAGAGAAAACAAAAAGACGGCCACCCCGTCAAACACCTGTTATAAAGGCAAATCAACCGACTTTCTTAAGAAAAATATAAAGAAGAATTTCAGCTTATTTAGAAAAAAAGTGCAGAAGATTGTTTAAAAAATAGCGATACTTTTTAACCTTAAATAGACACATTCTAAACAACGTATTTATAAGAAAAACAAGACCCTTCAACCCTACTGCTAGAGCATTTTCTACGCTTTACTTCCAGTGAGCGGCTGGGTTTCAAAGCGTGACAATTTGTGACCGAAAATACATTTGATAGCGATACTTTTTTACTCTTTTTGTTCTTGAAGACGAAAAGATAAAAGTTAAATTTTTAATAAATTTATCGAAAGCAATAAAAAAACCGAGCTTACGCTCAGTCTTTTTCGTTCTGATGTGCAGCATCACGCTGATTAATAATCGAATTAATGGCCGCTACCTGTCGTCTTTGGTTAAATAAAATAATTAACCAGATAACGACGTAAGTGGTGACAAAGTAGACCCATACAACTGGGTTATCCACACTTAAATAAAAACAACGAACCAAATGCCCCGTTGCCCAGACAATGGCACCGCTTCCGAGAAAATGCAAAATAAAAACTGTTAAAAAATTCGGCCCCTCCCACTCAAAAATCATGCTCCAAAGGCCAATAACGGCGGACATGGCCAAAACAGCGATAATGTTTTCACGGGGCATATAGGCTTCGCTGCTTGAAGTTAAGGCTAAAATAATCACATAAGACGATGACCCAAAGGCAATCCCCTTCAAAACATGTTGGATGATATTACGCATGATTCTCTCCTATAAACCGAGTGCTTGCTTCAGCGCCTTCACATAACGTCGGCTAACCATCGTCTGCTGGTTACCAGCTAGTTTCGCCAACATGGAACCAGAAAACGAGTTTTCCAGCGCTTTTAAATGGTTAATGTTCACAGCGGAGTGCTTAGATACTTGAACAAAATCCGGATTGGCTATCTTCTTTAAAAACGTAGCCAAGGTCTGTGAAGTCATCACGGCCGTCCCCTGTTGCAAGTAGATAATCAGTTCCTTATCAAGTACATCCAGGTAAACAATGTCTGCCACTTTTACAACCACTAAGCCGTCACTGGTCTTAATCGTCAAGCGATCAGTAACTGTTTTTGGCCATGATGATAGTTGGTGCAAGAGTTGTTGCACCCGGGCACCATCTTTTTTTGAGCGAATGACGACCTCAATCTGCCCGTTATCAAGCGTTAATTTCTTTTCGAAGGATTCAACCACGTCATTTTCCTTATTGGTTTGTCACCTTAGCAGACTTCCGTGCCTGGCGGCGGACAAATAGTAAGAAGATTAGGATGAGTACCGCTACCATTTTCCAAGTATCTTCTAGGGACATTAAACTAGTTAATTTTATTCTAACACCCATTTTTTGTTCAAAGTCGAGTAATTGGCTCGTTCCTTTTCCAAAAGCATCCGCAAGGGACCCATCCATCATAACCTGTCGATAAAGTGAGGCAATGTAGGTTCCAGGAGTCAACTTCATGACTGTTTGTGCTGAATCGGGTAACGTTCCCAAAGGAATGTAAGTCCCTACCAAAAAACCAGAAGCAGTTCCGACCAGTGTAGAAATTTTAGACAATGAGTCAACGGATTTAACAAAGCGCAACAGTAACTGATTGACCGAAGTCGCTAAAATTGACGACACGGCCATCACACAAAACGTGGTGGGCAAGACTTTCCAATCCATTGATAGACCATCGGCCCATGCGAAGTAGGCGACCATTACCCAAAAAAGAACAAACTGCATGATAAAAGCCACAATCGAAGCTGACAAAACGTAGGCATAAGCCATCCCTTTTTTGTTCACATCAGTCAGGGAAAGGTCCCAATCAACGTGGCTTTCTTTGTCTTTAATCATTTGCGAGAGTGAAGTGAGACTCGTCGAAATACCGGCAATAGTTAACGTACCAGCAATCAACCATGTATCCAATAACTGGTTTGTATTTGGCACGTTCGACCAGCCCGCTTTGATATTACTTTTCAAAAAGACAATGTAGAGAACAAAGGAAATCAACGCACCCATGAGCGAAAAGAACACTCCAGATCGGTTCCGAAAATACAACGTTAGGTTTCGTTTTACAATGGCAGACATTAGCGCATCTCCTTTCCAGTTAATGCAACAAAAGCATCATCCATGGTTCCAAGTCGGTATTCAAAGTCGCGAATAATTGCCGAAACTTTCGACAACAGTTCAATGGTGGCCTGACTACCGAGTCCAAGAATTACCAGGTGTTCGTTTCCTTCTGCTTGGTAGGCATATCCAGCGGAATCAAGCGTTCCAATCAAATGTTCTCGCTTTTCAGGAGCTACGCTGATAAGCAGACGACTTTTGGCGTGTTCCTTTTTAATCTGTTCGGCAGAACCTTTGGCAATCAGTTGCCCGTGATCCACGATATAGACTTTATCTGCGTGATCAGCTTCATCAAGATAATGTGTGGTTAGCACAATGGTTAACCCCTCTTGTGCCTGCAGCTGATGCAGCAAGTGCCAGATGCCCATGCGTGTTTGAATATCTAAGGCCGTTGTTGGTTCGTCGAGGAAGAGAATGTCTGGTTGATTCAATAGGGCACGAGCAATATCAACCCGCCTCTTTTGACCTCCAGACAACGTCCCATAACGTTGGTTCGCAAAGCCACTCAAACCTAAATTAGTGATTAAAAGGGCAATTCGTGCCTTATTAACACCCTTATAGAGATTTGCTCTCGATTCAAGGTTTTCTCTTACAGTTAATTCATTGTCCAAAACACTATTCTGAAAGACAACGCCGATTTTAGTTCCCTGTTCATACTGAACGGTTCCACTCGTCGGCTTCGTTAGACCAATCAGCATCTTCATGGTGGTCGACTTTCCAGCACCATTGGGTCCTAAAAGAGCCGTTAGCGAACCCTTTTGTACTGAAAGAGAAAGCTGATTAACCGCCACCTTATCACCATATTTTTGACTAATGCCCTTTGCTTCAAGTAACATATATTTCTCCTTTACCACTTTTAAGTATACGGATAGGAGAAAGTTGCTGGCAGAAAAGTCGCTAACCGGTTCTTTTCGATAGTTAAGCGGTCAAAAAGAGAAAAGAAAAACCCCTGACCAAGTGGTCAGAGGTTTCAGGCATCCAAGAAATTAGTCAACTAACTCCAAGATAACCATTTGTGCAGCGTCTCCACGACGTTGAACAGTCTTCATGATACGCGTGTATCCACCATTGCGTTCTGCAAAGCGTGGTGCGATATCTTCAAACAACTTTTGCAAAGCAGTTTGGATGCGGATGTTGTCGCCGTCTTCCTTGACGTCAGCAACTTCGTTACGAACGTAGGCAGCTGCCTTACGACGTGCAGACAAGTCACCCTTCTTACCAAGCGTGATCATTTGATCAGCCGTCTTGCGGATTTCCTTAGCGCGGGCTTCAGTGGTCTGAATCCGGCCGTTAATCAACAAGTCAGTAGTCAAATCACGCATCATTGCCTTACGTTGTGATGAAGTACGGCCTAACTTACGGTATGACATCGGTTAATCCTCCTTTTTTCTAAACTTTTGATGAATTAATCTTCTTGACGGAAGCCCAAGCCCATCTCAGTCAACTTTTCTTGAATTTCGTCTAATGACTTACGGCCCAAGTTGCGAACCTTCATCATGTCGGCTTCGGAACGGTCAGTCAACTCTTCAATCGTGTTGATACCGGCCCTCTTCAAGCAGTTGTAAGAGCGAACTGACAAGTCCAAGTCTTCGATAGGAGCGGCATCAGCGGCTGCGTTAACAGGCGTTTCTGCTTCAACCATCACCTTGGTTTCTTGTGCGACTGGGGAAATATCCGTGAACAAGTTCAGGTGTTCTGTTAGAATCTTTGAACCAAGACTCAAAGCGTCAGATGGCTTAATCGAACCGTTCGTCCAAACTTCCATCGTCAACTTATCAAAGTCATCACGAGCACCAACACGCTTTTGTTCCACGTGGTAGTTTACTCGCTCAATTGGCGTGTAAATTGAATCAACCGTTAAAACACCGATTGGCATTTCATCACGTAATTGCTTGTTTTCTTCAGCTGAAGCATAACCACGTCCCTTAACAACCGTTACGGTCATGTGTAATGACTTTCCGGCTGCCAAAGTAGCGATATGCAAATCAGGGTTTAACACTTCGACGTCTGCTGAACCAACCAAGTCGGCAGCAGTGACATCTCTTGGTCCCGTTACATCGAGTTCCAAGCTGTGTTCTTCAGCTGAATCCGTAGCAAAAACAACTTTCTTCAAGTTCAAGATTAGCTGTGTGACGTCTTCTACAACACCGTCAACGGTGGAGAATTCGTGCACAACACCGTCAATTTGAACAGTGTTGATTGCTACGCCAGGAAGCGATGACAGCAAGACGCGACGAAGGGAGTTACCCAAAGTCGTTCCATAGCCACGCTCAAGAGGTTCTACGATAAACTTACCGTAGTTGGCATCCTCTTCGATGTTATGAATATCTGGCTTTTCAAATTCAATCATCTGTTAACTCTAACCCCCCTCTTTTCAAAGCAAAGCGCAATGAAAATCAATTAAACACGACGACGCTTTGGTGGGCGTGATCCGTTATGGGGAACTGGGGTAACATCCTTGATTGACGTTACTTCAAGACCAGCTGCGGCCAATGCACGAATGGCTGATTCACGACCGGAACCAGGGCCCTTAACCGTAACAGCAACGGTACGCATGTTAACGTCCAATGCTGACTTAGCGGCTGCTTCCGCTGCCATTTGAGCAGCGAAAGGCGTAGACTTACGGGATCCCTTGAATCCAAGGGCACCGGCTGATGACCAGGCAACAGCGTTACCTTGTGCATCGGTAATCATGACGATCGTGTTGTTGAAAGTAGCGTGGATGTGTGCCACACCAGATTCAATGTTCTTTTTGACGCGACGCTTACGCGTTGTGCGAACTGCCATAATATGCCTCCTTCTTTTTCTTATAATTTCTCGGATGAGCAATACTCATCAACATTACACAACTATGGTTGTGATAATCATTTCTCACGAAAGTGAGGCTCTTTTAAAAATTGGCTTAAGCCGCTTTTTCATTAAAGAGATGGTAAGAAAGATTACTTCTTCTTACCTGCAATTGCCGTAGCTGGGCCTTTGCGAGTACGGGCGTTGTTCTTCGTGTGTTGTCCACGAACGGGCAATCCCTTACGGTGACGAATACCACGGTACGAAGCGATTTCTTGGAGTCCCTTGATATCAAGTGATACCTTACGACGCAAATCACCTTCCAACTGCAAGTTCAATGAAGCAATTGCTTCACGGATCTTGTCTTCGTCATCAACTGACAAATCACGAACACGGATGTCTTCTGACACACCGGCCGTCTTCAAGATCTTTTGTGCAGTCTGTGCACCGATTCCGTAGATGTATGTTAAGCCGATGACAATACGCTTGTCACGTGGCAAATCAATACCTTCAATACGAGCCATAACAATTTACCTCCTTTTGTTATTTTGAAAGAACCTTAACGTTCATTTTCAAGTGTTATTAAATGGTAAGTTTTACTTACCTGCGCGTTGCTTGTGCTTGGCGTTAGCTGGGCAAATCACCATTGTCCGGCCGTTACGCTTGATTACGCGACAAGATTCACACATCTTTTTTACTGATGGACGTACCTTCATAATCTATTCCTCCTATTCGGTTAACTGATTATCGACCGTTCCTTAACGGAAACGGTAAGTAATACGACCCTTTGTCAAGTCGTAGGGTGACATCTCAACTGTGACGCGGTCACCTGGCAAGATACGGATGTAATTCTTACGAATCTTACCGGAAACATGCGCCAGGATTACCGCCCCATTTTCAAGTTCGACTTGAAACATTGCGTTTGGCATTGTCTCTTTGACTTTGCCTTCAATTTCAATGACATCGTTGGCCACGCAGATTACCTCCTATGTAACCATGCTTCAACATAATTGATAAGTGCTTAACCTATCAAATTATACCAGAATTTTCAATAGTTGACAAGAAAAGCCTTAGTTCAAGCCATTCAAGACGGTTTTAACGGCTGAATAGATTGAATCCAAATCGCCTTCACCATCAATGGTATGGAGAACATGGTGCTTTTCATAATAGTCAACCAATGGCAAATTCGCCTTCTTGTTGACTTCCAAGCGGTGTGCGATCACATCTTTCGTGTCATCGGCACGTCCACGACCCAAAAGTCGTTGAACCAAAACATCATCAGAAACCTTAAAGTATAGCGTCGCTGAAACAGCTTCCCCGTGCTCTGATAAGAATTGGTCTAGGAACTTCGCTTGGTCTTCGTTTCGTGGATAACCATCAAGCATGAAACCATTTTCAACCACATCTTTTTGTGTCAACCGATCGGCGACCATCGCATTTGTGATTTCATCAGGTACCAAGTTACCGGCGTCCATGTAGGCACGGGCTTTTTCACCCAATGCCGTCTTGTCGCGTAAGTTTGCTCGGAAAATGTCACCGGTCGAAATGTGAACCATCGGATAATCGGCAACAATCTTTTCTGCTTGTGTTCCCTTACCTGCGCCAGGCAGGCCCAAAAGAATTAAGTTTTTTGTCATAACGAGACTCCTTCATGAACTAGTGGAGAAAGCCCACGTAGTTCTTCTTTTGCAGCAAACCATCGATTTGACGAAGCAAATCAAGGGTAACCCCGATTGTGATTAGGAGGGATGTTCCACCCAATCCAATCTTTTCATTCAATCCCCAAACATCAGAAGCAATCAGTGGCACCAGGGCAACAAAGCCAAGGTAAAGCGCCCCAACAAAGGAGAGACGCAACAAAAGCTTCGTGATAAACTTCTGCGTTTCGACACCAGGTCGAACCGACACGATGTAAGCACCTTGCTTTTGCAAGTTTTCCGAAAGCTTTTCCGGATTAACTTGAACAAAGGCATAGAAGTAAGTAAAGAGGATAATCATGGCTGTATAGAAGACCGCTCCGGTAATCGTCTGCATTGAGAAGATTTCCTTCAAGACCTTAAACCATTGGTCACTCGAGTACTTACTCTGAAAGGCGAAAAGAATTGTTTGTGGTGTTGAAATCAAAGACGAAGCAAAGATAACAGGAATAACACCGGAAACGTTCAACTTCAGTGGCAAATAGGCTTCAGAACCGTAAGATGCAGCTGAACGTGTGTATTGAATCTGTAGCTTACGAGCTGCTTCGTAGAACCAAGTCGTAATGCCAATAATCAAAATAATGGCCAAAACCAATACAGCGACGAAAATCCAACCGTTAACCACTTGAGACTTTGAAGCCTGCAGGACGTTTTCAGTAAAGATTTCCTTGAACGCACTTGGGGTTTGCGAAATAATTCCAGAAAAGATGATCATGGAAACGCCGTTCCCGAGACCCTTTTCCGTAATCATCTCACCAAGCCACATGGCAAAGAAAGTACCCATTGTCATGACCGAACCAATCAACAAGAAAGAGGTCACGTTGTTGGTCTGCTTGACCAAGCCATAGGCGGCTAAGGAGTTGAAACCAGCCGTAATTCCGACTGATTGCAAAAAAGCAAAGATAATGGTCAAATAACGGGTTGCTTGATTCAGCTTCCGTCGACCAACTTCACCTTGCTTACTCCATTCGACAAAACGTGGCACGATATCTAATTGCAGCAACTGCACAACAATTTGCGCCGTCACATAGGGTGACACTCCCATCGCAAAGAGGGAGAAGTTCAGCAGTCCCCCACCCGAGAAGATATTTAAGATGTTTAGCAAACCTGAGTTCGCCACAGACTGCAAGGCAGCAGGGTTCACACCAGGAACGGTAATATGTGTTCCAATTCGATAAACGAAAATCAAAAACACAGTCCAAAGCATCTTTTTGCGAATATCTTTTTGTCGGATAGCATTAAATAACGTGCGGAACATTAAATCACCTCGGTGTTACCACCAGCTTGTTCAATTGCCTTTACGGCTGATGCAGAGAACTTGTTGGCCTTAACCGTCAACTTCTTGTCAAGTTGACCGTTACCCAAAATCTTCACACCATCTTTTTGGTTCTTAACGAGACCAGATTCAATCAACAAAGCTGGTGTCACTTCAGTACCGTTATCGAAGTTGTTCAACTTGTCCAAGTTAACAACAGCGAATTCCTTGCGTGAAATGTTTGTAAATCCACGCTTTGGGATACGACGGTACAAAGGCATCTGTCCACCTTCGAAGCCAAGACGCGTCTTACCACGAGCCTTTTGACCCTTTTGACCACGACCAGCAGTCTTACCATTTCCAGATGATGTACCACGACCAACACGGTTGCGTACAAAGCGTGAGCCTGCAGCAGGTTGTAATTCGTTCAAATCCATGGTTTGGTCCCTCCTTTTCTAGATTATTTTTACTTTACTTCTTCAACAGAGATCAAGTGTGCAATATGGAAGATTGCGCCACGAGTCGCTGCGTTATCTGGCTTCACCACTGAGCTTGACACACGGTTAAGTCCAAGTGACTTAACGATGGCACGTTGCTTAGGCAAGCGATGAGCCGCACTCTTAATCAAAGTGATCTTCAAATCAGCCATGTTATCGCTCCTTATTCAGCCAAGTGTTCCAATGAAACACCACGTAAGTTTGCAACGTCGTTTGCATCCTTCAACTTTGACAAACCATCAAAAGTTGCGCGGACAACGTTAACTGGAGTTGATGAACCAAGTGACTTTGCAGTCACATCAGCGATTCCAGCTAATTCCATAACGGAACGAGTAGAACCACCAGCGGCAACCCCGGCACCTTCTTCAGCTGGCTTGATCAAAATCTTACCACCTGCATGTTCTCCAAGAACATCGTGAGGAATAGTCGTACCAACCATTGGGACAGTGATCAAGTTGCGCTTTGCATCTTCGACGGCCTTACGGATAGCTTCAGGCACTTCTTGCGCCTTACCAGTTCCGAAACCAACGTGTCCTTGCTTGTCACCAACGACAACCAAAGCACCGAAACGCAAACGACGTCCACCCTTAACAACCTTGGTAACACGGTTAATTGCGACAACGTTTTCTTCTAATTCACCTAATTCTTTAGGGTTTACGAATTCAACCATTTGTTTATTCCTCCTTTCCTTAGAACTTCAAGCCGTTTTCACGAGCTGAATCAGCCAAAGCCTTCACACGTCCGTGATAGACATAACCACCACGATCGAAGACAACTTCTTCGATGTTAGCAGCCTTGGCGTTCTTGGCGATTAACTCACCAACCTTAACGGCTTGTTCAACCTTCGTGCCGGTAACATCGGCAGATTGTGATGAGGCACTTGCTAGCGTTACACCCGCTACGTCATCAATCAATTGAGCGTAGATGTTTACATTAGAACGGAAAACGTTCAAACGTGGGCGAGCAGCAGTACCAGAGACCTTTCCGCGGACGCGCTTGTGGCGACGTGCACGGAGCTTGTTCTTATCTGGTTTTGAAATCATAGCTGTGCTTTCCTTTTCTAGGCAATCGTAATTGCCTGTTCAAAATAATTAATTAATCCGGTGAAAACTGATCGTAAAGCGTTAAGCTTACTTACCAGTCTTACCTTCCTTGCGCTTAACAACTTCGCCTTCGTAACGAATTCCCTTACCCTTATATGGTTCTGGGGGGCGAACGGCGCGAACTTCAGCGGCAAAGTCACCAACGGCTTGCTTTGAGATTCCAGAAATCTTGATTGTCAAAGCATCAGGTACTTCAACCGTCAATCCTTCGCGATCTTCAAAGTCAACTGGGTGTGACATTCCAACTGACAGGTTCAATACTGAACCCTTCTTTGCGGCACGGTAACCAACACCAACCATCTTCAATGTCTTAGTGAAACCTTGGGTAACACCTTCGATCATGTTGATGAAGTTTGCTGTGGTCGTTCCGTGCAAGGCACGGTGCTTCTTGTCTTCGGCTGCACGAGTGAAACGAACTTCCGTTCCATCCATGTGCATCGTGATTTCAGGGTTGATTGTGTATGACAATTCACCCTTAGGTCCCTTAACCGTGACGTGTTGTCCGTCCTGCTTAACTTCAACGCCAGCAGGAATCGTAACTACTTTATTACCAATACGGCTCATGGTAAGTCTCCTTTCTTAGATATATTACCAAACGTAAGCCAGCACTTCGCCACCAACTTGGTTAGCGCGTGCGACTTTATCAGTGACAACACCCATTGATGTTGACACAATCGCGATACCAAGGCCATTCAAAACCTTTGGCATGTCTTCGGCCTTAGCGTACTTACGCAAACCAGGCTTTGACACACGCTTGATACCAGTGATAACACGCTCTTGATCTTCTCCGTACTTCAAGAATACGTTGATAACACCTTGCTTGTTGTCTTCAACGAATTCAAAGTCGCGGATGAAACCTTCTTGCTTCAAGATCTCAGCCATGCTCTTCTTCATTTTTGATGCTGGAATTGAAACGGAAGCGTGACGCGCCAAGTTGGCGTTACGAATACGAGTCAAAAAATCAGCAATTGGATCAGTCATAGACATCTATCGATATCCTCCTTTATATTTTGAACGTAACAACAATTGATACGCTCTTAAGTCAAGCAGACCAAAGTCTACCGGACTTAAGAACGTGTCACTCAAGTGAGTGACCGTCCTTAATTGTCGTCTTACTTAGCAAATGGCATGCCAAGTTGTGCCAACAATTCGTGACCTTCTTCATCGTTTTGGGCAGTCGTTACGATAACGATGTCCAAACCGCGAACCTTGTTCACCTTGTCAAAGTCGATTTCAGGGAAAATCAACTGTTCACGGATACCCAATGTGTAGTTTCCACGACCGTCAAAGGCCTTACCAGAAACACCATGGAAATCACGAACACGTGGCAAGGAGATGTTGATCAACTTGTCCAAGAATTCGTACATGCGTTCGCCACGCAAAGTAACCTTGGTCCCGATTGCCATTCCTTCACGCAAACGGAAACCGGCGATTGACTTCTTAGCACGCGTGATTACTGGTTGTTGACCAGCAATCAGCTTCAATTCTTCAACCGCTTCATCGAGGTTCTTTGAGTTTGACACGGCATCACCAACACCCATGTTCAATACGATCTTTTCGATCTTAGGTGCTTGCATGATTGACGTGAAGTTAAACTTCTTGATTAAAGCAGGTTGAACTTCATTAACATATTTTTCTTTTAATTCATTTGCCATGATAATGATTTCTACCTTTCAAATGGTTAGCTTAATTAGCCCAGCTTGTTGCCAGACTTCTTGGCAAAACGTACCTTCTTGCCGTCTTCAAACTTGAATCCAACCTTCGTTGGTTCGTTCGTTGAAGGGTCAAGTAGTTGCACGTTTGATGCATGGATAGGTGCTTCTGTATCGATAACACCACCCTGTGGATATTCGTTAGAAGGCTTTTGATGCTTCTTAACGAGGTTTACGCCTTCGACAACGACACGGTTCTTTGAAGCAACAGTCTTAGTGATTGTTCCTTCCTTACCCTTGTCCTTACCTGCAATGACGCGAACCTTATCACCTGTTTTTACAAACATGATTGGCTCCTCCTTGTCAGTATTAGAGCACTTCTGGTGCCAATGAAACGATACGCGTATAGTTGTTGTCACGCAATTCACGAGCAACAGGGCCAAAGATACGCGTTCCGACTGGTGACTTGTCATCCTTTACGATAACAGCAGCGTTTTCATCAAAGTTGATGTATGAACCGTCCGTACGACGTACGTCAGAAACAGTTCGCACGATGACAGCCTTAACGACGTCACCCTTCTTCACTGTACCACCAGGGATAGCTTGCTTAACAGTAGCAACAATCATGTCACCGATGCCAGCAACCTTACGGCCAGAACCACCGAGCACTTTAATCGTCAAGATCTCACGTGCGCCAGAGTTATCAGCCACTTTCAAACGACTCTCTTGTTGAATCATGGTTCATCCTCCTTGTTAGCAATTATTACAGACGAATGGTTAACCTAAATTAAAGGATAACGGCCTCTTCAATGACCTTAACCAAACGGAAGTGCTTCGTTGCAGACAAAGGACGAGTTTCCATGATTTGGACGATGTCGCCTTGCTTGGCAACATTCTTTTCATCATGGGCCTTGAACTTCTTCGTATAGCGAACTCGCTTACCATAAACTGGGTGGTTGACGTAAGTGTCAACGGCAACAGTAATTGTCTTTTCCATCTTGTCGGAAACGACACGGCCACGGTAGACCTTACGAGCGTTACGTTCTTCACTCATTATTCAGCTTCTTCCTTTCGTCTTATTTGTTGGCTTCTGCCAACTGTTGTGCACGAATGACAGTCTTCACACGTGCAATGTCCTTACGAACTTTTGAAATACGGGCCGTGTTTTCCAATTGACCAGTAGCCAATTGGAAACGAAGGTTGAACAATTCTTCCTTGAATTCGGCTTCGCGCTTTTGCAAATCCGCAAGTGACAAAGCTTTTAATTCATTTGCTTTCGCCATTATTCAGCCTCCCGAGCAATAATCTTCGTCTTAACAGGCAACTTGTGTGAGGCAAGACGCAATGCTTCCAAGGCAACAGGCTTAGCCACGCCACCAACTTCGAACATTACCTTACCACGCTTAACTGGGGCAACCCATCCTTCAGGTGCACCCTTACCGTTACCCATTCGAACACCAACACCCTTCGATGTATATGACTTGTGTGGGAAAATCTTAATCCAGACCTTACCACCACGCTTCATATAACGGGTCATTGCAATACGGGCAGCTTCAATTTGCCGGTTAGTAATCCAGCTTGAAGTCGTTGCTTGCAAGCCGTAGTCACCGAAGGCAACCGTCTTTCCACCCTTTGCTTCACCACGCATGTGGCCACGGTGTACACGACGGAACTTAACACGCTTTGGTACTAACATGTTTGCTTCCCTCCTTACTTGTTCTTCTTCTTTGGCAACACATCACCGCGGTAGATCCAAGTCTTGATACCCAAGTTTCCGTAAGCAGTAACTGCTTCGTCCCATGAGTAATCGATGTCGGCACGGAGTGTGTGGAGTGGAACAGTTCCTTCAGTGTACTGTTCGATACGTGACATATCTGCCCCGTTCAAACGACCTGAAACAACAATCTTGATTCCCTTAGCACCGGCACGGCGGGCACGTTGGATCGCACCACGCATTGCACGACGGAAGGCAACACGACGTTCCAAATCACCAGCAACTTGCATTCCCACCAAGTGAGCAGACAAGTCTGGCTTTTTGATTTCAACAATGTTGATGAACACGCGCTTGTGACGGCCACGTGAGTCAACATCAGTCAACTTAGCTAATTGCGTACGCAACTTTTCAACTTCGGAACCACCCTTACCAATAACCATTCCTGGCTTGGCAGTGTGCAAAGTCAAATCGATACGTGACTTCGTTGAGCGTTCGATTTCGACACGGTCAACTGACGCATCCGTTAAGTGCTCTTCGATGTACTTGCGAATACGCAAGTCTTCAAGAAGTTGGTTAGAAAAGTCTGCCTTGTTAGCAAACCACTTCGCATCCCAGTCACGGATGACACCGACACGGAAGCCAGTTGGGTTAATCTTTTGACCCATTACTTTTCCTCCTTCTCAGCAACCACAATCGTAATGTGGCTTGTGCGCTTGTTAATAGCGGAAGCTGATCCCTTCGCACGTGGACGGAAACGCTTAAGCGTTGGTCCTTCGTTTGCGAATGCTTCCTTAACGATCAAATCTTCACGGTCAAGTGAAAAGTTGTTTTCAGCGTTTGCAACTGCTGAGTTCAATACCTTGTAAATATCTTCAGTTGAAGTATTTGGCAAGAACTTTAGGATTGCAAAGGCTTCGTTGACATTCTTCCGACGAATCGTATCAAGAACTAAGCGCGCCTTACGAGGGGCAACGCGAACGATCTTGGCAGTCGCCCGAGCTGATGTTACTTGTTCAGCCATTTTGCATTTCCTCCTTACTTAGTCTTCTTATCGTCTACTTTGTGTCCGCGGAAAGTACGAGTTGGAACGAATTCACCCAACTTGTGACCAACCATGTCGTCTTGGACATAAACAGGAACGTGCTTCCGACCGTCGTAAACTGCGATCGTGAAGCCGATGAAACTTGGGAAAATCGTTGAACGACGTGACCATGTCTTGATCACTGACTTCTTTTCTTGGTCCGCTTGGGCCTCGATCTTCTTAAGCAAGTGCGGGTCCGCAAATGGTCCCTTTTTTAAACTACGAGCCATTAGTTATCTCCTTTCCCTTACTTACTCTTCTTACGACCACGAATAATGAACTTCGTTGAGTTCTTCTTCTTGTCGCGAGTCTTCTTACCAGCAGTCTTCTTACCCCATGGGGAAAGTGGACTAGGCATACCAACTGGTGCCTTACCTTCACCACCACCGTGTGGGTGATCGTTAGGGTTCATTACTGATCCACGAACGTGTGGACGAATACCACGCCAACGGTTACGACCAGCCTTACCCCAGTTGATCAATGAATGTTCGGCGTTACCAACTTCACCGATGGTTGCACGAGAAGTCTCCAAGACCAAACGTACTTCACCTGAAGTCAAACGAACAATGACATACTTACCGTCACGTCCCAAAACCTGTGCAGATGCACCGGCTGAACGAGCCAATTGGCCACCCTTACCAGGCTTCAATTCGATGTTGTGAATCAAAGTACCTTCAGGAATAGCACTCAATGGCAAGGCATTACCGATCTTAATATCGGCATCAGGACCAGATTGAACTTTATCGCCAACCTTCAATCCCTTAGGCGCCAAGATATAGCTCTTGATTCCGTCTTCATAGACGATCAAAGCAATGTTAGCCGTACGGTTTGGATCGTATTCGATAGCCTTAACAGTCGCGAACTTGCCGTCCTTGACACGCTTGAAATCGATAATACGGTAGGCTTGCTTGTGTCCACCAGCCTTGTGGCGAACAGTCATGCGACCTTGTGCGTTACGCGCACCGGTCTTTGACTTCTTTTCCAACAAACTCTTTTCGGGCGTTGACTTCGTGATTTCAGAGAAATCAGAAGAAGTCATGTTACGACGTCCGTTAGAGGTTGGCTTGTACTTCTTGATAGCCAATGTCTTATCCTCCTATTTAAAATTAACCTTCGTTAAAGATTTGAATATCTTTTGAGTCAGCCTTCAAAGTCACAGTAGCCTTCTTCATCTTACGAGTGAATCCAACATAACGACCTTGACGCTTCTTCTTACCGCTTACATTTGCGGTGTTCAAACGAGCAACTTGTACATCGAAGATTGATTCGATAGCTCGCTTGATTTCTGGCTTAGTTGCCCGTACGTCTACTTCAAAGACATAGCGCTTGTTTTCAGTTTGCGCCATTGAAGCTTCGGTAATGATTGGGCGACGGATAATATCGCGTGCATCCATTAGGCGAGACCTCCTTGGATTTCTTCGATCGCTGATTGAACAACCACCAGCTTGTCCGCGTTAACCACGTCCAAGACGTTAACGCCCGCAGCAGTCATCACTTGAACGTTTGCCAAGTTACGAGCAGCACGGATAGCGTTTTCGTTGTTTCCGTCAACGATTACCAAGGCCTTTGAATCAACAGCCAAGTTTGCAAGAACTTGCTTGAAGTCCTTTGTCTTAGCTTCTGAAAAGGCCAAAGCGTCAACTACAACCAACTTGTTGTCAGCAACCTTTTGTGACAAGGCTGACTTCAAGGCCAAGTTATAAGCCTTCTTGTTAATACGGTATGCGTATGAACGAGGAGTTGGTCCGAAGACGATTCCTCCGCCACGCCATTGTGGTGAACGGATTGAACCTTGACGTGCGCGACCAGTACCCTTTTGCTTCCAAGGCTTACGTCCACCACCAGAAACCGCAGAACGGTTCTTGACAGCGTGCGTACCTTGACGCATTGATGCGCGTTGCATCAAGACGGCTTCGGTAATCACAGCGTTGTTCGCTTCAACGGCAAATACTTCTTCGTTCAAATCCAAGTCAGAAGCCTTTGAACCGTCTTGCTTTAATACAGCAACTTTAGTCATGATTGATTGTTCTCCTTTCTATTAGTTTAGTTTTCTTCTGAATCAGCAGCAGGCTTTGAACCGGCCATCTTGATTTCAGGGTGCTTTGCGTTTGTCTTAACCGTTGACTTGATTGTCAACAATGACTTGTTGGCGCCAGGAACGTTTCCCTTCAACAACAAGAGGTTGTTTTCAACGTCAACGTGCACGATGGCAATGTTTTGCATCGTACGCTTGTTGTTACCCATGCGTCCAGGCAAAAGCTTGCCAGGGAAAACACGGTTAATGATGGCACCCATTGAACCTGGGCGACGGTGGTAACGGGAACCGTGGCTCATAGGTCCACGTGATTGTCCAAGCTTCTTGATTGCACCTTGGAAACCGTGTCCCTTAGTAACACCGGTAACATCAACATATTCACCGGCTTGGAAAGTGTCAACAGCAATTGCATCCCCAACGCTGTATTCGCCTTCCGCATCACGGACTTCACGAATGTAGCGCTTAGGGGCTGTGTTGGCTTTTGCAACGTGGCCTTGTTCAGGTTTGTTTGACAAAATCTCGCGCTTGTCTTGGTAACCCAACTGCAAAGCGTTGTAACCATCAGTTGCTTGCGTCTTTACTTGCAAGACAACGTTTGGTGTTGCTTCAACAGCAGTCACGGCGATCAATTCACCAGATTCAGTGAAAACCTGAGTCATACCGACTTTACGGCCTAAGATACCTTTAGTCATGACTAATCTCCTTCATTTCGTCGCTGAACTCATGTTCAGCGGGTGGTACTCATTAATTAGAGCTTGATTTCAATTGCAACACCTGCTGGCAATTCAAGCTTACGCAATGCGTCAACTGTCTTGTCAGTAGGGTTCACAATGTCGACCAAACGCTTGTGCGTCCGCATTTCGAATTGTTCGCGGGCGTCCTTGTACTTGTGTGGTGAGCTAAGCACCGTGTACAAAGAACGTTCAGTTGGCAACGGAATTGGGCCAGCGATTTCTGCGCCAGTCCGCTTTGCCGTTTCAACAATCTTGTCCGCTGATTGGTCCAAGATGCGGTGTTCGTATGCCTTCAAGCGGATACGGATCTTCTTTTGTGCCATTTTCTGCCTCCTCGTTGATTTTGTAAATCAGCTAACTCCGATCAAAAACCGACAACACATGTTGTGTTTGCGCGCCCATGGCAACGCGGCCGCGCGTGTCGCAACCTTAATCATCATCGCTAAACGTTGATACACCAGTCTTTTTAGCGGGTTTGCATCGGCATCCCCAAAAGGCGTACTTGAATATAATAACAGAAAAACCCTTGTCAGACAAGGGTTTTTAGCGTTTTTCTATGAAATTTTTGACAGTTTTGTTGCCCAGGTTCTTTCGCTTATTTTAACCAAAAAAGAAAATTAATGCATTAAATTTTTGACGACTGGTTAATTGAATGAACGTGGGACTTAATATTAATGATAAGCGCGATTAGCAAAAATAAGAGTACTAATAGAAAAATATGCTCCATGCAAAGGATAAATAGGCGATCTATTTCATTTTTTAAGAATCCATCCGGTAGCAAATGACTGACTAGTCGGTTCATCATGGAATTTTTTAGCTGATGATTAGCTGCTGGTATAACCCGCATTTGTACCGTTAAATTAAACACCATCCCAAAAACGCCCGTTGCAAAAGTCTGTCCAAGTGAACGCCCTAATGTAATCATGGAGGTTGCTGAGCCAAGCTCACTGCCTTTTGACACTTTCTGAGCGACCAAGATGTTCATGGTGATGACGATTCCCAAAATAGAGCCAGTGATTGCTGACACGATATAAAAGACAAAAATTGGCGTTGCGCTCCCAATGAAAACAATTGGCAGGTAACTGATGAAAAGAATAATAGTTAAAGCAACTGCAATGGACTTTGGGGCATAATGCCTGAGAAGATATCCGACTGAAAAGGAAGCCAGCAACCAAAAGATTGGACTTGGCGTCACGACTAGTCCCGCAGTTGCGGGCGATAAGCCATACACCACTTGTAGCCACATTGGGAAGTAAGTTTGAAAAGCAATTTGCACCGCACTCAACAATAGAGCGGTGATGATTTGAGTGACAAATACGCGACTTTTGAATAAATCAACTGGAATAATCGCTTCTGGATTCCTTTTTTCATTCCTGAAAAACTGCCAGAGACCAATCAGAAATCCAACAACTAAAATTAACAGCATCCTCAGGTTGACCGAATTGGTTGATATCAACTGAAGAAAAAGAAGGAGCGTAACCAAAACAGTACTCAAACTGACCAAGCCGACTACATCAACGTTCAAACTCGACTTTACCGGTCGTTCTTCCTTATAGGTAGTTAAAATAATGATGAAGACTAAAATCCCAAAGGGTAAATTAATAAAAAAGACCCAGTGCCAACTAAGATACTCCACAATATAACCACCTAACAGCGGACCGAGTAAAGCCGAGATCCCCCAGACCGTATTATTTAAAGCAAGGGCCTTTGGTCGCTCATCAAAGTCGTATAAATCGGCAATTATCGTAAACGTTAGCGGAATGATTGCCCCTGCGCCAATCCCCTGTACTGCTCTCGACCCAATCAATTCAAGCATGTTGATAGATAAGCCTGAGCCGAGTGACCCAAAACAAAAGAGCAGAATGCCACTAATGAAAATCGGTTTTCGTCCGACTTGATCGGCCAACTTTCCAAAAAGTGGCGTACTAACCGCCATCGTTAACAAATAAACGGCAAAAACCCAGCTTTGATAACGGAGTCCATTCAGCTGACTGACAATGATTGTTAAGGCCGTCGTGATAATCGTGGTTTCAATCGAAGTCATTAAAGTCGCAAACAAGATGGCTACGAGTAATAGCCGCCTCTTCAAACTGACATCCATTTTCTTGCACTCACTTTCTTTATTTCAGTATTTCGACAACAATAGAACAACAAACTTAAAAGAAAAGGATTCATAATGAATCCAAAAAACCAGGAAGGTACTTCGCAAACGTTTCCAGGTTTAACGATAAAAACTTGCTCTGTGCTTCCCGTCTTGTGTTCGTTAACTGGACAGAACGAAGTGCCTTAAAGTGATAAGAGACCGTTGACTTACTAATCGAAAGCTCATTCCCCACTTCCCCGCAAGTCATTTCTCGCTGACTCTTGTACAAAATTCGAATCATTTTTAAGCGATTTTCGTCTGATAGTGTTTTGAATATTTCGGCACGTTTTTGATCTTCTTGTTCTATTGTCATGAAACTATCGTAGTCCTATTCCAACAGTTTTTCAAGGTCAAAAAAAAGGAATTGATTCAATCAATTCCTTTTCGTATAACAATCAACGATTTTTCTCACGACTTTCCCAACTTAAATTCCAGGAAGGCATCGTTATAGAGTTGTGTCCAGTGTTGATCAAAATTCTGATAAACCTGTAACCGGTCGAGCACGGACTGCTTGGGATAAAAGGCCTTGTCGTTTTGAACAGACTTTGGCAGTCGCTCATAAGCCGCCTTGTTCGCCGTGGCGTAACCAATGTACTGTGCATTTTTAGCAGCAACATCAGGTCGGTTTAGGTAGTTCATCAAGGCATAGGCCGCCTGTTTATGTTCGGCAGACTTTGGGATAACCAGGTTATCAAGCCAGAGATTGGAACCATCTTCCGGTACCGTGTAGGCCAAATCAGGGTTTCTTTCCATGGCGTTCTTAGCTTCACCAGAATAAGTAACGGCCAGGCTACCTTCCCCCTGAGCCATATAAAGCTTTAATTCATCCCCCACGATTGCCTTCACGTTTGGCATCAGCGAAGAAAGCTTTCCTTGGGCAGCAGCAAGGTCCGCCACGTTTTGATCGTTGACGGACTTACCTTGGGAGATGAGCGTCATTCCGAGAATATCCCGAGCAGAATCAACCAGTAGCACTTGATTTCGATACTTAGCTGACCAAAGAGCAGACCAATTTGTCAGTTCTGAACCATTGACTTCTTTTTTATTGTACAAAATACCAAGAGTGCCCCAGAAGTACGGGATAGAATACTGGTTGCCACGATCAAAAGATTGGTTTAAGAACTGCGGATTTAAATTATTCATACCCGTCAATTGCTTTTTGTCCAACTTTGCCAACAGACCCGCGTCCTTTAACTTCGCCACCATGTAATCAGAAGGAACGGCCAAATCAAAGTTCGTCCCGCCCTGCTGAATTTTGGTGTACATCGCTTCGTTCGAATCAAAAGTCTGGTAGTTGACCTTGTAGCCAGTTTCTTTCGTAAAGTCCGTCAGGATACTGGGATCAATGTAATCGCCCCAATTGTAAAAAGTCAGCGTATCTTTCCCAGAGGATTGCTGATTTCTAGAGGCCGTCAAGCCCCATTGCAAGCCAAGTAACGCCACAATGACGAGGCAAATACCGCCGAAAGTCATCATTAATTTCTTCATTTGACTTTCTCCTTTAGCTTGGTCGCCTTCCGGCTGGTCGTCTTTTGGCTATAGGCGTAATAACCCAACACCAGCACGAAAGCCAGCCCCAGCATAATCGTCGACAGTGCGTTAATTTCCAGCGAGACGCCTTGACGGGCACGGGAGTACACTTCCACCGCCAAAGTTGAAAAGCCGTTTCCCGTCACGAAGAAAGTCACAGCAAAGTCATCCAGCGAGTAGGTCAAGGCCATGAAAAAACCGGCAAAAATTCCCGGTGCTATCACGGGCAACGTGACTTTAGTCAGGACTTCCGTGGGCTTCGCTCCCAAATCAGAAGCGGCTAATACCAAGTCCCGGTTCATCTCCTGCAACTTTGGTAAGACCATCAACACCACAATTGGAATCGAAAAAGCGACATGGGCCAAAAGCACCGTCAAAAAACCGAGTTTTAACCCCAGAGCCGTCATTAAAATCAAAAAGGCAGCCCCGATAATGACATCAGGCGAAACTAACAAAACGTTATTCAGTCCAAGTAGGGTCTGCTTTAATAACCTTCGTTCCGTACGGTAGATTGCCAAGGCACCAATGGTCCCAATTGCCGTTGCAATTAAGGAAGACGTCAAAGCCAGAATCAGAGTGTTTAAAACAATTTGCAAAAGACGCGTATCCTGCCACAGTTCCTGATAATGGACCCAGGAAAAGCCAGCAAAGCCCTGCATTGCATCACCTGAATTAAACGAGTATACCGCAAGAAAGAGAATGGGCGCATAGAGCAAGAAAAAGCAAAAGGCTAACCAAAAACGTTCAATTATTTTCATTTACGTTGCCTCCTTTTCTTTTTCTTTCGATCCGTAGTAAGCGCCATTGTCAGTGCCATGGCGATAATTAGGACGACACCAATCGTTGAACCAAAGGACCAGTTTTGCGTCACCAAAAAATGCTCCTCAATGGCTGTCCCCAGAGTGATCACTTTGTTTCCTCCAATCAAGCGTGTAATCATGAAGAGGGAGAGGCTGGGGATAAAGACAGTTTGCACCCCGGTTTTTACCCCGGGCATGGATAATGGCCAAATAATCTTTTTAAGCGTTTGAAACGATGAGGCGCCAAGGTCGCGAGATGCAGCCGGTAGCAAAGGATCAATATCCAGCAACGCATTATAGATGGGTAATACCATGAAGGGGAGCTCGATATAAGCCGCCACCAACAAAAAAGCCCCGTTAGTAAAGAGCAGCTGTTGACTACCAAATCCCATGGCTTCAATACTCTGATTAAGTAGCCCGTCCTTGCCCAGCAAGCCGATGAAGGCGTAAGTCTTCAACAATAGGTTGATCCAGGTTGGCAAGATAACCAACAGTAACCAAAATTGCCGGTGCTTTAGCTTTGTTAAACAAAGTGCCAAGGGATAGGAAATCCCCAGAGTAATCACCGTGATCAAAAAGGCGTACCAGATTGAATTAACCGTCATGGCTAAGTATGGACCGGAGGTGAAAAAGTCGCGGTAGTTCGCTAACGACAAGCCCTGCCCCGGCACGTTCAGTGATTGAATCAGCAGGAGCAGTAACGGCGCCACCACGAACGCCAGCAACCAGAGTCCATAAACACCTAGGTAAGCCTCTGTAAAACGTTTCTTGGTGCTATTCATGGTCAAACACCTCGGGGACTTTATCAGCGGAATCAGAGGGATCCGTTGGCGTTTCATCATCTTCGTAAGCCTCTAAACGAGCGTCAAACTCGGCTTCCGACTCGTTATAGCGCATAATGTGGATGTCCTCCGGGTCAAAAGTCAACCCAACCCGCGAACCGATAACGGCCGGGTTCGTTGCTTGAACTTGCCAGAGATTCAAATCGTCGTCTTGCGCCATGATTTCATAATAGTCACCCCGGAAAGATTGGTTCTTAATTGTGACAACCAGCTTTCCCTTTTCGGGTGTCGTTAAATCCAAATCTTCCGGACGCAAAACCACTTCAACCGCTTCGTTTGGCCGCATACCGGCATCCACGTTTTCAAAGTCTTTCCCAACAAAGTGCACCACGTAGTCAGACTTCATCACACCGGGAACGATGTTGGATTCCCCAATAAAGTTAGCCACAAAATGATTAACCGGTTCATCATAGATGTCTTCTGGTGTTCCCTGTTGCTGAATGACCCCATCGTTCATGACAAAAATCCAATCCGACATAGCCAGGGCTTCTTCTTGATCGTGGGTCACGAAAACAAAGGTGATTCCTAGACGGCGTTGAATGGTCCGCAGTTCAGTCTGCAAAACCTTCCGCAGTTTGTAATCCAAAGCTGATAGGGGCTCATCTAACAAAAGCAACTCAGGATCGTTAGCCAGAGCTCGGGCAATGGCCACTCGCTGTTGCTGTCCACCAGATAATTCATTAATTTCTCGGTTTTCATAGCCAGCCAACTTGACTAAAGCAAGCATCTCCTTCACTTTTTCCTCGATGGCTTCTTCCGGCATTTTCTTTAAGCGAGGTCCAAAAGCCACGTTGTCAAAAACATTCATGTTTGGAAAAAGGGAGTAGTTTTGGAAAACCGTGTTCACCCGACGCTTTTCAGCAGGAAGATCGTTGATGACTTTCCCATCAAAAATCACCTGGCCAGAAGAGGGCTGTAACTGACCGGAAATCAGCTTCAAAATGGTTGACTTTCCCGAACCCGAGGGGCCGAGCAAGGTATAAAACTGACCGGAATCCAGCTCCAAGTCAATGTTTTTGAGCACCTCTGTCTCACCAAAAGATAAGGCAACCTGCTTAAATTCCAGGATGTTTTCATTTACTTGCATGCAATCTCTCCAATCGTTCAGTGTTTCTATTTTACAACGGCAACGGCAACTCGTATAGTCTGCAAATGGCCGTTTTTGAAGCGGTCCAGACCGACTTTTCTAGACAAAGAAAAAAGCAGAAGAGCAAAAGCTCATCCGCTTTAAGGAAAATGGGGGAAAGCTTATGCTTCGCCGCCGTGTTCCTTGATAATTTCTTCTTGAACGTTCTTTGGAACGGCCTGGTAGTGGTCAAAGACCATCTGGAACGTTCCACGTCCCTGCGTAGCTGAACGCAAAGTCGTTGCATAACCGAACATTTCTGACAATGGTACCTGAGCCTTAACGGCCAAAACAGGTCCACGGTTTTCTTGTCCTTCAATCAAACCACGACGTGCGGAAACGTGTCCCATCACATCACCAAGGTTTTCTTCAGGAACAACGATGTCAACCGCCATGATTGGTTCCAAAATAACGGCACCGGCAGTCTTAGCAGCTTCCTTCAATGCCAATGAAGCGGCAATCTTAAAGGCAGCTTCAGAAGAATCGACATCGTGGTAAGAACCATCGTACAACTTAGCCTTCAAGTCAACCAATGGGAAGCCAGCCAAAGGACCTGCGTTCAAAGCGTCCTTCAAACCTGCTTCAACTGAAGGGATGTATTCACGAGGAACAACACCACCGACGATGGCGTCTTCGAATTCGAAGCCTGCCCCTTCTTCGTTTGGTGAGAATTCAATCCAAACATCACCATACTGTCCCTTACCACCAGACTGGCGCTTGAAGAATCCACGCGCCTTAACGTCCTTCGTGAAGGCTTCACGGTAGGCAACTTGAGGAGCACCAACTTGGGCTTCAACGTTGAATTCACGCTTCATACGATCAACCATGATGTCCAACTGCAATTCACCCATTCCGGCGATCAACGTGTCACCAGTTTCCTGGTTCGTTGTGGCACGGAATGAAGGATCTTCTTCAGCAAGCTTCTGCAAAGCAGTTGCCAACTTGTCTTGGTCGGCCTTCGTCTTTGGTTCGATGGCCAATTCGATAACTGGTTCTGGGAATTCCATTGACTCCAAGATCAATGGGTGGTCAACGGCCGTCAAAGAATCACCAGTTGTGGTGTTCTTCAAACCAATGGCAGCGGCGATATCACCAGAGAAGACTTCTTCGATTTCAGTACGTGAAGTAGCGTGCATTTGAAGCAAACGACCAACACGTTCACGTGAGTCAGAAGAAGTGTTTTGTACGTATGAACCAGCCTTCAATGAACCAGTATAAACACGCATAAACGTCAAACGACCAACGAATGGGTCCGTCATGATCTTAAATGCCAAGGCAGCGAATGGCTTTGAGTCATCGGCAACCAAGTCAACTTCTTCATCCGTCTTAGGGTCGGTAGCGACATAAGGACGAACTTCCAAAGGTGATGGCAAGTAATCAACAACGGCATCCAACATCATTTGAACACCCTTATCCTTGTAGGCAGAACCGGCAAGAACTGGGTAGAATTCCAAAGCCAACGTTGCACGACGGATAGCCGCCTTCAATTCGTCAACTGAAATTTCTTCCCCTTCAAGGTACTTGTTCATCAATTCTTCATCGACATCAGCAACCGCTTCAATCAACTTTTCGCGACGTTCTGCAACGATGTCCTTGTAGTCAGCAGGGATTTCCTTAGGTTCCCAAGTTGATCCAAGATCATCCGTTGGGTAGTAAGCTTCCTGCGTAATCAAATCAATGACACCAGCAAAGTCGTCTTCGGCACCGATTGGCCATTGGATAGCTTCGGCGTTAACACGAAGACGTTCGTGCATTGATTCAACAGACATTGCAAAGTCTGCACCCAACTTATCCATCTTGTTAACGAAGACGATACGTGGGACGTTATAAGTTGTCGCTTGGTGCCAAACAGTTTCAGTCTGTGGTTCAACACCAGCAGCACCATCCAACACGGCTACGGCACCATCCAACACACGGAGGGCACGTTCAACTTCGATTGTGAAGTCCACGTGACCTGGGGTATCGATGATGTTAACACGGAATGGATCTTTTTCGTATTGGTCAAAGAATCCACGCCAAACGGCCGTCGTAGCGGCAGACTGGATCGTAATTCCACGTTCCTTTTCCTGGTCCATGAAATCCATTTGTGAAGCACCATCGTGCGTTTCACCAATCTTGTGGATCTTACCAGTATAGTACAAGATACGCTCAGTCGTCGTCGTCTTACCAGCATCGATGTGGGCCATGATACCAATGTTACGAGTACGGTTAAGCGGATATTCACGCTTTGCCATTGTGTTCTCCTAAAATTTTTCGTTATTTGCAAGAAAAAGCGACCTAGTTTCAGTTCGCTTTTTAAAAAGAATATTCATTGCTAAGAAGCAACCGGTTAGCAAGCTAACCGATTCATCCTACCAACGGTAGTGAGCAAAGGCACGGTTGGCTTCAGCCATCTTGTGCGTGTCTTCGCGCTTCTTAACTGATGCACCGTTTTCGTTTGCTGCATCGATGATTTCCTTGGCCAAACGTTCGTCCATTGTGTGTTCGTTACGCAAACGAGCGTAGTTAACCAACCAACGGAGACCCAAAGTCGTACGACGGTCTGGGCGAACTTCGATAGGCACCTGGTAGTTTGATCCACCAACACGGCGGGCCTTAACTTCCAATACTGGCATGATGTTTTCCATGGCTTGTTCGAAAACTTCCAATGGATCGTTACCAGTTGTTTCCTTGATACGGTCGAAGGCATCATACAAGATTGTTGATGCCGTTCCACGCTTACCATCGATCATCAACTTGTTGATCAAACGGGAAACCAGCTTTGAATTGTAAATTGGGTCAGGCAAAACTTCCTGACGCTTCGTATAACCTTTACGTGGCATAAGTTTTCCTCTCCTTTTTACTTCTTAGGAGCTTTTGTTCCATACTTAGAACGTGAGCTCATACGACCTTCAACACCGGCAGTATCCAGTGCACCACGGATAACGTGGTAACGCACACCAGGCAAATCCTTAACACGACCACCACGGATCAAAACAACCGAGTGTTCCTGCAAGTTGTGACCGATACCTGGAATGTAAGCCGTCACTTCATACAGGTTTGACAAACGTACACGAGCGTACTTACGCAAAGCTGAGTTAGGCTTCTTAGGTGTCAAAGTTCCAACACGAGTGGCAACCCCACGCTTTTGTGGCGCAGCATTCTTAGTTGCTTTCTTCTTCATTGAGTTGTAGCCGAAGTTCAAAGCGGGTGAGTTTGACTTAGTCGCTTGAGACTTACGTGACTTACGAACCAATTGGTTAATTGTAGGCATCCTACTATTCTCCTTCGTTTCATTTCACAGTTCCAGGTGTATCATTTTTGTCATTAAACAAAAGTGCTCCCGGAAGTCCTGCTTAGACTTGCCTTTACACCGCCCTTCATCACGATTATCGCGATATTCAGAGCACATGTCTTAAAAGCACGTCCAATATAATAGCATTATCTGGGACAAAGTCAAGGCAATTTACGACCTTTTCTACGGCTTTTTTATTAAGAAAGAATAAAAGCTTGGATGAGCTTTTGAAGGCTTTTTCGTGCTATTTGGTATGAACTACTTATTAAACTTTCTGCTACAATCCATTTTGGCCTCCCTTATCTGTTGTTTCGCCGACCGCGCCATCGCAAAACGCCCGTTGTTTACGAAGCGTTCATATTGTTTCCATTGCACGACACAACTGAACTGGTACCAGCTCATCCCCATTTTTTCAGCATTCTTTCAATCCTTTCGTTGCTCAAAGTGTCATGCCACTTTTACTAGTAAGAAACAGTGGGTATTTTTCGAACTTTTCTTTCCAATCACCATGGCTTTGGTGGCACCTTCTTTCGAACCGCAATATTGGCTAGTATTCCCACTCCTCTTTCTCGCTCGTGAAGATAGCCAGGCACTGAAGGCTCACAGTGACTGGCTCTTCCTCGTCGTTCCGATTGTTTACCTTCAGAGTACGACCAGTTGTTTGACATGGATGAAGTTTTGGATCCTTATCGAGGTACTCATTCTCATTTTTCTGCACAAACTTGGTTTTGGCGATCTCCCTGTTCTGCTAATCGCAATGCTTGCTTTCACGGATGCTGATTTTTTGCTCTTCATCGCCATTGCTTCATGCAGCGCCCTACTCGACTATCTTTGTTCTAAAAAAATGAATCAATCCTTGCCTTTTTTACCATTCCTCTTACTTTCCTGGTTGATTCTACTTTTAAAAAATCATTTTTAGAAAAGTAGAAGCAACTTAACGACCTTCAGACAGCGTTTAATCTTCCAAAAAAAGTCCAACCACGACACGGTGGTTGGACTTTTCATTTGTTTCAAGCATTCGATACTACTGCTTGTTCACTAGCCTTTTTGATTTTCAACGTAATCTGACCCTTTGTGGCACCAATCGTCACCATGTCAGCCGTTGAGATTTCACCAGAAAGCAGCGCTTCCGACAGTTTATCCTCAATAGCCGTTTGAATAAGGCGACGAACTGGCCGAGCACCATATTCACGGTCATAACCTTCTTCAGCAATGGTTTTAACTGCTGCTTGGGTGATCTTAATCTTAACCCCTTGCTCCGCTACTCGTTCAAGTAATGACTTGGACAACAGGCGAACAATTTGTTCAACTTCTGGTTCTTCCAACGGATCAAAGACCAACACTTCATCAATGCGGTTCACAAATTCTGGCCGGAACGTTTCTTTAACGGTTTCACGAATCTTATTCGCTACTGCCTCTTTATTCTCAGCTTGGTCGACAGAACCGAACCCAACCGTCTTTTCGTCACGCAACCGGGTTGCCCCCAAGTTGGACGTCATGATGATAATCGTGTTACGGAAGTTCACTCGACGACCCTTGGCATCGGTCAAGAACCCATCGTCAAAGACCTGCAACATCAAGTTGTAGATATCCTTGTTCGCCTTTTCCAGCTCATCCAACAAGATAATTGAATAGGGATGCTTCCGAACTTGTTCGGTCAATTGCCCACCCTGGTCGTAACCAACATAACCAGGAGCAGCCCCGATTAGACGGGAGGCCGAGTACTGTTCTTGATACTCAGACATATCGATTCGAATCATGTTGTCTTCCGAACCGAAGACCAACTCAGCCAAAGCCTTGGCCAGTTCAGTCTTTCCAACACCGGTTGGTCCTAAGAAGAGGAAAGTCCCCATTGGGCGCTTGGGGTCAGCCAGCCCTGAGCGGGCACGGCGGATAGCCCGTGAAACAGCTGACACCGCCGCCTTTTGTCCAATCACTCGCTTACCCAACTCTTTTTCCAAATTGACAAGCTGGTCAGACTCGCTTTCCTGCACTTGGTTCAACGGTACACCCGTCTGCTGTGAAATAACCGTGGCAATGTCTTCAGGCGTCACCTTCATGCTGTAGGCATGCTGGCTTGCCTCTTTTCGTTCCGCTTTGGTCATCGCCTTATCGATCTTTTGACGCAAAGCAATTTCTTTCAGGCGTAGGTCCGCTGCCAACTCAAAGTCCATGTCAGCAATGGCCGCTTCTTTCTTATTAACAATGGCCGTCAACTTTGTCCGGTCTTTGTGAACGGGCGTTGCTTGATCAACGGCATCAATTTGGACTTTGGCCGCTGCTTCATCCATCAAATCAATGGCTTTATCAGGAAGGAAGCGTCCCGTAATGTAACGGGCAGATAACTTCACGGCTGCCTCGATGGCGCCATCCTCAATGTTGACCCGGTGGTAGCTAGCAAACTTTGGGCGAATCCCCTTCAAAATAGCGATGGCCTCCTCAGTCGAAGGTTCATTAACCGTCACCCGAGCGAAGCGTCGTTCCAGTGCGGCGTCTGATTCAATCGACTGTTGGTACTCATCAAAAGTCGTTGCGCCAAGCAACTGCAAGTCGCCACGAGCCAATGCTGGCTTCAGGATATTGGCCGCATCAATAGCGCCTTCGGCACCACCAGCACCCACGAGGGTGTGCAGTTCATCGACAAAGAGAATCACTTGCCCGTCAGCTTCGATTTCGTCGATGATTTGCTTCAAACGAGCTTCGAACTCCCCGCGGTACTTTGTTCCAGCAACCAAAGAACCCATGTCCAAAACCATCAAGCGCTTGTGCTTCAAATTTTCTGGTACTTGTCCCTGCACAATGCGCTGCGCCAATCCTTCAGCAATGGCGGTCTTTCCAACACCAGGTTCACCAACAAGTACGGGATTATTCTTAGTCCGTCGTGACAAAATCTGGACAACACGCCGCACTTCCTTATCCCGACCAATGACTGGATCTAAATGCTCTGTCCGAGCGACCTGAGTCAAATCACGGCCAAGCTTATCCAAGGTTGGCGTTCCTTCGATTGACTGCTGCTTGACACGTCCTTTTTTCAACTGCTTACGCAAATCCGTGACGCCTAGTCGGCGAAGAACCGCCCGTTGCAAGTCAGTGAGGTTGACATCCAGTGAGAGCAACACGCGGGCGGCCAAAATACTTTGGTCTTGAATCAAGGACAACAAGAGCAACTCCGTGCCAATTTCAGTTTGCCCCAAGGTTTCAGCCTGCTCTTTGGCCCAGTTCAAGATGCTGCCAGCCTTTGGCGAGTATGGTAAGTAGAGGTCAGGGTCAAAGGCCTGTTGGACACCAAAACCAGTGTAGTGTTCGACCTCTTCCTGAACGGCTTTGCCCGTAACGCCAAACTCGGCCAAAATCTTACCAGCGACACCTTGTTTTTCCATCGCTAGCGCGAGAAGAAGGTGTTCCGTTCCCACGGCTAGGTGGCGGAAGTACTTGGCTTGATCCTGGGCAATTGCCAGGGCAGTCTTTGCTGAATTTGTGTATTCTTGTGCCATGTTCTACTCCTTCTTTCATTCAATTCGTCTCGTAATTGGCTACTATTATAACGCAGTCAAGACGTTACATAAAGTCTTGTCCAGACCAATCAAAAAAGCAGGCGTTCACCTGCTTTTGATTAATCTGGATTTTTCAATGCCAATTGCCACTGAAGGTAGGCATTAATGAATGGGTCTAAGTCCCCATCCAAGACATCTTGCGGTTGATTTGTTTCATATCCCGTCCGGTGATCCTTAACCATCTGATAGGGATGTAAGACATAGGAGCGGATTTGAGAACCCCATCCGTTTTCTTTCTTTTCCCCAGCCAAAGCCGCTCGTTCGGCTTCCTTCTTTTCCAGTTCCATCTGGTAAAGCTTAGCCTTCAACAAGCGCATGGCATAATCACGGTTACCGTACTGGGTACGTTCGACCGTTGATGACACAACAATGCCAGTCGGTTCATGGGTCAAACGCACACCAGTTGACACCTTATTGACGTTCTGACCACCGGCACCACCGGAACGAAAGACGTCCATCTTGATGTCGTCATCACGAACTTCGACTTCGATGGAGTCATCCAATTCAGGCATAACATCGACCGATACAAAGGAAGTGTGTCGACGCCCAGCCGAATCAAAGGGGGAAATCCGAACGAAGCGATGCACGCCCTTTTCTGAACGTAAGAATCCGTAGGCGTTGTGCCCGGAAACTTTGATCGTGGCCGAGTCAATACCGGCTTCGTCACCCGCATTGTAGTTCAACACATCGACTTTAAAGTCGTGGGCTTGGGCCCAACGAGTGTACATCCGGTAAAGCTTTTCGCCCCAGTCGGTCGATTCAGTTCCACCCGAACCAGGATGGATTTCCAAGATGGCATTGTTGGCATCGTATTCACCCGTCAACAACTGTTCCAGGTTATAGGCTTGGACAGCATCCTGGGTCTTTTCCACCAACTGGCCCAACTCCTCAGCAGAATCGGTATCTTCAGGGTCTTCGGAAACAATTTCAATCAACATCTCGATTTCATCAGCTGCTTCACCCAATGCTAAGAATGAATCCCGCCTTTTCTTCAAGACGTTGGTCTCATCAATCACACCTTGGGCCTTTTGCTGATCATCCCAGAAACCCGGTTCGGTCATCTGGTTTTCAAAGTCGGCAATTTCCTCCGTCAATGCATCCAAATCTAATGTTTTTTCAAAGCCGGCAACTTCCTCTCGGATACCAGCTAGAGCCTGTTTGGCAGCCACTACTTCCATGGCAATCCTCCCATAAGAAAAGCGAACTTATCGTTCGCCTTGTGCTTAGGCTGACAAATTAGTACGAATCTCGGCCTTCATGAAAGTTCGAGTTGCATCATACTCAATATCAGCAATCATTTTGTTAAAGTTAGCAAAAGCTTCGTTTTGGTATTCAACCAATGGGTTCAACTGACCATAACCGCGAAGACCAACTCCCTGACGCAAACGGTCGAGGGCATCGATGTGGTCCGTCCAGTGTTGGTCAACGGAACGAAGAATAACTACCCGTTCAAAGGCCAAAAGCTGTCCTTCGTCATACAAGGCTTCCTTCTTTTCAGCTAAGTTTTCCTTAGCCAACTCCAGAATCTTTTCCTTGATTTCAGGACGAGTTAGGTTCTGCAAACGAACAGAACCGTGCTTTGGTGACGTAATCGATGATTCAATAAAGGTATTGATTTCATCTAAGTGCCACTTTTCGGCATCCTTACCAGGTGTCTGCGCGTCAACCACGCGGTCAATTGTCCGCTCAACCATGCCCATTAAGGCATCATCGAGAGACTCCTTTTCATCCAAAACAGCATCACGTTCCCTGTAAATCAACTCACGTTGTTCACGAACAACGTCATCATACTGTAAGACATTCTTACGCGTATCGTAGTTGTTTCCTTCAACACGCTTTTGTGCCGACTCAACTGAACGAGTAATCCAACGGTGGGTAATGACCGTTTCTTCATCATCCATGTTCATTCGTTGCAAGAGAGCCCGGACTTTTTCAGCGCCGAAACGAATCATCAAATCATCTTGCAAAGACAAGTAGAACTGTGAGAAGCCGTGGTCACCCTGACGTCCCGCACGACCACGCAATTGGTTATCGATACGACGTGATTCGTGACGTTCCGTTGCAATCACCGCTAAGCCACCCAAATCATCAATACCAGGGCCCAACTTAATGTCAGTTCCACGACCGGCCATGTTGGTGGCAACCGTTACGGCACCCTTTTGCCCGGCATTGGCAATGATTTCGGCTTCTTTTTCGTTGTTCTTAGCGTTCAACACGTTGTGAGGAATCTTGTGGGCAGTTAAGAGCTTATCAACCAATTCAGAAGATTCAACGGAACCAGTTCCCAACAAGACAGGCTGACCTTTCTTATGCAACTCCGCCACGCGGTCGACCACTGCGTTGTACTTTGACTTCAAAGATGGGTAGAGCAAGTCAGGTTCATCAACACGTTGAATTGGTCGGTTCGTTGGAATCTCAATCACTTCCATGTTGTAAATCTCAAGAAGCTCTTCTTCTTCCGTCTTGGCCGTTCCCGTCATACCAGACAACTTCTTGTACATACGGAAGAGGTTCTGGTAGGTGATTTGCGCCATGGACTTGTTTTCTTCCTTGATCTCGACGCCTTCTTTGGCTTCGATGGCTTGGTGCAAACCATCAGACAAGCGAGTTCCTTCAGAAATACGACCAGTTGATTGGTCAATCAACTTCACTTCGCCTTCCTGCACAACGTAATCTTTATCACGTAAGTAGTTAAAGTTAGCACGTAGCGCTTGGTCAATGTGGTGAGTCAAGGCCGTGTTGGCGCTATCATAAATATTATCTAAGTTAAAGAAGACTTCGGCAGCTTTGATTCCCTTGGGCGTCAATGACGTGTTCTTTGATTCCTCATCGACTTTATAATCTTCGTCACGAGTTAGTGTCTTCACGAAACGATCAACACGCTGGTAGAGCGGTGAAATGCCGGAACCAGGACCAGAAATGATCAAAGGAGTACGAGCCGTATCAATCAAAATTGAATCCGCTTCATCAATCAACGCGTAGTTTAGGCCACGTTGCATCACACGGTCTTCCGCACGGTTCACCATGTTATCGCGAAGGTAGTCAAACCCAATGTTAAAGTTGGTTGAATAAGTGATATCCGCATCGTAGGCAGCCCGCTTCTTTTCGGGTGAATCGTCCCCAACGTTAATACCGACCGAAAGGCCCAACCAATTGTACAGTTGACCCATCTGTTCCGCATCACGCTTCGAGAGGTAATCGTTAACCGTCACAACGTGGACACCGTTACCAGCCAGTGCGTTCAAGTAAACCGCCATTGTGGCCGTCAAAGTCTTTCCTTCACCAGTCTTCATTTCGGCAATGTTTCCGCCATGAAGCACGATGGCCCCCATCACTTGGACGTGGTATGGGTACAAACCAAGAACACGCTTAGCACCTTCACGCGCTACAGCAAAGGCTTCAGGCAAAATTTCATCCAAAACCTTGGCCGTTGCCTTTTGCTTCGCCTTGTCGTCTTTAATACCAGCAAGGGCCTTTTGAATGTGAATTTGAAAGTCTTGGGTCTTCTTCTGCAAGGCCTCATCGGACAGAGCAGCCATATCATCAGCCAACGCTTCGACCTGGTTCGCCACCTTGTCAATTTTCTTTAATTTGTGCCGGGAGTTATCCAGCGCTTTACGAATAGGATTTGCCATCGAATGTTCGGTATCCAGTTGCCCAGATACGCCCCTTTCATAAAAGTCATTATGATCTTGAATTATTTTAGAAACTAAGCCTAATTATAGCAAAAAAAGCCCAAAAAAGACAGGCAGGACCTGGCGCTTTTTAGGACTTTTTAATTAAGAATTAATGATGGGGCGTCTTGTTTAATTTCTCTTGTCCACCCAAGTAAGGGCGCAGCACTTCAGGTACCGTTACAGAACCATCTTCATTTTGGTAGTTTTCCAAAATAGCTGCCACCGTACGACCAACTGCCAGTCCAGAACCATTCAACGTGTGAACCAATTCAAGTTTGCCATCCTCATTACGGTAGGTGATGTGCATCCGGCGAGCTTGAAAGTCGCGGGTATTGGAAACAGATGAAATTTCACGATACATATTCTGAGCTGGAATCCAAACTTCAACATCGTGTGTCTTAGCAGCAGAGAAGCCCATGTCCCCCGTCGACAAAGTGATGACATGGTATGGCAGTCCCAGCTTTTGCAAAATGTTTTCAGCATTCTTCGTCATGATTTCCAACTGGTTATCGGAATCTTCTGGCTTGGCGAATTTCACCATTTCGACTTTGTTAAACTGGTGCAAACGAATCAAGCCACGAGTATCACGACCAGCGGCACCGGCTTCCTTACGGAAGGATGGTGACAGCGCCGTAAATGAAATTGGTAGATCTTCTGCTGGCAAAGTCTCACCAGAATAGTAGTTCGTCAATGGCACCTCAGCCGTTGGAATGTAGGTCTGATCAAGATCTTGCACACGGTAAGCATCGTCTTTGAACTTTGGATACTGACCCGTTCCATACATGGCGGAATCATTCACCACGATTGGCGTAACCATTTCAGTGTAGCCTTCCTTGCGGTGTTCATCCAACATGAAGTTATACACAGCACGCTCTAAGCGAGCACCATCACCCACGTAGTAGAGGAAACGCGCGCCAGAAACCTTGGCACCACGCTCGAAGTCCAAAATTCCCAGGTCTTCACCAATTTCATAGTGAGGCTTCAACCACTTTGGTGCCTCTTCTAAGGCATGGGGACGCCCCTCGTAATCCTTTGGCGCCCACTTTCGAACCTCAACATTACTATCCTCATCAGGTCCAACGGGAACATCGGCTTCTGCGATGTTTGGTAAGTGAGCTGCTTCTTCCTTCACTTCAGCATCTAAGTCAGCCAAGGTCTGGTCAATTTCTTTGATTTCTTTTGCCACAGCTTGCATTTCTGCAATGGCATCTGAAGCATCTTCTTTTTGACGTTTAGCAAAGGCAATCTTATCTGAAGCTTCGTTACGCTTAGCTTTCATTTCTTCCACTTTAGCAATCAAAGCACGACGATTCTCATCTTTTGCCAACAACGCTTCAAGGGTCCCCGGCTCAACACCACGATCAGCAAGCTTTTTAGCTGCCTCTTCCTTATTTTTGCGTAAATACTTTAAATCCAACATTGAAACATCTCCTCCTATACAAAAAGCGCCTTTTCATCCGACAAAAGTCAGGGACGAAAAAGACGCAATCCGTGGTACCACCCAGTTTCTGCAAAATGCAGCACTCATTACCCGATAACGGTGGAAACCGAGCGGCATTACCCGCTACTCGTGACTCATTGGAGTTTCGGTCTAACAGCTTGCAACAACCGCTGTCTTTCTGAAATGACCTACTTATGATGAGTTGATACCTTTATTGTATGCTAGAAAGAAGACTTTGACAAGCGTTTTTTACCCACAAAAAAAGCCGACCGAAGTCGACTATCCTCTGATGGGCCATCCTGGA
>NZ_JQBH01000030.1 GCF_001438695.1 Fructobacillus fructosus KCTC 3544
AGAAAGAGAAGGAGCAAACGGCATGATTAACCGAGTTGTATTAACTGGACGATTAACGAAAGATGTGGAGCTACGATACACGCAGTCTGGGGTGGCAGTTGGGTCTTTCACACTTGCCGTGAACCGGAACTTTACCAACGCCAATGGAGACCGTGAGAGCGATTTTATCAACGCAGTTATTTGGCGTAAGGCCGCCGAAAACTTTGCCAACTTTACTGGTAAGGGGGCGCTTGTGGCCATTGAAGGACGGTTGCAGACACGTAACTATGAAAACAATGCGGGCCAACGTGTCTATGTAACGGAAGTGGCAGTCGATAACTTCTCGCTGCTGGAGAGTAAAGCGGAATCAGAACACCGCCGTCAACAAAATGAATCAAGCAATACTCAACAACGTCAGCAACAGCAAAGTGCTGCTAATCCATTTTCAAGTAACAATGGCGAAATTGATGTTTCAGATGACGACCTGCCATTTTAAATAATTGGTATAGCTATGTATTCATTCGGAAAGCGGCTTAATGGCCTGCGAGTAAAAGAAGGGGTCACACAGCGACAAATGGCAAGAAGCATTGGCATTTCAGCAGGAACGATTGTCAACCTAGAGCAGGGCTATTCTAAGCCTAGCTTTGACGTCTTGATTGACATTGCAGACTACTTTGAGATGTCGCTAGATGATCTTGTTGAAAGAGAAAGGAGGGAAGATGGCAAATACTAGGTTTTTCTCACAGATACCGGCGTGGGTTGATGAGTTAGACAACGTTAGCGACTTTCAAGTAAGGCTACTTGGATTCATTTACACGGTTTCTAATACAGGTAATCAAGCTTTCCCAAGTAACAGTTTTTTAGCAAAAAAATATCATAAATCGGCAAGCACAGTTCAACATGCATTGAGTGACTTGTATCAAAAGGGATTGCTAAAAAGCACGCCAAAATACGTTGATGGGACTAATCGTATTGAAAAACGATACCTGGAGATAGTTGAACCACACTATCATGATTTAAATGGTATGGCAGAAAACGGAGGTACCTCCGAAAACGGACATACCCCTACTCCGAATTCGGACATACCCCCTAGCAGAAAACGGACATACCCTATGTCCGAAATCGGCACAGATAATAGATTACTTAATAAATCACCTAATAAATCAGTATATACAGATAGGGACGAGAGTGTTCTTGACCCCATGACAGCTTCAAAAATGTTGGCTGCTTATAACAAGGCAACTGGACGAA
>NZ_JQBH01000031.1 GCF_001438695.1 Fructobacillus fructosus KCTC 3544
TGCTCGTATGTCAATAAGTTAGACACTTTTTTTACATCACTAGGTTCGATTCATAGGTATGAATCCGTTCATGATTATATCGATGGATATAGCGTGATATTCGCGTAACCAGCTCAAATTTACTCTTAAACTGGTTCGGATAAATAAGTTCTCTTTTTAAAATTGAATGAAAGGCTTCAATTCTCGCATTATCATAGGGGTGACCCTTCTTGGAATATGAATGACGGATATGATTGGTCGCCAATAGATTTTCAAATACACTACTTGTATATTCACTTCCCATATCAGTATGTAAGTAGGCCGGCTTTTGGTGTCGCTTCAATGCTTCAACCAAAATGTCGGAGACAAAGCGTCCATCTCTGATTGAGCTCAGTTTATGAGCTAGTACTTTTCGATTTTCTGGATCATAGACTGTTCCCAAATATATATACTGACCACTCGGAGCTCGGATATAAGTGACATCTGCCGACCAAACACCAGACTGGTCATCAAGTCGTTTAACCAGGTTCGGGCGTTGTGCGTAAAGAACTTCAGTGACTGGCTTACGATATTTTTTGGTCATCACTGATTGACAGTTTGCCTCTTTTAATAAACGCCATAATCGCCTTACACCGACATCAATTTTTTGTCGGTGTAGGGCGATTTTTATTCGTTGATAGCCATAGACACGATCACTGGATAACCAAATTTCTTTGGCCCTTGCTTGAATCCACTGATTCTCTTGTTCTCGTTTACTTGGAACGTGGTGCAGCCAATTATAAAAAGTACTCCGTGAAATACTTAAAGCACGGAGTACGATCGTAATACGATGGCCGGCATCGACATTAGCTTGAATGATGGGAAGGGCGGTATCACGTTTTAATTTTTTGCCAGTAATACCGCCGCTCGTTTTAAAATATCATTTTCCTCTTTTAAACGATCATTTTCCTTCTTCATCTTTTTCATTTCATCTGTCGTATAAGTTTCGCCAGCAATTATTTGTTTTTGGCTGCCATGAACCCATTTAATAACGGTAGTGGAGGCCATACCGTATTCAATTGAAAGTGACAGAGAGGAACGACCTTCTTGATAGAGGGCAACAATGGCATCTTTGAATTCCTGTGAGTAACGTGGCCTTTTAGTCATGTGCTGATTTCCTTTTTAGTCTTGGGATAATTATACAGTGGACGATGCATAAAATCTGTCCATTTTATCAGCATACGAGCA
>NZ_JQBH01000032.1 GCF_001438695.1 Fructobacillus fructosus KCTC 3544
TATCCACGAAGTTAACCGTACGAGTAACCGTCTTTGAAGTTTCCACCCCATCCTTAGACTTTTCAGGCGTTACCACTTCAGTTGCATGGTGAACGTAAATCGTTTGGTCATCATAGCTAACAGCCTTGCCATCAACATAAGAGATTGTCTTGGAGCTGTTCTTGTAGGCTTCAACGTACTTATCTTCAAGTATAGAAGCAGCGGTGTTTTCTACTTCATCAACGAAGTGGTAAGAACTTTCAGCTGAGTCATCACTACGGTGAGAAAGGTCCATCAAAACGGTATTCGTATCCAAATCAACGATTGCCCGCCGTTCGATATACAGAGCAGGATTATCGTAGATTACCGTAACCGTTTGGTTATCCGTGTTAGCATCGACCGTTTCTGCAGCAACTGTCGTCTGCTTAGTAATGCGGTCTTCAAGAGTTGGACTCGTGACTGCTTCAAAGTTAGCGTCCGTTGATTGCCAAGCAGTAGCTGACTTTTCAGCCTTTGTTACAGCATCAATCGTCACATTACGAGTGAAATGAGCTGTCTGCGTCACGCATGGTGCAACGGTCTTTCCCTTCGCATCAACGTAGTTAATGGTACGGGTAACCGTCTTTGAAGTTTCCACGCCATTCTCAGGGTTTTCCGGCGTTACAGTTTGCATCTTGTGATGGAAGTATGACTTATTAATTTGCGAATCAACGGTCCGTCCGTTAACCACTTCGGTTGAATCTGAGAAGACATGCTTATCGGCTTCATATTCATAACCGGATGCTTCCAAAGCGGCACCAGCATTCTCAGCATTGTCAACGAACGCACCGAAACCATCCAGGGCCTTTGGATTTAAATATGTTCCCAACAGTTTGTCGTGATAAAGAATTTTATCGTTATCATCAACGTCATACATTGTCACTTCGTAATAAAGATCTGTCGTACTCTTGTACTGAACTGTTTCAGTTTGATCACCAGTAGTTGCCGACACAGTTTCACCGTCAACTGTCTTTTTTGGTGCAATCCAGCCATTCACTTCTGGCAATGCTACGGCAGTAAAAGTCGCATCCGTTGATTGCCAATCAGTAGCTGAAATTTCTTTACCAGTTACCTTATCAACCGTCACTTCACGTGTGAAATGAGCAGTTTGTGTGACA
>NZ_JQBH01000033.1 GCF_001438695.1 Fructobacillus fructosus KCTC 3544
AGGAATCCTAGAAAATGGCCGAAAAGGTGGTAACCACGTTAATCGTTGCTTTAATACCAGTAGTTTTATACGTTTTGGTCTTAATTTGGTCTAAATATTAAAGATTGATACTTTACAATAATTGAGAACGGCTAATTTAACCCTGGTGTATGTTTTAAAATAAACCTTCCTTATTTATATAGATTTACTTTTAAATTATATTTTGTCTTCAAAACTTCAACAGCATCCATGACTGCGTCAACGTTTCCTGGATCATACGATGCTACTTCACGAGAAATAGTGGCCCGCCCAATCTTGTTCCATTCAAAAAAGACATTGATGTCATGCTTAAACTCTGGCATTACGACACGGATCGCATAAATAGTGTTTGGTTGCTTCTTCCATAACGGTTCAATTTCTTTAAAAACTTCCCAAGCTATTTGTTTACTATCCTTTTTTGCCATTTTTTTTACTCCTTTCTTCTATTAAGAAAGCCAACTCTTTTAAGTCTTCTTCTGTTGCTAACTTGCGAATGAATGATCGTGACGTTGAACGATAATTTAGATACTTTTTATGTTCCTTGTTCTTTTCAGCCCAGCGCTTGTTTGCTTCATTTTGTGCTGTCGTTGAACTTTCATACACTGTAGGGCGACCCATTTTCCTATCTGCCATTTACATTACCACCATTACTATTTTCATTACTAAAGTTAAAAGAGCCATTACGAATAATGTTAACCAAATTTTTGTAGTTTTTTTCATATTCATGTTAAGATAAGTGTATAGGAAAAAGCCCTTACGGGCTCTTGACTATTTAAGATGTAGAATCTTATTAATAAAGTCAATCAAAGTATTTGCGAAGTTTAGGATAACCGTTGCGCCGGTAAGCCATATTAGCAAATGCTTTTTTTGTTTCCTTTTTTTACTCATCTTTTACCTCCTTTCTCTATACTTATATAATATCATGATTATATAAGTGTGTCAACATTTTTAGGCTTTTTTGGCACAAAAAAAGACGGGCACACGTCTGCGTTTTCCCCGTCATGTCCGCTATCCCACTGCGTACAGCCCGAGTAGCTTGCTACTATTATATCCAAAATAAAAAAA
>NZ_JQBH01000034.1:0-239 GCF_001438695.1 Fructobacillus fructosus KCTC 3544
ATTGGTTTAATCACCATTTCAGCGCGTTCACGAGCATTATGTGACAAGTCAAATTTCGCAAATTTATCAGATAATTCACGCTTGATTTCACTAATCTTGTCGCCCATTTTTTGTTGAGCTGAAAGATTAAGAGTTTGTTGAGCTCTCAAACGGCTTTCATTAAATTCTTTCTTCTTTTGATCCAATTGTGAAAGAACATATTGTTCATTACTTTCAGAAACACTTGGAATGTTCTGTAA
>NZ_JQBH01000034.1:481-885 GCF_001438695.1 Fructobacillus fructosus KCTC 3544
TAAATACCGAGTCCAGCCCATTACTGATTTGAGCTGGTCTAGAAAAATCAGAGGCATAATGCTCACTTGATAAATTCAAACTTGAACTTTGATTCGTTGGCTCTTCTTGGTTGTCCGTTAACAAAGTTTGAACTGGTGCTTTAGATTCAATTTCTAGAGAACCCTGCACGTTGTTATCTACTGAATCCTGGATTGTGTCAGATGATACGGCTGGCTGTGAAGCATCAGTTTGGGCTTCATCTTCATGAACTGCTGGAGAATCCATTTCATTTTCACGAGTTTCCGCAATAACTTGAATCTTCTCGCCTTCCGTATACTTGGTCCGCCATTCCTCTTCGCTTGGTAAACTAACTGATTCAGAGGGACGAACACCAAACAAATCCTTAAATGCCTCACCATAGTTG
>NZ_JQBH01000035.1 GCF_001438695.1 Fructobacillus fructosus KCTC 3544
TAACTAACCCCTTTTTCTGGGGTGCAGTCGTGATATTTATTGCGGCTCTGCTCTTCATTGGTCTTTTAATCGCTGCCAGTGATGATGATAGCGACTGTAGTTCATCTGAAACAACAACCAGCTCATCAACAAATGCTGATCAAACAAAAAGAGCGAAAGATCTCTTTGACTATTTTGTCAACCAGGAAGGCTTCTCTGGCGCTGGTGCTGCGGGTGCAGTGGCTGTTGCCAAAAAGGAAAGTGGCATTGACCCCGCTAAAGAAAACACCGAGGGTGGTGTAGCTGGAATCATGCAGTGGTCTGGCTTTTCAAATAACACTAATGGTAGTCGAATCATGAGTGAGGGTTCCATTGTACCGGGAGATAAAAGCACCCTTACCTGGGAAAACGAAATTAAGCTATTGCACTACGAACTTCATAAGGGCTATGAAGATGCTGCTAAAACGGTTGGAAATGCTTCAAGCGCTTCACAAGCCGCTGATGATTGGTCGGAAAAATATGAAGGACTGAGT
>NZ_JQBH01000036.1 GCF_001438695.1 Fructobacillus fructosus KCTC 3544
CCGTTTAAGGCGTCCTCGGTACTCTTAATGTAGTTGCTAAGGTCTGGCTTCTTAAAGGGCAACAACTCGCCGTTAGTAACCATTTTGTGCTTAACCTTACTTAGTGACTTAGGTGGAAGAACATAGAATGTCACAGTCAATGCCAACGCGCCACTCAATGGTTCGAAGTAATTTACACTTTTCTCAAGATTGGCAAGGTAAGCCAACTGCTTTTTATATTCGACTGTCTTTTTCGGATCATACAAGAAGGGTTTCCGCCTCGTGTATGTCTTCGAGCGGTTATATTCACTCTTTATACCAATACGAGGCCGCTCTTGTTGCTGTGGCTTGATGTCAAACTCAATCTTGATTGTTTCCGCCATCTAATCCTCCCTGTTAAAATTCAAACCATCACGATTCACTAATCCTTGGGCCTCCAGCTCCCTGTAGTAGTCAGAAAAGCGCCCGTACATAATCATGAAACCACCGTCTATCTTATCAACTGACAACTGCTCCCAGTCATCGTCAA
>NZ_JQBH01000037.1 GCF_001438695.1 Fructobacillus fructosus KCTC 3544
TCTCCTATCCGCTTGTCTTAATGCCCTTCAACATGTCTTTAACAGACTGCATGTCTACTGGTTCACTGCTTGCAGGAACTTCGTTCTTAGCCAGTGGTGGCTCTTTCTTTTGTCCTGGTTTAGGCTTGACCTTCTTCTCAGGTATTTTCCCGTCAACAAAGCCACGTTCCTTAGCGCTGTCTAAATGCTCTTCAAACCTGCTTACTAGCGATTTAACAGTGATGTACTCAATATTTGAGAAAGTAGCCACCATGTAATTCAACACATCTTGAAACTCCTCAAGCGATACATTCTGCATAGCAAGTGATGAGAACGTTCCTGTGTTTGTATTATTTCGTCCAGTTGCCTTGTTATAAGCAGCCAACATTTTTGAAGCTGTCATGGGGTCAA
>NZ_JQBH01000038.1 GCF_001438695.1 Fructobacillus fructosus KCTC 3544
TTCATACTTTGCTAAGAAATCATTTTGGGTATTAATTAATTCAGTCATGAATTCATTGGATGCTTGCTGTAATGATTCTGCAAATACCTTGAGTTCAGTTAAGAGCTGACTTGAAGCTGATTGAAGTTGTTCTGCCTTTTGTTGGTTGAATTCAACTTCAAATTTTCGTTGCGACTGATCAATGCGATCAAATTCTTTTCTATCGAATTCGGAACTAAGATCTTGGTCTGATTGCTTCTTCTTAACGAGCAAATTTGCATCAATTTCCTGCAGAGCAACATTATGACGCTGATTTTCTTGTTGACGAAGAGTTTCAGCATTAGCCTCTATATCTCTTGAAGCTTTTTCTTTTGCTTCTTTTAGCTCTTTTTCAATGATTGGTTTAATC
>NZ_JQBH01000039.1 GCF_001438695.1 Fructobacillus fructosus KCTC 3544
CCATTGTTTAAGGACTTGAACCGCCAGATTAAGGAAGTAACTGGAGCAGGTAACCGTTCACGCATCAAGTCAAAGGACTACGACATGGTTATTGAATTCATTGATAACTGGGAACCAGCAACTGCTACTAAGATGTTGATGGATCAAGACCGGACAGCGTAAAGGAGAAAAAATATGACTAACCAACCATTTAACAAAGAATTTATTATGAACGCAACTATTGATAACTATGATGAGTTTTCAAAATCATTAAAAAAAGCACAATCTGCAGCGATTGCGCTTCGTGATGCAATTGATGAAATAAATGAATTTATTCCTCAATTATCTGTTAGTGA
>NZ_JQBH01000004.1:0-3045 GCF_001438695.1 Fructobacillus fructosus KCTC 3544
TTCATGTTGAAGCTCAGAAGCGTGAGATTGCGCTACGTGCTGTTGAAATCGAGAAGGGGAAATCAGCTAATTTGCGCCAGGAACTTCAAGAAAAAGATGAGCAATTGGCCGATGCTTTAGTATCAATCACTCAAATGAAAAATAATGAAGCCGCTCTTCAGGGCGAAAATCGTTCTTTGAAAGCTAATCAAGTTTCACCTGAGCAACTCTCTGCACTTTCCAAGTCATCGGATACTGCCTTTACCTTTAAAGATTTCCTTGAATGGCAAAAATCACAGGTGGAAATTCAAGCAGCGACTAACAAGAAATCAAAGGGCAAAGCGCCAAAAATTGTTGGCGCCTCAATAGTTGCTTTAGCATTGATTTCTGCTGGTGGCTTTGGGGTCAAGGCTTACTCAGACTCACAATCCAATAATGCCCGTTTGCAGAAGCAAATTGATTCAAAGAATGCTGAACTGAAGGCCTCAGCTAGCCAATCAAGCTCAACCCCAAAGGAGGTGGTTCAAAACAATCAACAGCAAAGCAATGAAACTTCAGCGAGTAGTAACCAGCAAGTAGACAGACCTTATCAAGCCTTAGATGATTCGTTAAAGCGGAATAGCTTGGATATTTACCGCCAAAGTTTTGCAGATAACAAACTCGGTGATGACAGTTATCGAGTTTTCCGAGTCGGACAGCTGCTAAATCAACAATCCAGTCGTGATGAAGCGGTGGCCGTAGCCAAGGCAAACCCAGGTTACAACCAAACGTTAAATCGCTATCTGGGTATTAGTTAAGAGAGGAGATTTTATGGAAAATCAACAGTCAACATCAGCCGATGTTCAAATTGTTAGTCACAACTCGATTGATTTGGCCAGTCATAACGAATTTGTTGCTCAATCTATTCATCAAAAGATTGAACTGATGCGTTATTTCTCAACGACCAATCACGAGTGGGAAGACTCATTATGGGAAAACGTCCAACTAAAAGAGGGCCGCTCGTGGGGCAGGTTTAAACACTACCTTTCATTTTTTAAACCCCTTGATTGGCTACGTTTGACTGGTTTTATTATCGGCTTTTCAATCTTATGGATAGGAAAAGTAGTCGCTTATTTTCTTTTGTACCTTTTTATGTTTTTCGCCTTTCTGACTGTGATTGCTAAAACTGAATCGACAGGATGGCAATCTTTCAGCTTTTTTTTGGTATACACTTTCAGTTTTGTATTATTCCGTTTCATCTGGCAGAAATTCCTACTCATCGACAAGAGACAGAACCCAGGCAACCAGTCGATTTTGAAAATCCTTTGGTTCAAGCACTCTGATAGCAACTCTGACAAAGGTCTGCAACCAGTCGTTCTTTGTTTGTTACCAGAATGGTTGGATTCAAGTCTCAATCCCAATCAATTGACCGTTACTGGCGAAATTGATCCACTGACACTTAAAAAAATGTGGAAAAGGCTTAGCCTGTTTGAAAAGCACGTCATCATGTCCGATCTCGGTATTGCTATAGACACCGACAAATACCCAAGTCAATCAGTCGAGTTTGTTAGTTCATCATTGCCATACCGTGATGAACTGATTGCTAGCATCTATCAAAGTCAACAGTCAAAAATGATTTCGAAAGCTGATGGTAACAAAAAAACTAAAAGCGGCTTAACAGCTTCAATTACTGCCACTAACGAATCACTTTAATTATTTAGGTATTTAAATCAAAGGAGAAAATTTATGCCTACTCAAACAATGAACGTTAAAGAACATTTTAAGATGTATAAGTCTGGGAAGCGCTGGTTATATGCTTCTCTTGCAGCGGCGACACTTTTGTCTGGAGGAGTGGCGTTGTCACAATCAGCATCCGCTGATGAAGTTGCACCCACGACGACTACTCAATCCCAAAACCAGGCCCAACCAGCAACCTCAAGCACACCAAAAAATGCTGATACAACCACTACCCAAGTTTCAACAGTCAGTGGCTCAGTCGGAACATCGAATGCGCAAACGTCTTCCAGTGCAGAGACTACGCCGAAAATTACTGAAAAAACTTCTGGCAACGTAACGAAAGTTTCGGTTGATGATACGCAACTCAATCAAGCCGTCACGGATGCTAAGAACGAAGGGGTAAAGGTCAACCAAGACCCAACCCAAACCTTGAATGGGAAGTTATCCGATAAAGATGACCTGATTAAAAAGGTGAACGATGACTACAACAAGCAGACAGAAGCTTTAAATGCGGCGACATCAGAAACGAAACAATACAAGGTCAATGTTGCCAATGCCGAAAAGTCCAATCAGACGGTTCAGGATGCGGCGAAGTCAGCCAAAGATGCTGGTGTTGATGTCACTCAAGAAAAAAACAAACAAAGCCAATCGTTTGACGACATTAACAAGGACAATGCTAATCAAGTTACTAGTCTTACCGATGCCATGAACAAGCAAAAGGCATTGAATGATGCCTACAATCGTGCAAAATCCGCAGCTGATGCAGCAAACGCCGCCGCAAAGGCCAAGTTTGATTCCGACATGGCCGAATACAACCGGATTCTTGCTGACTTGCAAAGTAAGACTAACCAGAACGGATATGCCAAAGAAGTCCTATCCCAAGAGCTTACCTTGCAGGCAGAAAGCCACGCAAAAGTAACCATCACTGCTCCTGGCGTTAAGTGGGATCAAGATTGGAGTCATCCTTCAGTCAGCGATTCACCAATTGTTAATACGGATTCTTTCTTTGCCAACTCAAAGAATACGGCCGGACAACCAGTTCAATGGTATTCGGCTTGGTTGGAACCGGGACAAAGTATCACCGTTGACTATACAGACTTGTCCAATTCTTCCTACCAATCACAACCAATCACAAAAATTCAGAAGACTTTTACCAACACTTCGGATTTCAAGGAAAACTTGGGTATTCCGAGTGACCCAACAATGAATGTTTGGTATATCGATTCACAGATTGGCCAAGACCGTCAACGAACTGTTAAAGAAGTCCGTGTTTTATATGGACAAGATGGGCAGCCAATCAAGCTTGGTAAAGATGCTCTTATTTCACTTGGTTCCTTGAACGCTTGGTAT
>NZ_JQBH01000004.1:3317-7052 GCF_001438695.1 Fructobacillus fructosus KCTC 3544
GATTAACTATCGCACAGATTCAGGTGCAAAAGATAGTAACAACACGACTTGGGCGTATAGTGCCACTACCATACCGGTTCAAACACTGCCCAAGAAGCCAACCTTAACGCTTGTTGACGAACCAAAGAAGCCGGATGCTGTTAAAGTTTCCTACCATTTGTATGACATGCCAAAACATGAAACACCAGCTGTTTCCTATCATAAGGCGGTCATCGAAATTGATCAGACTCCCCAGCCTTCAATCATCAACAACACGACAAACAATTATTCATACACAACGAATAATTACACGACAAATCACCCTCAACAACTTGTACAGGCCAAGCCAGCCCAAGCACAACCAGCCGTTGCAACTCCACAAGCACCTGTGAGTGTTGTTCAGACCGCAGCACCTACACTCCCCGAAACGGGAAAGGCAACAAGGAATACAGGTGACGGTGTTACTGCCGCTGCTGTATTAGCAGCGGGTACTGGAGCTATGTTCCTGGCTATGAAACGCCGAAAGCTCGTTTAAGTTCATAAACGGGAGTCTAGAAAATTCTGTATAATTAGCAATAGGGAGTTTTTGCTCATGGCAAATGATTCAGCAAATACATTTCAATATGCACTTGACCCTAATAAACGAGCGATCGCACGTATTGACATCTTGAAAAGCCGATTTGATAAAGAAAGTTACAATCATTTAGACAGTCAGATTCGTCTGCAAAAAAGTAAATATCAAACTTCTAAAGATGGTTATGAGCTGGTTACTAAAGTTTTTAAACTGTTATCTATCGTCGCTTTGATTACATTTGTCTTTATTTCAAAAAGTTTTCTAAAAAACTTGACGCCGGAGCAGTTGAAATTTTCGGTCGTAACTTTCCTTTTTCTACTTATTCTGCTCACTTTTTCTCTCTTTCTATTTCTGTTTTGGTGGCGTAATAAGATTAACTCAATGGAGACAGTCATTCAGTTAATGGAAGATACACTAGAAGAGAAAAATAAAGATGATAGAAGGGTAAAAAGATGATTAGCAGTTATTAGCAGATTTATTTGTTGTATTATATCTAGAAGTGAACTGGGGGGGTGATGTGATGACAAATCATATCGAATACATTGCGGTGGGGGCTTCCACAGGCGATATTTTGTTTAGGGGAAAGGATGATACCTCCCTTATTCGACAAATTAATCAACGATTTCCACTACCAATTCGTGGGGTACCTAGGGGAGCTTTACTGCCAGAGCCCATTTGGTTGTATGCCATTGACCCAGTAACTGGTCAACGCATTTAAGCATTACACTGGGTTAATGAAGAAGAACTAGCAATGAGACCCGAAAATTCATTTATGTTTATAAACGGAAAAAGACCCAATAGTCGGGTCTTTTTTGTTTAGAAGAATTGTATAATGCGAGTTCTATTCTCAGTTTAATGTTTTTTTTGAGGGCTACAATCAGTCAAAATAAAAAACGCCATTGCTGGCGTTTTTCTGGTTTCATTAGTACCAGCCATATTGCTTACTGTGGTTAGCGGCATTTTCCCAAGAACCATAACGAGCAGCGACATATTGATCAGCTACTCGCTCTTGATTGGCCGCTGAGTAATCACCCTTTAGGTAACTAGCATCTAACTGATATTTCCCAATATAGCGACCATTTTGAGCAGTATAGGAGCCACCAGATTCACGATTAGCAATGTACTCTTTAGCCGATGAAGTCGTCGTGCTTTGTGATGTTACATTGACTTTAGGCTGGATGGCGGACGACTGTTGCGGTTCTGCTACAGAAGCAACTGCTGTATTGGTTTGTGGTGCATTTTGAGGCGTTTGAGCGGTTTCAGTAAGCACCGGCTGTGATGCAGTGCTTTCTGTTGTGGAAGCTGGTTGAGGGGCAGGGCTCGTGGCTGTCTTAACTTGCCCATCCGTTGTCGTCACTGATTCAATCGTTTGCTTATCCGCTGAAAACTTAATCTTATCACCAACAAAAATTAAGTTAATATTTTGAATACCACTATTATTAGCAAGTGTTTGAGCATCTGTATTATATTGCTCTGCGATTTGACTAAGCGTATCGCCGGCTTTTACTGTATAAATTTGCGTTGCATCTGTCTGATCAATCTGATCGGCATTTGCTTGGTTACTTCCCGTCATGCCTGCTGTGGCTAAGAGGGCTGCTGTCGCACCAGCGAAAACAAGGTGTTTGGTCATACTCATGAGATCGTCTCCTTTTTGTCAAATTGTTCGATCATTCATCTAAAGTTTATCTAATAGTCTGCTTTCCTTGAAGTAGACTATATAAGTTAGGCTAGTAAGTTAGCATTATTTGAAAATTAAAATTTAATGAAATTAGTGTTGAGTGGACGACTTTCATCATCAGTCGTTTTATTTTCAGAAGATTTTGGTTATAATAACTAGGCAACTAAGCAATGGTGGGGATTTTTTTGATTGAATTTTCACACCACTGTCGAACAACAGGTTTTTAATTTATCAATTCGTTGCTTTTTTCGATTTACTCGATACAATTATTGTTCAATCACTTCTCTTTGTCATATTTACCACACCTGTTATTCAACCATTGCTTGATTGCCAAGAAGGGGGGGGCTGTCCCCTTTTTTTGTTTGCACTGAAAAAGGAGCCGCCAAGTTTTAGATCCTTTCGCTATTTATTAATAGCCGTAGTATTGGGCCTTTGTTTCGGCTAACCATTTAGGATCTTGATTGGCCCATTTAAAGTACTTAATCGATAGCTTCGTCGCCCATTTCAGAAGCAGCCAAGCAAGAAACAACCCCAAGGTGCAGACTAACAAGCCAATAGCGATGACCCAGCCCATTAGGACAGCGCCATCATCATTATTTTCTTGACGGTAATAATACATATTTTCCTCCTAATTATACTTATATTTACAGTTGTAAGTATAAGTATAATTATAATGATAGTTTAGTTACAACGGCAATGGGCTTAGTTATTTAGATCATTGCTTACAACGTATTCCAACCAGGCCGAAAAGCTTAGGCCCATTGCTTTTGCTTTTTTAACACCGGCATCATGAATCGAAGGTTTCATCATGATGACATATTGCTTTTTTGTCTCCCTCATTTTAGTCAGAGAAGGTGAGGGGGCTTGCTGTTTTTCTGCTATTTCCTTCTTTTCAAGCATATCTGCAAACTCCTGCTTCGTTAGTTCTGAACGTTTTGGTGCTTCACCTCTAATTGCCATAATTGTTTCTCCTTATTTTAATTCATCAACTTTTTGCTTCATGTTTGCATAAGCGCTATCCAGTTTCTGGAAAAACTGTCGATTTGCATTGTAAATTTTAGCATCTTCCTGCATCGTCACGATTGGTTTGTTTTGTCGTATCGTTGCTTTAAAGAGCTGTTTATTTGGAATCGTTGCAATGACCTGTTCATCATCCTTCGTTTGCTCAATCAAGTCTTGCGATTCGCGTGTATTGTGCTCCACCTTGTTATTGATGAAATAGAGTGGGGTGTCAATAAAAGGTTGTCGGGTACTAGGATTGATTAGTTGCCCCAATAAGGCATCAACTCTGGCCTGTATACGCGCTTTTGCGGCCCAACCAAAAATGTTGGGTTCAAGTGGACTGATCACCGCATCTGCAGCGACAACAACATTCCGATTGATGATGCCAAAATCAGGATGGGTATCAAAAAGAATGTAATCATATTGATCAATATTAATTTCTGATCCATGGTCATCAAACCAATAATTCAAAACAAGAGCAGGCATTGGAATATCTGAGAGA
>NZ_JQBH01000004.1:7266-10586 GCF_001438695.1 Fructobacillus fructosus KCTC 3544
GATTAAATCCATATTTTCCTTTACTTGATAAACCTTAACCGGTTGGTCGTGGAATAAGTTATGACTTGAATAATCATCTTCCCGAATCCCAAATACTTCTCGACTCAAGGATAGTTGATGATCTAAATCGATTAGTAAAACTTTCTTGCCTTGCTTAGCTAAATATGCCCCGAAATTGTAGGTTTGGGTCGTTTTACCAGCTCCGCCTTTTTCAGCAATAAAACCAATTTTCTTCATGCAAACAGCTCCTTTTTTCCTTTTCTGAACTATCTTTATTATACCAATTGTAATTACAATTACAAGTGCAAACATAATTATACTCATATTTACACTTATACTTATAATTGCAATTACGGGAAGATTCGAAAATGTGGCGGTTTTTTATTGAAAAAGGGTGGTAATGCGTAAAATATCGTAAAAAAAACATAGTAGTAGAAAGAAGGGGACTGAAATGAAAGAAAAAATTAGACAATGTATTCTTACAAATTCAAAGGGACAATATCTTTCTAAGAAGATACTGTCCATTATTCGACTTTCTTCAAATGAAAAACCAGAGTGGACCTTCGATTTAAAAAAAGCATTGGTATTGTCCAATCATTTGTTACCCAAGAAAGATAAGATAAAGGAATTTTTAGATCGAAAGAAAATTCTTTATACAGAAAAATGTTTCACGTGGACGATTGATAAAAGAGAGAGACCAGTTGAAGAAATAAGCTTAAATTCCGAATGCCTGCTGGAATTTTCCTCAGGACTTTATCTAGCTAATAATCCACTATCGGAACATACAGAAAATATGAAATTGGAATTAACTGATACAATTAATCAGGCTTATTTATTATCTGAGGATACACAACAATTTTTATATCAAAATTTTCATCATTTATTTGCAACAAAGCCTTTCTGTTACTGCCATTTGCAATTAGATAGTAGTGATGAGGAGCCCTTTAATTCAACACTATATTACTTACTCAAGGAAGGAAAATTTACATGGAATTGAAGGACACACAGGCTTACCGAAAATTGGTAACCATTAATGATTTAGGCAGTTTAAGGTATCTAGAAGACTTTTTGAAGGTGGACCTATCAGAAAAAGAGTGGCCAATTTTTTGGGATACTTACCTACTTGAGTGTCTTGATGGGATTCAAGAATTAGTGTCGAATATTATTGCAGGAGTGCCGGCATTTCAGTTTTTAACAGAGGGTGAAGAACTGGAAGAATACAAAGCCTCTTTATTGAAATCTCTTATTATGTTTGCCACTGTTTACGAACAAGTCAAAAAGAGTTCTTATTCCTTTCAAAATATGGCTTTGCAAGAGTATATTGACTATCACCCAAGAAAACAAACGAGTTTGCAAGATTATCGGAATATGGGATAAAATCAAAAAATACTTTATTAGCCCAGCTGTTCTGGTTAGAACTTTTTGTTAAGTATCCGGCCATGGCGATTGCACGTGATAAACTAGAGTTTTTGTCCATAAATTTCATTAGCTCTCGAGCATTTTCATTTTTCCTACTTTCCTCCTTGAGTTCTTCTAAAGAAACTAGTTTACAGTTTACAAATGGAGACCCCTGGTAACTTGTAATGGCTGTATTAATTTTAGCGTAAACAAATCCATCCTTTTGATAGAATTTTGCATAGCCAAAATAAATGTTCATTGTATTTTCAGCGAGCTCACCATACTGTTTTTTAAAAAGGTTGACAACCATTTCGTTAAATGAACGTTCGTTTGTGATCCCAAGTACTTTGCGATTCTTTGGGTTTCGCCAACGTATTGGTTGTGGGATAGTCATATCAGTTTCTGGATTGAGAATGATCTGAACAATGGCCAACAAACCGTGTGTTAAATGATTTTTGGTTTTTTCTAGGCTGTGTACTCTAGATTTTTGCTTTATAGTTTCCCTTTTGACAGAGTTCATTCCTTGTAAGATATACTTAGTTTGTATATCTTTTTCATCAAGTGAATTATAGTCATTGGACTCTTCATCGGGTAACTGGTAAAGACCCGCCTTTACAGAGCAGCCGAATATATGAGGTATTCGTCCCATTATTGAAAAGGAACGATGCTGGGGGAAACGGTGATCTTCTTCAATAACGCGCCATCCTCTAATAGACATCTGAGCTGGGCAATTGGGAAAAGGGCACTGAAAGTTTTGTGATTCTTTGTTTTTATCTGAGTATTTTAATAGTTTTTTACCCATATGTGATAAAGCAAAGTCGATAGATACGATACACTTAAGCTTATTGCTGTAGGCGTATTCACTCATAAAAAAAACTCCGTTTCTACCATAAACCAGAATGAAACAGAGCTGCTATTGGAGGTATACATTGATAAAAGTGCTGGACTTTTATATAATGTAAATACAGCTAGTGATAGCTCTGTTTCATCCATCAAGCTGAAAACCGCTCAAAGTATTCAGGGCTTGTGGATTTGTTTTGATAGGTTTATTTTATCACAATGTTTAATAAACTGCCGAAAGACGCCTTTACGGGCGTCTTTTTGTTTGTCTGAATGATCATTTTCTTTATAATGAGAAGGTGTCTACCGAATGTAAATAGTCAAGGTAACTTACTAAACCAAGAGGATTTTACAATGAGTTGTCATCATTTAACATTAACGGATCGTGTCAAACTCGAAACATGGATTGGGGAAGGGTACACGCTGTCCCAAATTGCCACCCGACTAGGCTTTGCTCGTTCCACCATTACAAGAGAGATTCAACGAGCAACCCAAAAACGCCGCTTTGGCATGTCTCTTAGCAGCTGCCATGCCAAACGAATGTATCGAGCTTTAGAAGCTCACCAATTAGCCGAGTATAAAAAACACTCCAAATTAGCGCTGTGTCCTCGTAAATTATCAAACCATCGTAAGGCCATCATTAAAAAAAGAATTCTGGAGGACAAGTGGTCACCAGAACAAATTGTCCACAGTAGTCGAAACTTTGGGGTATCCGTTCACAGTATTTACAATTGGATTAATCGAAACCAAATCGAGGGACTCTCAAATAAAAGCCTGAGATTAAAGGGAAAACGATATAAGCGTGCTTTAAGTAAAAAAGCTTATCAGAGCCTTCATCAATCAAAATCAGATCAGCGAACGGTGATTCAAAGACACACCATTGAAAAACGTCCAGAAGCCATTAACCGTCGTAGTACTTTTGGTCATTGGGAGTTAGACGGAGTTGAATCAATGCAGTCCAGTCATCTTTTGTTAACTTTTGTCGAAAGGAAAACACGATACGCAGAAGTACTACTTGTAAAAAATAAGCACGCTTATAATATAGCAGATGCCATTGAAGAGTTTTGCCAAAAATATAGTGG
>NZ_JQBH01000004.1:10786-106613 GCF_001438695.1 Fructobacillus fructosus KCTC 3544
GCCGGCACAAAATTAAGTACTACTATGCCCATGCCTATTCGCCGTATGAAAGAGGCACCAACGAGAACTTTAATCGCACACTAAGAGAGTATTTCCCAAAGAAAACCAATTTCGGCCATGTAAAGCCCTCAGAGCTCAAAAAAGTCTTGTTGAGTATCAATACTCGTCCGATGGCTTTACATGGCTTTAAAACGCGTCTGAGTGCCTTTAAACGACATCTCAGCTATCAAAAACTACAGTTAAGTTGGATAACGTAAAAATAAGCTTCATCAAAAGATGTACTTGGCTATCAAAATAGGCAGGCTTTTTTGGTGACCACAAATTTTTTTAAAACATAAAAAAGCTGATATAATCAGCTTTATCGAGGATTTATCCCGATTGATTTCTTAAACTGTTGCATTAGGGGTTGACAAATGCCGTGCATATGTTACTTTCGATAATATATATTATGTAAAGTATTGTGATAAACATGATACGAAAATAATTATGCTAAAAATAATAACGATATGATATATTAATCTTGTAATAGCTGTGAACAATATCAAAAGACATAATGAGGAATGCAAATGTGTAGTAAAGATTTTAAGAGTTATTTTTATCCCTTCTTGATTAATAAGTTTGAATCAAAGTTTTTAGAGGATGAAGAGACTTTAATTGTTCCAGATACAAATTACTTACTCGCAATACTTAGTTTACCTGATGAATATGGTAGTCAGTATCTTAAAGCATTGAAAGATATTAATATATATGTACCTTATATAGTTGCACTCGAGTTTAATTTTAATAAATATAGAATCAAATTTGACAAAATAAAAAAATAGAAGAGTTACAAAAAAATAAATTAATAAAACAAACTATTAATCAGGAAATAAAAAAATTAGCAGTTATTTTAGAAAAAGGACAACATAAGAGAGTTCTTTCTTTAACTAATAAATATCTAGATGAATTAACTAACGAATTTGGTTCTGAAACTAAAGACAAACTACAATCTTTATATATTACTAAATTTGATAAATTAGTAGAATTGATTAATCCTTATATAGGTGAAAAACCAACTCAAGAAGAAATTAATCAAATTCAGGAAAAAGGAAAAGAAAGATATAAATATAAGCTTGCTCCTGGATTTAACGATGAACAGAAAGGTGAAGCACGCCGCTATTTTGATTCATTACATTATGAGCAAAAATATGGTGATCTTTTGATTTGGGAAGACATTAAAAAGAAAGCCAAAGATACTAAAATAAAAAAAGTTATATTTGTTACTGATGATGGGACTTCTCATGAAAAAAATGATTTAATTTTTAATGGAATGGGTCCGAGAATTAATATGATTGATGAATTATGTCGAGAATCAGAAGCAGAATTTTATATTTTAAGTAATAACAATTTTGTTCAATATCGCAATGGAACAAAGGTTCCCTCCATTAAAAATGAACTTTCAACACAGTCAGATCGTCTAAATATTTATTGGGATAACAAAAGAAAAATAGATGAAAATAAAATAAATATTTTAAATATTACAGAGGAAATTAGGAATTTAACATTTGCATCGATGTCATCCGTCATTTCTCCTTCAGATGCAACTACTAGATATAATTATTTAACTAGTGAAAAAGATTCTCTTATTGAGAAAAATAAATATTTAGATTCACAAAATAGTTACTTAAAACAAATGTTTGAAACACAATACGGAATAGATATCGAAGATACTCTGCCTGATAATGAATGGTAAATTTAACCGTTAAATTGATGATCTATTTCTTAAATTCATGATATATTTCGCTAGATATGTTTTGAACTATTTCACCCCATCATTCTAACAACAAACTTTTTCTCCTTTTTCTTCATCTTCATCACAAAATCTTCATAAGACGTCGCATTGTCAGGTATTATTAACCCACACTTCGTTACCATAATATCTCTATGAGGCTGGACATCATTCTCATACGTCACTCCTTGATTCAACTTCAACTGTAATGAATCATCACCATTCTGATCAGGATACAAGAAATAACCTTTGTGTGCATCAAATCTGAACATATAAGCTAAGACTTGCAAATAGTCACGATTTCCAATATTGTGCATTGGTTTGTATTTAGCATCTGCGATGATTCGATTGTCAGTATCTTTACTGATGAAATCTGGATAAATTAAGCCAACCTTGCTATTTTTTGTAGAGAATAGCCACTGGGCGCCGTTTCCGCCTTTATTCATTGGGTGATAGAACTTATCTTGGATAAGCGAGTTGACATATTCTTCCCATAGCCATGCGCCATCAAAGAGAATGCCATGGACCTGTTTCATACCAGAGCCAATCTGATGTTTTTCATGTTGTAAGATCATAATGCAGAGTCGTTGCAGTGATCGATACTCATGATAAAAAGCATGTGTGATTGGCTTTTTCTTATTTATCTGAATAATCTTGATTTTTTCTTGAGGAGAATAATTTTTAGTTGTATCAACTATTGAATCAACTTCTTTTTTAACTTTTTTCATCAAAGTCTTGCCATAGGCCTGATGTTTTATAAACTCAATGGTATGACGGATAAGTTCCATTAAATAATTATCGTATGAAAACTCACGTTTGCTATAGGCGACTTTGCCAAGAAAAGGCGTATTCTCTTTGATGTGGCGTGGAATATCAATCTTTCCCTTGATGTTCGAATCGTTATAGTTGTTATTGATATATGTCTTAAATACACCCTTTCTCATTGCTGATTTTAGGTAGATCGGGAACAGAAAGACAAGTAAGTTGAATAGCTGATTTTCCTGGTTGGCACTTGTATTTAGGTCCAGTATATTTGGAAAATCCATTACTATTTCCAGCATATATTGTAAAAAATAATCTTGTTCGTTAGTGCTGAATCTTGATTCAATAACTAGTTGATCGTCTCCATATCCAAGAAAACCCATTACATTACTTGTTTTATAATAATTATCCTTACTTTTGATAATCATTTGTTCTCTTGTAATGTCTTCAGCATCTTTTATTAAATCTGGGAAAACAAAGATACCTTCTTTTTCAAGTTGGCCCAGAGTTTTATCACTAACTCGGTTAACTAGGCTAGAAATGGGGACGAAAGCTTCTTTCAACAACGATGCATTATCTTTAACCCTCAACGTTTTCATAGACATCACCAGTTATTGAGGAGTAGCCGTATGCTCGTGCAAACCGTTTTAAGATACCCTCTTCGTCATACATGCCACGGACGTAGTCTTGTAGTAAAGGAAGTAGATAGTCTTCCCATAATTGATCAAAAGTCAGAGCTTTCAACTTCAAGAAATAGGATGCACCAATGAAGTAATTTTCATTTAAATCATCGACTGTTGATATTTCGTTATATAGGGCTTCCATCCGATTAATGGCTTCTTCTTTTAATTCTTCACCTAAACTATTCAACATTTCTAATCGGTCTTCGGCCTTAATTTCAATGAAACGGAATCGACGGCGCATGGCAAAATCAAAACTATCAACCGAACGATCAATATCGTTCATGGTTCCGATAATATAGACATTCTTAGGAATTGAAAACTTCTTTTCCGGATTTTCATGAAGGCTGGCATATTGAGTCGAGACTTCGCCGGCTGTACCACGATAGCCAGGGTCAATTGAAAAGAACAGTTCCCCAAGGACTTTTGAGATTTCAGCACGATTAATTTCGTCGATGATGAAGATAAAGGGTTTCTCGCCTTCTTGCTCAATCTTTGTTTGGGGAGAAGTGATTTTTTGTGCTTTTATTTCTTTAAAAATCGCTAAATCATAAGAGTACGCTTGGGTACCATGTGTCTTTCCAAAGAAGTCGGTCAATTCTTTACGCTTATTAAAATCTGTTCCAGATTCTAACATTAATAGCAGTTCGACTTTGTTAAGCTTCAACTCGTTAATGGTTGTATTGTCAGGAATCGCTATATAAATATAAGCTTCGTCAAAAGCAGTTATATAGAATCTGTTACCACTAGCAATCTTTAATTGATCAACGCCAAGATCTATTCTTGAAAGATACTCATCTAAAATATCTTTAGCTGAGGTCTCTTTTTCCAGCGTATCGATACTTTTATCGGCATTTTCAATGTTTTTCTGCGCTTTTTTTACAAATTTAGTAAAAATACCATCTTCCAATTGGAAATTCATGGTGCCGTTATCGTTTATTCTTGGTCGTAATCCTTCAACAAAGTCAGAATAATCGTAACTTGGATGAAATTGAACAAATTCTACTTGTTTCTTCTGCTCATCGGTAAGTGAATCATAGTCGTTAACGTGCCCTTCACTAATAATGTCCGCTGCGATTTCTTTGGCCATATATGATTTTCCAGTTCCTGGAGCGCCTCGGAAAATAACATTTTTCGATTCAAGGAGTGTTTGTGAGAAGGCGTTTAAGTAATAGAGGCGATCATTTTCAGGTTCATTAAGTTCATTTTCGATGTATTCTTCGTTTGACTTGACGCGTTTGTATGTCAAAATGAATTTGTCACCCGCTTGTCCGAAACGTTTCAGACACTCTTGTACAAAAATCAGTGTTGAGAAAATATTCCAACAGTACAAAACCATGAGGTTTCTGTCAGCACAGGTATATGTTACGGATCTAAAATCGTTATCGTATTCATTGAATGCTTCTTTACTTGGAAAAATTCCACGAATGATTTCAGATGATAACGAGTAGCGGCAAATTGGAAAATTTTTCTTCTCTTGTGGTGATAATGCTTCTAATTGCTTTTCATAAATTTGGCAGGTAAGGCGCGGAATTTTCTGAATTGAAACCTGGTGTTCACCCTTTTCTCTTTGCCGTTCAATCTTTTCGTCATCATGGTTGATAAATACAATATCTATCGGACCATAGGCATCACCTAGACGTAGATTATTCATCGTAAATTCTGGATCAGTTGAGATAATGTTTTCCGACGTTATTATCATCTCGAATTCTTTTTGTTTTTGATCCGTCATATCCTTCTCTCTCCAGTTTAATCGATTTTATTTATAATTTGAGTATTCTCAATCAGTATACCAAAAAAGGACGTTCACCGTACTCATACGATAATCGTCCTTTTTGTTTTAAATCTACTTATACTTCACCCACACACTTTTCAATGAAAAATGTTGAATTTGTTAGCGTTGTACATTGTGATAGTACTTGCTGAATTTTCTTTTACAGATAAGTATTCTTTTCTAAATTCAGGATTCTTCATTTCATTGTTAATGATTTGACTAATCTTCATTATGTTCCCACCATTGCTTTTTACTCTTCCATTTCATCCCATAGTGGAGAATGATAATCAATAGTCGGTATTGTGTCAGGCTTAACAGCCAGCCGATTATATTCAACAACCGCATCCAAACGATCTAAAAAGTCTGCGGCAGCTTCTTTAAAAGAATCATAAGTTTTTTGTGATCTTTCAAAATCAACAAACCAAGCTCGTTCATTTGTACAACTGACAAAATATTGATTATTGTCGAGAAGATCAATCCGAACCTCATAAATATTTCTACCAGGTGAAAAAATACTGTAATGAAGATTATCGTGATTGTATCCTCGTTCATTAACAATTTTTTCTAGCCACTCTCGTTCTTCATTAATATTCATTCGATTTCCTCTATTAAGCCAAGTTTCTTTAGAATTTCCGCAACCTCTGCTTCTTTTTCTGGATTAATACCAGCGTTTGTCATGATTTGATGAGTGGTACCATCTACATCTTCTAAAAATCCCATTGCTTTTAACCAACTGACGCTAATTGGTGTAACTATTTGTCGAGCATCAGGATTGCTACCATCATAGCCGAATGCGGGACCAATACGTCCTTCAACTATTTTCTCGTTTAAAAGTCCTTCAACTGTTGTATGCCAACGCTTTGCAGTAATTGAAAATTCATATTTTTCTTTATCAGACAGACGTTCATATGCTTTTTTCATTGTTTCATTATTAATAAGGTCCTTAACAAGGTATTGGTGATATTCCTGTGTTTCCTTAGGATATGGTAATCCACGTTGTTCGTATGGTACGTTGTTCTCTGTATCTGAGAAAAAACAACCATTATCAACCTCATTCTTGAAGTAATAACGATCGAGTATCGTATTTCGATGATAATAGCGATTAATCATATCCATTAAGTAATCTGCTGCTTCTGCTGTTTCTTTTTCTTTTTTTCGTTTACGTCTAAAAAACATACTCACTTCTCCCCTTCACTTCTTGAACAAATTATAACATGGTGAATTACTAAAGAAGCCAGACGAATATACCTAATAACAATCTCAATACCTCCTCTGTTTCACCGCCTGATGAACAAAGTTAATTAACGTTAGAAAGTCAAAGACTGGCAAATCAGTCTTTTCCTGCACGGCTTTGGCGTATGGGGGCAGATCGGAGCATTCGAGTAAAATGGCGCCGATACTTGGGTCGCTGTCAACTGTTTCCTTGGCCAGGTCAGATAAAGCTCGTTCGAGGGCTTCGTTGTCGAGTGGCTTCTTGCCGTAGCGGATTGGAGCGAACTCTTCCAATTGGTTAACGTCAACTAGCACGTAGCGATTGGTGTTGGTGTTTCCGGCTGCGGCAAGTGCGTGTTGGATGTTTTCGCCGTTGGCAGCGAAAACAGCGATTTTTTGATTGGGTGCTAGTGAGTTTTCAATCAGAGGTACTTGTAACAGACTTGATGTGAAGACTGGAATGTTCACGGCTTCTTTGAGCAAGTTCTGAAAGTTGGCAAAGAAACCACAAGCGCCGATGATGGCTCGAACTCCGCTGGCTTCGAGTTTTTGAGCGGCAGCGACAATGGTTTCGTTTAGTGATTCGTCGCCCTGAAAAAGTAATTCCAGGTCAATATCGACAACTTCGTAAAGAACGGGATAGTCGAAAGTCTCAGCGTTGGCGACGTTGCCGAGCGTCTTCTCGTAATCGAGATTGGGTGCAAGAATGCCGATGGTGTACCCGGCAAATGGATGGCGGTTGTGGTTTTGCTTGATAGTCATATAAGACCCCTTTCAGATGCTTTGCTTCGTTTTAGGGTAATAAAAAAGTCCCGTAGTCAAAAGACTACGGGACGAATAAAATCGTGTTACCACCCTGAATTCTAACCAGCATCACTGCTGGTTACTCGATAGGTACGTCCATGAAGAGATACCCTGACGCGATAACGGGCGCACCCGGTGCTGGCTAACGAATTGCTCACCAGCGCGAAGAACTCAAGGACCATGTTCAAAAACTTAGGATCGTCAACTTGCACCAGACGTTGACTCGCTGTGGAACCGCCGTTTTTTACTCTTCCTGTCGATGTTCGGTTACCAAAAGAATAGCAGTCCTCTGTTTGAATGTCAATAAAAGTCAACGAGAAACGACGCCCCAACTTTCTTTAGTTCATTTGTACTAGCCATAGTTAATCGGTCCCCTCGCATGTCATTGTATATGAGTACCAAAATTAAGATAAGAACTGGTATATACTCTAGTGATTTTAAATATATGCTTTTATAAAACAAAAAAACGAACATTATCAATTGAATCCATCTTAAATTAAGAATATTCAACTAAAAAATGCTTACTTAAGAGGGATTATTTGTCTTTATCTGTTTAAAACCGTATATTAATACATGGGGTAACCGAAAAGGTTAAAAAAACATATTTTTTTCAATGTGATGCGATGATTAATCGGAAAATCCCCTTTGGTTGTTGTAGCTCCCTGAAGGAATGGAGAAATTATGAAGACATTTGATTATGACACAGTTCGACTTTTACCTAAAAAAAGCATTTTAAAAAGTCGAAGAGATGCAGATACAAGCGTTCAACTCGGTCAGCACACGTTTCGGATTCCAGTGATGCCTGCCAATATGGAATCCGTCATTGATCAAAACCTAGCTGAGTGGTTATCCGCTCGTGGTTACTTTTATGTTATGCACCGTTTCAATCCGAACCAGCGCTTTGACTTCGTTCAATCAATGCAACAAAAAGGATTAATTGCATCAATCAGTCTTGGCATTACAGAGGAAGAATATGAATTAATTGACTTATTTAAATCAAAGAATATTATACCGGAATACATCACCATTGATGTTGCCCATGGTCACTCCGATTATGTCTTTCAAATGGTTGCTTACATCAAGAAAAAGTTGCCAGAAACATTCCTAATTGTTGGTAACATGGGGACGCCTGAAGCAATCGTCGAAGCAGAAGCGGCTGGAGCCGATGCAACAAAGGTTGGCATTGGCCCAGGGAAAGCATGTATCACAAAGGATAAAACCGGCTTTGGGACCAATGGTTGGCAGCTTGCTGCCCTTTCTCAGTGTGCACAGGTTGCGACGAAACCGATTATTGCAGACGGCGGTATTCGTCATCACGGTGACATTGCTAAGTCGATTCGTTTTGGTGCAACCATGGTGATGATTGGTTCCATGTTTGCCGGTCATGATGAGACGCCAGGTGAAGTTATCGAAAAAAACGGCAAAGCCTATAAAGCCTACTACGGTTCTGCTTCAGCTCGTCAAAAGGGAAATGAACACAACGTTGAGGGTCAAAGCCTCTTAGTCGAATACAAAGGTCCCCTCGAAAAGACTTTAAAAGCCATGAAGGAAGACCTATCCTCTGCAATCTCATATGCTGGAGGAAAAAGTCTGACCAGCCTCAAAACGGTTGATTACGTCGTTTTAACGGATTACTAAACAAGAAAGCACCCGCTAATGCAGGTGCTTCTTTTTATTCGATGCTAGTTAATTTTTAGGCGCTTAAAAACCTCATCAATTCGTCTGAGGTGGTAATTATAATCAAAGGCATCTGCCAAGCTATCTGAGCTCAACCTTTGCTTAATTTCCGGCGACTCTTTGACTAATTTCTCAAATGAAATGCCCTCGTCCCACGCCTTAGCAGTTAATGGCTGAACCAAGTCATAAGCTGCTTCACGGCTCAATCCTGAGTCAATCAATTTCAATAAGACACGCTGGCTGTAGATCAAACCACCTGTCTTATTTAAGTTTTCTTTCATTCGGTTTGGGTAAACCTCAAGCTGGGCTAAAATTTTAGTAAAACGGGTTAACATGTAGTCAATCAAGGTTGTTGCATCGGGGAGAACGATGCGTTCGACGGATGAGTGTGAGATATCCCGTTCATGCCAGAGTGTAATGTCTTCATAGGCTGGAACGAGGTATCCGCGAAGAACCCGTGCCAAACCAGAGATATTTTCGCAACCGATTGGGTTTCGCTTGTGAGGCATGGCGGACGAACCCTTTTGTTTTTTGTCGAAGAATTCCTGAACTTCACGAATTTCAGTTCGTTGTAAGGAACGGATTTCAGTGGCAAAGTTTTCCAAAGAAGAGCCAATCAAGGTAATCGTCGAAAGATAATCGGCGTGTAAATCACGTGGTAGAACCTGACTGGTAATTGGTTGGTTCTTGAGGCCAAGCAAGTCACAGACTGATTCTTCGATGACCGGTGGGATGTTTGCAAAAGTCCCCACTGCACCAGAAATTTGACCAACTTCTACTGCGGAAGAAGCCCGTTCGAAACGGTTGATATGCCGTCCGATTTCGTCGTACCAGCGTGCTAATTTAAATCCCCAAGAGGTCGGTTCAGCATGGACACCGTGCGTGCGACCAATCATCACCGTATCTTTAAATTGAACGGCCTGCTCTTTTAACAGTGCGTGAAGTTTCTTTAAATCTTCTAGAATGATTTGGTTGGCTTGTTTTAAACGTAGCCCGTTTGCCGTATCAACGACATCGGTGCTCGTGACACCGTAATGAATCCATTTTTTCTCTGCACCAAGCGTTTCCGAAACTGCCCTTGTAAAGGCGACAACGTCATGGTGCGTCTGATTCTCGATTTCTTTGATTCTGTCCAAACTAAAAGAAGCGTTTTCCTTTATTGCCTTTAATTCATCAGATGATACGAGTCCCTGTTCGGCCCAGGCCTGATCAATGGCAATCTCAACTTTTAGCCACGCTTTATATTGGTTCTCCATCGACCATATTTGTGCCATGGCCGGGCGTGCATAACGATCTAGCATCATATTCCCCCGTTTTCTCGAATAACTAAATTTTATCACAAAAAGGACTTTATCGTTCGCTTTTAATGCGTATAAATCAATATATTTTTAATATTTAATCATATAAAACGAATAACATTCGTATAATAACCTTGTTTTTTATTTTAACGTTCGTTATGATGGTCCTGTTGCATCGAATGAATGAAGAAAGCAAGGAGTGAATCATGCCAGCAACTGTTATCGTTGGAAGTCAATGGGGAGATGAAGGAAAAGGAAAAATCACGGACTTTCTTAGCCAAAAAGCTGATTTTGTTGTCCGTTATTCCGGCGGTGATAATGCCGGGCACACCCTTGTACTCGACAATCAAAAGCTTCACTTACAGTTGATTCCGTCGGGAATCCTCTTGGAAAATGTCCAAAATGTCATTGGTAACGGGGTGGTTTTGAATCCCGAAACCCTTTTTAACGAAATCGATTACCTAGCTAAATACGAAATCGATACAAAAAATCTTGTAATTTCAGACCGGGCACAGGTCATTATGCCCTACCATCGCTTACTCGACCGGCTGCAGGAAGAAAAAAAGAGTCATAAACTTGGGACGACTCAAAAGGGAATTGGTCCTGCTTACATGGATAAAGTCGAGCGGATTGGGATTCGTGTTTGTGATTTGATTGATCCAGAGATTCTAAAAGTTCGTTTAAAAGCGACTTTAGCAGCTAAAAACGAAATCTTAACGAAGCTGTACGGTCAGCAAGCACTCGATTTTGATAGTATTTATGAGACATATAAGTCCTACGGTGAGCGGATGAAGCCCATGGTAACGGATACATCTTACTTAATTAACAAAGCCTTAGATGAAAATAAAAAGGTCCTTTTCGAAGGAGCTCAGGGATCCATGCTCGACATCGACCAAGGAACATACCCCTTTGTCACTTCATCAAATCCCATTGCTGGTGGCGCAACTATTGGCACGGGAGTTGGACCAACCCGTATTAACGAGGTTGTAGGGGTTTCCAAAGCATATACCTCCCGTGTCGGTGAAGGGCCATTTCCGACCGAACTTCACGATGAAATAGCAAACACCATTCGCGAAGTGGCTCATGAATATGGTGTCGTGACCAAGCGTCCACGTCGTATTGGCTGGTTGGATACCGTTGTTCTTCGCCATGCGGTTCGGATTTCTGGAATGACACAACTTTCCTTAAACTGTTTAGATGTCTTGACCGGTTTTAAGACCATTAAAATCGCCGTTGCCTATAATTTAGACGGTAAAATCATTGACCACTACCCGGCTAATAACCGAGAAGTTGCCCGTTGTATCCCAATTTACGAAGAACTACCCGGCTGGGAAGAAGACATCACGGGTGTCACCAATATTCAGGACTTACCAATTAATGCTCAGAATTATTTAATTCGGATTTCTGAAATCGTTGGTCTCCCCCTTCACACCTTTGCCGTTGGTCCTGAACGTGAAGCAACACATGTTCTAACAAAAATTTGGTAAGAAAAAAAGCCCATATTTGTTAGAAAGAACAAGACAGGAATTATTTTTAACGTTTGCTATTTTTTTAAAATTGAAATAAAAACATTCGTTTTCATATTACAACACATTCACTATTTTGGCGTTATATCCGGTTTTTAATGCTAACCGAGTTTCTACCGTCCGGCAAAAAGGACGACTATCACCAAGGGTTTTAAAGCGCGCTTGGAATTCTTTACGCGCTTTTTTGTTTCTCCCGATAGAGGGCTCGGTGTGTCATTTTTAAAATCGAGTATGACAGGACTTCACCAACTCAAGGAGATATCATGGAAAACCCAACAAAACCACTTCCTAAAGTCCAAGCGCTCCTGCTTGGACTCCAACACGTTCTAGCGATGTACGCCGGTTCAGTTTTAGTTCCTTTATTAATTGGAACAGCTTTGCACTTCTCTGCCACTCAGTTGGCTTACTTGATTTCCGTTGATATTTTCTGCACGGGTTTGGCAACTTTGCTTCAACTAAAACAAACGCCGGTTACCGGAATTGCCTTACCAGTCGTCCTTGGTTCTTCAATCCAAGCCGTTTCTCCGTTAATTAACATTGGTTCCACACTTGGATACGGTGCTATGTACGGCGCGACGATTGTTGCAGGACTATTTGTCGTGGTAGTTGCTGGTAGCTTTTCCCGCTTACGTGGCTTTTTCCCACCCGTCGTCACTGGTTCATTGATTACCGTGATTGGGTTAAGTCTAACACCGATTGCTCTCCAAAATTGGGGTGGCGGCACAACAACTGCGAGAAGTTTCGGTTCCTATCAAAACTTGATGATTGGCCTGATCACCATCATGATTACCTTGATCTTGATGAAATTTGCTAAAGGTTTTTTGAAAGCCATTTCGATTCTACTTGGGATTGTTTTAGGTACGATTTTTTCGGCCTTTTTCGGCGCTGTTTCGCTTAAGCCGGTCGGAAATGCCGCTTGGTTCCACTTACCAACCCCTTTCTTTCTAGGTATGCCGACTTTTTCATGGTCCGCTTCCTTAACAATGATTGTGATCGTCCTGACTGCCATGATTGAAGCAACCGGTGTGTACTTTGCCCTCGCTGAAATCACTGGGCAAAATCTTAGTCAAAAAGATCTCGCCCGAGGCTATCGAGCAGAAGGACTTGCTGCCATCCTTTCAGGTATCTTTAACACCTTTCCCTACTCGACTTTTTCTCAAAACGTGGCTGTTATCCGTCTGTCTGGTGTGAAAACGAAACAGCCGATTTACTACGCAGCCTGTCTCCTACTCGTTCTCGGGCTGTTACCAAAATTCGGCGCGCTAGCCACCATCATTCCAAGTGCTGTTCTTGGGGGCGCCATGATGGTCATGTTCTCTACCATTGCGATTCAAGGGGTTCAGATTCTCGGAAAAGTCGATCTGACTAAAGAAGGCAATTTGTTGACCGCCGGTCTTTCAATTGGCGCTGGACTTAGTATTGGTGCTGTCCCGACTTTTCTCAACCAATTTCCTGAAGCTTTCAAGTTAATCCTGACAAACGGTGTTGTCGTGACCACTCTTCTTGCCGTTTTGTTGAACCTTTTTTTGAACGGTTGCCCAGACAACAATCAGAAAAACAAAACAAATCCTCAATAATGATAAAATAAAAAAATCATGAACTAGTTAAGGGAGTTACCATGAAAGAATTAGAAAAGAGAATTCAAGCCGATGGTCGTGTGCTTGGGAAAGATATTTTAAAAGTCGATTCCTTTTTAAATCACCAAATCGATTCCCAGTTGATGCAGGATATGGGGAAGGAATTTGCTCGCCTTTTCGCCAGCCAGGGTGTGACGAAGATTTTAACGGTTGAGGCTTCTGGTATCGCACCTGCTGTCATGGCGGGACTGGCGCTGAACGTTCCTGTTGTCTTCGCCCGTAAGAGTAAATCACGAATCTTAACGGATGACGCCTTTACGGCTGATGTCTACTCCTACACCAAGCAGACGACAAAACAGATTCGCGTCGATAAGCGCTTTCTAATAGGAGACGACCGCGTACTTCTAATCGATGATTTTTTAGCAAACGGTCAGGCTCTTCTAGGATTAAAGACGATTGCTGAGCAAGCAAATGCCGGCATCGTTGGCGCTGGCATCGTGATTGAAAAGTCCTTCCAACCGGGTCGGCAAAACGTCCTTGACGCAGGACTTACTAATATTCATTCATTAGCACGTATTGCGGCTTTTGAAGATGGACATGTAATCTTTATGAACGAAGAGGATGAGGAAGTAGATTGTTAAAAGAATCGTAGATGAAAAAGGCAGCCCGTTATCAACACGGACTGCCTTTTACTTTACATTCTTACTTTCCCAAACGCTTTGAGTATTCTTTTGTTTCTTCTTCGTAACCTGGCTTGCCTAAGAGTGCGAACATGGCAGTCTTGTAAGCTTCAACACCTGGTTGGTTGAATGGGTTGACGGCGAAGAGGTAGCCGGAAATGGCCACGGCCTTTTCGAAGAAGTAGATCAAGTAACCTAGTGTGTACTCGTCTTGCTTTGGCAAGTGAACGGCGAGGTTTGGCACACCTCCGTCAACGTGGGCAAGGACGACACCTTGGAAGGCCTTCGTGTTCACTTCGTCAATGGTCTTCCCTTCGAGGTAGTAAAGCCCGTCGTTGTTTCCTTCTTCGGTAGGGAGTGGCATATCAACGATTGGGTTATCCAATTTGACAACCGTTTCGAAGAGGTCGCGGCGGCCTTCTTGGATGTATTGACCGAGTGAGTGAAGGTCGGTTGAGTAGTTGGCAGACGTTGGGTAGATTCCCTTCTGGTTCTTACCCTCTGACTCACCCATCAACTGCTTCCACCATTCGGACAGGTATTGCATGCTTGGTTCCCAGTTCGTCAGCAATTCACTCGTGTAACCCTTGTCATAGAGGATTCGGCGCAAAGCGGCATAACGGTAAGCATCGTTCTTCTTCAAATCCTCATTGTCGTATTCTCGTTCGCTATCCCTAGCCCCTTGCATCAAGGCATCGATGTCAGCACCTGAGGCTGCGATTGGCAAAAGACCAACTGGAGTCAGGACAGAGAAACGACCACCGACACCGTCGGGAATGACAAAAGTCTCGTAACCAGCCTCTTCGGCTTCGTTATGAAGCGCGCCACGCTGACCGTCAGTCGTAGCGTAAATGCGCTTCTTAGCGCCTTCCTTACCGTACTTCTTTTCCAACAATTCCTTGAAGACACGGAAGGAAACCGCGGGTTCAGTCGTCGTTCCGGACTTGGAGATGATGTTCAGGGAAAAGTCCTGGTCGCCGATGGTACGGATGAGGTCCGTCAAATAAGCAGACGACATGGAGTTTCCGGCGAAGTAGACTTTGACACCCTTGCGCTGGTCCTTGGCCAATTCGTTGTTAAACATTGGGTTCAAGAAATCGATGGCCATCTTGGCACCGAGGTAAGAACCACCAATCCCGATGACCACCAAGACGTCAGAATCGGACTGAATCTGCTGAGCAGCAGCCTTGACGCGGTCCAGGTCAGCCTGCTTTGTATCCGTTGGCAACGTCACCCAGTCGGTAAAGTCGGCACCCGCGCCCGAACGGTTTTCGAGTTGCTCGTGGGCTACCGATACCAATGGCTGAATTTCGTCTAATTCATGATCCGCAACAAAGTTTTTCACACTGTCGCTATTAAAAGTAATATAAGACATTCTTTCTCTCCTCGCTTCCTTAATCCATCAACGGTCGATGGCAAAGGCGTGGCCCTCACCGACTTTTACGACTTTCTTAGCCAAGGCAAAGTCACCAAGTGTAGCCGAACCATTGTTCTCAATCTCTGGCATCGTGATGTACTCGTCCAAAGGTGGTACGTCGACGTAACCGTTTAATTCATCAGCAAAGTGCTCGCGAATCATGTTCAAGAACTCCGGTGACATCACCCCACCACCAAAAACAATCTTGTTTGGGCGAACCGTCAAAGTTGTTTGCACGGCAGCTTGGGCCAAGTAATAAGCCATGATGTCCCAGATTGGGTCAGTAATCGGAACTTCTTTTCCGTTCTTACCAAGACGAGCGTCAAAAGTTGGGCCGGAAGCCAAGCCTTCCAAACAGTCACCGTGGTGTGGGCAGATGCCCTTAAAGGCCAAGTCAGCTGGATGGCGCTTGACTTTGACGTGGCCCATCTCCTGCAAACCGAGGGCACCGATAAAGTGGCCATCAATCACGATTCCAGCACCAACACCGGTTCCGACCGTATAGTAAACCACGCTCTCAACGCCTTCGTCATGGCTTTTTGCCGAAACATATTCACCATAGGCCGATCCATTGACGTCCGACGTCAAAAAGATTGGCACGTTAATTTCATTCTTAATTTTATCAACAATGTTAATCCCCCGCCAGGCGACTTTCGGTGTTTTCTTCGTAATCACACCGTAGTCGGGATGGTTCAGGCGGACTTCAACAGGACCGAATGCCGCAATCCCAATGGCATCCAGTTCCGGAAAACGTTTAAAAAAGTCGACCGTTCGTTGTAACGTCTCTTTGGGATCCTTTGACGGAAAGGTTTCCTGATCAATAACCTTATAATTTTCATCGCCAACGGCACAGACAAACTTTGTTCCACCAGCTTCAACACTTCCAAGCAACATATTGTTTTCCTCCTATTGTCTATGTCTATATAGTAGCACTCTTTTGTTATAAATGAAAGCGATTTCAATAAAATATTAAATAAAAAGTCTAGCTTTGTTTTGGAGTGCTAGACTTTCTATAAATAATTCGTTTCTTCCTTGACCTTTTTAAGTTTCCGGCGATACACCAGCGCTGCCAATATCAACCAGAATAAGGCAATCACAACATCAATCAACAGCTCGCCCTTTCCTGTAATCAGCCACTGCATTAAGTGGGAAAACGGCAGCAATTCGGTTAAAATCTTTAACCAGACCGGGTAATGACTAAGCGGAACGATAACGCCACTTAGGAGAACAATCAAGATGCCCACAACGTTTCCGAAAAAATAGGGATCACTTTTACGCCATGCGGCAACAGTGGCCACAAAACCAACAATACAGGCAAAAATTAGAGCAACCGGCGTGATGGCGAATGCTCGCCCTAACCAGCTACCATCACCTGCTAGCAACCGAATCAGCGTTAAGATGACAAGTACCTGTCCAATTGCTACCAGAAGAGCGGCCATGATTTTTGATAGCCAATAGGGAATCGAAAAAGGTGCACTAACGGCCAACTCAAGGTCAATGCCTCGTTTTTGATCATCGACAAACTCGGTATTTAATGTGGCAATTAGGGTTTGCGCACCTGAAATAATACTCATCGCCACAATGGTATGAATAAAAAAGGAACTACTAAACTGCGAACTCAACAACCCCACCATCAGAATGCTAAAAAGCGGTTCGACAATAAAGGTAATCAAAAAAGTCCGATAATTTTGAAAATAAGGTAGGGATTGTATCGCTAACTTTAACATTACAGTCCCCCCATCTCGCCGACTAAGCGAACTTTTTTCATGCAATAGTTCAACAATGACTTTGCCAAGACTAACCAAACGATTGAAATGATCATAAATTGTAACAGGTCCACTCCTGTGACCGTTGTCGGGTGAAGAATCAGTTTAACCGGTGTCGTCATGGGCAGGAACCAACCGAATACTTGGACCGTTCTTCCCCACTGTCCCGGTATCTGATAAATGCCCGACCCAATCAAGATTGGTGCCATCAATAATCCTTCATAGAGCATTGCGTTCGGCGTTAATACAAAAGTACCAGCAACAACGAAGTCTAGTAAAATAACAGAGGCCCAGAGGCCAAGAATACCAAAAAATAAGGCAAAAAAGTGTCCATTAACGACATTAATACCTAGCAGAAAGCTGGTCAAAAACGAAATTGGAAAGGCTAATAGTCCAAAACAAGCCGCTGGAATAATTAGGGCTGACAGACTAAAGGCATCGCCCCTGCGGCTATCAAGAATGTAGGGCAAGGTTCCTTGATACTTTTGAAAAGGGATAACGCCAGCAGCTGACGTACCGGCCGCCCAAGTACCGATAATGCCAGCTCGTAGCCAAATGTTTGGGTTACCTAGATCATGTACCGCGTAGGCTGCCACGTATTGAATCATGACATAGCTGATAGTGGTTACAAAAACAATGGTACGAAAATAACTGTTTTGTGCAAATAGTTTAAGGTGAAAGTAAACAATCGTCAGAAAATCTTTCATTTTCTACCTCCTTAAACCGTCGGCCAAGGCAAGGTAGGATTCTTCTAACGTCGCCGGACGGTTAACTTTCGTTACGCCGGAAAGCTTAACAACACTTTCAACCGTGCCATCATGAACGATTTTTCCGGCACCAATGAGCAAGACTCGGTCTGCCAAACTTTCAATTTCGCTCATGGTGTGACTAGTGAGTAGAATGGTCTTTCCATTGTCAGCGAGCTTTCTAATGAGGTCCCGGATTTCATGGGCAATTTCCACGTCTAACCCGTTCGTTGGTTCATCTAACAGAATAATGTTAGTATCTTTTAACAAGGCTCGGGCAATGTGTAATCGCTGCCGCATGCCGCGAGAAAACTCACCAACTTTCTGATACTGGACGTCTTGTAATTGAACGGCTGATAGCACTTCCTCAATCCTTTTTTTGCGCTCTTTTCGAGGAATCTTAAATAGGACCGAAAAAAACTTCAAATTATCGAAAGCGGAAGCACGGGCATAAAAGCCAAGTTCCCCACCAAAAACAGTAGCAACCTGGTTTTGGACTAATTTTGGCGACAAGGCGGCATCCTGTCCATCAATAATTACATGGCCAGCCGTTGGGCTAAGATAACCAGCAATCATCTTAACTGTTGTTGTTTTTCCAGCACCGTTAGGGCCTAGTAAGGCAACAATTTCACCTTTTCTAATTTGGAATGAAACATCAGCCACGGCGGTAAACGGCTGTTTTTTCTGACCGAACTGCCGCTTTAAATTTTTAACTTCAAGCAAAAGAAACCTTCTCTCTGAATGACGCAACTCGGCCTTTCATCAAAATATGATAAACGGCTTACGACTTTTAAACGATTATGGCATTTTACTCATAAAAAGTCAATTAGTAAGATTAAATAAACATTTCCAACAAAAAAGGCAACAACCCTCAGGTTGTTGCCTTTTTTAAATAACTTGTCATTATCCTTCTGACTCAATCAACTGTGAACCAAGTTCGTAGTTGTGCGTGTAGTCAACTGGCACGTCCACAACAACTGGACCGTGGGCAGCGAAGGCTTCGTCAAGCACCTTGTTCAAATCTTCAGGCTTATCAACGCGAAGACCCTTGGCACCGAATGCCTCGGCGTACTTAACGATGTCGATGTTACCAAAGTCAACACCAGCACATTCACCGTACTTCATTTCTTCTTGGAACTTCACCATGTCGTAGTGAGCGTTATCGTTCCAAACGATGTGCACTGTATCTAAGTTCAAGCGAACGGCCGTCTCCAATTCCATTGCGGAGAAGAAGAAACCACCATCACCAGAAACGGAAACAGATTTGGCACCTGGACGAACCATGGCAGCCGTGATGGCCCATGGCAAACCAACACCAAGTGTCTGCATACCGTTTGAGATCAAGAAGTGACGAGGCACGTATGACTTGAAGTGACGGGCCATCCAGATATAGTGAGAACCGATATCAGTTGAAACCGTCATGTCATCCGTTACGTGGTTTTGGATGGCTTCCACGACATCCAACGGATGGCTCAAGTTTTCAGAGGCAGGCGTGTAAGTAGGCTTATCTGCCTCGGCCAAGTCTTCCTTCATTTCTTTCAAGACGGCTTGTCCGGCTGCTGGAATTTCGTAACCCTTGATGTCTTCTGCCAGCAAGTTCAAGCTTTGGCTAAGATCACCAATTAATTGACGCTTTGGCACAAAGTTGTTGTCGATTTCGACGGGCGTTGTATCCAAAGCCACGATGTTCAAGGTGTTTTCCTTGTTCCAGTTGCGTGGTTCGTATTCGATGGAATCGTAACCAACCGTCACAACCAAGTCAGACTTTGACAAGAGCTTATCACCCGTTTGGTTACGGAAAAGTCCGATACGACCAAAGAAAGAATCCTCTTCAAGGTCACGTGAAATAACACCGGCACCTTGGTAAGTTTCAACAACTGGCAACTTCGTGTCACCCAACAAAGCGTGCAACGCGTCAACCGTGTCATCATCAGAACCACGAGCACCGACCAAAAGAACTGGCAATTCAGCCTGCTTGATTTGTTCAGCCAACCACTTCAAGTCTTCTAATGAAGCACCCCCCTGCTTAGCAGCAGGCACTTCAGGCAAAGCTTCGATTGAAACCGGTGAATCATCAACATCTTGTGGCAATGAAACAAAGGCAGCCCCACGCTTTGCACCGTTTGCAGCAGCAAAGGCGTTGGCGATGATTTCTGAAATGTTGTTTGGATCTTGAATTTCAGAACTGTAGTTTGTAATCGACTTGAACAATGACACAGAATCCGTTGACTGGTGAGTCAAACGGTTCAAGTCACGACGTGGCACTTGACCACCAATGGCCAAAACAGAATCGTTTTCGGCACTAGCCGTCATCAAACCAGAAACCAAGTTTCCGACACCTGGGCCAGAAGTAACAACCACAACACCGGTCTTACCAGTGATACGTGAAAAAGCTTGTGCCATGAAAGCCGCGTTTTGTTCGTGACGAGTCACGATCAACTTGGGCACCTTTTGCCCTGGCTTTGGGTGGTCCAAAGTTTCAAACAAACGGTCAATCTTTGCACCTGGGATACCAAAGACAATGTCAACGTCGTGGTTGACAAGGCTGTCGGTGACAATATCAGCACCAAATTTTTGTTCAGACATGTTTTTACTATGGGTTTTGATCAGAGAAAAGTCGAAACCCATGTTTCCTTTCATTTACATTCTAATTTATAAGGGATTTTGCTTATGATTCTGCGTCAGCAATGACACCGTTTAAGCTTGAAAGGTCCGTTAAGTCGGCCTTCTTGTAATCTTCGTTGTTCGTTGGCAAGTTAATCGTAACACCAGACAAGATCTGGATGGAAACATCAACGGATTTGAGCGTGGCGCCTAAGACATGACCACCGAAGTCCAAATTATCAGATAAGAAGTGCTGGTGGAAACCGGGAACGCCGACACCTTGGAAGACAAGTGGTGTGAAGTAACCAACCATCGTCCCCTTCACGTCATCTTTGTCGAAAATAACCTGCGTCTTGGCAATTTCGCCAAGGCCTGGGTAAGGCTTTTTGGACTTGGCAGCGGCACGAGTCTCAACCGTCTTGAATTCACCAGTCATCTTAACGGCGAAGAAGAGGTTTTCAGTGCCAACTTCCTTCAGAATTTCCTTTTGCAAATCGTCAAGCGTAATGTTGTCAAAGTGCTTCAGTGGCTTGAAATCTGCTTGATGAACATCACCAAAAGCGATGGGAAAGTCATCGGCAACCTTGTTTACGTGTCCGTGGACGTCAACTTGGTAAGCCACACCGTCCAACATGATCAACTCACCATCGACACCAGCACCCGTTCCAATTCCAGTATTACCGGAAGCTAACACATCTTTAGCCGTTACAAAACCGTCGAGAAGACTCTCAACCAACATTTGCATCGTTCCAAATTGTACAACTGGTTTCATGTATTACCCCTATCTTTATTGGTCAACTAAGTTTACCTATAAAGTCTACTCCTCCGAACACATTCTTGTCAATATTGTTAATAAAAGAGTTTATTTTTAATTTTTAAAAACTTTGTAAATAATGGGTCACCATGTCTTCTAACGCCTTTTGCCAATCACCATCGTGCTTTTCTAAGTAGTGATTAATCTTTTTGCTCTGGTCTCGGTTTAGTTCGGTAATCATGGCCTGCCCTTCGTCAGTCAAGTACAAGTCTTTTATCCTGGGATCATCCTGTGATGGCCTCGTTTCCAATAGATTTCGTTCTTCCAAGTCCTTGTATGGCTTGATAAAGCCTTGCTTGCTAATCCCCATGATTTTCAAGACTTTTTTAATGGTTGGCTTCGTTAAGTGACTCACCAAAAAAAGAATCCGGTGCTGTGTTTTGGTAATGTGAAAACGATCCAAATCAATGTTTTGTGAAAAGTCCTGATAGGCGAAGTAAATCATCGCAATATTGGACTCTTTAATTTTCTCTACCATGGTAACCTAACCCTTCTCATCGTTTCGTTAGCTAAATACTAGCAGATTCGAGACAAAACAAAAAGGTCCTCCCTTATGGAGAACCAGAAGAAGTTGATTTATTTTTTTGAGAGAACCTTTGCAAACATTGTCTTTTTACGTCGTTGACCCATTCGGTAACTTGAATTAACGAACCCAAAGGCGATTAAGAAAAGCACGGTCAACCAGTAAGCAACAAGGTGATGACCTAGGTTAAAATGTTCAAAAACTTCGTAAGTAGTCGGGATACTGTTTAGCAAACCAGCCAATGAAACGTAGAACCAAGCCGTTGCCTTATCAAAGTACCGTAGAATTTCTTTCAGCTCCCCTGAACTCAACCCCTCTTTTTGAATGATTTCGATGGCTCGCCTTTTTTCATAAGCAATTTTATAAAATGGCAATAGCCAATACCAAGAAGAGATTTTCGGAGATTGACGATCATCCTTGGTAAGGGCTCGAATCGTTGATTCCTGTTCTTCCAATTCCAATCGGGATTGATATAAAGGAAAGATGAAGAGTAGCCATTCTCCAATGAATGACAGAATTAACATGAACCGTTCCATAATTATCCCTCTACTTTCGGTATCGCGTTCGCTACACTATTCTAGGCTTTCTAAAATGAACAGTCAAACAACGTCCAAAATCTTCAAAAGAAAAAAGCAATCCCCAAGGTGGATTGCTTCTAAATATAACAACTATTGATTCAACTTCATGAAATACTTCCGGACAAACCACTTTCGTAATTCTTCTAAGAGGATCAATGGGATTGGAATGGCAATCAGGAATAGCCATTCGGCCACACCTAGGGCATGTGTGTTAAAGACGCCCTGTAAGAATGGTACATAGATAATCAGTGAAATTAGGAAGATTTCGAAGATAATTCCCGTGATAATGTGTCGGTTACTGAAGAAACCAATCTTAAAGACAGACGTGTACTTGGTACGAGCGTTCATGGCCGCTGCAATCTGGCAGAACACAATGGCCGCCAAGGTAATGGTGGTTGCTTCGGCATAGACGGAACCAGAGGCTGACAGCGCGTGCTTGGGCCAACCATAGGCGTAGTTCACAAAGAAGTAGGCAGCCGATGAAATTAAGGAAGCGACCAACCCGTAGAGCGCGAATGCTTTCCAAATAATGGACTTATTCAGTAGGTGTGCTTTTCGTGAACGTGGGGGTTCCTGCATAACACCAGGTTCACTCTTTTCAGAGCCCAATCCCAGCGCTGGGAGCATGTCCGTTCCCAAATCAATGGTTAAAATCTGCATAACTGTCAGTGGCAATGGGATTAAGCCCCCAGAAAAGAGGAAAAGAACGGATGGGAAGGCTTCAGGGACGTTCGAGTTCAAGATGTAAAGCAAGAACTTTTGAATGTTACTGTACACCGTTCGGCCTTCTTCAATGGCGGCAATAATCGATGCGAAGTTGTCGTCCGTCAAAATCATGTCGGCCGCTTCCTTGGCGACGTCGGTTCCGGTAGCGCCCATGGCAATCCCAATATCAGCTTGTTTCAAAGCTGGGGCATCATTGACACCATCCCCCGTCGACGCCACAATTTCACCGTTCGCTTGGTTAGCCTTCACAATGCGGTATTTCTGTTTAGGAGCCACGCGAGCAAAGAGTACTTCACCCTTGACTGCCTCGCGTAGGTCATCATCGGACATGTTGGTTAGCTCATCTCCCGTAACCACGCGGGCCTGATTGGATACCAAACCAATTTTGACGGCCACTGACTTTCCAGTGATTGGTCCATCACCTGTAACCATGATGATGCGAATACCGGCTTGGTGGGCCTTCTTCACCGCTGCATAGATTTCAGGACGTGGTGGATCGGCCATGATGGTCAAGCCGACAAAAGTCAAATTCTGTTCAGTATTTTCAGCAGTGGATTTCGATAAATCCTGACTTTCACTGTCTGACAAATCACGGTAAGCAACCGCCAAAGCACGGAGTCCTTGCTTCGCATAGGACTCGTTAGCTGCTTGAATTTGTTGAACATCATTGTCCGTAATGTCCCGAACCTGACCATTCGTCAAAATGGACTTAGTCTTGGCCAAGACACCGTCCAGAGCACCTTTCGTGTAGAGGGTCAGTTGCCCCTTCTCTTTTTTATTAATCGTCGACATCCGCTTTCGATCGGAATCGAAAACCAATGTTTTCTGACGAGGATTTTGCGCATTTAGCTCATCGCTGTTGAGCTGATACTTTTGAGCCAAAATCACGAGTGAGGCCTCGGTGGGCGTCCCCACGATTTGTGGTTGGCCATCGGGCTTGTTTGCTGCTTTAACCGCCGTGTCGTTGTTTAAGGTCACTGCCTTTAACAATAAGTCTAGATCAGCATTTTTTCCTGCTTTTACAGGTTGATCCCCATCCATCACCTGACCATTATTGACGTATCCTTCGCCGGACACCGTATAGACTTTGTCAGGAAGCCAGACATTGTTAATGGTCATCTGGTTTTGCGTGAGCGTCCCTGTTTTATCCGAAGCGATCACGGTCGTCTCACCCAGCGTTTCGACACTGTTTAGGTTTTTTACCAAAGCATGCTTCTTAGCCATTCGCTGGACACCCTGCGCTAATGACAAAGTCACCGTGGGGAGCAAGCCCTCAGGGATAAAGGCCACAACCATTCCAAGGGCGAAGATGAAGGACTGGGCCACCGGATAATGAACAAAGAAAATCGCCGCCAAGAAGAAGGCAACCCCGATTGAAATGGCGATAATGGACAGCTGACGGGTCAAACGGTTCAATTCGATTTCGAGTGGGGATGGCTTGGACTGTTGTCCCTGAGTTAACTTGGCAATTTGTCCAAATTCCGTGTTCATTCCCGTGTTGATAGCCATGGCTTTGGCAGAACCAGCAGAGGCCACTGTTCCAGCATAAACCAAATTTTGCTCAGCAAACTTACCCTCTCCATGGTGGTAGTCTGCTTTTTTGTCGGTCAGGTCAGATTCACCGGTTAAGGCTGATTCGTCAACTTGTAGCGAATCAGAAGAAATGACCCGGGCATCGGCCGAGATACTATCGCCCGCAGAAATGACCAATAAATCACCCGGCACAATCGCCGCCGTGTCAATTTGCTGTGACTGGCCGTCGCGAATAACCGTTGCCTTGGTTGGCAACATTTTCTTCAAAGCATCCGAAGCCTTCTGGGCCTGGTTTTCTTGCCAAAAACTAAAGAGCCCGTTAATCATGTTGACGGCCCAGATGGCGATTCCCAATTCCAACATTTGGGCAAAGATGGCGATGAAACCAGAAACCCAGAGTAGAATGGCCATTAAACTGGTGAAGTTCTTCAAAAACTGCCACAGTTTATTTTGACCCTTTGCGGCAGTAATGACATTCGGCCCATACTTTGCCTCTTGCGTTTTCACCTGATTGGCATTTAGCCCATTGTCACTACTTGCTACTGTTTGATAGAACTGGTCGATGGGCATTTGTGCCAATTGATCGGAACTCTGCTTTTGACTAGGCATCGTTTTCACCCTCCTTTATAGTTAAAAAACCCACAGAATAGCTAACCATGTTCATTTTGACCATGAATACCCATTCTGTAGGCTTTGTTTGTCCACTAGTGGGCTAAGAAGTTAGCAGCCCTTCCCATTCGAAATCATGGCGTAAACTGAATCAACTAGCATACCGCCAGCCATGACGTACATGGCTAACATCCCCTGCATACTAGCTAAAAGATAAATCGTGTAAACCCAAACTAAGGCCATAATGAAATGGAAAATTCGATTAAATGACATGTCTCCCGCTCCTCTTTTTTGATGATTACTACTTGTGTGACTAAATCATAACATATTTATTACACAAATTAGAACTATTCTTGTATACTATCCGTAGATAGAGGAGGAAATATGATGACAGAATCAAAAAAGCCGATCTATAACGACTACTTTTTTAACGAATCAGCCTACGATTACCACGATGGTGGCTATGTACCCTTGGAGAAGTATGATTCCCCAACGGTACCGTTGAACATTCCAGAAATCCTAAAACCGGATAAGGAAACCGATACCGATGTTTGGTTGACCGTTCACGCCCAACCTGGTGAAACCCAGATTGTTCCCGGACCAAAGACCAGGACTTGGGGCTACAACCAAAGCCTGCTCGGTAAGACGATTGTCTTTAAGAGTGGTAAGACTTACCACGTGACGTTGAAGAACACCTTGCCGGAACTCACGACTTTCCACTGGCACGGATTGGACGTACCTGGTCCCTTCATCGATGGTGGTTGTCATGCCCCCGTTTACCCCGGTGAAGCAAAGGAAATCACGTTCAAAGTCGACCAACCCGCGTCAACTACATGGTTGCACGCCCACCCATGTCCATTGACTGGCTGGGACGTTTGGCACGGACTTGCTGCCATGGCCTACGTCAAGGATGAGCACGAAGCAAGCTTGCCAATTCCACACAACTATGGTGTCGATGACATCCCTGTTGTCTTACAAGACCGTCGTTTCCATGAGGATAACCAGTGGGACTATGATGGCGACTACGATCCTGATGGAACCGCCGGTCCAACAGCGATGTTAAACGGAACCGTCAACCCTGAATTTGATGTCACAACCCAAAAGCTGCGCGTTCGTTTCTTGGATGGTTCCAACCGTCGCGAATGGCGCTTGCACCTATCTGACGACTTGGTCATGACCCAAATCGCTTCCGATGGTGGTCTCTTGCCAGAACCCGTTCAGATGACGAAGTTCATGATTACCTGTGCCGAACGTGCCGAATTCATCTTGGACTTTAAGGACTACAAGCCTGGTGACAAAGTCAGCCTGTACTCCGATGATATGCCAATCTTGACTTTCAACATCAAGGAATTCGCCAAGGATGACACCGAAATTCCAGAGCACTTGGCCGACACTTCATACCCTGATCCAGAACCAAACGCCCACGTGCACCAAGTGGTGATGTCTGGAACGGATGAAGAAGTCATGTTGAACGGTAAGAAGTTCGGTATGATGCGGATTGATGACCGGCAAGAACTTGGCAAGTCCGAGTACTGGGATATTACCAACACCAACGACTGCTGTGGCGGAATGCTTCACCCTTACCACATGCACGGTGGCTCCTTCCAAATTGTTTCGCGTAACGGTGAAGCCCCTTACCCTAACGAATTAGGCTACAAGGACACGGTTTCCGTTAACCCTGGTGAAACGGTTCGAATCAAGATGAAGTTCAACTACGAAGGTGTCTTCATGTACCACTGCCACATCATCGAACACGAAGACGGCGGTATGATGGCCCAGATGCAAGTTTGGACCAAGGAAGAACCTGAAAAGAAGTACGACCTAATGGCCATGGACACGTTAATGAACGCCCTCGCCGAGGAACGCGGCTGCAAAGTCAGCGAATTAAAGATTTCAAGCCTTGAATCCTACAAGAAGATGGGCATGGACATGTGCTAAGCTTTCCTTAAGCACATAAAAAAGAGCACGCCAGGATGTAAAAGTCTGGGCGTGCTTTTTCATGTGTTCGGTTGACCGAATCATCTTCATCCGTCTCACTCGCGAGTCTTTCCTTGACCAGCGCGTAGCAATTCAAGAGAACGATTAATATGGTCAACATTTGCTTTCGATTGACGAAGATAGGCATTCTCAATGAGGTTTTCATATTCATCCTGACTAATTAAAACGGCATTATCGTCAGAACGCTTTGAGGTAATGACAACGACCTCCGCATTATCATTAACTAGTTGCATGAACCGTTTCAAATTTTTACGAACGTTTGAATAAGTCACAGATTGCATCGTCACTCTCCTTTTTGGTCAGTAAATAACTGTTTTAATTATCCGATAGTTATCCGTTCTTATCAATATCTTGTACAATAACTTCGCCACGCTATCGCTTGAAACAAAACAGTCGATTAACAAAGATCACAAGCGAAAATCGCCAAAAACGTAGCATTTAATGAGCAAATCTATGGCATTGTTATTACAAAATAAAAAGACACGCTTAGGTATCGTAACCTTAGCGTGTCTTTTTCACTTTCATTGTCACCGAAGCCCTCGAACCATCAAAAAATCAAAGCAACGCGCAGGTAAAATCGTGTGCAGAAAAACTAACGGTTTTGCACCGAAACCAACTAGATAACGGGGTTTCGGCCTTTTCTTGGAAACTGCTTTACTGATTGTCTTTGAAATAATTACTGGCTGAGAAAGCAACTGACCACTGTAAATCGCTTTTAAATGCTCAGCCGCCTGATTAGCATCTTTTTCATATGCGCCGTTTTGAGCTGAGTCTTTTAAATGCTCCGCTGCAATAAAGCCCCAATCCGTTTTAATTAGGCCAGGTTCAATCAGCACCACTTGAATTCCAAATGAGGCAACCTCCATTCGTAAGGCATCTGAAAACGCCTCTAACGCATACTTTGTTGCATGATACCATGCCCCAAAATAACTGGTAAACCGGCCACCCATGGATGAAACGTTGATAACACGACCTTCTTTTTGTCGGCGCATATGTGGGAGAACAAGCTTTGTTAGTTCAGCTACGCCAAACAAGTTCACCTCAAATTGCCGGCGAGCCTCAGTCAAATCAACGTCTTCAATGGCCCCGTACGAACCGTATCCCGCGTTATTAATTAAAACATCTATGTGTCCCTCTTGCGAAATAATTGTTGTAACAGCGGCGACCATCGAATCTTTGTCAGTCATGTCGAACTGAATGCCATGGATCCCTGCCTGATCAAGTTTTTTAATTTTTTCTTCATCACGACCAGCTCCATATACGATGTATCCCTCACGTTGAAGAAATCGGGCTGTTTGAAAACCAATTCCACCGGTTGCACCAGTAATTAGAACAACTTTTTTCATCGTTCAACCTTTCAGTAGCTTATTCAGACTAACAAATGGAAGAGTACGCATCGTTAAATAAAAATCAACGCACTCATCACCACAATCAACTCCGCCATCACAACGTGAAAGCGCTTGTGATTGAGCAAGATGGCAATGTATTCACGAATCAATGCGTTTGGCAGGAAGTAAGAAGAAGTCTTCGCGCCAATACCGTTAATATTTAAACCAACCAAACGGGCGTATCCCGCTGCACGAAAGACGTGGTAATCGTTCGTGGCAAAAATGCCCTTATTGATATCAAAGCCGTGTGCTTCCAGTAATTGCTTTGAAAAGAGCATGTTTTCGTAGGTGTTTTTGGACTTGTCATCGACCAAAATTTTGTCAGCGGGCACACCGTGTTCGACGGCGTATTCTTTCATGGCAACACCTTCGGGCAGCTTCTCATCACCACCTTGTCCACCAGACATGACAATCGTCAGCATCTTGCCCGTCTTTTCAAACTGATTCTTTTGCAAATCAATGGCGGCCTGGATTCGTGATCCCAGTAATGGTGACACTTTAGTACCACCAATTAAGCCAGAGCCCAATACGATGGCGTATTCCTGGTCATTTTTTGGTCGAAAGACTTTGGTGATGAAAAAAGAGGTTAAGAAAGTCAGCACCCAAAAGAGTAGGTAGAGAACAAAAAGAATCGAAACGTTCTGTAAAAAAGCGATTGGTTTCGAATTTGGCCACCAGCTGTTTAGCAAACGGAATCCGGCTGGCACAATGATTAAAAGAAAGCCAATAATCAAGGTTAAGACATTCCCCAACGAATGACTTTCCCGGCGCCAAACAACCAAACCGTTAAAAATAAATAGGTAGGCCGACGTGGCCAATAACAAGAAGATTGGAATCGTAATGATGACTAAGAGCACGAAATAGCCACTCAGCAGCGTTGGCTGATTAAGCGAAACCAAAAGTAATGTCAGCGTTAGAAAATAAGCAAGAATGGTGATGTTGACAACAATTCCACAGAGCAGTCGGTAGCGATTTTTTTGAATTAAACGATGAGAAACATAGGTTAGGATGGCCGACAAAATGAGCGAAAAAATCAGCGGACCAGCCACCTGGCTAAATAAACGAGACATGAACAGCTCCTTCAGTTCTTTATCTTTGTAAGTTCATTATAAGGCATTTAAGTCAGGATGATAAGAAGCACGACCTTACAAAACAGTAAGTTTGCTGTTGCCGTCTTTGCTGGCCTTAACGTAAAAATTAGTACCCAGAGGCAGGGTAAAAATCGGCTGTGTGTGTCCAAAATCCACGTCGTAAAGAACGGGGATGGTTTGCAAAACGGGATATTTGTCGAGGATTAATTGCAGATTCTTCTCAGACATTTGATTTATCACTGGAAAACGTCCAATGACCAAAGCAGCAAGATCGGGATGAAGTTGCAAAATCTGTGCTAGTTGACTCGAAAACTCAAGCGGACTGCCCCCTTTTGCTTGTTCAACAAAAACAACGGGATTAGCTACTTCAGGAAAATAAGTGGTCCCAGCCTGCAAATTGTAAGTTTGAATATTGCCACCTGTTGAAGTGCCCCTAGCCGAACCCTCATTGTAGGCTTTCCATTCCCCTGCTTTCAGCTGTCGTGCAACGGAAGAATCGAACCACGCATCGGATGACCAGGATGCACTCGGCTTCAATTCAAAAGAACGATGGCTGACTGCTTCAAGAAAAGACTGACTTTGATACTCCTGCAACTCGTCCATTTTAAAGGAAGAATAGGCGGGACCGTAGAAAGTCGCTAGGCCAGTTTTTGCTCGGATAGCATTATGCAAACTCGTCGTATCTGAATAGCCACAAAAGACCTTAGGATGTTTTGCAAGCAAATCATAGTCAATGTATGGCAATAACTCGTTCGAGTTGTTACCTCCAATGGTCGTCATGACGGCCTTCACCTGCTCGTCAAGAAAAGCATCGTGCAAGTCTGCAACACGGGAGGCAATGCTGCTTGAGTAAAAGACATCGTTTTCCAAAATATGCTGTCCAAAGCTGACCCGAAAGCCCAGTGCTTCCAAACGTTTCTTTGCCCGTAAATTTTCATTAAATCCACCAACACGGGCGATGGATGAACTGGGTGAAATAATCCGGATTTCATCCCCTTTGTTCAATAAAGTCGGTCGCTTAATCATCTACACACTCCCAATCAAAAGTTACTTAATTGTACTATACTTGAACTATCCGAAAAGAAAAGGCTAATTAGGAGGCAACATGACCAAACATCCATCCATCCCCAGTCAAATTGAAGTTCGTGGCGGCCGAGTACATAATTTAAAAAACATCAACGTGGACATTCCACTCAATCAGTTTGTGGCCATTTCGGGACGCTCAGGTTCTGGTAAATCCTCCCTGGCCATGGGCATCCTCTTTTCAGAAGGGTCCAGGCGCTACTTGGAATCCTTATCCACCTATACCCAAAATCGAATGGGCAAGGATGTAGCGGCAGAGGTCGATTCAGTTCAATACATACCGGCAGCCATTGCCTTAAAGCAGCGACCGGCAACGCCGGGGGAACGATCGACTTTGGGCTCCATTAGCGAACTAGCCAATATCACTAGGCTAATCTTTTCACGCCTAGGTTCGCCAGTTTGTCCAAACGGCCACCGAATGGCCCCTTCCCTTGCCATTGCTCAAGCCATGAACGCCGCCGAAAAACCGGGTGAACACCATAATCAAGGGCAACTTACCTGTCCCGTTTGTGGCGTCCATTTTACGGCCTTTTCAGCGGAAGACTTTTCCTTTAATAGCACGGGTGCCTGTCCCACCTGTCACGGTACCGGACAGGTTCGTGAACTAGATGAACAGAAGTTGATTAAGGATGAGAATCTATCCATCAAGGACGGAGCCGTCGCTTCTTGGCACCTGCCTGGTCGTAATTTCATGCCCTCAATTGCCCAGACTTTGGGTGTTCGTATCGATGTCCCCTACAAGGATTTATCGGACAAAGAAAAACAGATTGTCTTACACGGGGAAAAGAAACTCTACCCGGTTGACTTTCATACCTCAACTGGTCGCGTCTATCACTCGGACGGTTCCCTCTATGAAAACGCCTATGATGCGGTCATGGATTCACTCGCCAACGTCAAAAGTCAGGCAACGCTCAAAAAACTGAACAAATTCTACCATTTCTCCATCTGCCCAACTTGTCATGGTTCACGGTTAAATCCGGCTTTGTTAAAACAGACGGTCGACGGGCAAAACATCGTGCAGGTGTCCAATTTACCACTAGGAAAATTAGAAGGCTGGGCAACACAGACCCTTTCTTCCTTACCTAAAAACATGACAAAATTGGCCAAAACGCTCTTTCAAAACTTAACGGGAACGTTGCGCCCAATCCTTGAACTCGGTCTGGACTATTTAACCATGTCACGACCCGGCGCATCGCTTTCAACCGGAGAGTTACAACGGCTACAACTGGCTAAAACAATCCGGGCCCAGACTACCGGTGTCCTTTATGTGCTGGACGAACCATCCATTGGACTACACCCGGATAACATTCGGGGCCTTATCAAAGTCTTTCGACAACTGATTGCACAAGGCAACTCGCTCGTCGTAGTCGACCACGAGGTGGACCTCATTGCAGCAGCTGACTGGATTATCGAGATTGGTCCAGGTTCTGGTGAGGCTGGCGGTCACGTCATTGATGCCGGAACACCAGGCGATTTAGCCAAGAAGCCAGCCTCACTCATTGCGCCATTCTTGACTGGGAAAGCCGACATCCTCCATCAAAAAGTCAATGCACAGGGTCAGGGCTGGACAACGCTCACGGTTGATCATTTTCATAATCTCAACAACGTTTCGGTAAAAATTCCAGAACACGAAATTTCGACAATCACGGGCTTTTCAGGAGCCGGTAAAACGTCACTGATTTTGGATAACCTCTTACCGGCCATTCAAGCCAAAAAAGCTGGGGATGGGTTGCCGAAAACGGTAAGTTCACTGACGACGTCAATAACTAATACGGTCGCCATTGATGCCAAACCAATCGGCCGGAATGCCCGCTCGACTTTGGCAACCTATACCAACATTATGGATGGTCTTCGGGAACTCTTTGCAGCTCAGCCAGCGGCGAAAAAAGCCGCCCTTACGCCAAGCGACTTTTCTTACAATAACAAGTCCGGAGCCTGCCCAACCTGTCAAGGATTAGGCGTAATTACGGAGGATGTGCAGTTTCTACCAGACATCGTTGAGACCTGTCCAACCTGTGACGGGGGTCGTTACAACGAGAAAATCCAGACCATTTTCTGGCGGGGACATTCGATCGTCGACATCTTGAATTTGTCAGTTAAAGAGGCCCTTCCCCTGTTTCAGGATGAAGAAAAGATTGAACAAGAGCTAAAACTACTTGATGAGATTGGGCTTCACTACCTCCATCTTGGCCAGGCAACGCCTTCTCTTTCTGGTGGTGAAGCACAACGGCTCAAGCTTGTTTCCCACCTACACAAAAGTCAAAAAAACAGTCTCTTTGTCTTTGATGAACCAACGATTGGCTTGCACCCCTTAGATGTTCAGACACTGCTCGGTGTCTTGAACCGACTCAAAGAAAAGGGCGCAACTATCGTCATTATCACTCATGATCTTGATATGATGACCAATGCTGATTGGTTAATCGACCTCGGCCCACGCGGTGGTGACCAGGGGGGACGTGTCATGGCGATGGGCCAACCAAAAGAATTAGCTGAGCAATCCAACAGTTTAACAACACAGTATTTACACGAACATTTCGAAAAATTTCACCTTTTTAGTGAAAGTTCTTCAAAGTTAGATAACGAACGTTTATAATGAAAGTATTCGTTTTAAATACTTCATAAATATAAACTAAAGGAGCTAGCATGGCAGAAGAACAGGACAGCCTCTTTCAATGCTTAATTGACCACGCCGAATACGACTTTGCGGGTGGTGCTTTCTTACACGAATTAGATCCGGAAACTAAGAAATTAATTATCGCCGATCATCCGAAAGCTTCTGATCAGAGCTTTATCTGTTCTGAACACTTGGTAAAATATCGTCTTCAAAAACTTGATAAGATGATTCAAGAGGATAAGAAAAAGAACAAGCAAATTCACCAAAAGATGCACCGTGTTCTCGACAACGATAACTACAAGATTATCGATGTTGGTAAGAAGCTCGAAAACACCTATACCCTTGGACAAAAGATTGCGGACGGTGTTGCCCACTTTGGTGGTTCGTGGCCATTCGTGATTTCCTTTGTCGCTATCATGCTTGGTTGGATTATCATCAACGTGACGCACGTCTTCGGCGCCAACTTCGATCCCTTCCCCTTCATCCTGTTGAACTTGTTCCTGTCAATGGTCGCTGCCATTCAGGCGCCCTTAATCATGATGGCGCAAAATCGTGCCTCTGACTATGATCGGATGGAATCAAAAAACGATTACCACGTGAACTTGAAGTCTGAAGAAGAAATTCGCCTTCTGCACGCCAAAGTCGACCACCTCATCCAACAAGATCAACCAAACAGCATGCAAATTCAAAAGATGCAAATGGAGATGCTAGCTTCCATCAATGAACAACTTGCTTTGCTGACAAAGGAAGAAGATGCAACTGACAACTTGAAAAAATAAGCAACAAAATGGCGCTCACGTTGAGCGTTTTTTTTGTGTGTTAATAAGAGTTTGGGCTGATTGCTGCACCTGATTAATTGGACGAATCGCAATATCGTTCACTGCAGCATCGGCTGGCATATCCAATACATTGGTGACCGCCGATGCAATGCGTTCGGCTGAAATTGCATATTCTTCGTAGTTTTTTTCGGCATTTTCACGAATCTTTGAATCATTCATGTGTGAGGCCAAATTAAAAAAAGGACAAACAATAAATGTTTGTCCCTTATTAAATAAATTATGATAGTTTATCCGTCAAAAACTTGACTGATAACTCATCTACCTCTTGATTTTCGTGAAGTTTCGAATGCTGAGCGTTCTTGCCTGAAATTAACCGTTCCTGGTAAGTACTTGGTGATTGAACAAAGTACTTCAGCGACTTGGAAGAATTGTTTGGCACCGTCGAATCGGACTGTGTCGATCCCGTACTGTTCCCGTAGATGTTTAGCACCTTCGTTGAGTTGTTCTGGTAGTACTTTTCCAATCCAGCTAAGGCCTTGAAGGTGTCGGTTTCCTGACTAGGCTGTCCCTGTTCATTCAATGACGAGAAAGCCGCCTCTTGACGGTTCAAACCGTTAAAGTGACCAGCAATGTCAATTTCGCGCTTAACCGCTGGCAGCTGGCTACTCTGCTGCACATGATTCTTCAGATAATAGACAATGGCCATGTTTCCCATGGAATGGCCAATTAGGTTGACCGATTGAATGCCTTGTTTGTGCAACTGGGTCATAATAGTCGTTACCCATTGGTTTGTCTTAGAAAAGTCTGAATTACGATTATCGTTAAATTGGACGAGGTAAATTGGATTTTTGTCACCAGCCTTGGCTTGGCCTGAAAAGTCGACTTTTCCGTTCTTTGAAACCGTGACGTTAATCGTACGGTTCGAAACCTTTTGCTTAATCAGATAGTTACTCATGTTTTTTTCGGCATTTCGTGATGAACCATAACCGTGGAAGAACACCGTTGCTTCCGTTGGCTTGGGCTCATTGCTTTTCGTTTGGTTCTGTTGCCGTTGATAAAGAAAGGCCGCGGCAGCGACCACCACGACAAGGAGCGGAATCAGGATAAGTAGAACTTTTTTGTATTTTTTCATTTCTTATCTTTCAGTTGAATTTCAACGGTCGCCTGCCGTGATTGCTCAGCAATCATCGGGGTAACGTATGGGGATGGTGCGTACTTTGCCTTGTAGGCGTCGTCGATTTTGCTTAGCAAGGACGCATCGTCAATTGGCTGGAAAGTCACGTCAAAGTCCTGACCAGCCGCTTGAATAATCCCGGTCCTGTTTGCCATCGCACTTTGATACCAGGAAGACTTCTGACCGTTATAAGCACGAACGAACAAGCGATTGTCAACAACAACCTCCCAAATCCAGGTTGGGGTTCCCGCAACACCGTTTGCACGGAATGGTGCGATGTGCAAGTCGTCGGCTTCGTTAATGCGGTTCAGTGTTTCAGTTGTCCAGATCATAAATCCTCCTTATTATTTTAACGTTGTAACGACCGGATTTTCGAGATAGTGATAAACACGCTCAACTTCAGCCGGATCATTAACATCTAACATTGATGGTTTCTTCAAATCCAATTGATTGATTCTCGTCATTTCGTCTTGTGTTAGCTCAAAGTCAAAAACAGAAAAATTCTCTTGAATTCGATTTTCATGTGTTGATTTTGGTATAACGATAATGCCTTGCTGAATATTCCAGCGAAGAATCACTTGTGCGACTGATTTTTCATGTGCCTGAGTAATTTCCGTCAAAACCGGCTCGGTAAACATCCCATTCATCCCTTCAGCAAAGGGTGCCCAAGCTTCTGGTTGAATCTTATTTTCTGCCATAAACTTGAGTAACTCGGGCCGCTGGAAGTGAGGATGGTGTTCAATTTGATTAACATGTGGTACTATTTCGACATTTTTAACTAGATCAATTAATTTTGCCTCATCAAAATTGCTGACACCAATAGCGCGGATTTTACCAGCCTTATATAAATCAATAATTGCTTGGTAAGAGCCATAATAATCACCGAATGGCATATGAATGAGGTAGAGATCAATATAATCAAGCTTTAACTTGTCAAGTGATTGATAAAAGGCCTGAACTGTCTGTCGATAACCCATTTCATTTACAAATGCCTTTGTTGTAATGAATAGTTGTTTTCGGTCGACGCCAGATTCTTGAATCGCACGGCCAACCGCTTCTTCATTTCCATATGACGAAGCAGTATCAATTAATCGATAACCATTTTTAATCGCCAGCTCAACTACCTGTTGTGTCTCATCTAAATCACTGATTTGAAAAACGCCAAATCCAACTAGGGGCATTTTAACGCCGTTCCTTAATGTCTGAAAATTATTCACTTTAATCCCCTTTCATTTTTATCCAAAAGAAATTATTTTAAATCTCTTGCTTTCGTGGACGAATAATCATCTCGTTAACATCCACGTGTTCTGGCTGGTCAACCATGTAGGCAACGGCGTTGGCAATGTCTTCTGCTCGTAGTGAGTAATCCGCATCATTACCGAATGACTCAGATAAATTCTTTTCAATGGCTTCGTTACCAATTGAATGAATTAGTTCTGTATTCGTTGCACCTGGTGAAATAATGGCCGAACGAATCCCGTTCTGGTTTTCTTCTTGCCGCAATGTTTCCATAATGGCACGCACGCCAAACTTTGATGCGGAGTAGGCGGCACCAGCGGGCATGACGACATGTCCGACAACGGATGAAGTCGAAATAACCAGGCCACTCTGCTGCTTTTGCATTTGTGGTAGCACAGCTTTGATACCGTTTAGTACACCAATCAAATTCGTGTCAAAGATACGCTTCCAAACCGAGATATCATAATTTGGATCTGACAACTGTCCAAGCGGCATCACACCCGCGTTGTTAAAGAGTACATCGACACGACCAAAGTCCGCAATTGCCTGGTCGATTACCGCCCGCACTTCCTGGGGCTGTGAAACATCCGCAGTTAAGTACTTCAGGTTTTCTGGGTAAGCCACTTCCTTAGCAATTTCTTCTAAGCGCTCTTTTCGACGACCGGAAATAAAGACTTTTGCTCCTTCTTTGTTTAACTTCAGAGCAGTCGCACGACCCATTCCGGAAGTTGCTCCCATAATAATCACAACTTTGTTTTTAATTGCCATCTAAAAACCTCATTTCTTTTCTTTTTCAATTAATTCTGTTAACATGTTTTATGTTAAACCCTAAAGTTGACTTTAGGTAAAGGAGAAATTTGATGACATTGACAATTGGTGAAGTTTCAAAGAAAACAAACCTTTCCGTACCAACCCTTCGCTACTACGATCGAGAAGGACTTTTCCCTGGACTGCAACGTGAATCCGGGATTCGGAAATTTTCTGATAAGGAGTTGGCCGGCATTCAAGTGATTGAATGTTTAAAGAAATCCGGACTATCCATTCCCGACATCAAACAATTCATGGACTGGACAACAATGGGTTCCGAAACTTTTGAAGAAAGAAAAGACCTCTTTGTCAATCAACGCGCCCAAGTTGAAAAACAGTTAAACGATTTGAAGCGAGTCGATAACCTGCTGCGTTATAAGTGCTGGTATTACGAAATGGCAATGAAATTAGGCTCTGAAGAGGCCGTTAAGGCAATCCCCTTTGACAAATTACCAAAACAAATCCAAGAGAACTTCCCATATGAACATTAAAAAAAGCGCCAATGGCGCTTTTTTATTTCGCAATTAAAAGACCAGCAATGACTTAATTGCTTCACGCTTGTCCATGGCTTCATAGGCCTTTTGAATGTCCTTCAATTCAAATTGCTTGGTGAAGACTTTACCAGGGTTAATCTTGCCATCCAAGACCGCTTGTAGGAGTGAGGCCCGGTCATAGGTCGTGACCGCCGCAATTCCACCGCGCAAGCCGATGTTCTTAAAGAACAGGTTATTGGTATTCATCATTGGATCTTGTGGAATACCAACACGGCCGACAATGGCACCAGGGCGGCCCAACTTTACGGCAGTATTAACCGCTTGCTCGGAACCGACACACTCCAAAACGGCATCAGCACCAGCACCCGTCAATTGCATAACATGGTCAATACCTGCTTGGTCACGTTCCTCGACAATGTCCGTTGCGCCAAATTCCTTTCCGAGGGCCTGACGGTCAGCGTGTCGGGACATTAAAATAATCCGCTTGGCCCCACGCAACTTAGCAGAAATAACACCGGCCAAACCAACGGCGCCATCACCCATGACAACGGCCGTGTCACCTTCCTTGACTTCAGCAGTCGCTGCGGCGTGATAACCGGTTGCCATAATGTCTGACAAAGTCATAAAGGACTTTAATTGATCTTCTGTATAGTCTTCTGGCTGTCCCGGGATCTTAACCAATGCCCAGTCGGCGTTTTTAAAACCGATGTATTCCGCTTGATAACCAGTTGAACCACCCTTATTAGGGTCAAGACAATCACCGTCAAAGCCGGCTAAGCAGGCTTGGCACTCCCCACAGCCGTGAGTAAAGGGCGCAATGACAAAGTCGCCAGGCTTAACATTCGTCACCCCTGCGCCGACTTCTTCGACAATTCCAATGGCTTCGTGGCCGACTTGGCTACCGGATTCGCGTTTTGAAATTCCCCGATAAAACCAGAGGTCAGACCCACAAACCGAAGCACGGACTGTCTTAATCACGGCGTCCTTTGGCCCCTGAATGGTTGGCTTCTCCACTTCTTGCATCTCGACCTGTCCTGGCTTAACAAAAACGGCTGCTTTCATTGTTATATCTCCTTTTTCATACTCGTTACGATCATTGTGAACCACCTAGCTCATGAATGCAAAGTAGCTCACAACTTGTTATACTCTGCATCACTCACTGTATTTAACCATTCAGGTGTTCCGGCTGTGATGGCAATGTGTTCGAACCAGGAATCGACCTTTGCACCGTGCCAGTGCTTAATTCCATCTTTCGTCATCACGACATCACCCTGCTTCAATGATTGTGCGGGCTGTCCCTCTTCTTGGTACCATCCTTCCCCATCGGTCACCAAGAGAATTTGGTAACCATCATGGTGAATGTGCCAGTTATTACGTGATCCAGGTTCAAAAGTCACCGTGCCAACTGAAATTTTTTCATCCGGACTTGTTGTCAAACCATTCAAAAAGGTATCACCAATGAAAAACTGGCCATAAGGATTCAAGACACCTTTGCCAAAGATTCCACCGTTCTTTAATTTATCAAAGTTCGCCATCATTATTCTCCGTATACTTTCTTTAAAATGTTAAAGGCAGACCAGCCCTTTGGCCAACCAGCATAGAAGGCCAGTTGGGTAATCAAAGCAGCCATTTCTTTCTCACTCACGCCATTTTCTTTGGCCTTTGCCATATGAACGAGCAATTGCTCAAAAGCCCCCATCGACATGAGGGCTGAAACGGTGGCAATGCTCCTTGTTTTTGGTGGCAACGTTTTGTCGGCCCAGACTTCACCAAACAAAATATCATCATTATACCGGGCAAAATCAGACGCAACCTGCCCCAAGTGATCACGACCTGCTGTTACTTTTTCTGTCATATTCACCTCCATTTGATAGATTCACCTTAAACCCTAAAGTTAACTTTAGGTCAAGAACAAAACTAAAAAGAGCAAAGCAAGAATTATTTCCACTTTGCTCTTATTCGTTGACTAATCCATATTTAAATGCAAAGGCGACCGCTTCCGATCGCGATGAAACACCGAACTGATTATATATTTGAGTTAACTCATTTTTAACTGTTCGTTCCGAGACAAAAATTTTATCGGCAATCTCTTTGTTGCGAAAACCTGCTACCAGCCAATCTAAGATGTCTTGTTGCCGCTCGGTTAGTCGAGCATTCGAAACAATGGCATCATTTTTTGTACGGAAAGCCTTTGCTGCCATTTCAGTTGATAAAACGGTATTTCCTGCCAATACCTGCGATATCGTTTCGATGATTTTATCGCTATCCGCATCTTTCAGCAAAAATGATTTGGCTCCTAAAGCCAACATCTCTTTGACCACTTCATCAGTATCATAAGTGGTTAATACAATGACCGGAATTTCAGGACAGTGCGATGAAACAAAGCGCATCACCTCAATCCCATCAACCTTTTCCATCTTGATATCAAGTAAAATAAGTTTAATATCGGTTTTCGACTTTAAAAGATTGATTGCTTCCTGACCCTTGCTAGCTTGAAGAGCCTGAAAGTCACGATCGGCATTTTCTAAAATTAATTTTAATCCTTCTCGTACAATCATATGATCATCAACAATTAAAACGTTCATTTACTTTGGCAACCGAATGGTAACGGTCGTTCCTTCCCCAATTTTACTTTCTACATCAATTGTCCCACTAAGTTCACTTACACGTTCGTGCATCCCCTGTAAGCCATAGTGTTTCATCCGCTTTTTACCCTGCTTGACGTCAAATCCCGCTCCGTAATCGATAATTTGAATGACCAAATCTTTTTCGTCTTCGTTTATTTTTATCAGAGCAAATTCTGACTGACTATGTTTAACGATGTTCATTAAGGCTTCCGAAATCACACGAATTAGTAAAGCAGCTCTCTGTTCAGTTAGTACTGCTTGGGTCTGTATTTGCCGCTGAACACTTAAATTATAATTCGAATAAAACGTCTTTAAAAGAATATCTAATCGATTTTGAAACGAAACATTCTGCTCCTCTTTATCCCTCATCGCGGTTACCACTTGACGTGAGGCGACTAACGTTTCCTTCGCCAATCGATTCGCCTTATCTGCAATTTCCTTGGCTGAATCAACATTCCCCCTTTCAAGTAGCTTAGTCAAAACGTCCAATTGCATGGAAAGGCCAGTCATATCTTGTAAAAGCGTATCGTGTAAATCACGAGCAATTCGTTCTCGTTCTCGTGCCGCCGTTAATTGATCAACCGTATTATAGGCAATTTGTAATTCGGCATTGGCATTCCGAAGATCAATTTGCTTATTCAAACTACTCTGATAGTTTTTAGCAAACAAGAAAATAATTAAGAGCATTAACAATGCGACTTCACAGTAAAAAAGAACGTAGGCAAAATTATTATGCTGAATAATAAATGCCAAAAAGAAAATTCCAAGGGCAATAATTGTTGATATATTTGCCCAGCGAAGATGTTCAAAAATAATTGCTTGAATAATTAAAATTGGTGAAATAGCTAAGAGAATGACGCCCGAACCTAGTCCATGAATGATAAACATCACCAGCATTAACATTAATATTTGGGCAGTCATTGACCATTGACGAATCATGACTTTTTTAAAAGTCACCGCAATGAGAATGGCCTGTATCATCCCAATGCCAGATACCAACACCACATCCAAGGGCGTTAATTCATGAAAACTAGCATAAAGAGCGATCGCCGTACCAAGAATAACCCAAAGCATAAAAGGTAACCGCAACCCTCGTAAGGTTTCTCTCTGAATAATAGTCGTATGTTCGTCAGTCATATTTTATTTAAATTCCCTGTTTATGTACGAAAAACTAGTCCATACATTGAACTAGCCTTTCTTATTTTAATCGACGTGTAATTGTGGCACAATCTTATCCAGCCACTTTGGTAGATACCAGTTAGCCTTACCAAATAGTGCAATAGCCGCTGGTACAATGATCATTCGGACAATCAATGCATCAAAAATAACACCGAAAGTGAAGGACAAACCAATTGACTTAATGATCCCTTCTGGAGAGAAGATGAAACCTGCAAAAACAGAAGCCATAATGACGATAGCAGCAAAGACGACAGTACCATTTTCTTGTAAGCCAACAATAACTGAATGCGTCGTATCCTTTGTTCGATTATACTCTTCACGAATTCGACTAACTAAGAAAATCTCATAATCCATCGCCAGTCCAAACATAATTCCAATAACCAAAACTGGCATAAAAGCAAGTAATGAGGCTTTTGACGGAATTTGGAAGAAGTCAAGCATGTTTCCATCTTGTACAATCCAAACGACGGCGCCTAAGGTTGCACAGAGTGACAAACCGAATCCAGCAACCGCCACTAATGGAATCAGGATTGAGCGGAAAGCCATCATCAAAAGGATGAAGGCAAAGGCAATGATCAACAAAGCAAACTTTGGTATAGCAGAAGCAATGGCATCCGTTACATCAACGTTAATCGCTGTTGCTCCTGTGACCATAAGTGAAGCCTGTGTTTTCTTGACTGACAGGTCGCGAATATCGGTCACTAATTTCTTTGTTTTCGGATCATTTGCATCCGTCTTCGGTGTGACAGCAAGCAAATAGTACTTTCCTGACTTTCCAGGCATTGCTGGTGTCACGTTGGCCACGTTCTTTAGTTGCTTAATTTGATCACCGGCATGACTAGCCTTAGCAGCATCATCCGTTTTAGCAAGAATAACCAACGTTGCATTAACGCCATCGCCGTAACCCGCCTTTTGCATATCATAAGCGCGACGTTCGGTTTGCTTTGGTGAACTTTCCCCATCATTTGGCAATCCAAGGTTCATGTGAAGAACGGGGATGGCAATCAAAACCAGGGCAGCGATTGCCAATACCAAGGTCTTGATACGGTGTTTAACAACAAAGCGACCGAAGCCACCCTTGATACGGAACTTTGCAAATGAATTCAAAACTCCGTTTTTCTTTTGCCCCGTCACACGATCACCTAATAAGAATAAAATAGCGGGAACGAGGGTCAAAGACATCAATACAGCGAAGAATACGCCAATGGCAGCAGCGATACCCATTTTTGCAAGAAAATCAATCTTCAACACCACCATGGCAGCCATGGCGACCATTACTGTAGCACCGGCAAAGACAACGGATACTCCCGCTGTCGACATTGCAGCCTTCATTGCTTCTTTGCGTTCTTTACCAAGAGCGATTTCCTGACGGTAACGTGAAATGATAAAGAGAGCGTAATCTATACCAACAGCTAGCCCCATCATTCCAACTAAGGCTGAAGAAGTAGAAGGAATACTCATGACATTTGTCAAAAGCATAACGATCATCATTGAAACGGCTAAGCCAAGAATAGCCGACAAGATTGGCAAGCCAGCGACCAGTAATGAAGCAAATGTTATGGCCAAAACCACGTACGCTACAATAATCCCAACGCCCTCAGTCGTTTCACTTTGATCAACTGTTGAGAACGTCACGTTTCCAGAAAGTTCGGTTTGAATTTTTGCATCACGCGTAATGGCGAGTTGCTTCTTAACCCGATTAATTTCTGTTGCTGAAACATCTTCACTCTTTTGATTGTAGTTAACACTTGCATAGGCCGTCTTCTTATCAGCACTGTAACTATGCAAATTTGCTGGTGAGACAACATTCTTGACATGCTCTTGTTTCTGAACTTGATTCAACAATTCCTGAATCTTATTTTGATTATCAGTGGATGTTAAATCTTGACCATTTTCACTATGGAAAACAATTTTAATGGTTCCCTTCGACGAATCGGTTTGAGAAAATTCCTTGTTCATTACCGACATCGCCTTTTGCGACTGTGAATTTGGTAAGTTCAGAGATGCCCCCGCAAAGTCTGCTCCCTGATGAATGGCGACCCCAATGACTAATGCTGTTATCGCCAGAACGATTGTGATTGTCGACTTAGCGTGGCTGAATATCCAGCCACCTAGTCGACTTAATGCTTTTCCCATAAGTAGATCTCCTTTAATTAAATCACAGCCTTCACTATAACGATGATTGGAAAAGACTTGTCTAACTTTAGGGCCATAATTGATTGCCCTTTTGGGCAATTCTTCCTATTGGTACTTAGCTTGGAATTTTCTTGATGGTTGTCGGATTTGCCATTGCCTTTCGTTCCCGCCATTTAAAAGTCAAATAAAAAACGAACATCAAATGATGTTCGTTTTTATTTTGTTTATTCATCATCATTCTTCAGCTTTTTTAACGTCCGCCAGGAAACAAGCCAGAAGATGAGTAAGCCGAGAACCAGCAAAGCTACCAGAACAAGCTTTCCGCTCTTTGTGCTCGTGAGTCCTTCCATAAAAGGCAAACGGGTGCCGATGCCGACTAAGGCTTGGAAGATAATGTAGTAGTAGATGGGGCGATTAATGAATTGGTTAGCCTTGGCAATTTTCTGGTAAATCGCTAAGACAACCAGCATGACCACAATCGTTGTGATTCCAACCCAGCCATCAAAGGAAAATCGAAGTGTTGTTTTTAACCACAATGAAATGGCAAAGGCTGGAAAAATCAAGACAATTCCGGCTAAAGCACCGATGGTTAACTTCACCCAGTTCGGCAGTGTTATTTTCTGGAAACGATAGATAGCGGCACCCATTACCCAGGTTGCAATACAGGCGGCAACCGTTAAGTACAAACCAGCCATCATGTAGGAACCAAGGTCCACGACTTTACCAGGAACGGAAATGGCCGGAATAAAGGCGATGGCTAAGTATCCAAAGAATGTATAAAAAAGCAATTTCGCAAAGGAAGACCAACGAATGGGTAAATTCTTTAACAATGAATCAGCAACCCGTTGCGGATCTGTCCCAAAATATTCTGCAGCATTTTGACCGTTCTTTTGCGCTTCTAAAATATCTTGCAGAATGCTCAGTAATTGCTCTTCAATTGCCTGTTCATCCTTCAACCAGTTCGTCGTGCGGGCATAAACGAGAAAATCTGCGTAAAATTTTTCATTATCGTCATTTAGTCCAGTACGTAATTCATTATTTCGTTCAATTAATTGGTCAACTGTCATTTGTTTCTCCTGTCATCATGAATGCCATCGTTTTCTCCAACTGGTGCCATTGATTATAAAAGTCTTGCTTGGCTTCAATCCCAGCACTTGTTGGTAAATAATACTTTCGATCTGGTCCATCAGAAGACGGACGACTCTCCGATTTCAGCAGCCCTCTCTTTTCCATGGTTGCTAATAAAGGATAAATCGTTCCTTTCGGAACCTGTCCAAGTCCTATCTCGTCGAGCGCAATGGCAATTCCGTACCCATAGTTCGGCTGTTTTTCTAATATGCTCAACAGAATTCCCTGAAGAAACCCTTTCAATAGTTGACTAGAAATTGTCTGCACCATTTTTTCTGATCCTTTCTTCATCAATAACGACAGTCTACAGGATACTGACTACTTTGTAAAGCATACTAGTTGACCATTAAAAAAACGAGTCTTTTGCTCGTTTCGTAAAAATCAGCTTTTATCAGCCGTTACCCAGGAATTGTCCTCGTTTTTACTTTCGAAGTACCTCTTAAACTCTTCTGATTCATAAGCGTGCTTTACAACCTGGACCCACTTCTTGTTCTTGTTTACCTTGTTCACTGTGAGGACCAAGTAATAATCATCCATCACTTTTTCTTTTAATAGATTCTCCTTTGCTGGTACTTTGGCAGCGTAAGCAACTGAACCAGGCAAAACGACGTAGTCGAATTCGTCCTTCACGCGTGGAATTGTCGATGAATCAATCTCTGTGAACTGTAAGTTCTTCGGATTATCCGCAATATCTTTTTGCGTCACAGTCACTTCGTTAACACCATCTTTCAAACGAATCAGCCCATTCTGAGACAAGATCCGGTAAGCTCGTGCCTTGTTCGAGGCATCTTCAGGTACGGCAATTCGATCGCCGTCCTGAAGAGCTGCCAAACTCTTCTTCGCACCTTGATAAAGTCCCATGGGAATCGTTGGAATCTTAATAATGCCAGTTAAAACACCTTTTTTCTCTTTGTTAAAGTTTTTGAGATAAGCACTATGTTGGTCAACGCTTAAATCCGCTTCATTATTATCAAGAGCAATGTCGGCATTTAATAAGTTGCTAAAATTTTTACTTTTAACGGTATAACCTTCCTTTTCGAGGATGGGTTTAATGCCGTTCATGAATAATTCGCTGTAAGGCCCGGGGGCCGTTGCAACTGTAATCACTTTGCTTTTACTAGTTTTATGCTTTGGACCAAATGAAAGAAAAGCCAGTAACAAAATACCTAAACCTACAATCAGCAAAATCATCTTCTTTTTTGTCATTTGCCTTCTCCTTTAGCAACTTAATTTTTAAGCACTTAATTTTTTAGACAAGATTTTAAGCGTTTCAACGTACCAAGCGGCTGCCGTTTTCAGTCCTTCATCATCGACTTTTAAATCTGAGTGATGAAGACCAGTGCTTATTCCTGATCCAACTTCAGCAAACAACGCTGGGATTGATTGGCTATAAAAAGCAAAATCTTCTCCTCCCGCTGATGGTGCGCTTTCGACAATGTTCAATTTCTTCCTCAATGAATCCTTCACTTGCTTTACTAAATCAACGTTGTTCCATAAAACAGGTGGCCCAGAAATCCAATCAATTTCAGAGGACAGCCCAAATGCTTCGCCTTGAAGTTTAACAATCTGCTCGAATCGCTCTCTGGCCAACGTTTGGTCAGCGGTTGAAAATGTTCGAATCGTGCCTTCAAACCAGGAATCATCAGGAATGACGTTCCATGTTGACCCAGCTTCGACATGGGTGACGGACAGCACAGCAGCGTGCTGCGGGTTGATGTGCCGTGACACGATGCTTTGCAAAGACGAGATAATGTTGGCCATTCCCAGAACGGGGTCCACGTTTTTATCTGGATGGGCAGCGTGTCCTCCCTTTCCGTGGAGCCTAACTTTAAATTGGTCAATCGCCGCATTTCGAGCCCCTCCTTCAATCGAAAGGGTTCCGACTGACATTGTTGGATCATTATGAAAACCGATGATGAATTGAGCATCCTCTAAAATGTGGGAACGAAGCACTAATTCAGCCCCTTGATGCGTTTCCTCTGCAGGCTGGAAAACAAAAAGAACACGTACGTTCAAACTACCTTCCATTTCCTTTATTCTTTCGGCCGCTGCAAGCAAACTGACGGTATGAAAGTCATGCCCACAAGCGTGCATGATTCCCTGAGTAACTGAGGAATACGAAAGCGCTGTTTTTTCTTGTATTGGCAGGGCGTCAATATCGGCACGTAACACAATAACCGGTGCCTCTTTTGGTCCAAGAGCAGCTACTACTCCGGTTCTCATTGAGGTGGGTGTTATGATTTCAAGACCTAGAGTCTTAAGACGTTCTTCGATACGTGCTGTTGTTTCAAATTCTTGCATCGGTAATTCTGGATGCTTGTGTAAATTGTGACGGAAGCGGTATAAGTCTTCCCATTTTTCATCTGTTAACATCATTTTCTCCATAAAAAAAGCCAGTGTCTCAGTATCGTCATACTGAAAAACTGGCACTTAACGGGCTTTATATCCACGAAGATAGTCAAGTTGATGCAATATGAACGCTAAAAAGTCACCTTGGACAGGAGCTAATCAATCGTTCATATTGGATTTCGATTGCTAGCTCTTACTTTTCGTAACAGCAGCAGTTCATCTGCTTCATTGACATCGTGAATCTTCCCTTCCTTTTCATTTTGTTATAATTTTAGCATGAAATTCTTCACTGTCAAACAAATAAAAAGCCAGCCCTGATCTGAGCTGACTTTTATAGTCACTATTGATAAGCAAACTTATTCTCCAAACTCTTCTTTCTTCAAGAACTTCCAGAGAAGTGCCAGAACGAGTCCAGCCAGTGCTGGCAGCACCCAACCGAAGCCTTCGGCAGCCAGCGGCAAGTTGGTTGTGTAGCCCTTGACCACGTTTGCGGCCCAGGCTTGGCTAGCCAATGGTGAAGCGGCCAGTGCATCCAAGAAGGCAGGCACCGTTACCGCGGCAACCACAAAGCGGTACATCGTGCCGTCTTGCTTCACCCACTTGTTCGTGACCCCTAGCAAAGTCAGCGCCAAGGCATATGGGTACAAGAGCATCAAAACGGGGGCTGACCAAGCGATGATGTTGGTCAAACCGGCGTTGGCTGTGACAAAGGAACCAAAGGCGATGAGGCGCAACCACCAGAGGTAAGAAACCTTCGGAAAGACGCGGTGCAGATCCTGAGCAAAGGAAACGAACAATCCCATGGCAGTCGTGAAGACGGCCAAGGTCACAATGACACCGGTTGAAAGAACACCGACGTTCCCCGTGTAATGCGTGATGATTTCAGAAAAAGCCGTTCCACCATTGGCGGCAACCTTCATTGTTCCAAGCGACGAGACACCGAGCAAAACCGTGGCCACGTAGATGAGTGATTCCATCAGGATGGCAACCAGACCTGACTTGGCCAAGACTTTCGAAACGTTTGTTCCAGTGAAACCAAGGGCGCGAACGGCGTAGACAACTGAAACGGCCAAGGCTAAGAGCGCTAGACCATCCATTGTGTTATAACCGTCCAAAATTCCTTGAAAAGCCGCGTGGTGCTGGTAAGCCGAAGCCACGTGTTGACTCAAGTCCCCCATTGGCAAAACCAAGGACAAAACCAAGATCAAGCCCAAAAGTACCAAGAAGATGGGGTTTAGATACTTGCCGACCCACTTCATCAAATTGGACTGTTTGACCGTTAAGAAGTAGGCCAGACCAAAGAAGACGGCTGAGAAAACAAGCATGGCCAATTGCTGGTAACCAGCAGGAACCAATGGTGCGACACCCATGGCAAAGGCCGTGGCCGCCGTACGTGGCGTTCCGAAGAGTGGACCGATGGTGAAGTGGATTGCCACCAGCACAACCGTTCCAAACCAAGGGGCGACTGGCTTGGCAATGTCATAGACGGACTTGGAATCCGTTAAAGAAACCGCCAACATGGCCAGGAATGGCAACAGGGCACCTGTCAAAAGGAAGCCAAGCACGGCGGGCAGCCAGTTATGACCGGCGAGTTGTCCCAATTGAACTGGGAAGATCAAGTTTCCGGCACCAAAGAACATACCGAAGATGAGCGAAGCCACTAAGAAGAGCTGCTTCGTTGTTAATTTCTGCTTTTCCATTATGAAAAACTCCTTTAATTTTTCATCTTAAGTTTTTCGACAAATAAAAAAACCAGCTACGTAAAACGCAGCTGGTCAACATTCATTCGCTCAGCCGCCTATCCGTTTTTGGATAGGCAGCCCAAAACATCAGCACCTACCCCTATGGAATAATAATGCTGATAATAATGGCTTGGTTGTTTTGGAATGAATTCGTCATTTGTTTACTCACTTAATTTGATAAATCAATTAAAACATAATGAGAAAAACTTGTCAATTCTTTAGGCGGTTTGCTTCCGTTGAATGGCCTGCCATACCATGGCTACCAAAGCACCAATAATCGCTGGTAGTACCCAGCCGAAACCTTCAGCAGCCAATGGAATGATGGCATGGTAAACATCAGCCACCTGAAGCGCCCAATCGGTTGACTTAGCGGGTGAAGCCAACAAACCATCTAGCAAAGCCGGGATGGTGATAAAGGCCATCACCGTCCGGTACATGATGGGGCTTTGCTTCACCCACTTATTCAAAACGGCCAAGATGGTTAGTGCCAGTGTGAATGGATAGATAATCATCAAGGCAGGAATTGAAAAGGCAATGATTTTAGTCAACCCGGCATTTGCGGTGATAAACGATCCGACGGTGATAACACGCAACCAGTTTTTGTATGAAATCTTTGGAAAGACTTTATGCAAATCTTGTGAGAAGGAAGCTGACAAGCCCATCGCCGTTGTGAAAACAGCTAATGTAACAATCAGACCCGTCATCAAAATACCGACGTTTCCCGTGTAGTGAATGATAACGTTCGATAAAGCCGTTCCCCCATTATCAGAAACTGGCATGATGCCCAATGACGTTACCCCTAAGAGTGCCGTGGCGATGTAAATCAGTGACTCTAATAAGATGGCCAGTAATCCTGACTTAGCCAGAAGCTTTGGTACCTGCTTGTCGGAGAAGCCCATGTTCTTAACGGCGTAAACAACTGAAACCGCAAAGGCTAGGAGGGCCAAACAATCCATTGTGTTATACCCTTCCAGGATTCCTTGGAAGGCTGGTGCGACTTTGTAGGCACCAGACACCTTCTGGTCCAAGCCACCCATCGGCATGATTAAGGCGAGCAGTAAAATCACTGCTAACAGAATCAAGAACAGTGGGTTCAAGTACTTACCAACCCACTTCGTTAAGTTCGACTCTTTCAAAGTCAATCGGTAAACCATCAAGAAGAAGATGGCTGAAAAAATCAACATGGCGAGTTGCTGATAGGCCGTTGGAATCAATGGCGCAATTCCCATAGCAAAGGCCGTTGCCGCCGTACGTGGCGTGGCAAAGAGTGGCCCTAATGAAAAGTGAATGGCCACAACCATGATGGTTGCAAACCAAGGAGCCACTGGCTTGGCAATGTCAAAAACCGACGTTGACTTGGTCAAAGCCATCCCGAGCATTGCCAAGAATGGTAGCAAAGCCCCGGTTAAAAGGAAACCAGAGATGGCGGGCCAGACGTGGCCACCCGCCAACTGTCCCAGTTGAACGGGGAAAATTAGGTTGCCGGCCCCGAAAAAGAGACCGAAAATTAGTGATGTGATCAGTAAGAGCTGTCGCTTACTCGCTCGTTGTTCTTGCATGGTAATACTCCTCATTTTTTTGAAACTCGTTAATCAAAACAAACAAAAAAGCCAGTTGCGTTAAGCAACTGGCTTCGTCAATGACTCAATCAGCTGCCCATCCTAATGTCGGATAGGCAGGCCAAAAATCAGCACCCTATCCTAACGGATAACGACGCTGACGACGACGGCTGAATTGTGAGTCAAAAAGTTGTTCATGATTTTTCTCGTTTCATTTGATACTCACATTAAAACAAAATGAGATTGCCTTGTCAAGACTTTTTATGCAAATGTGCTTACTAAAGTCAAGAAAGCTCAATCAACCGTAATCATCTTTGGATAAACACGGGCAATGATGACCAAGACAACTGCTGAGGCAATAAAGGATGGTAACATGTACGATCCGTTATAAAGAGTGGAATACAACCAAACACCCTCGCCCTTTGGTGCGTATTGACCAAAGAAAATGACGGCTGACAGCATATGGGACAAGAAACGCAAGAAAGACCCCACGAAGACGCCAACAATCAACCAGAGTGTCCCCTTTCCCATTTCCTTGTTCGCAAAGGCCTTCTTAACCATTGGGACAGTCACAGCTGTGAAACCGACCAACCCGAAAGCCAATGGGTAATCCAGGAACGCCTGAAAGGGTGTCAAAATGTAGGCACCTAAGATTAACTTGATGAGTCCAAACAGAATTCCGACTGTTAACCCACCCTTATAGCCATAACGATACGCCATAATCACCGTTGGTACCATTTGAAATGAAATGGAGCCACCCTCACCCCAAAGACGAATGGACCAGAAACTCAAGACAACGGATAGGGCGATGAAAAGCGCCAATTCCGTAATAAAACGTAAATTTTGCGACTGCGTGTTCTGCATTTTTTTCTCCTCTTAGTACATCAGTCCACAAAAAAACAACCATCCGAAACAGCAAAAGCGAACGGACGGTTGTCTTAGTCTTTTCTGTTTTCCCTACGCGTGTCTTAACACAACAGGTTCGAAGGGTCGGCTTGCGCACTCTCAGCTCCAAGGAGCTCCCCTAAACGGACGTTATTTATTTGTTACCACCATTATAACCAGGTCCAAGCGCTTTTGACAAGCATCACACAATAAAAAAGTCGGTTGCTTTAGCAACCGACTCCGTCTAATTAATCTGATAAATTCCCGCTAAAATAATTTGACGTGTTTGCTCCAGTCGCTGTTCAACAGCAGATCCCGACAACTGTAGGCCCATACGCTGCTCATCAATAAAGACGGCAAAGCCGTCTTTTTTCTTTATTTCTTTAAGAACGCCAGCATAGCCGCATCAACTTCCTTGTTTTCATGCAACTTAGAATGCTGTCCATCCGCACCGGTAATCAGTTTTTCCTCATAAGTCGAAGGACTTTGAACCAAGTACTTTAAGGACTTAGACGAATTATTATAAACCGTCGTATCGTTATTACCAGAACCCTGTGAATTACCGTAAATGTTCAGTACCTGAACCTGGTGCTTTTGATAATACTCACGCAGTGGTAATAAACGTTTGTAGTACGCAGACTGATTAACCGGTTGTCCATCGTCTTTCAGGGGTGAATCAGATTCAGGCTCCGTTAACATCAAACCGTTATAGGTACCGGCTAAGTCAACCTGTTTCTTAACTACTGGCAACGAATCACTTTTACCATCAGCCGTTGCCATCAAATAGTAGGCAATGGCCATGTTCCCCATGGAGTGCCCCACCACGTTAACTTGGTCGATCCCTTGCTTCTTTAAGTTAGTCATGATGGTCTGCACCCAAGCGGCCGTCTTGGTGAAATCTTGGTTCTTGTTATTATCAAATTGAACCAAAATGAGCGGGTTTTTGTCTTCTTTTTGAATGCGCCGACCCATTTCAACCTGATTATTGTCCTTAACCGTCACGTTCACGCGCCGATTCGAATAACCCTGGTCAACCAAATACTGGGCCATTGACTTTTCAGCATTGCGTGATGAACCGTAACCATGGAAAAAAACCGTGGCGGTTTTACCAGAAGCAGTTGAGGAATTTGTCGTCGTTTTGTGTTGCGCATTCAGTGATTGGAAGACCGCGTAGCCAATTAAGACCAACAAAATAATCACTAAAAGGCCGATAATGCCATGCGTTTTTTTCATAAAATAGTTACTCCTTACCCTTTTATTGTAACGCCTTCATCACTATCATTCATAATAAAAAGAGAGTTAACCTTTCGGTTAACCCTGCTTTTATGAAGCTCTTTTTACAATTCGCCGTTTAGGAAGTGATTCTTTCCCAAACCAAATGACCAATCTTCCGCATGATTGGTAGCAAAAGTAATAATCACGTCTTCGGGACGCACCCCGGCCTTATCTGACAAAGTCGCCACTAATTTTTTAGTGAAGGCTTTCTTTGCTGGCATTGGTCGTGGCGTTGACAAGATGGTAAAGAACAATGCCTTGGCCGTTCGTTCGTAACCCAGACCAACGTCTTGGAAGTTCAGTTCATAATCTTCGTGCTGCGTCACAATTTGAAAACGATCACGGTCTGGCAGTGAAAGGGTTTCCTTGGCAACATCAAACGATAGTTGCATCAATTCCTTAATCTCTTCTGGCTTATATTGGTTCTTAACCATATCAATTTTCATTAATGGCATGTGCGATTCCCCTTATCTTTTCAATTAGTTCTAGACTAACACAAAGTTGGGAAACTGACGCACGAAATCAGCTAAGCGAGTGAAACTTCTTGAATTTTAGCCGTCTTTGTTAGTTCGTCGTCATTGAGTTGATAGAGGTGATCCAGTAAGGAAGTCTTGAAGGAGGCTGGTCCCTCAACCGTTCCTTCCTTCATGGCCAAGTCTGCGGCCACCGGCAAAATAGCTGCAACTCGAACGAACGCTTCGAAAGTCGCTGCATGTGCCAATCCGAGGGCTAAAATGCCATCCAAAGCATCCCCCATCCCCACGTTTTTAGCCAAGTACGGATGTCCGTTGTCAATTTGGAACACGCGTTGACCATCACTAACCGTATCGACTGCTCCTGAAATCACAACCCAAGCCTTGCTGCAACGAGCATAATCCAAAGCAGTTTGGACGGCATCGGCTTCACTAGTCGAGTCGATTCCCAGTCGGGACTGCTCCCCAGACAAGAGAGCAGCAATTTCACTTAAGTTTCCGCGAACGACTTTGACAGACACGGCTTCCATAATGGCCAATGCTTGTTCTTTCCGTAATTTCGAAGCACCGGCACCAACCGGGTCAAAAACGACTGGTTTTTGATTCTGATTGGCAAAGCGACCAAGATGAATTAACCGCTTGTGGCTTTCCTCCGACACCGTTCCCATGTTTAAGTCAACAGCCGAAGCTAGGGGAACCAGCACTTCGTCATCGCGAAAATCTTCGGCAACCAATGGCGAACCACCTAAGTATGAAATCACGTCAGCAACCAACTGCTCCGTGACGTGGTTACCATTCATAATGACCATCGCTGGTTGTCGGTGCATTTGTTCTAAAAGAGTCATGCGTTGCTTCTCCTAATCTTTGCAAAGTCGTTGGACAGTTTTTGCTATGTTTGTACTTTTTGTAATGGCAGAAATGACCGCTAAGCCATCCGCTCCGTGTTGATAAACGGCCTGAGCCCGTTCTTCATTAATCCCTCCAATGGCAACCACCGGAACCGTTGCTGCTTCTTTAATTTCCCGTAATCCTTCAAGGCCAATGATTGGCTTCGCATCCTTCTTAGTTGTCGTTTTGAAAACCGGTCCAACGCCAATATAGGCCAAGTCCGGCATCGCCGCTTGGCTGGCTTCTAATTCGGCCATTGTAGAAATGGAGAGCCCGATTAGCAATTCTGGCGCTTTTTTCACAATGGACTGGACGCTCGCGTCATCCTGACCAACGTGGACACCATCCGCATCAGCGGCAATCGCTAAATCGACATTATCGTCGATGAAGAGCAGTGTTTTAGTTTCTTGACAGATTTCTTTCAAGACTTTAGCCACGGCAAGTTCTTCTAAAAAGCTTGGTCGAACCGTTCCTTTTTCCCGGTACTGAACAACCGTCACACCGGCTAAACAGGCTTCCTTAACTAGGGAAAAAAGTTTGGCACGGTCCCCACCAACGTTTTCCAACCCAACCACGAGTTGACAGGAAAAGTCCAGCTCGTTCGTATTGTTAAAGCGTTGATTGGGATTTGGCCAAAGTGCTTGGTTAAGTGGTCCATGTCCATGCCCAATGAAAAGTGGCTGGGCAACAATATGGTTCATGTAGTCATTACCAATCAGGATGGCTTGCTTAAGGCTAATTCCCCGTGCCAACATAGCCGTGATGGCTGCCGATAGGGTATCACCGGTTCCATGCTTTCGAGCAGTGTGGACTTTCTTTCCCTTCAAAACGAAGGAATCATCGCCCAACAAAGCATAGTTCAACACTTCATCACCTTCGAGGTGTCCCCCCTTCACCAAGACATTGGGAACCCCAAGTTCTTGAATCCGGTGGGCTGCCTCTGCCATGTCAGCTTCTGTTTGAATTGTCAAACCGGCCAATAATTCGGCTTCGGGGATGTTCGGCGTCACAAGTAACGCTTTTGGCAGCAGTTCTCTTTTCATGGCTGCCACCCCTTCTTTGTCCAATAACGGTGCACCACCCTTGGCCACCATTACCGGATCAATGACTAGTTGCTTAATGTGAAAACGTTCCACGTTCCTGGCGACCTCGGACACACGGACACCGTCAAAAAGGGCACCGGTTTTAGCTGCTCTGATATCAAAGTCAGTCATCACCGACTCAAACTGGGCGGCAATGGCCGCTGGATCCGTTGGATAAGCCCCTTGGACCCCCAATGTGTTTTGTGCCGTCAAACCAACCACCACGTTGGTCGAAAAAACGGAAAAGTGTTGCATTGTCTTAATATCAGCCTGCATGCCAGCACCACCACCAGAGTCCGAGCCGGCGATGGTCAGAGCAGTTGGGTATTGTTGTGCTTCCCTCATCCCTCTTTCTCCAATGATTGTTCGAAGAAATCGTTTTCAAACTGAACGGCTTGGTAAAAGGCGGTTAATCCCCGCGATTGCATTTCCTCATCGACTTTGTCAGCTTCTTCTTCCAAGACCTTCATGAAGTCAACCGTTAATTGACCATCCGTCCCTTTGTAAAAGTCAAACCAAGGGTAAAACGGATTGCCCTTCTTAATCTGCCCACTCTCAATCATCTTTTCTGTTAAGTAACCGTATACATAGGGACAGGCAGCCAGTGAACACAGGAAGATAAAGTCGCCTTCCTTTTGGCTATCCTGAATATGCTTCAGGTAACCGGTCGTTGCCGGGAGCCATTCCTTGGTGATGGTCGCCTTAGCAGCCGGATCCTTTTCATCCGCCAACTTTTGCAACATCAAGTGTGGTTCGGTTTCTTGGTCACCCTCAAACTGGCGCAAGGACTCTGAATCAATACCAAAGTTATCCAAGCCCTTTGAAAAGAGCGGCAAGTAGACATCCAAGTAAATGTTGTCTTGATAGATATAGGTATAGAGTGCCCGGGCATCGATACGTCCTGCTTCACAATCCTTGATAAAGGGATTGGCCAAAAAAGCCGGCATGGCGTCCTGCATAATCTTCTTAAACTGTTCAATAAAAGTCATCTCATTCTCCTATATTCTTGTGTAATTAAATAAGCGAACTTGCGTATTTCTTGCTATTAATTAATGTTTTCATATGCTAATACGGTAGCAGTCGAAGTAGCCCAATGGTCAATATGAGCACCAAGGCTAACCAGGCAAACCCGACTTTTTTGTATGGATAAGTCTGATACACAGACCGCTCCGCACCTTCTTGAAATCCGTGGGCTGTCATGGCCATTGCCAACGATTCAGACCACTGAATGGCTTGAATGAGCGCCTTGAAATACAGGGTCGGCTGGTACCAATGTAGGCTAACACCACGCATTTGGCTGGCCGCTTGAATATTTTGGAAGGCTTGCTTGAATCGTGGCATAAAGTTCAATGCCGCAATCAATCCGTAGATAAAGGTATTCGATAAGTGGAGGTTTTGCTGAAGCGATTGAAGTAAAACCGCCTCTTTTGTCTTATTGAGCAACCAAGCGCCCACAAAAATGAGCAGGAAGACACGGGACCCCATGACCAACCCAACGTGCAACCGATGACTCAAATCACCCTGCGCGTACAGGTAAAAGGACCAGAATGATCCAATGGCCGGAATAAACCCAACCGCCCAACAATACAAATAGCGTTTCAATGGCAAACCCTGGTACAAGATCAAGCCGTTAAAGAACAGCAAGAGAATCACATTGAAAGAAAGCGAGTTGGTTAACACAATTTCCAGTGACAGTAGTAAGGCTAAGAATAACCGTTGACTGGCATTCATCATACGGCCACCCCCTCTTTATCCACGAACTCCGCATGTTCAAGCGCTAAGTGCCGGTTCACAATCGGAGCTAACGGAGCGATTTGGTGCGAAACAATGACCAACGTCACGTCTAGGTCTCGCCTCACTTCTTTAAAGAGAGCCAAAACGACCCCAACGGATTGTTCGTCTAAGCCAGCAAAGGGTTCGTCCAATAGCAAGACGGGACTAGCCATCACGAGCATTAAAAGCAATTGGAGCTTTTTTTGTTGCCCACCGGAAAGTGTGTAAACCGATCGATTACCTAGTCCCGCTAAGCCGAGTGCATGAAGGCTTCTTTCGATTCTTTCCGTCGACCAGTAGTTCTTTTGGTAGGTGTTTTTTTGCACCTGTTGAAGCTCTTCAGATACTGTAATGTCTAAAAACTGGTCAAGTGCACTTTGAAAAGCCAAGGTCACTTGCCGATAATAGTCTTTTTTCTTCCAACGGTGAAAGTCCTGGCCGAGGTAAGTTAATTGCCCCTCTGCCTTTTGGAGTCGGGCTAAGGCCTTCAGGAAAGAAGACTTACCAGAACCATTGGGTCCAGTAATTAACGTGCATTCGCCGGACTTCATTTCTAACTGTGCCTGTTCAATGAGCAAGCGCTGATCATTTTCCAATACCAGTTGTTTTAGCTGGAAAATTGGTCGACCCAGTGTTTCCTTTTGGACGGCAACAACTTGACTGGCCACTTTCTTTGGCCAATCTGCCTGAGCAACTTCGGTAAAATGCTGTTTTTGATATTGATAGAAAGCCGTCATTTTATCCAAATAACCATGATCGTCATGATCAGAAACAAAGATGGCATAGCCTTCGTTAGCCAAAGATTTCAGTAGCTGTTGAAGCTCCACCCTTGCCTGTGGATCAATGGCGGCAAAAGGCTCGTCCAACAGGAGGTATTTTGCTCCTGTTAAAAGGACCTCCGCTAACGCGACTTTTTGAAGCTCACCACCTGATAACTCACTTAACAATCGTTTGCGAAAACCAGTCAGGCCTACTTTAGTCAGTACCCGATCAATCTTGTTGGACATCGTATCAGGAGCCAGCTGCAGGTTTTCCATGGTAAAGATAAACTCTTCTTCAACCGTTGGCATCGCAAATTGCTCGCGTGGGTTTTGAAACAATAGTCCGACCAAACTGGCCCGCTTATTGGCCGGAATGTCGGTCAACGCCTGTCCATCGATGGTGACTTGACCAGTAATTTTACCCCCATACTGGGGGTACAGTCCGGCCATCGTTTTTAACAACGTAGACTTACCGCAGCCAGACGGACCCATCAATAAAATAAAGTCCCCACTAGCCATTTCAATCGAAAAGTCTGAAAAAAGCGTTTCTTTACGGTAAGTAAAACAAACATCCGAAACTTTTAGGGTCATCATTCTCCCCTTAATCGTTATCCGTACACAAAAACTTTGAACGATCCAACAACTTCTCAATCCAGTTCACCAAAACACCTGCAAAGAAGAAGATGGAGAGGTAGCGAACAGCAAAGAGCAAAAGCAGCATTCCGAAGTGGTAGTTACCGAAACCTGACTGAAGATACTGCCAGCCAAAGGTCACAACCGTTCCCGTCAGCGTTGACAACCAGAGACCAAGCTTCCAGTTCTTATAGGCCGTTAAGGTGAAACCAAGTTCAGAACCCGCTCCCTGGATCAACCCAGCAAGCAAAGTCGCAACACCCCAGTAACCACCGAGGAACATTTCTCCGGCCGCCCCAATCATTTCAGCTAACAAAGCCGTTCCCGGCTTTTTCAAAACATAGGCCGCCAAGGGACCAGCCATCATCCAAACCCCGATGGTTAGTTCCCCAGCAAAGGCCTGTAAGCCGACGGTTGTTAATGCGCCGGAGATAATTTGATACATCGGATCCATCAAAAAGTAAATGACCGAGAAAATAATCCCAATCAAAGCCAATAAGATGGCATCCCGTAATTTCCACTGTGTATTTTTCATGCTTTCCTCCTTTTTTATCAGGGGAACCATTGACAACGCAATGCAATAAAAAAATCACTCGTCTGGACGGAATCCAGCACGAGTGATCTCAAAAAAGCTTGTGCGAACTCCCTACGCTGGTATTAACCAACAGGTTCAATGGGTCTTATCTCAACCAAAAAGGTACCCCAGTTCTTGTATGCAATTAAATACAGACTTAATATACCAAGAAGCCACCACGTTAACAAGTTTTCCAACGAAATATTTTTTCATAACTGCTTGAAAAGTCAAAGGGAAAGCATTATATTATAAGCATACTTATTCTTTTAAAGGTGCTACTAAAATGACATTCAACGATGAATTACAATCATTTCAAAACTCCAATTCTCAGGTCTTCTTCGCCCTCTATACGGACTGGTTTCGTCAAATTAAAAGACAACTCCGTCGCATCGGACTCACCCATCCACAGGTCCAGGTATTAGCCGCCCTGCAGGACCTCAATAATCACGAAGAAGAAGTGACGCAGGTTATGGTTGCCAAGGCTGCCAACATTGATCCCATGACGGCCTCTGCCATCATTACTAAATTAGCTCGGGCAGATTATCTTGATCGTTTTCCTGGTAAAAAGAAGTTGCGAACAAAAGCCCTCTCGATTAATCAAAACGGTCAAAAACGACTGGCAGAAGCTCTCCAAATTCTCCATGACTTTGAAAAAGACTATTGGAAAGACCAAAACCCCAATCGTCGGTCATTAATGCAGGACGTTAAAAATCGATTGTAGTAAAAAAGCTGAGCCTTTCGCTCAGCCTTTTTATTTTTATTGATTAACCGACGCTTCGAGTGCTCGTACCCTACGTTCTTGGAAAACCAAGAAAATCAAAAGTACAATTGCAAAGATAGCCGCTCCATAGATGACGTTCGACGCCATGGACCAACCGTGTTGACGAACCAAAGACCCAATCAATGCCGTAGCAATTGTTTCACCAAAAATGTACTGGAAGAAGCCCATGAATCCGGCTGACAACCCCACAGCATAGTTAGGCACCGCTTCATTAATCATCAAACCAACAAGGGTTATTGGTGTATAAATCAACGTTCCCATTAAGAAGAGAACAACCACCAAAACGGCTTGGTTAGCAGTCGTAAAGTACAAAACTAAGCTGCCTAGCAATCCAAGCGCTGAAATCAAACAGATTAAGGCACGCCGTCCGTTGAAAAAGTCAGATAGTGCACCAAGTGCAATCACACCGGGAACCGCGGAAACTTCAAAAATTCCAACAAACCACTTTGCCCATGTAACGGAAAAGCCCTTCGTTGGTAAGTAAGAAGGAATCCACGACATGACCCCATACCGCACGATGTAAAAGGACATGGAAGCCAACGTCACCAGCCAAACGACTTTATTCAACAAAATACTATGAACAAAAGTCTGCATAAATGGCACAGAAGCTGTATCTTTTGTTGCTTTTTCACCGTTTGCGTCCACTTCAACATAGCCAGAATAAGTCCCAATATCTGGCAAGGCCACGCTTTCAGGCTTATCCGTGTTAATCAAAAGCATCAACGTCGCTAAAACAGCTGAAATCACAGATGCGACAATAAAGACGGCCGTTAACGAACCAGCAAATAGGAAAGTCGCCATTTCAATTGATAGGACACAGAAAAAGGCACCGGCGTTATGGGCAGAAGACCAAATGGAATAAGCCGTCCCACGACTTTTCTTGGAAAACCAAATAGAAATTTGGCGTTGACAGGCTGGAGCCCCCATTGCTTGCGTAATGGCAATCAACGTCATCAATACCAAAATGACCGGGAATGATTGCGTAAAGCCAATCAATAAGTTAAAGAAGGCAGATAGGTATAACCCAGCGGCCAAGAACCAACGTGCATTTAGCCGGTCAACCAGCGCTCCCATGAAGATTTTTGAGATACCGTACCCAACACCAAAGGTCGATAAGATTAGCCCTACCTGACCAATGTCAAAACCATAATTCTTCATAATGGACACTTGTTCGGTTGTAAATACCAAACGAATGATGTAGTACCCAATATATGAAAACGACGTTGCCAGTAAGACACCTAATTGACGGCGCTTATATTCAGTTTTAACCTGATCTGGCGAAAGTGAGCGATTCGCTCCTTTACTCTTGAAAGAAAACATCCTTACCCTCATCTCTAAATAAATGGATTAGCAACCACTAGAAACCTTTCATTTCGAATTGCCACCTTTTATTCTAGACAAAAAGAAGGAAACTGTCAACTAAATCCTCTAACTAAAACGCCTATATATAAACAATGTAAGCATTTACAATTAGAAATTACCCTCATCACAATGTCGGTTATTTTTTCCTCGCAAGTTGTTGATTGGTCGTTTTTTCAATTAACCGTAAATGCCGTTCCTCAACAACCAAACGAAGCAAAAGAATCAGCGCAATCAATCCGGCTAAATAAATAACGTTAGCTCCCATCTGCCATCCAAATGACTTTACCAGAAGGCCAATCAATGCCGTTGCGATTGTTTCACCAAAGATATATTGGAAAAAGCCCATAAACCCAGTTGATAGTCCCAGGGCATAGTTCGGAACGGCTTCATTAACCATCAAACCCACTAACGACAAAGGTGTGTAGATAAGTGTGCCTAATAAGAAAAGAACGGCAATTAAAAGGACACGATTACTGGTTGTAAAATACATGACTAAACAGCCTAACATGGCGAGTACGGATACCAAACAAATCATTGCTCGCCGGCCATCAAGGTAGTCAGATAACGCGCCCAGCGCAATCACACCGGGTACTGCAGAAACTTCAAAAATGCCAACAAACCATTTTGCCCAGGTAACTGAAAAGCCCTTTGTTGGTAGATAGGATGGAATCCAAGATAAAATGCCGTAACGAACAATGTAAATCGACATCGACGTTAGCGTCACCAACCAGACAACACGGTTTAAAAGGATACTGTGGAGGAAAACCTGACGAATGGACAACTCTGTTTTCTTTTCAGTACAGGCCCTTCCCTTTGCATCGACCTCAACATAACCTGAATAAGTCCCGATGTCTGGTAATCCCACACTTTCCGGAGTGTCCGTATTAATCAAGAGCATCAGTGTCGCAATCAGAGCAGAAAAAGCCGAAGCAACCACAAACACCATCGTTAGCGAACCGGCAAACAGAAAGGTTGCTAATTGGATTGAGGCAACACAGAAGAAAGCACCGGCGTTATGAGCCGAAGCCCAAATTGAAAAAGTCGTACCGCGCTTCTTTTTGGAAAACCAAAGGGAGATCTGTCGTTGACAAGCGGGTGCCCCCATTGATTGCGTCACCGCAATCAGTAGCATTAATAGCAAAATGATCTTGAAATCCTTGGTAAAGCCAATTAACAAGTTAAAAAAAGCTGAAAGGTAAAGCCCAGTCGCTAAGAACCACCGAGCGTTTAATCGATCGACTAAAGCGCCCATGAAAATTTTAGCAATGCCATAACCAACGCCAAAAGTCGACAGAATCAGCCCTACTTGACCAATATCAAAACCGTATACCTTCATGATTCGAACCTGTTCGGTTGTGAAAACCAAACGAATCACGTAATAACCAATGTATGAAAAAGATGTTGCTAAAAGCACACCAATTTGACGGCGGTGATATTCCGCCTTCTGGTTAGGTACTTTTTTAACCCCATTCGTTGCAAACATATTGCGAACCTGCTTTCTATAAATCAAGAGGCATGTAATCCGATTGTTAGTGAATTTGACCTCTTAGCGCATTAAATGAAAACGCTTACACGTTTTCTAACTGCGTTTATTCTATAGAATTCAGTCGAATTTGTCAAATATTTTAAAATTCAACTTTAAATATTATACATTTTAAAATAAAATGTTTCTTTTCTCACTCGACAGCGTGTTTTAATTAACAACTAAACAAAAAAGCACTTGAATTTTCAAGTGCTTTTTACTCTTTTTCGATTCAAGTTCACGTAGTGACAAGACAGCATCAATTGATTCATTTAATCAGCGATCTGCGGCTAAAATAGCCGCCTGAACTGCATGACGGAAGCCATGCTCGTCCAACGCCAAAACACCCTGAATCGTCGTGCCTCCAGGTGAAGTAATTTGTCCCTTTAAATCAGCGGCGGATAATGGCGATTGCTGAGCCAAGCTGGCTGTCCCACGAACAACTGAGGCAATCACCTCGGCCGCTGTTTTTCGGTCTAACCCTTTCGCAACCGCAGCATCTTCCATCGCATCCATCATGACATCAATAAAGGCCGGCGCACAACCGCCGACAACACCCGCAATCCCTAACTGGTCCTCACGTACCCGTAAGACATCACCAAGACTTTCAAGGACCATCGACACCGTGGCAAGCTGCCCTTCTAAGACGTCATCTGTCACTGACAGCGCAATGGTACCAGCATTGACGGCAACCGGAATATTTGGAATAAACGGAAAAATTGCGCTCTTATTCATCACAGCCGCCAAATCTGCATGAGAAACACCAGCAGCTGCCGACAGAATGATCGTATCATGACGAAGGCCGGCTGCCTTTAGCTGCTCAAGAACGGCTACCGTCACTTTAGCGGGAACCGTTAGAATCAATAAATCGAGGTTATCAGCTAAAAAGTCACGGGGCTCCTCAAAGCCAGTAATCGACAGTTCTTTAGCCTTTTTCAAATTGGAAGACAGGGCGCAAACCGTAAGGTTGGGTAAGCTTTCCTGTCTTACCAAACCTTTGGCAATTGCCGTTCCCATGTGCCCTAATCCCACAATACCAATTTTCATTTCCTGACCTCCGTTTCCATTTCTTTCACCATTTTAGCATAAGATTTCCAAGATACTTCAACTAAAAAAGTCCTAGGTTTTTCCCAGGACTTTTGTAACTTATATTTTTTTAACAAAGGCAACGATGGTCATCATGAGTAACCAAACAATTGCCAAAATAGTGGTAAACATCGTACCGCTCGAAAGCAGCATTAAGATAAAAATCAGAGCTAAAAAGAGAATGGTCAAATAGTTCGACCATGGAGCAAATGGTAATTTGAAGCCCTTGACTTTTTCAATGGCGCCTTTCTTTTGCTTCTTCTTGTAGACCAAGTGTGTCACCATCAAAGCCATGTAAATAACCAAGAATGTAGCGGAAGCAGTTGATGAAATCAAGTTAAAGGCATCCGTTGGGAAGAAGTAGTTCACTACCACTGACAGTCCGACAATCAACGTTGACAAGTTGATGGCCGCTCGTGGAATATGATTATGATCTAGCTGACCAAAGCGCGACTTCGGTCCAGCAAGTGAATAAAGCATTCGTCCCGTTGTAAAGAAAGCCGAATTAATGGCGGATGCTGCCGCTGTCAAGACAACGAAATTGATCAAAGCCGCAGCAGATTGAACACCAATTCCAGAGAAAACTTGAACGAATGGTGATTCACCAGCTTGGTAGTTCGTCCAAGGCTGAATAATCATGATGGCTGACAAGGCACCGATGTAGAAGACCAAAATTCGAAAGACGATCGAATTAATGGCCTTCGGAATTGTTTGGAGCGGATCCTTCGTTTCGGCTGCTGTAACACCCACAAATTCAACCCCTAAGAAGGAGAAAAAGGCCATTTGGAAAGCAGCGAGCAATGTCTTCCCGTGGTTGGCAACCAGACCGTGTGACCACAGCGTCGAAAATTCTGTCTTCCCCATTGGAGTCTTAATTTGACCAAGGGCCAAAATTAAGCCGGTCGCAATCATGGCCAAAATCGCAATGATTTTAATCATTGAAAACCAAAATTCTGCTTCACCGAAAGCACGAACCGCAATGATGTTAACGAGGTAAAGAACGATTAGAAAGGCCAATTCCCATGGCCAAGTCGCCATATTTGGAAACCAAAAATGCATGTAGGTCCCAATGGCCGTCAATTCCGTCATGGCGATGACAATCCAACCAATCCAGTAGGTCCAGCCGAGTACAAAACCGGCTTTCTTCCCCAAGTACTGCGTCATAAAGTCAATAAAAACTGGCTTTGAATCATCCGAAATGAGCAGTTCACCCAATGCGCGCATCATGGCAAAAACAAAGAGTCCCGTCACGATATAGATTAATAAGATGGCTGGTCCGGCTTTTGAAATTGATGAACCGGCCCCTAAGAAAAGACCTGTTCCAATGGTTCCACCGAGGGCAATCATGGCCACGTGTCGGTGGGATAAGGTCCGGGCAAAACCCTGTTGTTCTTCTGACATTCAAATACTCCTTTGTATTTCCTCTTTAGTAGTTTATACTATCTTCATAAACAAGTAAAACTAAACCTTTTCAATCAAAAGTGAAAAACATTCATCAAAGGATATTCCGACAGCCATGAAAACTTTTACCTACCAAATCTTTGCCTCCGTGGCAGAAACTGGTTCTTTTAAAAAGACAGCTCAAGCCCTCAACATCACCCCTTCAGCCGTTTCCCACGCCCTTGCTAACATGGAGCGCGAACTGGGTATTACCCTACTCATTCGCAATCGTTCGGAAATGACCCTTTCCCAATCCGGCAAAGAACTACTCCCGATGGTGGAACGGTTACTGAACGAGGATCGTCAAATCCATACCCGTGCTGCTAAGATCTCCGGTCTAGCTGGCGGCACCATTCGGATTGGGGCTATTTCATCGGTTTGTATTGCCTGGCTCCCCACTATCATCCACCGTTTTAAGGAAAAGCATCCAGAAGTCGCCATTACCATTTTTCAAGGCTCCTTCAAAGAAATTGAACAGGGAGTTAACCTCGGGCGAATTGATATCGGTTTTTCTGCCTATCCTGTTGATGAGCGGTTGGATAGCTGTCCGCTCATTGATGATGAAATCAAGTGCATTACCGAGAACGACTTTATACCCAAAAACGGCGAGTCCATTTCAAAAGACGATCTCCAAAATCAACATTTTATTCTCCAGCGGGCCGATTATGATTCCGATACAAAAGTCGCTCTGGACGAACTCGATGTGAAACCTCAGGCCATCAATTATTCCATTGATGACCAGTCCATTCTCGCAATGGTAGAAGCAGGATTGGGCTGGGGCATTCTGCCAGATTTGGCCTTAACACGTCTTTCAGGCGCTGTTCAATCTTTCCCTTTCGAAACCCCCTACTTCCGCCATCTTGAACTCATCACCAACCATTCCGCCAGTGAAGACCCACTGGTCCAAGGAATGAAGAAAGAAATTTTATCTTATATTCAAGCATAAAAAAAGAGGAAAGCGAGCGCTTTCCTCTTTTCGTTTTAACATGTATGTTTTTTCTTTAAAGTGAACGGGCAATTGTCAGTACACCAAAGAAGAAAAGGTAAAAGGCAATTAACCAAACCATCACTGATGCTGCCAATACTGGTGAAAACAACATCAAGAAACCAAAGAAGACTGACAGGCAACCAAGAACGGTTGTCCAAAAAGCCATACCGCGACTCAAATCGCGAACGGCACGGGCCATGTAGATTTCAAAAATGGCATCCCAAATGAACCAAATAGCAAAGAAGATACCAATTACTGAAACACCAACGCCCACGTGTCCGATAAAGAGCACGGCAATGACAACATCCAAAATCACTGTGGCTAACCACCAGCCTGAACTTGACTGTGCCATTTTACGGTCTGACCAGACTTCATAACCAACAACGGCCGCGTGAATTAAAGCCAGAATTCCAAATAGATATGACAACGAAACCAACGTTGACAGAGGTTGCGCATAGATGGCAATCGCCATGACAATGAAAAGAACACCTACTCCAATTGTCCACCAGTTCCGTTGACCCTTATAGTTTTGCATGGTACTTCCTCTCAATCCTTTCGAAGTAGTCACTACTTCGTCTGCTTATTCTTTTTCTTTACCCCCTCATTGTAGAACGAAAAGTCGAAATTGTTAACCTTCTTTAGAAAAGAAATAAAAACAGTCCCTAAAAGGGAGTGTTCAACATTAGTTTTCAGATGCTTTAGCAGCTGCTGCCATAGCAACGGATGATACATAGTTAATTGGTTGATCAAAGTTTGGTTGGAAGAAGAAATCCGTCATTGCTAATTGATCAATCGTCATCTTATTCTCAATGGCTAATGAAACAACGTTCGCTGCCTGTGAAATGTCGTGTTCAGAAAGGAAGGCGGCACCAATAATCCGGCGAGTCCCCTTTTCCCAAGTCAAGGAAGCCTTCACCTTGGTTGTTGTCAACATAAAGTCCGGACGGTAGTCCTCTTCAATTGTAACCGAATCAGCCTGCAGCCCCTTCTTTTCAGCAGCTTCTGCTGTCAACCCAGTAGCGGCATAGGCCAAGTCATACAATTCCACAGCTGACGTTGCTTGTGTACCCTGATAAGCCACCGTGTTCTTTTCGATGTTCTTTCCAACTAGAACACCTTGACGAACGGCATTGGTTGCCAATGGAATGTAGTCATACTTGCCAGTTGGGTTGTAAAAGACCGTTGCAGCGTCACCAGCGGCGAATACACCTGGAACCGAAGTTTCCATGTATTCGTTCGTTTCAATCGCCCCGTTGCCCAACATATCGACCTGTCCCTTGAACAAAGTCGTATTTGGCAAGAAACCAATCCCTAGGATGGCGATATCAGCTTCATATGAACCCTTGTTCGTGTTTACCTTAATCCCGTTGGCCGTTTCTTCAAACGATTCAACCATCTGGTTCAAAGCCAACTGCACACCGTGCTCTTGATAAGCTGATTCAAAGACGTTTGAAAATTCAGAAGATGTGTTCTTAGCCAATACACGATCCAAACCATCAATCAACGTCACGTCCTTATCGTTAACAGACAGCTGTTCGGCCAATTCAGCCCCAATGTAACCAGCCCCGATAATGATTGCGGACTTAATACCTGGTGTCACCTTCTTCAAAGCGTTGGCGTTATCCCAGTTTTTAGAATCAAAGACTTTGTCAGAATGGATACCTGGTAGATTTGGCTTGATTGCTTTTGAACCAGTTGTAATCACGATTTTATCGTAATCAGCAGCCTGTTCCTTACCGGAATCCAAGTCCTTGTAGACCAAGTGCTTTGCAGCCAAGTCAGCCTTCGTAACTTCCGTCCCCATGTGCATCGTAATGCCTTGAGCAGTTAGTGATTCTGGTGATTCGTAAAACATCTTGTCTGGTGATGAAACGTGGTCACCAATCCAAAGAGCAATGCCACATGACAAGAAAGAAACAGTGTGATTCTTCTCAAAAACATCAATCTGAGCATCAGGATGCTCTGCTTTAATCTGCTTAGCAGAAAATACACCAGCGTGCGTGGCACCAATAACAGCAACTTTCATAACGAACTCCTTTGGAATTACATTCTTTACATTTGTTAAATTAATTATACAATTTGAAAACACTTTGTCAATGTTTTCACTAGCATTCACAAAGATAACTTTGCATAAAAAAAGAGCACCCGGAATGGGTACTCAGAAAAAAGAATTTTTTACTTAACAGCTTCCTTCAATGCCTTACCAGGCTTGAATGCAGGAACCTTTGATGCAGGAATTTGGATTTCTTCCTTTGTTTGTGGGTTGCGTCCCTTACGGGCTGCACGTTCACGAACTTCGAAGTTACCGAAGCCAATCAATTGAACCTTTTCGCCCTTCTTCAAAGCGTCTTCGATTGATGACAAGACAGCGGCAACAGCCTTGTCTGCATCCTTCTTAGTTAAACCAGTCTTCATTGCGACTGAATCGATCAATTCTTGCTTGTTTGCCATTCCTAATCTCCTTGAAATACTTAATTTAGAATACTCAACGGCGTGACAATCGTCCGCGAGCTGGGAACGCTACCGTAGCAACTTCCATATGACAAGCTTAGCACAACTAAATTAAAATGTGTAGCATAAACCCATAAATTTAACACTTGAAACGTTAATTTAACAGGCTTTTCGGTCGATTTTACTTTCGTTGCCGAATAATTAACTTAATTGGCGTACCTGAAAAGTCAAATGCCGAGCGGATTTGGTTTTCCAAGAAACGTTGATATGAAAAATGCATTAATTCCACATCGTTAACAAAGACCACGATGGTTGGTGGCGCCACGGCAACTTGCGTAGCATAGTACACACGTAAGCGTCGTCCGTTGTCCGTTGGTGCCGGATTCGTTGCTAAGGCATCCATCAAAACATCATTCAACATCGAAGAAGAAATCCGCTTATTATGGTTATCGTTAACTGACAAAATCAAATCAGGCAATCGATCCAACCGTTGCTTAGTTTTAGCGGAAACAAAGACAATCGGTGCATAGTCCAAAAACTTGAATCGATCTCGAATCATGTTTTCAAAATCTTGCATGGTATGTGTGTCTTTTTCAATTGCATCCCACTTATTGACGACAATCACAATGGCTTTACCAGCATCATGGGCATAGCCAGCCACGTGCGTGTCTTGATCGCGAATACCCGTTTCTGCATCCAAAACCATCAAGACAACTTCAGAATCGTCAATCGCTTTCATCGCACGCATTACGGAGTACTTTTCAGTATTTTCGTACACTTTTCCACGCTTACGAATACCAGCCGTGTCAACCATAACGAATTCATCACCCTCTGGGGTCATGAAACGGGTATCAATGGCGTCACGGGTCGTTCCCTCGATATTGGAAACAATCATCCGGTCTTCGCCAAGGATAGCGTTAACAATCGATGATTTTCCAACGTTTGGCCGTCCAATAATGGAGAAGCGAACAGCTTCATCATCCTGAACCGCTGCTTCATCAGGAAAGTTTTTAACAACCTGATCTAGCACGTCCCCTAATCCAATTCCGTGGGAACCAGAGACAGGATAAGGATCGCCTAATCCCAAGGAATAAAAGTCATAAATATCTGAACGCATTTCAGGATTATCTACCTTGTTAACGGCCAATACCACGGGCTTATCCGCTCCGTATAGCAAGTTAGCAACGGCTTGATCATCCGCTGTTAATCCTTCCCGTCCAGAAACGACCATCACAATGACGTCCGCTTCATCAATGGCCACTTCAACTTGACCACGAATCTCCGTTAGAAACGGGGCATTCCCCATCTCTAGTCCCCCGGTGTCAATTACACGAAAGTCGTAGTTCAACCATTCTGCGCGAGCGTACAGACGGTCACGGGTTACCCCTGGCTTATCTTCAACAATGGCCATTCGTTCCCCGACAATACGGTTAAAGAGCGTTGACTTACCGACGTTTGGTCGGCCGACAACAGCTACAACTGGTGCTGCCATAATCTGCTCCTTTCTTTTCAATAAAAAAAGACTGGCAAGCCAGCCTTTTTATGTCATCTTACAACTTGTCGCCAAAGATGTCGCCCAAAGTAGCGGCGCCTTCGTCTTCTTGTTGGTAAGCAGCAACATCGGCACGTGAAGCACCGTGTGAATCTTCGTTATCTTCACGCTTGTTAGCAGGCTTTTCTTCCAAAGCCTTCATTGACAATGAGATACGTTCTTCTTGTGGCTTAACGTCCAAGACCTGAACCTTCACCTTGTCACCTGACTTCAAAACGTCAGCTGGGTTTTCAACACGCTTGTGTGAAATTTGTGAAACGTGAACCAAACCTTCGATACCTGGGAAGATTTCAACGAATGCACCGAAGTCCTTAACACGCTTAACCGTTCCTTCAAGAACAGTACCAGCAGGTGCCTTTTCAGCAACTTCATCCCATGGTCCTGGTTGTGTTGCCTTAATTGACAATGAGATACGGCCACGTTCAGTGTCCAAGGCCAAAATCTTAACATTAACCTTTTCACCCTTTGACAAAACGTCAGCTGGGTTCTTCACACGGTCGTGTGAGATTTCTGAAACGTGAACCAAACCATCCACGCCGCCCAAGTCAACGAAAGCACCAAAGTCAGTCAAACGAGCAACTGTTCCTTCAACCACTTCACCAACCGTCAAACGTGAGAAGGCTTCTTGCAACTTTTCAGCACGTTCTTGTGCAGCAACGGCCTTACGTGACAAAATCAAACGAGCCTTGGCTGGATCGATTTCGATTACTTCTGCCTTGATGTCTTGTCCCTTGAATTGGTTCAAGTCAGACACAAAACGTTCTGCAACCATTGATGCAGGCACGAATCCACGGATTCCAGCAACATCAACAATCAAACCACCGCGAACGGCGTTCAATACTGTGGCGTCAACAACGTCACCTTCGCCAAATGAAAGCTTTTCCCAAGCCTTACGGGCTTCCAAGCGCTTCTTTGACAAGAGGTAAGCAACCCCTTCCTTGTCTGACGTAACGTTTGAAACGACAACCGTTTCGATTGTGTCGCCAACCTTCAAGTCGTCGGCCAAGTTGACGCTACGATCGTCAGAGTACTCACGCGCTGGCACAACTCCTTCTTCACCGGTATGCAAGCCGATAACTGCTTGGTTATCGTTGTCGATGGCCAAAACTTCACCAGTTACGACATCGCCCACCTTAATTTGATCAGCACTTTCCAGAGCTGCTAGTAATTCGCTGTTTGTATCACTCATGACGTCAAACGTCCTCCTACATTTACACTTATAAGGGTATTTTATCAGAGCTTGCTAACTTTTCCTAGTAAAAATAGAAAAAATTATTCGAAGTCCTTTTTTAGACTCCAGCCAATTCCCCTCAAACACACTTATTACTACTATTCTAGCAGGTTCAACTACTATTGCCAAATAAAAAAGCACCAGATCAACTCTGGTGCTCCTCGATAATCGTTTTAATTTTAGCAACAACTTGATCAATGCCAATACCAGTTGTATCAACAACAATCGCATCATCAGCCTTCGTTAACGGTGAAATGGCACGGTGTGAATCCTTATAATCACGTGCTTCAATTTCCTCTTTCAACGTCTTCAAGTCAACTGCCATTCCCTTTTGCTTATTTTCTTTATAGCGTCGCTCGGCTCGTTCATCAACAGAGGCCACGAGGAAAATCTTAACTTGAGCATTGGGTAAAACCGTCGTTCCGATATCACGGCCATCCATAATGACTGGATTTTTTTCCGTCATTTCACGTTGCTTATCCACCATGTCTTTTCGAACAGCAGCGTAGGAAGAAACGAGCGAAACGTTATTGGTGGTTTCCGTTGAGCGAATTTCATTGGTCACCTCTTGTCCATTCAAGAAAACGCGTTGAACAGGGGTTCCGGGCCTGAATTCAATGGTAATTTTAGGCAACAAAGCGGTAATACCTGCCTCGTCTTCATAAGAAAGACCCGCCTTTTTAGCAGCCACGGTGACTGCTCGATACATGGCACCGGTATCCACATAAACAAAGTGGAGATTCTGGGCAAGTATTTTGGCAATCGTTGACTTACCAGCCGAGGCTGGCCCATCAATGGCAACTTGAAAAAAAGCGGGTTTTGTCATGATTATTTACTGCTTTCAATTACTTAATTCGCAAGGACTGTCCGGCATACTGTGAATAGTTCGTCGTCGTCACACCAGGGTTCAACGCTACAATGTTAGCCGGTGAAGTGTTATGGGTAATGGCAAAGTTGTAAAGCGTTTGGCCCGTACCCAAGACCGCCGTATTGGCATTAGCAGAAGCGGCAGCTTCTTGGCTTTGTGAAGAGGCAGCGGCTGCAGACGATGATTCGGCAGCTGAACTCGATGAGGATTCAGCCGATGAAACAGCACTCTGACTATCTGCTTGGTCATTATCTTGGCTAGTGGCAGACTGGCTCTTAGCGTTTTGCTTATCGGTTTTCTTTGTTGAACTAGTCGTTGACTTCGCTAACTTTGGCTGGTTCTTAACCATACCATAGACTGGTGCAGAGGCCAAAAGGAAAAGTGAAAGAAAAACTAGAAAAACTAACAGTCCTCCATGATTCTTATTTCCTGTTGGCTTCTTTTCTTTTTTGGGTTCATCAAAGCGGTTCTTACGTGATAGAACCGTTGCGCCATCGTTATTCATTGGCTATCCCTCCAATTTCATTCGTGCTTTTAGTCTAACACGAATTTTCAAAGGAAATTGATAACCTTTTCTTAAGGTTGAAACGTTTTCTTAAAAGGTGACAAGGCCTTTACAACCGCTAAACTAGCGACTGCCCAAACCAGTCCCTCGATCAAATTAAAGGGAAGCACCATTCCCCACAGGTACTGTGGAATACCGATAAACTTTGCAATATCGAAGTGGGCCATTGAGGAATACAGTGGAATCCCCCAAACGATGTTAGCCACAATGGCAATCAACGTCATGAACACAATGGCCACTAGTAGGGCAAGACTTTGCTTAACAACTGGGCGTTGTTCCTTGATGACGGGCAATGCCAGCACAATGACATAGGCAAATAGGAAGGCCCAAGCCACCAAGAAATTCATTGGCATACCAATATAAGTATTAACACCCTCATTAAAAATAATGACTTTCAGCAAAGTCCTGACAATCAGTAGCAAAGTTGCTGAGCCAATCCCATACCAAGTTAAGGCGAGAAAGGCCGGCACAATTGAAAAGTCAATTTTCAAAAACGAAGCAGCCGGCAGAATTGCCACCTTGGGGAAAATGGTCAAGGCAAAAGAGATCGCCGTTAAGACCGAGAGAATCGTTAACCGTTTTGTCGCGTGATTGTTCATTTTATACTCCTTTTTTAGCCATAAAAAAATGGCCTTGATCTCACGCGGGGCAAAATAAAGGCCAGCCAAAAAAGACTGTCTTTAAACTTCTTTATACCCGACTGTACGGTCGGCTCTGGATTCTCACCAAATCAACTGCAAAAGCAGGTCACGGGCTTATCAGTATAACTGCATCACCGCCGGTTGGGACTTGCACCCGACCCCGAAGTTCTATTTAGTTGAACAAATAATAGTCTAGCATACCTTTGCAAAAGTGCAAGACAAAATCAATGAAAAAAGGACGCTAACTAGCATCCTTTTTTCATCAAATAAGAACCGATTAACTACTTCCGACGCATGTAACGGTAGTCCCCGGACTTTAGTCGCTTCACTTCATCGTGACTTAAATCACGGTAATCCCCAGCTTGTAAGCCCATTAAATCCAAAAAGGCGTAGCGGTCACGACGCAACTTCTCAACTGGATACCCCACCTTTTGGAGCATATCCTTCACTTGGTGATTACGCCCCTCATGAATGGTAATGGTAATAAACGAAACCTTTCGATCCTGATCGACTTTTTCAATCGCCACGCGAGCTGGAGCCGTTTTGCGACCGTTCAGCATGATTCCACGCTTAAGCGGAGCCAAGTCGGCCATGTTCGCTAACCCTTTTACCTTAGCCGTATAAACCTTGTCAACCTTGCCCTTAGGGTGCATCAACTGGTTGGCCAGGTCGCCGTCGTTTGTCATGATCAAGACACCCGTTGTATCGTAATCTAACCGACCAACGGGATAGACCCGGGCATCAACATCCGTTAACAGATCAACGACTGTCTGTCGCCCCTTGTCATCCGAAGCAGTTGTCACAACACCACGGGGTTTGTTCAATAAATAATAGACTTTTTTCTCTGAACCATCCAATGGGACACCGTCTACCTTCACTTCATCGCCATGACGAACCTTCGTTCCAAGCTTGGTCACTTGCTGACCGTTGACAGCCACACGTCCTTCTAAAATAATTTTTTCCGCTGCTCGTCTCGAAGCAATCCCTGCCTGAGCAATCACTTTTTGCAAACGTTCTTCTTTTTCAAGCATATTTCTTCCTCTCGTCTGTTCGAAACCGAACGCCTAGTCTGACTCACGGCTCTGCTCAGACTCTTTTTCATCAGCTAATTTATCACCATTTTCATCGATATCATCAAAGAGCGCGAGTTCATCTCGTTGTTCATCAGACAAAATCACATCATGTATATCGGGAAGTTCGGGCAAATCACCCAATGAACCTAAACCAAAGTAGTCCAAGAAATCAGCCGTTGTTCCGTATAAAATTGGTCGACCAATTTCTTCCTTACGGCCGACCGCCTCGATTAATTGATGTAACTGTAATTTCTGGATAGTACCAGCTGACCGCACGCCACGAATTTGGTCAATTTCCACACGGGTAATGGGTTGCTGGTAGGCAATAATCACTAACGTTTCCAACTGTGGTTGCGTCAACTTACTGTTAACAGGCAAATCAAAGTACGCCGAAACGACTTTTCCAAAAGCCGGTTTGGTCACCAAAACATAACGACCATCGGCTGATCGAATGGTCAGTGACCCCTCGTTGTCATTTAATTTTTGCCAAAGTTCGTCAACCAAGCCTGGAATAGCGCCCTTATCATAATCAGTTAACTTAGCTAGTTCGGCAGCCGAAAGGCCGTCCTCCCCTGCCACAAAGAGCAGGGCTTCAATTTGCGAAATCGCGTTCATGTTCCACCGCTTTAATTAAAATTTCGTCTCGTAAGTCAGCTTGCCAGATAGTCAGTTGCTTTTCTTTGGACAGTTCTAACAAACCTAAAAAAGTCATTACTAACCGCTCAGCATCGTATAGCCCATCAAAAAGAGCGGTAAAGGTGAGCGATTCATTCTTTGGAATCGCCACTAACTTTTCTTTGATGGTACGAATGCCATCCCCAATCGTGAACGATTCAGAGCGAACCTGCCGTTTTCGAGGGACCAAGTCCTTTTGCCTGGCAATGACATTGTCAAAAGCCAACTGCAAATCAACCAATGAAAGGCCCGGTGCCAAGGTGAGTTGGCGACTGTCCATCTGGTCCTCATCTTCAACCATGGCAGGACGTCCAAAGGACTTCATCCCCACCTCTTGCCGTTCATCGAAAAAAGTCGCTGCTTGCTGATAACGCTGATAAACGAGCAAACGATTAATCAACTCCTGCTTAGGATCTAATTCACCATCGTCTTCTAACTGCTCATCCTCAATTTCTGGCTGCGGGAGCAGGTCATTTGACTTCAAGCGGATCAACTTGGCTGCCATCACAAGGTACTCAGCCGCCACGTCCAATTGCATGGCTTGCTGATCCTTAATAAAAGACAGGTACTGCTCCGTCACTTGGGCAATGGGCAGCGCCAAAATGTCCATTTCATGTTTTTTGATCAAATGCAGCAGTAGGTCGAGCGGCCCTTCAAAGTCGGTAATTTTGATTGTCAGATTGACCGGATTAATAGTGCTTTCTCCATTTATCGATGGCCGTTTGCGTATCAAAAGTCCCAACAAGGGTCCTTTCTGGATAACGTTCTTGCAAGTCAGTGAGCATTTGTGCCTGCGTTGCCTTTTTAGGCGAACCAGGAGTCACAATCACACGACGAACTAAGATCACTTGCTTTTGATACAATTCATAGCCAAGTAAGCCAGTAATTGGGTCATGAGGCTCATCTTGGAAAAAATACAAAAAGTAGTTTTCTTTTTTATAAGCTTTCATGGCTGCGTTGAGATGATTGACATCCTTTAAATCAGGTACCAAAGAAAAAAGGCCCATGATGGTCTTTTCATCGTCTGCTCTCGGTTGTATTAACATACGTCCTCCTATGCACGTGGATGGAACTGATCGTAAACCTCAGTGAGGCGTTTCTTCGAGATGTGAGTGTAAATTTGTGTTGTCGAAATATCGGAATGTCCCAGCAATTCCTGAACAATTCTCAAATCCGCACCGTTCTCCAAGATATGAGTGGCAAATGAATGCCGCAAAGTATGGGGCGACACATCTTTTTGGATACCTGCCGCCTTGACCAAATTCTTAATTAGTAACCAAACACCCTGTCGGCTGATTGGGCGACCGTGGTCATTTAGAAAAACAGCCTCAGACTGTTGCCCCTTTAAGAGCTTTGGTCGGGAATCCCGTAGGTAGGTCTTTAGCCAATCAATCGCCACTTCCCCAACCGGGATAATCCGTTCCTTATCCCCTTTTCCAATCGTTTGAAGCATGGCCAAATCAAGGTGTAAATCAGTTAATTTCAAATGAACTAACTCAGAAACGCGTAAACCGGTGGCATACATTAACTCAAGCATGGCCTTGTTGCGAATCCCAAGTGGTTTTTCGACATCGGGCACTGCCAAAAGGTCATCCACTTCGTTGATTGTCAAAACGGCCGGTAAGTGTTGTGCTTTTTTCGGTGGCTTAATCGTTTGCATTGGGTCATGAGCAACGACACCCTCTTTTTTTAGATAAGCAAAGCACTTTCTTAGTGTCGTGACCATTCGGGCGATGGACGTGTTGGCCCTTCCAGCCATCCGTAATTGGTTCAAAAAACGCAAGACCAACAAGTGGTCCACTGAACCCAAATCCCTTTTTTGCTTATCTAAAAACTTTGAAAAAGTCGTTAAATCTTGCCGATAGGCCGTGATGGTATTGGCTGACAAGCCTCGCTCAACTCGAATGACCCGCAGATAGTCGGCCATCTCTGAAGGCAACATTAGTCGGCCAATCCTTTAGCAGTTAAACGGATGCCATCGTCAACTTGTTCAATTACTCGTTCCTTATAAAGGCGGCCCAAGGCACGCTTAAACTGTGACTTTGAAAAACCAAATTGTTTTTTAATGGCATCGGGAGCGGACTTGTCGTTAAATGGCAAGAAGTGTTCGGGCTTACGTTGCAATTGCAACAACAAGAACTGCGCATCTTCATCCATGACCTGGTAGGCCAGGGGCTTCAACGATAGGTTAATCACACCGTGTTCATTGACGCCCAATACGCGGGCTTCGACCACTTCACCAAGGCGTGGTTCCACGTCTCGCTGGGAAGGATGGATGAAACCAAGACAATAATTATCCGTTAAGACCAAGGTACCGACCAACTTATTCCGGTAGACCGTTGCCTTAATTTTATCGCCCTTCTTAATTCCAGCTCCCAAACGAGCTTGACGGGAAACGGCTTTGACAATGTCTTGCTGCGCAGGCTGCCCCCAAAGACGACCCTTATTATCTTCCTTAATCGCCAATAACAGACAATCGCCCTTCTTTGGCCAAAGATCATGAATCGTTGGCAAATCATCCAGCGAAACAACCAAGTCCTTATTAGCGAGGCCAATATCGACGAAAACGCCCAAGTCAGAACGTCCTTGAACGACTTTCCCCCAGGCGTACTGATCTTTTTGCACATCGGGTACGGCCTTTGTAATTTGCAAACGATGGTCTTCGTTTTGATAAGCAAAACCAGTGACAAAACCACCAATTTTCAATGGTTTCTGCAATTCATCCTTATCGATTTCATAGGTGTGGCCACCGTCCGTTTGCGCATAAAAGTAGTCGCCGTTTTCATCCGTGACCTTGGCCTTGATGATTTGTCCTAATTGTTCATTCATGATTTTCTCCAAACTTCTTCGTATACTCAAGTCAAAAAAGCAAGATTAATCCTGCTTTCCCGTCTGACTCCGTAAGGCCTTTTAGTTAGCCAGGGCCTTCTTAACTGTATCGGCAACGACTTTACCGTCAGCACGGCCTTTTGTTTGGGCTGAGACGATGCCCATCACCTTACCCATGTCCTTTGGTGACGTGGCGCCTGTCTTTTCAATGGCCGCCGCAACTACTTGCTTGATTTCATCCTCTGAAAGCTGGGCAGGCAAGTACTTTGCCAAAACATCCAATTCAGCCTGTGTGTCTTTCGCCAAGTCCTCACGGCCGCCCTCTTTGAATTCGGCGATTGATTCCTTACGTTGCTTTACTTCGCGTGACAACACGCTCAACTCTTCTTCCTCAGTCAAATCGTGACCGAGGTTAATCTGTTCGTTCATTACCGCGGACTTGATTTGACGGACCACCGCCAATGTTTTCTTGTCCTTTGCCTTCATGGCCGTCTTCATGTCATCTTGTACTTGCGCTAATAAGCTCATTTTCCCGCTCCTTTTGAAAAGTTCTCTATATAAACAGTTTACCACGAGGGCACAAAAAAAACGCCATCAACTGGCGTTTTTACAAACGAATTAACGCTTGTTCTTCTTCTTGTTGCGCTTACGTGCAGCTTCAGACTTCAACTTACGTTCTACTGAAGGCTTAACGTAAAATTCGCGCTTTCGGTATTCTTGGAGAGTACCGTCCTTAGAAACACCACGCTTGAAACGGCGCAATGCATCATCCAAAGATTCATTCTTGCGAACAATAACCTTTGCCATGTCGATTCCCCTCCTTCCTGGCATTTTATTTCGTTGAAACGATATGCACTTGAACCTTGTTATTATCTCAAGGGCAAATCAGAAAGTCAAGAAAAACCGTGATATTTTAGAAAGGATAATTCAGAACTACTTCGAATGGCGGTGGTTTTTAGGTCCAATCATTAACAAGAAGAAGACAACCGTCATGATTAAAATCAATAAACCATACATGCCGATTCCAGGATTTTGACCATTGAATGGTGAAAAGATTCCTAAGAAAGACACAATTGCCGGTGCAAAGGCCGTCCCAACGTTACAACCAACCAACAGAATGGAATTGGCCAACCCGTCTGCTTCCTTTGGAATGCGGTTATCAATGGTATTGAAAATATAGGTTCCCGATAAGGGGTAGGCAAAGCCGATGATGACAACGGCAATGGTCAAGGTATAAACATTATCCGCGCTATTCATCAATAAGGTTCCCAATCCCATACAAAGCAAACCGGCTAATAAGACATACCGTTTAAAAGCTTTGAAAATAGCACCAAAGAGGAATCCCATCACCATCGATCCAATGGTGTAGATGGTGATAATAAAGGAAGCGGTTGTGCCGTCGCCCATGTGGTTAGCGACCACCACTGAAGGAGTCAATACATTCACAATGGCCATTCCGACCGTCAACGTACCACAGAAGACAGCGGACCAAACAATGGGCCAAGACAGCTTTACACGATCACTGCCCCGTTTTTCCTGTCTTGAAAAATGATATTCCGGAACGACTTTCCAGAAGCCGACCAGAACAACAAAGATGAACGCGTAAGCTAGAAACGAAGCCTGCCAGGAAATACTGAGGAACAGACCAGCTAGCAGGTTAATGACACAGACACCGATTGGTTCAAAAGCCGATCGCTCCCCGAGCATCTGCGCCTGATCACCCCCATCGTAATAAAGGTTAATGAGGGTAATGGCAAGTGAATTGGTCATGCCAATGCCAATGCCAAAAATCAAACGCGCTAAAAGGACCAACCAAATGTTGGATAAGAGCGCTGGCGCAACTCCTGCAATCCCCATTAATAGCATGCCAATGCCAACAATACGCTTAATGCCATACTTACTAGCCAATTGACTAGAAAAGAGCAGCACGATGAAGGCAGGCACTTGTTGAATGGTAGCCACCATGTTGACCAAGGTCGTTGGGTACGATGAAAAAGTCAATTGCATGGTTGGCAAAGCAGGCGAAATCGCCGTACCGGAAGTGATGACTAATGAAACAGCTAGAATCCAAAAACGATGCAGACCCGTTTTGGGGTCCCAGTTTGACTGGTTATCTGACATCTAAAACTCCTCTCAAAAGTAAATTCCCCTCTATTGTACCGCTCTTTTAGCCAAAAGCATGGTCAATTCAACCCGTTTTTAGTTGTGCTTCAAAACTGGAAAAGCATAACGATGGAAAAAGCCAATGAGTTCACCATTCGCTAATAAAGCCAGCACCGTTCCGATTTGGATGCCAATCAAGTGCCCAGTAGCTAAAAAGGCCGAGCAAATAATAAGCAAAGCGGGCACAAAAGCAAGTAGCTGTCCCTTAAAAACACTTCCTGAAAAAAAACGAAGGGCCAAGATATCAGTTAAATAATCCGTTGGATACATCCATAGGTTAGCTCGCTGATAAAAGGAAGTCCCTAAGCAGACAATTACAATCCCAAAGACAACCAGAAAAATTTTTTCAAAATCACTTGAAAAACTGTCTTTTAGAAAAGCAAGTTGATGAACAAATAACTGAATAAATTCTCCAAAGAAAAAAACAAATAAAACGGAACCAGCCAGATGGTACCAAGAAAAATGATCCAGCAGCAAAACGTTGGCCACAATCACCAATAAGCCAACTAAGATAATAACCCAGTTCAGGGGCAGCTTAGTTAAAGTCGCTAAGCTCAGGGAAGTAGCCGTCCAAATCCCGTTCCCCTCACCTGATAAAATGGTTAAAGCATTCCCTAACGTCACTAAGAGTAAGCCCAAAATAAAAAAGATACTTCGCGTCAACAGCCCGTTCTTCAATCGTCTTCTCCAATCCTTTTGAAACAATTATAAAGCATATAGTTGCATTTGCAACTATATGCTGTTAGGATAACCTTACAGTTATTGACCGACCTTCGTTAGCAACCGCAATAACTCAGTCTGCTCAGTTGCTGATAAGTCAACCATCTGCTCATGGACATATTCCTTCTCGATTTTTTCAAGGAATTGGTAGCTTTGTCGCCCCTTCTCCGTTGGGAATAACTGTTTGGACTTTCGATTCTCTTCGCCAACGACTTTGACGATGTACTGTCGTTCAGCCAATTTTCGCAGGGCTCGACTAAGTGTTGTTTTATCAACTTGAATTAGCTTGGCCAGATCGGATTGCGTCAAACCCTCATTTTCAACAATTCGAATGAGGTATAGAAAAAGGTTGTTTTCAAGTTCGTATTTTCGGGCCGCTTCATTCATGGCCATTGTTGCCTGACGCGAGACGGCCCCCATTTGCCGGAAAATTTCAAATTCGGTCATCATTACCTCCAGTCAATAGTTGTATTTGCAACTTTTAGTATACAAGAAAGGCAATCAAACATGTGGATTAACAAGCAATTAAACGATTTAAGCGCCAAGGAATTCTTCGCCATGGCGCAATTACGGATCGATACCTTCGTTGTCGAACAGCAACGGAACTATCATGATTTAGACGACATCGACTTGAACGCTTTTCACTTAGCCTACCTCGAAAATGGTCGTTGCTTAGCCTATGCTCGAATCTTCGAAAACGGTGCTACCCTTCACTTCGGTCGTGTCGCCACCGCTCTTTCTGTTCGTGGCGAAGGATATGGTGGCAAACTCATTCAACAAATTTTAGCTTTCTGCAACCAAAAATGGCCTGGACGAACAATTGAAATCGAGGCTCAGGAACAAGTGGTCGGCCTCTACGAAAAATATGGTTTCGAATCTGTCGGCGAACTCTTTATTTTGGCAGGAACGCCCCATCAAAAAATGATCAAAAAATAAAAGAAGAGGCTAGTTACAAACTAGCCTCCTCTTTTTATTGAATTAGGGTTCGGGTTCAAAGAATCGACCACCCGTGTGTTCAACTTTGGATTCGGAATAAAAGGCGTGGGGATCCACTTCATGAATGGCCTCCCGTAAATCACCCAATTCGTGTTGCGTTACAACGGTCAACAAGACAGATTTGTCTTTTCCAGTGTAACCTCCGTGCGCCGAATCAATAATTGTAACCCCGCGCCGCATCTTATTTTGGATGTGCTCACACATCATTTCGGGCTTGTTCGTCACGATAATCTCTTGAATTTGCTGCTGACGTGTGTAGAAAACATCGATAAAGTGGGCCGAAACAACAACACCAATGATTGAATAAAGCGCGTATTCCCAACCATAGGTGAGACCGGCCCCGATCATAATTAATGAGTTAAAGGCCAAGTTGATTGAACCGACTTTGGTATGAAACTTCATCTTAAAAAGCATACCAATGATATCTAAACCACCTGTTCCAACGCCAAAGCGAAGGGCTGTTCCGACAGCCATCCCGTTTAATCCCCCACCAAAAATGGCACAAATAAGGGGGTCACTCGTTAGCACCGTTTTAGTCGCAAAAACGGGAACAAAGAGCGCTGAGAGTAAGACTGCCAGTGCGGTAAAAATCGCAAAACGCTTAGATAATTTTAAGGCAGCGATAACTAGCAGTGGTAAATTAGCAGCTGCAATTCCCCAGGATACCGAGATTCGACCGTTGGTCACCGTATCGATTAACTGGGCCAATCCAGTAAATCCAGAAGAATAAATGTGCCCGGGTTTCCAGAAATAATTCAGGGCAATGGCCAAAATGACGCCGTACAAAACGGCTCCTGCAAACTGGTGATAATAGTAGTGATCTAACTTTTTTTCGAGTTTTGCAATCATTGTCTTTTGCTAAGTTAACTTGGGCGTATAGCCGTTAGTCCCTAGCATCATTTGACCAAATAGCAGCCTGGTCCTTAGCTGGTTCATACCATAGGTGTGAACTACTTCTATATTCTAACAAGATTAGATTAAAATTGGGAATAAAAATACCGATTTAACCGAAATTTTTCCCCTCGCGTACTTCGTCAGCATTAAAAAAGTCGCTCTGCCAATCATCCTGATCGGTATAAAGCGACTTTTTTGCATCAATTAATAAGTAAACTTACTTCTTAGTATCTTCTGGATCAGCTTCCAATCCCAATTCAGCCAACTGCTTAGCGTCAACGGGTGTTGGTGCTTCCGTCATTGGCTCCGTGGCCTTCGAGTTCTTAGGGAAGGCAATCACCTCACGAATGTTGTCCTGGCCAGCCAAGAGCATGGCCAAACGGTCCAAACCAAGGGCGATTCCACCCATTGGTGGGAAGCCGTATTCCATGGCTTCAAGCAAGAAGCCGAAGGCTTCCTGTGCTTGTTCCGGTGTAAAGTCCAGGGCACGCAACATCTTCTCTTGAATATCCATTCGGTGAATACGGATAGAACCGGACCCCAATTCATAACCATTCAAAACCAAGTCGTAAGACTGTGCGTGAGCCTTGTGTGGGTCTTCGCCTTCGTTCAAGTAGTGCAAGTCCTCTTCGTTTGGCATCGTGAATGGGTGGTGGGCCGCAATCCAACGGTCAAAGTCTTCGGAATACTCGAAGAGTGGCCAGTCAACAATCCAGGCAAAGCGCCATGGTGTCGTTTGGTCAATCAAGTTCAGTTCCTTCGCCGTCAGACGACGCAAGGCATCGAGTGAGGCGGCAACGATATCAGCACGACCAGCACCGAAGAGCATGAGGTCACCGACTTTGGCACCAGTGGCTTCCATCAATTCGGAAGCCGCTTTTTCGTCAAAGAACTTAGCAATTGGTCCCTTCAGCCCTTCTTCCTCAACCTTCAACCAGGCCAATCCCTTGGCACCGAAACGCTCGATGTATTGACCAAGCTTGTCAATTTCCTTACGTGAGTAATGATCGGCAGCCCCTGGTACGGCCAACGCTTTGACAACGCCACCGTCCTTGACGGCGTTTTTAAAGACGCCAAAGTCGGAATCCTTAACAACGTCTGACAAGTCCTTAATTTCAAACGGAATCCGCAAGTCCGGCTTATCCGTTCCAAAACGATCCATTGACTCCTGCCAAGTCAACCGCTCGATATCTTCCACCTTCAAGTCGTAGTTGACGACATCCTTCATAATTTGTTGCACCCAGTGAGCCACCAAGTCTTGAATTTCTGGTGCACTCAAGAAAGAAGTCTCCAAATCGAGCTGGGTAAATTCGGGCTGGCGATCACCACGCAAATCTTCATCACGGAAACAACGGGCAATCTGGAAGTAACGGTCAAAACCGGCCCCCATTAACAATTGCTTAAAGAGCTGTGGTGACTGAGGCAACGCATAGAAGGAACCAGGATAGATACGTGAAGGAACCAAGTAATCACGGGCCCCTTCCGGCGTTGACTTGGCCAAGTATGGCGTTTCAATGTTGATAAAGCCGTGTTCTTCCATGAAGCGGTAAGCTGAAGACATAATCTTTGAACGTACGCGCAGATTGTGTTGCATCTGTGGACGGCGCAGGTCCAAGTATCGGTACTGTAGCTTCAATTCTTCTCCAGCGTTCACGTTGTCTTCAATATCAAAGACTGGCGTCTTGGAGTCAGCCAAGATTTCAGCCTTCGTAACCTTAACTTCGATACCCCCGGACTTAATCTTCTCATTGCGTTGTCCTTCGGCACGGGCCACCACTTCCCCTTCGATGGCAATCACGTATTCATTACGAACTTTTTGGGCAATTTCAAGCGCGGCTTCTTGGTCAGCTGAAAAAGTCAACTGCACAATTCCTTCACGGTCCCGCAAGTCAACGAAGACCAATTCCCCAAAATTACGGCGCTTCTGTACCCAACCAGCCAACTTAACCGTTTGGCCAATGTACTTCTCATCTACTAAACCTGCATACGTTGTTCGTTCCATTATTCTGCCTCCTCTGCCACTAATTCAGCCATGACATCTTCAATTTGTTCGTCCATCTTGGAAAGGTCCATGGCCGCCTGTTTACCGGTAACCATGTCCTTGACTTTGACCTGCTTCGTCGCCACTTCCTCATCCCCAATCGTGATGACAAAGCGGGCCTGACGACGGTTCGCCGTCTTAAACTGGGCCTTCACGGAACGTCCGGCAAAGTCCAAATCGGCCGAAAAGCCAAGGTCACGCAACTTCGTCGCCAATTCGAGCGTCAGTGCTTGACTAGCATCGCCGATGTGGGCCAAGTAAAAGTCCAGGCCGCTCGCTTTCAGATTTAGCTGGTTTTGAGCAGTGAGCAAAGCAATCAAACGCTCCACTCCGAGCCCAAAGCCAATCCCTGGTGTTTCGGGTCCACCAAATTCCTCAACCAAACCAGAGTAACGACCACCCCCGGCAATGGTAGCAGCCCCTTTGAGGTCTGGGTCGGTCGTCATGACTTCGAAAATGGTGTTGTTGTAGTAATCAAGACCACGAACCATGGCCGGGTCGATTTCGTATTGGATGCCCAAGTCATTCAAGAATCCCTTAACCGCTTCAAAGTGTGCCTTTGATTCCTCTGAAAGGTAATCAAAGATTGTCGGCGCCCCCTGGACAATGACCTGGTCGTTTTTGTCCTTTGAATCCAAAACACGCAACGGGTTCTTTTCCAAACGGACCTGAGAATCCTTGGACAGTTCTGCTTCGTGAGGCTTTAAATAATCAATCAAAGCCTGTCGATAAGCAGCCCGCGATTCTTGGTCACCCAGGGTGTTCAACGCGACTTTTAAATCCTTCAAACCGAGTGAATCGAGGAACTTAACCACCATTGTAATCACTTCGGCATCAAGGCTTGGTTCCGTTGAGCCAAAGGCTTCGACTCCAATTTGGTGGAACTGGCGGAAACGCCCCGCCTGTGGCCGCTCATAACGGAACATCGGCCCCATGTAAAAAGTCTTATAAGGCTTTTCATGTTCCGGACCAAAGAGCTTGTTTTCGACAAAGGCACGAACCACCCCGGCCGTTCCCTCTGGTCGCAGTGCCATGTGGCGGTCACCCTTATCAAAGAAGTCATACATTTCCTTCGTCACCACGTCAGAAGTATCCCCTGCCGAACGTGAGAAAAGATCAAAAGATTCAAAGATGGGCGTCCGAATCTCGCCGTATCCATAGCGGGAGAAAATCAACCGTGCCTGTTGTTCAATTTTTTGCCATGCCAGAACGTTTTGACCATATAGGTCAGCCGTTCCCTTAGGCTTTTGAAAAGTCGCTTTTGCCATATCTGCTAATCGACGCCTCTGCGTCGCCTCCATCAAATTTCAAACCAGTAACCAAAAAAGCGCCCCTAAGAAATGCTGCTTTGACAACATCTCCTAAGGGCGCTTGGGCGCGGTACCACCTTACTTTCGTGTGCATGCACACGCTGAGTCTCCCTTAACGCGGGAAGACGGCTGGGTTAACAGCGCCTGTGTAGGTGTCTTGACCGCGTCCTCGCCTGACTCTCAGCAACCGTCAGGTCTCTTCTTCGAGGATAAACGCTCTTTCCCTACTCATCGGTTATTCGTTATCTTCATTTTAGCAGTTCAACAACGCATGTCAATAGCAACCTGCTTCCGTTATAATGAAAGTATTCAAACGCCGTTCTATTCGATTATCAGGGAGGCAAAACATGCAGCAAATCATCCATAAACTTCGTCACGATACTCTTTTCATCGTGACAACGATACTGGTCATGCTGGCTAGTGTATTCGGTCTTGTTTCTTGGAACAGCATCTCTTGGCCAACGGTGCTTTCTCTCTCCGCCTTACTCGGCCTCGTCACGCTTTTTCAGTCACTGGGCTTCATCGATGCTTTAGCTGACTACTTTATTCAAAAAGCCCAAACAACCCGTTCCCTGATCCTAGCCATCTTTTTACTCACCTTCTTCTCCGCCATGGTCGTCACCAACGACGTCGCCATCTTGACTTTCCTTCCCCTGACCTTCGCCCTGGCTAAAAAAATCACGCTGCCGGTTATCAAAGTCGCTGTTCTAATTACCATTTATGCCAACCTTGGATCCTCTGTGTCACCAATTGGTAATCCACAAAACATCTATTTATTGGCCCATTACCGACTCAATTTTTTGGCGATGGCAGTTCCGGCCTTTCTTCTCCTTTTGCTTGGATTGATTTCCATGCTACTTTTGGGCCGAACCATTCCTAAAACTCCCATCAAACCCATTCAAAAAAGCAGCACCCTCCGCTCCTTCTCGTCTTTTGAAAAAATCTTTCTGGGTCTTGGAAGCATCATTGTCCTGCTATCACTGGTTACGCAAAGCAACCTGCTTGAATCCGTCGTACTGGTTGGTCTACTGATTTTCTTCTATGATTCAGCCTCCTTTAAAGAAATTGACTACGGTGTGGTGCTTTCCATCATCAACTTCTTCTTGCTGGTCAGCGTCCTCATCCGTTTGCCAGCCATCGCTAGCTGGTTGAGCGATGTTGGTCGTTCGGCCACTCACGTCTTACTTGCCGGCGTACTATCGAGTCAGTTAATTTCCAACGTTCCTGCTGCGGCACTCTTTGCCCCAATCACCACTCATTTCACCGCCCTTTATCTGGCTGTATCGGTTGGTGGCTTTGGAACACTCGTTGCATCACTGGCCAATCTCTTGGCCTTCCGTCAAATCAAGGCAAACGCCGAAGCGCCACTGCAGCGTAATTTTTTCTTTTCCTTTACAAAGTACAACTTGCTCTTTTTATTCCTCGGGATTGTATTCGCTTGGATTATCCTTCTCATTTTATGAACAAAAAAGATGCCTTCTCGTTAGAGGGCATCTTTTTACTTGGTTTAATCGGTTGTTTTTTGTGGACCAAGAATGTCACGAACTCGCTTTTGTAGGGCGGGCACGACGTCTTTTTCATACCAAGGGTTGCGCGCCAACCAGATGTTGTTACGTGGCGACGGATGAACGATTGGGAAATATTTTGGCCAGTATTCTTCGTAGTTACGAATCGTATCGGTAATCTTCGCCGAAGACTTTAAGTGCAAGTAGTAGTGTTGTGCATAGGAACCAACCAAAATGGTTAGTTGTCGGTCCGCCATTTGCTTCAGTAATGCTGGGTGCCACTTTTCTGCAATCCCTTTTCTTGGGGGCATGTCACCTGACTTGGCTTTACCAGGGTAGTAAAAATCCATTGGAATGACACCAATATCACCGGAATCATAAAATTCTTCCTTACTAACACCCAACCATTCGCGAAGGCGGTCGCCCGATTCATCATTCCACATAATACCGGAATTCTGCACTTTCAAACCAGGAGCTTGGCCAATGATGACAATCTTAGCCGTTTTCGGCGCATTGAAAATAGGATCCCAGCCCTTCTCGGTATAGGCTTTGTTCATCGGGTCAGCTTTAATTTCATCGAAAATTGACATCACTTGTCCTCCCTCTGGGCTTCATCAAACAGCAAGACGGGGTCATCTGCTTCGGCAGCCGCCTGTACTGCTGACTTTTTAAAATAGACACGTTCGGCATTATTGTACAAGACGTCAGCCAACTCTTCATCAGTGAGTCGACCACTCGCTGCCAACCAGCTAGCCAAGTCGTCGTATGAATTGAACGTTGCTGACCAAGGCGAGTCCGTTCCCCAGATTAAACGCTTCGTTCCAAGGATTTCCTTGGCTACCGTCAACACTTTCTGGCAATTTGGGTATGGAAAGTCGCGCTCCCCCACAATGTCTTGAATGGCGGACAAATCCGTATAAATGTTTGAAAATGGCTTAAATAATTCCAGTGCGGCTTTCAATCGGTTTAGGTGGCCAACTGAAGGGAAGGACAAGTGGCAGACAACGAAATCCATCAATGGATAACGGGCAGCCAAGTTGGCAATCGCCTCTGGTTGGTAGGAGACCTGGTCGGACGAACCATAATCGACAGTAACGGTAAAACCTGGGTAATCGGCTAAATAGTGGAAAATTTCCCCGACTTTGGCATCGGTATCAAGCCGGAAAGGTTTTTCAGAGTGATAGCCATGGAGGCCACCCCCCTGCGAAATCTCAAACTTAATGGCGCGAAAGCCCGATTCTTCCACCTGTCGTTTCACAATGGTCATGGCGTTGTCTGCAAAAGGATCAACTGAAAAAGCCGCAATGAAACGTTCAGGGTACTTTTTTACCATTTGGTAGCTATAGTAATTCTGGTACCCATTTAATGAACCTTGGAGTAACACGGCCTTTTCAACATCCGCACCATCCATAAGTTGGAGAGCGGCTTCGGCAGTAAAGGAGTCCTCACCAGAACCCTGAGGAATCAACTGAATGACCGTTCCATCATCCCAGATGGCTTTACCGCCACCCAGAGCGTTTAAACGGCCCTTCCCGTTCAATCCAGCAATGGTCCGAACCAAGTGTAAGTGTCCATCAATTTTCTTCATCATGACCTCCTGCTAAATTCTAATTTCATTGTACGCTTTCTAAGGCATAAGTTAAGACTTTTGAACGAATTAACTAAAAAAGTTCCCCTTCACCAGCAAAAACCGGGAAAGAGAACCAATTAATTTTGATTATTGGATGGCTTGGAAGATTAAGACAACGGCACCAATGGCGAAAATAAACGTTCCCCACAGCAATTGTGAAATAACCGACCGGTCACCGAAGTAGAGACGCAAGAGTGGCGCTGTGCTTCCAAAAATCAACACGATGATTCCAATAATTACCAATGCTAAACCAATTAAACCGATCATTTTCGATCTCCTATTCATTATCAAGGGTTATGATTTGTTTGAGTTAAGTACTAGGCCTTCGCCAGCACTTGAATCTGCGCCTGATCCAATACGTGCCCTTCCATGGCGCGGAGTAAATCATTTAGATAAAAGCCGTTGACCAATTCTAGTGGCCGATCCAGCGCAAAAACGGTTAACGTATAATCGTGATCCTTGTTAGGCGGCATCGGACCACCATAGTGTTCCACGATATCTTTTCCATAATCCGGATAAAACTTTGAACCAAAGCTATTCTGTCCTTGCAAAAGTGTTTGACTCGTTTGACTAATGTCTTCCGGTACCACCGTAACTGGACCAAAACCAGTGGCAATCCAATGAATAAATGGAAAGCCGGTAACGGGAACTGCATCATAATCGATAAATGTGATGGCCAAATCCTTCGTTCCGTTGGGCAAGTCGGCTAGTTCAAACGGAAATGAACAGGCAGGAATTCCTTCTATCCGGAAATTCTCTGGTGCTTGCTTACCATATTTATCCGGTAAAGCCCCCTGAAATGGTGTTTGAATTTTCATACATCCCCCTTATCAATGGCAGGTTTGCTGCTGAATTTCTGAATCCTTACCCTTATTTTAGCAGTTTAATGGCTAAATACAATTCAGTATTCTGTTTAACAAGTTGGCAAATACCAACGCTAACTAACTGTACAGTCACCTAGAAAATATAACCAAAAAACACGTAAATTAATGTACCAACAAAAATCGACAACAGCATGTTGTTACGCCAAAATTGGATAGCAATCGTCATTGTCCCTGCAACTAGAGCAAAAAGCGTTTCTTGGCTTGGCTGCAACAACTGACTTTTATAACAGTACACGACCAAAATACCGAGAATCGCTGGTGGTAAACGTTCTCCAAGATACACAATAAAGGGTGGTGTTTCTTTCTTACCGGAAAACACGATAAAGGGCAGAAAACGAGTTGCAAAAGTTGCAATGGCAGCAATGCTGATCGTCATGATTTCATTCGTTAAGCTCATGTTGTTTCTCCCTTCGGTAGGCGAACCATAAGATAATCACCATCAGCAATAAAGCCAGGGGTAAAAAGAATTGCGCGCCGAAAACAAAAAGCGCGAACAAGCCAACCATGACGCCAAGTAGCGCAACCAATCGGTTTGCTTTGACCTGGTACTGACTGATGAAGAGAACCAGAAAAAGGGCCACCAAAACAAAGTCAATTCCTTTAATCCGAAAAGTAATGAAAGAACCAGAGATACCACCAAGAAAGGCACCGAGTACCCAATAAAAATGATTGAGTAGCGTAACGTAAAAATAGAATCCCTGTCTGTCCACCGTCTTTGGGACATTGGTGGCAAAATTGATTGAAAAAGACTCATCACACATTCCAAAGATCAGGTAAAGCTTCCGCCAGCCGGTCGCTTTGTATTTTTCCAACATGGACAAACCATAAAAGAGGTGCCTCGAATTAATAACCAACGTTAAAAAAAGAATCAACCATGGATTAAAGGGCTTCAAGAGTGCGTTAGCAATCACGAACTCGATTGAACCACCAAAAATGGTCAGCGCCATCAACGTGGGAAAGAGAAAATTGAAGCCCAATTGATTCATATAGATTCCATAAGTTAGGCCCAAAAACAAAAATCCCGTCATAATCGGTAGGGTCTTCTTAAAGGCAAAAGAAAATTCTTGGCTCATTCCCGGTCTCCTCTCATTTGTTTATCATACAGTAAAAGCCAAGCTAGTGGTATCAGTCAGAAATTTTTTTGAAAAAAGTTTTGTGGCATCAACAAATAAAAAGAGGATAAGTACCCGTTCTGCGGTTAACTCATCCTCTTTTTTGCATAAAACGAACCATATTCTTGCTATATCACAATCAAGTCAGTTACCAATTGACAATCAAAACAACGTCCTCAGCATTACTGATCAATCGAGAAAGCTTATTTTCGTTCAACAGAACGCACAACATAGTGACCGGGCTCTGAAATATCAATCACCCATGATTCCGTAAAGGAAACCTTCGCCGGTTTTCTTTGCCACCTGAGTTTGGCACCCAGTTCGTTAACAACCTGATGATTTTCGTGACTAACAAAGTAATCGCGCGCTTTCACCACGAATTCAACGGTTAGTAAATTACCTAACTTAGAAACAGGATAAAGACCTTGAATCGTGACATCCGTTGTTCTGGCTTCAATCCCTTTTTCACCATAACCTTTCAGGATTTTCAGATTTTTTTCATAAAGGAAGTCTGTCATTTCACCTTCAATTGGCTGAAGATTTCCATTTGACCATGCACGCTGAAAACGAATAAACAAAGCGGTTAAATCGCTTCGGTAGCACTGATTAAACTGGATTTCTTTGGCCAACTTTCGGTTACCCAGATGGTTCAGCCACTTAATCGCTCGAATGGCAATGAAAATACTAACCACAGTGATGATATAGCTGTAGCGCGAATGTCCACCCCCACTACCAGTTGGTGTTGAGCTCGAACCACCACCACTGTGGCCACCTCCGCCATGACCACCGCCAAAGCTAGCATAGACGATTTGCGGACTACTCCAGTAAAGAACAACAATAAAGGCTAGTATTATCTTCCAGTATTTTTGCATTGCGATATACTCCCATTCCTTTCTCAATTAATTTTACTAGTAAAGAAAAAGAGGATTGTTACTGTTTGTACTGGCACTGCCAACGTTGGGAATAAAACTACTAATGTGTTCATGTAATTAGCAAACAAGAAAGAGAAAAGATGACAACTAAGAACGATAAACAGACAAAATATAATTACACAACGCTTGGAATCGGCGTGCTTGCACTCATTGTTGCAGTCATTGCATTATTTATTTAGCTAAGAGGCATGACATACAGAGAAAAAGCTAGGACGTCCAGCAACACACGAAAGTTTCACCACTACACAGAACAAAACCAACAAGCGTTGGGTTGAAAAGAACAAAGAGCACAAAAAATACCTTTCGTATCGTAGGATTTACTTGGGCCTTTATTTCTCAAAAATAGCTTATCTACTTGTGGGATAGTCAAGCCTAGCACGGCGGCAGGGGATGTATCGTTGACCAAATGCAATAAAATAACACAATCAGCACAATAATGTAACTATGAGTAGCCATCCCCCGTTACAGCCTGGTCACTTTGTAACGTTCGTACTTTCAATGTTGGCTTGTAAGTTTAATACCGATAATCCCAATAATTAGCAGCGCAACGAATAGCCAGGTTAGTAATGAGATCTTATCCCCAAAGAATAAAACACCGACAACTATAGAACCTACGGCCCCCACTCCCGTCCAAACAGGATATGCTAGTGACATTGGCAACTCTTTTAGTGACAGAGCTAATAGCCCAAAACTAAGTATCATTCCAATAAATGTAACTACCGACCACCAAACGTTTCCAAAGCCATTGCTTAGTTTCATACTAGTAGCCCAAACAACTTCAAATACTCCTGCTAATGTTAAATATAGCCAAGTCATGGTATTCCTCCCAATAAAAAAACAGATCATACCTCATCTTCTAAGACCTATCGATGGGGCAGACACTGCTTACAAACGTTCCCGGTGGAACAAAACATCATATTTATTTTATATGCTTATGTTATCAAAATAACAAAAAGAGGATAAGACTGGGCTTTTAACCCCTCTTACCCTCTCTTGATTATGGTCAAGGAGATAGCGGGATTCCAAACAAGCCTGTCATATCAACGTTTTACGGGTTTTGTGTTAATTTATGTGTTATTTTATTCTAGTTTTGGGACGATACCATCAAGGACGCTTGCTGTTTTTTCGCTGGCCTCTTTGGTTACTTCGCTATAAATATCTAGCGTTATTGAGGCGTCAGCATGACCTAGATAGGTTTGGGCTTGTTTAACGGTTGCACCACGTTCAAGGGCAAGCGTTGCCCATGTATGACGTAAGCCGTGAGGGGTTATCCCTTCAGCCACGTTGTAGCGTTTCTTAACGTCATCCATCCACTTCCTAGGTCTGGTTGGTTGTACAAAATGGCCTTCAGTATTAAAAACAAAGTCATTTGGCTCTTTATAACTACTTTCATCATAGTAGCTGGCTAGTACCCTGACCATGTCGGAAGCTATCTTAATTGTTCGATAGCTTGCTGACGACTTTGGTTCTTTCAAATACCCTACACCGTGTAGCCCACGCCCTATAGCTTGTTCAATCGTTATATAGCCACCATCAAAGTCTACATGCTTCCACTGTAGAGCAATTAGCTCCTCTGACCTCATACCAGTGAAAGCGGCCAGCCTAAGCAAAACATAAGCCTGCCTGTTAATCTGGCAATATTGGCTATCCAGCACCTCAACAAACCGCCTAAACTCTTCAAGGTTCATGGCCTTCTTTTTCTTCTTGGTTCGTTTCTCTCGTGGGAAAACAACTTTGGTAAAAGGGTCTACTGCTATCATATCCATACGTACGGCCATATCTACCACCTTACGAAAGTATAGCACCGGCTTTTTATACTTGATAAGTTTGGCCTGCATTGTGGTAAGATACTTCTGTAAAGCTATAGGGGTGATCTCATCTACTGGAGTATTACCCCATACAGGTAAAATGTGTATATCAAAGTAGCTTAGCACTTTGTTAAGCGAGCTTTCTTCTACAGTGCTTTGGTAGCCATCTAACCAAAGTTCATAGAGTGCCTTGACCGTTAGAACGGCCGGGTGATCTTTTTTGTTGTACTCGCTTTCTCCAGCCTTAAAAAGCACTGTCTCATTATTAAACCAGTCTCTTGCAACCTTTCGGGATAAGAAACCACGCTTTTTGACTCTTGCTCTCGTACCGTCAGGATGTTTACCAAGATACCCTATTACCTCCCAAGTCTTCCCGTCCTTTGTATTCAATTCTTTTAATTGCATTGTTTACCTCCGATAGCGGGGATGCTATCAAAACAAGCAAAATAAAAGGCGTTGAAAGCTATAGCAATCCATAGACATTCAACACCTTTATATATTGCCACACCATCCCCCACTAGTACATAGCCTAATTACTCATGCTATAAATACGTTCAGCTTCTTCAAGTTCTTCATCCGCAACTTTTAACCGTGCTTTGCGTATTTGCTGACGATCATAGATAGCCCACGCCTCTGCTTCTGTGAGGCTCTTCTGTGTTTTGTCGCCGTTACTTAATCTGTCCACGTCATACCCCAACTGATTGAGTAAGTCTTGAAACGTTTCCGACTCTTCTTCAGCATAGATTGCTTTAGTTTCGTGTAGCTTGGCATAGTATTGATAGTTAACCACTCCTTGATATAACTTATTCATTTGCCACTTTTGGCAAATGATAAGGCCAGCCATTACCAGTAGTAAAATTGCTATAAAAATGTTCATCGTATTCCTTTTTTGTTCGTGCCATCTTGTGCCTAAATTGTGCCATGTTAAAAACCACTTTATCCATTGGGGCTGTAAGCATAACGGGCATTCTGTGCCAAAAATGCCAGTTTTTTCTCACTACTCCGCTCTATATAGGGGTTATTTTTTTCCCTTTTATACTCTCTTCTCTTTCTTCTTAGCTCTCAAAGTACTCAAATACTGGAACAAATGGAATAAAATAGTTAAATAACTAGAGCCACAAGGGTTTTCAGGATTTCCATTTTGACACACGTTTGGAACAAAACCCAGTCTTAAGCCATTTCATATGGCACAGTTTTGGCACAAAATACTGTTTAAGTGTACTTTTCAAGGTCTAATCCAATAAAAGACCATTGCGGGTTGTTTGAGTCCCCCTCTGGGTGTAGGCGTGATTTTGCCGAAAAGTACCCTTTTTGTTCCACCTTTGTTCCAAAACTCTTCTTATTCATTTTTGACTCAATACCGTTATCAATTAGCCAATCACGGAAGCGGGCAAATGCTACCGTTTTAGAAACACCACCCGTATATCCCTCTGGAGTTTCCTTTCGTGCTTCTAGTAAGAAAGAGCTAACTAAGTCCTGACTGTTTGCCCAGTCCTTTGTGGTTTCTTCTATCTCATTACTGACCGTTAGCTTCATGTTGGCCTTGGCTTCTTGGAAGGCCGTAATGCACTCAATGGCAAAGCCCCCTAGCTCTTTAAGCGCCCCTTTTTCATTCCACAAGGTCGCCCGGTGCTTGGCCTCTTTCGGGTTGTCTCGCACTTTAGGGGCAACTACTGGCACTAGGTGCATGCGTTGGACTAAGGCAGAACTGACCGATAACTTAGGTTTGTTGTTGCTGGCAAAGATGAGCAAGGCGTACAGCTCCACACTGATAGAATTAGCACCTTTACCCTCAACTTCTACCAAGTCGCCCCCTGACAGCGTCTTAAGTGCGTCTGGCATGTCGATACGGGTGTCGGGTATGTCTAGGTGGATATTAGCTAACTTGTTAATCAGGTCAACCGTTCCAAAGCGGGCGCTCTTGCCATTGCTACCGGTCAGCGTGTCGATGTCTTTGGCTGTA
>NZ_JQBH01000040.1 GCF_001438695.1 Fructobacillus fructosus KCTC 3544
AGTGATTAGCGATATAGAGGACTATTTTGTTATCCGGTACCCCTAAGCTATTCAACTCGTTCATGTAGGCTTCAACAATACCTCGCATGTCGTTGCCAGTATTCTCTTCCACATCAATCATATAGAAGCGAGGTTGCTTGCCACTGATGGCTTGCTGTGTCCTCGTATAAAGCCCCTGTGCTTCTCTTTCAGCACTCGCTGTATCACTAGCAGTCATGTAGGAATAAACGGCGTAATTAACGCCTACATTTCCTAATGCAGACAGGTTTTGTTGATACTTCAAATCAGCCCGATTAG
>NZ_JQBH01000041.1 GCF_001438695.1 Fructobacillus fructosus KCTC 3544
AGTGATTAGCGATATAGAGGACTATTTTGTTATCCGGTACCCCTAAGCTATTCAACTTGTTCATGTAGGCTTCAACAATTCCTCGCATGTCATTACCTGTGGTCTCTTCCACATCAATCATGTAAAAGCGAGGTTGCTTACCATTGCCTGCTTGCTGTGTCCTCGTATAGAGCGCCTGTGCTTCGCTTTCAGCACTAGCGGTATCACTAGCAGTCATGTAGGAATAAACGGCGTAATTAGCGCCTACATTTCCTAATGCAGACAGGTTTTGTTGATACTTCAAATCAGCCCGATTAG
>NZ_JQBH01000042.1 GCF_001438695.1 Fructobacillus fructosus KCTC 3544
CAACAAGAAAAGATTCCGTACGAACAAGTACCACACTCAGTCATTGTTCTTGATGAAGCTCAAAATTATCTTCAAATGGAAAATGCTTACAATCTGAAATATATTGTGACACTTATGGAGCAGATGCGGAAAAACTATGCGGCTTTGATGTTGGCTATGCCAACAATTGAAGACCTCGGTGTTACGAATACGAATACAACGGATGCAAAAGCAAAAGAATATTACAAGAACATCAAGAAGATGATGGACCTGTTGCAGTACCGCTTTTTCTTCCATTTACCCGATTCCAACTTGG
>NZ_JQBH01000043.1 GCF_001438695.1 Fructobacillus fructosus KCTC 3544
CCAATCAAGCTTGGTAAAGATGCTCTTATTTCACTTGGTTCCTTGAACGCTTGGTATGATGATCACGATGGGCAACACGTGGAAGCAGTAAAGGTTGACAACAGTCATTTTGTGTCAATCACAGGAGGCACAATTAACTATCACTCTGATGGCTGGGCCTATTCCGATACTGACAATGCATCGCAGGACGGTTCGTGGGATGATCCATCTAACCCAAACTTCTACAAAGGAGCAGCGATTTTCCAACTGGATGGAGACGATCAAATTGT
>NZ_JQBH01000044.1 GCF_001438695.1 Fructobacillus fructosus KCTC 3544
AGAAAGAGAAGGAGCAAACGGCATGATTAACCGAGTTGTATTAACTGGACGATTAACAAAAGATGTAGAGGTCAGATATACGCAGTCAGGCGTTGCGGTTGGGTCTTTCAACCTAGCAGTCCAACGTCCATTTAAAGACGCTAATGGCGAACGTGAGAGCGACTTTATTAATGCTGTTATCTGGCGGAAGGCAGCCGAAAACTTTGCCAACTTCACGGGTAAAGGAGCTTTGGTAGCTATCGAG
>NZ_JQBH01000045.1 GCF_001438695.1 Fructobacillus fructosus KCTC 3544
GCTGACTTACCTGAGTCAGGCAATACTTCCTTAGGCAATGGTAGAAAGTCGGCGGGGGAAAGAATTGAATCATTATCTCCAGGGCCAAAACCAGAATTTTTCTTTGACAGGCCAAAGTGATCATGGGCCGCGCCGGCTGATTTAGGCCTTACATCGCCACCATATCCTTGGAACGATATATGTTGCCCCTTCTTCACTTTTTGTCCCACAGAAACAACAGGTTCCTTCATTGAGTG
>NZ_JQBH01000005.1 GCF_001438695.1 Fructobacillus fructosus KCTC 3544
TCCAGGATGGCCCATCAGAGGATAGTCGACTTCGGTCGGCTTTTTTTGTGGGTAAAAGTTGGTGTAAAGCTAATTTACTCATTGATTTTAAAACTAGTATTCTGAGCTCAAAGAGTAATTAACGGGAGTAATAAATAACGATAGATTTAGGAAACAAGAAAAATTTTAGTGTTCGTTATAAAAAATATGATTAAACAAAAAGAATCTCAAAGCTAATTTTGAGATTCTTTTTGTTTGGTTTCTTTTGTATAGTTATCGCCCCAAATAACCATTGACTGAATGACAGGATATAAAGTACTTCCAAATGATGAGATGCGATATTCCGTTTTGATTGGAATAACGGGGTAAATCTGTTTGTCAATTATTCCATCGTTTTCCAGTTCTGACAACTGTTTTGCGAGCATCCTTTTTGATACATAGGGTAATTTTTTTTGTAATTCAGAAAAACGTAACACGCCGTTTTGAAACAAGTGGTACAAAATAACACTTTTCCATTTACCAGAAATGAATTGTAAGGTGTTTTGAACAGGACAACCCAAGTCACAATCATATAACTTTTTCAATACTCTGCCCTCCTTCCCGTCCAGCTACATCCATAATATCACTTTAATTAAAAATGTCAGGTGAATTTAAATTCACCAAGTGAATAGTAATTCACGTCTTCACAAAGAAATCTAGTGGCGATACACTCGGGTTGTGGAGGAAAGATGAATGTCAAAAGTTAAAGCGGTTGGTTTTTATGAGCATTTGCCAATCAAAAATACTCACAGTTTTGAAGATGTCATGACTGAGGTTAAGAGTCCCGAAGAACATGACCTATTGGTTAAAGTTGATGGTATATCTGTTAACCCCGTTGATACTTTTATACGACGCGGGGGTCGTCATAATAAGTTAGTACATCCTAAGGTTATCGGATGGGATGCAGTCGGAACGGTAACACAAGTTGGTTCAAGTGTTAGCTTGTTCAAAGTCGGTGATCGAGTTTGGTATGCTGGAGATTTTACTCGTCAAGGTAGTGACGCTCGGGAACAACTTGTTGATGAAAGAATTGTTGGGTACGCACCAACGTCACTAAAGGATCGAGATGCTGCTGGCATTCCATTGGTCGGGCTAACGGCCTATGAGTCTTTATTTGAAAAACTACACATTGATGAAAAAGATGTTGGTAAGAGCATTCTAATTATTAATGGTTCCGGCGGAGTTGGATCAATTGCAATTCAGTTAGCTAAACTAGCGGGGCTACGGGTAATTGCAACAGCCTCTCGTCCAGAGTCCATTAAGTGGGTTGAAAAATTGGGAGCTGATTTTGTTGTTAATCATCATGCTAATTTAGTTAAACAAGTGCGAAAAGTTGGTTTCAAATACGTTGACTATATTCTGAACCTAAGCAATTTGGATGCTCACTGGAATGAAATTTCTGAACTAATCAAACCCGATGGTTGTGTTGCAGCGTCTACTGAAAATCGTCGCTTAATTGACCTACAAAAGTTAACAAAAAAAAGAGTTACTTTTAGTTGGGAATGGATGTATAGCAAATCATATTATCAATTGGAAGATATGATTTCTCAGCACCATATCCTAAATCGTCTCTCAAATCTATTTGACGAAGGTAAGTTGGTTCCCATCACAACAAAAAGTTACACGCCAATTGACGCGTCAAACATGCAAAAAGCACATTCTGATGTGGAATCTGGAAAGATGATTGGGAAAGTTACTTTAACTGGTTGGGAGTGAAATTAAAAAAGGAAATTATTATGGCTATTAAAAGTACAGACGTTGTATTGAACAATTTACAAGAAGCACAAAACATTGATGTAACGGTCAAAGGACTGACTGAAAATGGCTTTTTTGAGAAAAAGAATTATTCGGGTATCTTTGGGATTGAAGGTGGACAAGATATTTCACCAGAAATTCAATGGGGAAAAGTTCCAGAGGGAACTAAGAGTATTGTAGTAACTATGTATGATCCCGATGCACCCACTGAATCTGGATTTTGGCATTGGGCAATTAAAGACATTCCGGCAGACGTTACATATTTAGCAGAAAATGCAGGTTCTGCTAACAGTGAGAAGTTACCTAATGGCGCCATTACAATGCCGATGGATGCACGAATGAATCAATATGTAGGAGCTGCACCTTCGGCTGGTGACGAACCACATCCATATCATATTGTTGTGACTGCTTTAGACGTTCCTACATTGGATATTTCACCAGATTCAACACCTGCTTTTATGAACTTCAACATGATTGGGCACGAACTAGCCCGTGGATATCAAATTGTTTATGCCCAAATTTAGTTAAGTTCAACTAAAAGTGTGGTCTAGTATCCAAATCACTGTGTGGTTTTACTTTTCCCTTACATGGCGCATCGGTCTACACAATTTACATTCGAGAGTTAAGTTTTATATGTATCAATAAGTTAACACAATGTTGATTAGCGAAAACAAAAGGACCACCCCTTAAACCAGAGGTTGGTCCTTTTGTTATAAAGAAACCAGCTCATGTTGGCCAAAAAGCATTAGTACAGTTCTTATAGTCGCTTTCCTAAGCCTTGCTACTTTTGTGTAATTAATTGTTCCTGATGAAATTTTCTATGAGAACGTTTATCCGGGTAATGACCGATTAGTAATGTGATAAAAAATATATCGAGGACGATAAAATATTTTATCACCCTAAAATTACGCTCTTTTTAAAAGCGGTTATTTTTTGTAGTTTACCGTATTTTGCTTCTTTTTTTAAGAGAGTGTAATATGGGTATGATTATTAGAGTGTTGTTCAAATTTCGAAAGTCACTGCTAATTATCCGGGTGATTTCGTAAAAAGAGCCCCTTTGGTCAAAGTTAAAAAACATGCTGGTTCTTCTAAGGTATACTGAACTTATGAAAGAAAACATTTATCAAAATCTTGACGCTTATGACCGTAATGATTTGACCGCTAATCAGCTTCAAACATTAGGGCGCTTAAAAAACTACATTGAAGCGTCTCTTTCTTCTGATGAACACCACGTCGCCATTATTGAAGGGGCTGCTGGGACTGGTAAATCCGTTATTTTAACGAGACTGTTTAAAGAAGTTCGTGATGGCAAGCAGGATCCAACCAGCCCCTACTATGGTTTGAAAACGGCTTTTACGGTCAACCATCCTGAGCTATTAAAAGTCTATCAGGACATGGGTGCCAAGTACGCCAATATCTATAAAAAGGACTATCAACGGCCCACTTCCATTATCAATTCCTTGGATAAGAATGGCGAGAAACTCGACGTGCTTTTCATCGATGAGGGCCATTTGCTGTTGACCAAGCCAGAACCTTACATTAAGTTTCGGCAAAACAATCAACTCACAGAACTCATTCGCTTAGCAAAAGTCGTAGTGGTGGTCTTTGACTTTGCGCAGGTAATCCAGAGTAAGATGTTCTGGGACCAAAAGTTGTTAGATAGTGTGGTTAAAAATGTTTCACATAAAACATTCCACTTGGATTTCCAGTACCGAATGCAGGCCAGCCCACAGGTCAAGGCATGGATCGATGATTTTGCTCAAGGAAGGTTACGTCCGCTGCCTAAGATGAATGAACGCAATGGCTATGATTTGGAGATTTTCCACCGTGCTGCCGATTTGTTTGCGAAACTAAAAAGGGTAAACGAAAAAATGGGCATGGCCCGGGTTGTGTCGACCACGGGATTTCACCATGATGAAGGTGGCAAGCACCACGTCGTGATGGATGACTTTGACCTTCCTTGGGATGAGTATGACCCTCAGGAGTTAACTTGGGCAAGGCGACCGGAATCAATCAATGAAGTTGGTTCAATTTATACGGTACAGGGTTTTGATTTGAACTTGGTCGGTTTGTTGCTGAGCCCGGCCTTTGAATATGACGCGCAGAATGACCGAATATGGGTGAACCCTGATAAAGTCATCCACAGAGAAATCTATAAAAAATCGCCCCACCTAAAAGACGCCAAGGACATCGAAAAAGCGAAGCAGGATTTCATGCTAAACGCTTTAAACATTTTGGCTAAACGGGGTAAATATGGTCTCTACATAGCCGCTGCTGATCCGGCTCTAAATCAACGGCTGTTAGAATTAGCCAAATAAAAAAATCGCCTGATGATTGTGACGCGAAGAGTAGGCTGAGTCACAGCAGGCGATTTTTTATTTGACAGACCATTGATCGAAGTGCTCCACTTCGTGTGTCGGTTTGATTTCTTTTTGTTGAATTTGTTCTTTCGTGGAAACGCCCGTATAAACAAGAAGTGTGGCTAAACCATTTTGAATACCGGCTAAAATATCCGTTTGATAATTATCCCCAACCATAATTGGCTTTTTAGGGTTGTTTAAGCGTTTTAAAGCACCCTGCATAATTGGGGCTTCTGGTTTAGCGATAATGGTTGGTGCGACTCCTGTTGCGGTTTTAAGCGCAGCCACGAGTGAACCAGCTCCTGGGAGCATCCCTTTTTCAGAAGGCAGGTTGGTATCGGCATTGGTTGCAATGAAACGGGCACCACGTTGAATGGCGAACGTCGCCTCCATTAGCTTTTGGTAAGTGAATGAGCGGTCCAGACCCATGACGACATAGTCAGCCTGGTCGTATGAAACGAGCTGAATTTCGGGACGTGTAAAGGCTTCCTCTAGTCCTGCTTCACCGATTAAATAGACTTTTTTCAAGCCTTTTTTGAATGAATCGGAAGCGACGTAGTCGGCTGTGGCCATTGCTGATGTGTAAACCTGTTCTTTGCTGGTTTTGATACCGTGCAAGCGCGTGAGGTCCTCCGCAAAGGCTTCTGCGGTCTTGGTTGAGTTGTTGGTGACAAAGAGGTAGGGAATGTTGGCCTCTTGTAAGCGATGAACGAAACGTTTGGCTTCAGGAATTGGGTTCTTCCCATGGTAGATGGTTCCGTCTAGATCGATTAAATAAGCATCGTATTGTGGCATGAATGGCTCCTTATCACTGTACATCATTGCCTCTTATTTTCCCTTAAAAAAGAATTCCTTTCAAGGGGGAGAGCTTTTCGATGAAAAAACTAGGGTTTAACGGTATAATGTATCTATTATGGAATGGTTGAAGAAACAATTAAAGCGGTTAAAAAAGGGCCTTATCTGGGCCGGAAAGAAAAGCCAAACACGTCTTGGTTTTTACGGCTGGATGGTCTTTTTACTTTGGGCAAAAACGCTCTTTGCTTATGGGACTGATTTCCGCTGGTTACATGCTTCGACACCATTTCAGTTCTTTTTAGTCATCATTAATCCGCTTGGCTTTACGATGTTGGTGATGGCTTTGCCTTTACTACTAAAGAAAAAGCCACTATTTTATGGGGGCATGCTGTCATTAAACGCCCTGTTAACGACTTTTTTGTATTTAAACGTTGTCTATTTCCGGGAGTTTACTGACTTCATGTCGGTGAACACCATTCTGACCTATTCCTCCGTCAATCAGGGAGGCAAAGCCGCCGGTGCCGTTTCCTTCAGCTATCTGGATGTTTTTTTCTGGATTGACCTTCTCGTGTTGCTCTACTTGCTCTTCCGAAAAAAGATTCGAGCAGATAACCGGATAGTGAAAAGGAGTCGTGGGGCCCTCTTGATGACTTTTGGTCTGTTCATCATGATGGTTAATTTAACATTAGCCGATATCGACCGGCCACAACTGTTAACACGGCAATTTGACCGTGAATACCTGGTTAAGTACCTTGGTCTCGGTCCCTTCATGGGGCTCGATGCCTACAATACCTTTACAACTTCTCAGGTACGAAAGTCGGCTAAGCCCACTGAACTAAAAACGGTTAAGGAATATGTTGATAGCCACTATGCTGACATGAACGCTACCTATGCTGGTCAGGCCAAGGGTAAAAACGTCATCGTGATTCATCTCGAATCCTTCCAACAATTTTCGATTGACCGGAAGGTGAACGGTCAGGAAGTGACTCCGTTTTTGAATTCGCTTTACCACAGTTCGGATTCGCTTTCCTTTGCCAACTTCTTCCACGAAGTCGGACAGGGAAAGACTTCCGATGCGGAAAATATGTTGGAAACGTCAACCTTTGGGCTTCCACAGGGCTCGCTTTTTGCGAAATTGGGTAATGATCAGACTTTCCAAGCGATGCCTGCCATCTTGAATCAACGGGCCGGCTACTCTTCGGCTGTCTTCCACGGGAACAACGGTTCTTTCTGGAATCGAACGCGTGTTTATAAGAACATGGGCTATCAGAACTGGATTTCTGGGGAATACTTCAACACGACGGGTAAACGTTCCACTGCTTGGGGACTGAAGGACAAGTTGCTCTTTAAGGACTCGGTTCCTTATCTTGAACAGCTGCAGCAACCTTTCTACGCGAAGTATCTGACGGTGACGAACCACACCCCATTCGAACTGGATAAAGAAGACCAGGATCCTAACTTCCAAACAAGTAATTCTGGTTCAAAGTATATTGATAATTACTTTATTACCAACCACTACCTTGACCAATCCATTCGTGAGTTCTTTGACTATCTAAAAAAGTCCGGTTTGTATAATAACACGATGGTGGTTCTCTATGGGGATCACTACGGTATTAATAACACCGAAAACCAGGAATTGGCGCCACTCTTAGGCAAGGATCCGAGCCAATGGACGGACTTAGACACGGAGAATTTGCAACGAACGCCATTGATTATTCACATGCCCGGCTTGAAGGGTGGCGGTGTGAAAACGACTTATGGTGGTGAAATTGACGTGGCACCAACGATTGAGCACTTGCTGGGTATTTCAACTAAGCGCTACATGCAATTGGGACAGGATTTGTTATCGACTAACCGTTCGCAATTAGTCGTGATGCGCAATAAGGATTGGATTACGCCGGAATACGCCTCAATCTCTGGTACAATTTGGGATTGCCGGACCAATACCATTGTGTCTTCACCAACGGTTGAGCAGCAAAAGCTCTTTAAAAAGTTACAGGCCGATGCTAATGAAAAATTGGCAGTTTCGGATTCACTAAATCAAAAGAACCTTTTGCGCTTTTATCACCCGCTCGACTTTAAAAACGTGGACGCAGCGAACTTCGATTATTCGAAGAGTAGTACGATTCAGCGACTGAAAAAAGCATCACAACAGTCCAATTCGACTTCTCTCTACAGTAAGAATGGGGACAAGACGACCCTGGGAGATTACCAAACGGATGCAGCGGAAAGTAACCAATCCGACAGTGCACAAATCGAATAAAAAAGCAGGAGAATTCCTGCTTTTTCTTTTAAACTTATGAAGAGAATTTATCAAAAACGTATTTTAATAGCCGCTAATCAAGCAGGTCAAACGGTCAAATCCTACTTGAAAGGTGCTTTTGTGCCCAAACATATCCGCGGGCAGCTCCGGCAACAACGCGGTATACGGGTCAATGACCAGATTGTTTCAACGGCTGAAGAACTGAGGGCGGGGAATGAACTCTTGCTGACTTTGGACATCGACGATGGCGACCTACAGGGACCCTACCCGGGCAATTCGAGTCAAAAAGTGGCGATAGTGTTTGAAAACGAGGACCTCCTGGTGGTGAATAAGGCGGAGGGGATGAAAATGCACCCGCATTCGCCGACGGAGGAAGACACCTTGCTAAACTTTGTCCAGGCTTACCTGGACGCAAGTCACGGTACATCAGCGAACCAACCGGCCAAGGCGTTCATGACGCACCGGCTGGACCGTGCGACTTCTGGTTTAGTATTAATTGCCAAAAACCCACTGGCGGTCCCGATTCTGAACCGCCAAATTAAGGATAAAGTCGCGAAAAAGACCTACATTGCCAAGGTTACCGGATTTTTTAAGACAAAAGTCGGCACGTTTACCCAGCCGATTGGGCTGCACCCAAGTGAAAGCCGTTTGCGTGCCATTCGGCCATTGGAGGAGGGTGGGCAGCCCGCTCTGACGCACTATCAGGTGCTTTCCCAGGATGCTTCAACACACGAAAGCCTTGTTCAACTTGATTTAGAAACGGGCCGAATGCACCAATTAAGGCTGCACTTGGCGGCAGCAGGACATCCGATTGTGGGCGATGACCTGTATGGCGGCCGGTCGGCTAACCGATTGTATTTGCAGTCAACGGCACTGTCATTTATGACGCCGTGGACTAATCAACCAACTATTGTAAAATTAGCGGAACATTTCCAATAAAAAAAGGCCTTCCGAATGCGGAAGGCCTTTTTATTGAAGCTTTTATGCAGCGGCTTCGTCTTTTGCGAAGTACTTAACGGCCAAACCGGCCAAAGCAGCGGCGATAACCTCGATTAAGAGGAAGAACCAGAGGTGTGCGGATGATCCCAAACCAGTCATGATGGCTGGGGCAAAGGCACGGGCAGGGTTCAGCAATCCGCCGGTCAATGGGTAGGTAACGAAAGCTGACAAAGTCAGGGTCAAACCAGCAACAACTGGTGCTTGCTTTGGCATTTTCTTAAAGGCCAAGACCGTCACGAAGACCAAGAGGAAGGTGAAGACGGCTTCGATTGTCAACGAAACAGGCAAAGAAGCAACGGAAGCGGCTGGTTCCAATGTTTCGTAAATCTTCGTTGCGCTCACGGATGATGAGCTAGAAGAAGTTGATGACGATGACATTTGTGTGTTAATCACAGGGACCAGCGTTTGAACGGCAACAAAAAGTCCGACAATGGCACCGATCACTTGTGATAGCAAGTAGCCACCGAAAGTCTTCCATGAAATTTGCTTGTTTAAAGCAGCGGCCAATGAAACGGCTGGGTTAAAGTGACCACCGTTTGAGAAAGGCCCGAAGACGAACATCAACATGGCGATGGACAATCCTAAGACAGCCATTACGTCAAAGAGTTGACCGATTGAGAAAGTTGAAACATAGATCAAAGCAACCGTTGAAAAGATTACCAAGAACGCTGTCCCAAGAAATTCTGAGAGATATTTGCGCATAAAAAAAGCTCCTTTATTCTTACTGTACAATTGCCTATTGTACCGCACTTGGAATAAAGGAACGTTAAAAATTAGTTTTTTAAGGGAATTTTTAATTTATTTCCGCAAAAGCATGGCGTTACCAGCCACAATTAAGGTTGAAAGCGACATCACGATGGCCCCAATCATTGGGTTTAACATGATGCCAGCAAAGGAGAAGATTCCTGCGGCAGTTGGGATGGCGATGATGTTGTAACCAGCACCCCACCAGAGGTTCTCCAATTCCTTCTGGTTGGCATTGTGAGCCAACTTAATCAAATCGATAATCTTTGGAAGAGAGGTTGAAATCAAGACAGCGTCAGCGGATGCTTGGGCAACGTCGGTACCGGCACCAATGGCAACGGACAAATCAGCCTGTGCCAGTGCAGGCGCATCGTTGATACCGTCACCAATCATCATGACTTTACCGCGCTGCTGGTACTCCTTAACAAGGTTAATCTTGTCTTCAGGTGAAACCTGCGCACGCACTTCCGAAATGCCCAATTCTTGAGCGACTTTATCGGCGGTTTGCTGACCATCACCGGTGACCATAACTGGTGTAATGTTCATGGACTGTAAGGCCTTAACAAAGTCTTTGGCGGATGGTTTCAATGAATCGCCAAGCGAGATGGCGGCAATGACCTGCTTATTTTGAACGAGGTACGAAACGGATCCGTCCGACTGCATGGCCGTGTAGGCAATCTTTTGTTCATCTAGGTAACGGGCGTTAACGATGGCATAATGCTGACCATCAACATCACCAGTTAAACCAGCGCCCTTAATGGTTTGAACGTTTTCAGCCTGCTTTGAAGGGACCTTTTCATCAGTTGCCTTCTGCACAATGGCCTTAGCCAATGGGTGAGAAGACTGACTTTCAAGCGCCGCCATAACAGCCAATGCGTCGTTTTCTTGAACATCCTTTGTTTGAATGTCTTGTACTTGGAAGTGACCGTTCGTTAACGTACCAGTCTTATCCATCAAAACGTAATCAAGGTGCTTTGCTTGCAAAACAGCGCCGTGCTTCTTGATCAAGATACCATCTTTAGCAGCGATGGCCTTTGTCCGCTGAATAACCAGAGGAATGGCCAATCCCAAAGCGTGGGGACAAGCAATGATCAAAGTCGTGACGGCCGTGTTAAAGGCTTCGGCGGGACCTGAAATAGCGGTCCAAATAACGAAGGCGAGGAAGGCAGCGGTTAAGCCAACCCAGAAAAGCCAGCCGGCGACTTTGTTCGCCAAAGACTCCGCCTTTGAAGAAGATTGTTCTGTTTGGTTCAACGTATCCTTGAGGTGACCGATGAAGGAATCAGCACCGACGGCCTGCACCTTTACAAGCAGGGTACCATCATCGTTAATGGTACCACCGATGACTTTGGAATCCTTTTCCTTCTTAACGGGTTTTGATTCACCGGTCATGAGGGATTCGTCGACACGCGACGAACCTTCCAGGACAACACCATCAGCTGGGAAGGATTCCCCGGCTTGCACCTGCACTTCCATGTCAGGCTTTAATGAAGAAACTGGCATATCCATGAAAGAATCACCATGCTTGACGTGCGCAGTTTGCGGTGTCAGCTTGGTTAATTCTGACGTTGCGCTACCGGCTTTCATGGTTGCTTCCATTTCAATCACGTGCCCCAGCAACATGATGACAACCAGGCTAGCAAATTCAAAGAAGTAATCCATTGTCATTTGGCCAAAGAACGTGTTGGCGACGAATGAATACATGGAAACCCAGTAAGTCACAATTAATCCCATTGAAATCAGCGACATCATGGCGGGCTTCTTGCTCTTTAATTCGGACTTAGCACCGGTGAAGAAAGGCTTCGTTCCAACCACGTACATGGCGGTGGCGATAATGGCTGTTAACCAGTTTGAGCCTGGGAAAGTCAAGGTGAAGGGCAAATCAACACCCATGAATGGCGTGATGAAAACGAGTGGGACAAGTAGAATCAAGCTAATCCAAAAGCGCTTTTTCATGTCGCCGTGGTCCATACCCATGTGCATCATGCCAGGCATGTTCATCATACCGCCCATGTCCATGCCACCCATATCGTGGTTCATGCCGGACATGTTCATACCACCCATGTCATGGTCCATGTTCATCTTTGAGTGGTCCATATCACCGTGGTTCATCTTCGACATATCCATCTTAGAATGGTCCATGTTACCCATGTCCATACCACCCATGTCATGGTTCATGTCCTTCTTTGAATCGTTGTCACCCGACATGTTCATCTTAGAATGGTTCATGTCACCGTGGTTCATGTTTGGCATATTGTTCTTTTGCTTATCTTCAGCCATCAGTAACTCCTTTCGCTGTAACTTATCTACTGGTCTAGTTTAAATCAAGTATAAAAAAGGTGCAAGTGTTTTGAATGAATCAATCCTATTATATTTTAAACATGCTAAGCAGTAGGCTAGTGGTAAATGTTGCTTTTAAAATAACTAGTGATTCAAAAAATTAAAAAGATTGGTATAGTTATCGGTTGATTGTTGCCTTGCTTTTGAGCGCCTACTTTTGTACATTAAATAGCGAAGTAAAATTCCGTCAGTGGTCACGATAGTTTAATAGGAAAGAATGGATAGTTAAATGAATCAATCAAAAGTAGCAAAAAAAGAAGGCTTGGTGGATTGGCAGCACGTTTATTCGCTTCTCTTCACGAGCATATTCTTAGCCATTTTTATTGGTTTTTCGGCCATGCTTTTGTCCTATTTTTTGGACATAATCGCTGATAGTTTTATGCACTTTCATGAATCTTATCATTCAGCCAGCCCGAAGGACGTACCCGCTTGGCGGCGCCTCCTTTCCGTAACGATTGGTGGTGTGATTGCTGGTCTTGTCTGGTATGCCATTCGGCGTAAGGCACCAAAGATTGTTAGTATTGCTGGCGCCATGAAGGGGCAAAAGATGCCCTTCTGGAAGACGATTTTGAATGTTTTGACCCAAATCTTTTACGTCGGAACGGGTGGATCAGTTGGGCGTGAATTAGCCCCTCGGCAACTGGGGGTGATGCTCTCCCAGCAAGTTCAGGATTTTGGGGTCAAAAAAGGCTTCTTAAAGTTAACGGATGAAGACCGACAGCTCTTGTTAGCAGCTGCGGCCGGGGCCGGCTTTGCTGGTGTTTATATTGCGCCAATTACGGGGATGCTCTTCTCCGTCGAGCTTCTATTAAAGAAGAATTCCATTAAAAACATCGCGATTTCATTGATGATATCGACCATTGCCTGCCTGATTGGCTCCATTGCCAAGGGCTTTACCCCCTATTACTGGGTGGCCTCTGGCGACTTTTCCCGCTGGCTTTTAATTGCCGCCTTAGTGATTGGCCCACTGGCTGGTATCGCTGGTGCGTGGGCTAAGCAAGGCTTTGCCTGGGCGCAAAAGAAGCAGGCCTCTGGCAAAGTCATTTTGCTCACCATGCCATTAGTCGGACTACTAACGGGGATGGTCGCTTGGATCGCCCCTGAAATCATGGGTAACGGTCGTGCGGTTGCTCAACTGGCCTTTCACCAAGAAAACGAGCAGTTGATTCTCTTCTTCATTATTCTTGGCCTAGCTAAGTTTGCCATGACCTTCCTCACCCTTTACGGTGGCGGAACGGGTGGTACGCTAACACCTTCAATCGCCCTTGGTGCTGTACTAGGCCTGGTCGTCTCCGTTGTCTTTGCCGGTGTTCTCCCAGGTATCCAGCCCTGGCACTTCGCTCTCATTGGGGCGGTAGCTCTCTTGGCCGCCTCCCAACAGGCACCGCTAATGGCCATGTTCATGGTCTTTGAAATTGCGCACCTCCATTCCTCCGCCCTCATCATCTTCGCGGTTGCTGTCGCCCTATCGTCTGCAACAGCTAAGTTCTACTTGCAGGTAATGGAAGCGAAAAAGTCACGTTCATTCAACTAACTCATAACAAAAGGCGCAACGATTTTAAATCGTTGCGCCTTTTTTAGTGATAAGCCTCTATAGCACAACAGTGCCCATGATTTCGGCCGGGTGAATCAACGCGCACTTGGGCTTGGTTCCAATCTATCAAGATAATACGGGGGATGTTTCCGATTATTCTTATGACAGCGGAATCCACGATGCCACTGAAGCTGTGAAGGCAGCGTTAGCACTCGGTATTCCAGATGGTCATACCATCTACTTTGCCGTAGATACCGATATGACAGAAGATGAAAATGAAGCACATGCGATTCCTTACTTCACTGCCATTGCCAAGGTAATGAGCCACTACACAATCGGTGTATATGGGACTCGTAACACCTGCTCAATGGTTTCAAAGGCCGTGCCAGCCGTTAAATATGCCTATGTATCCAACATGTCCACTGGATTTTCAGGGAACTTAGGATTCTCACAGCCGTTAAACTGGGCCTTTGATCAATTTGATGAAACCGGTCCAGAAGGTGATTTGCCAGGCCGTGACAAGGTGGCTGTGTTTCACCAAGACGAAGGAGTGACAAACCTTATTGATAGTCGAAAACCAATAAACTGGATTGAAAATTCAAATTGGTCGGTAATTAAACAACTGATTGCATCACATAAGATTGAATTAAATGGAAAGTCTTATGTGTTAGTTAATGATTCATCCATTAAGATTTCAGTTTCTTACAAGAACGTTACTACGCTAAATCCAAATACTCCATTGACGTTTACTTATCCCATTAAAAATGGCAAAATTGATTCTTCAATTTCAGCGGAATTGGCTAAAAATGGTCTTAGCTTTGGTGGTGATTTGAGTGAGTCAATGAAGAACTTTACAGCAGGCCTAGAATCCGGATTTGTAACAATAAATATTTTAGTAAATAAAAGTTCTTCATACGCGAATAAAATTTCGATTGAATTTTCTGATAAGGACCTTAGAGACCAAAGAGATGATGTTAACAATGAAGATGTGATTGCTTTTGATGTTGAATTTAATTGGGATAATATGGGAAAACAGTTACTCGATACAATTGCGCATCCAGCAAATGTACTTATTAAAAAAAGTGCCCAAAGTATGCTAACATTACTGAATGGCGGTATGAGTATTTTCGAACAGGGAATGTTTGCCTTAACAGGGGCAGTTACCGCAACATTGCAAGATACTAATCAACTTACAGGAAATGTAACTACTAAAGTTTCCGTTTTTGGAATTTTTGTGATTATCTTGTTTATGTTTGTTGAAGATTTTATTCCAGGTGTGTAGGGGAGCTTGTTTTGGCTAATTATAATAAACTAATAAAAATGCTGCAGAGTGAATATTCTCATAACAAGAAATGGCAGTTATTATTTATTATTTTTGTTATTTTTATTAGCTTTTATTCTATATTAATTCTTCAAAACGGCGAATTTGATGGCTTGTCTTTTATTGATTTACTTGTAACAGTTATTGTTGATTTATGTGTCGTGCGTTTTTCTTTTATTGTCCATAAGCTAAATAAAATTATTGTAAATAATGGTGATACCGAAATTATATTATTAAATGATATTCGAGATGTGAATCTTTGGCTTAACAAAAATCGGACATTATTAATAAAATTTGCCTTAATTCCTACTGGATCGTCTTACTATAGCTGGGGTTTCATTGAAACGGAAAAAGTATTTCAGCTCATTTTTGTTAATATGTCAAAAAGTAATTCCATTGTTATCTTGGATATTGATAAAAAAGAAATTTCCAACAGTTCTTATCAAAAATTGATTTTAAAGTGGATTGGTAAGGGAAAAAGAGAATATGAAAGAAAACAAAGATCAATAAGGAAATACATTTTTCCGATTACCTCTTTCTACGAAAAATTATAAAAACTAACTTATGTAATCATAAAGAACTTACTCATTGAGCGTCGTTTGTTAACAAATAGTGCCAGTCTCTATTTTATAGGGGCTGGCTTTTTATTTGGGTTAGTGCCAAAAAATTCACACCTGAATTTATGCTACAATTTCTATACTATGGTTTGGGTAAAGGAGAGCGTGAATAATGGCGATACGAAGTAAAAGTTTTTGGGGTGTTGCCCTGATTACGGTTAGTTTATCGATTTTGTGGACGGGGCTCTCACGGGCTTTTTCTGTTTTTGTACCGGCGAAGTATAACACGATGTTTGCGGATGCTAATACGATTTTTTGGCATGTGTTAGCACCGATGGCGCTGACTTATTTGGTATTCTTTCTGTTGATGAGAAGGATGGAACGGCTGGGACAAGTTTACCAGCAGCAACCTCTGATTGCGCATCGCGGGGTTCGAATCCTTTTTGCCATCATTGTTATTGCGATGATTCTCTTTTCGTTGTTTAATCTCTATCAGCATTTACATGCTATCTTGAACCACTGGCATCATAACTCCTTAGCACGGTTGCTCTTTGCTTTTATGAGTACTTTTTTTGTTGGATTACTCGAAGAATCGGTTTTCCGTGGCTTTGCCTTGACTGAATTTCTTCGTCGTTTTAATGAGCCGATTTCATGTTTGTTGTCCCTTATCTTATTTGGCTTTTGGCACTTACCAAACATTATTGCTGGAGCACCGGTTATTCAGGCGAGCCTGCAGGTTTTCAGCACAATGATCATTGGTTTTGGTTTGTACATGGCGGTCCGTTTATCAAGAAGTATCTGGGGTGGTGTTTTGATGCACTGGCTTTGGGACTTTGCCTTAGTTATCGCCCATTAATGTTTTAAAAAGTCCGTAAGGGCTTTTTTTCGTGTAATCGTTTTAAATCCGGTATACTGGACAGGAAGATGCACTGAGGTAGATAACCCATGAAAACCGATATTGAAATCGCCCAAGAGGCGACAGTTTTACCCATTACAGAAATCGCCGAAAAGGCAGGCTTGAACCCATCTGAAATCGAACCCTATGGTTATGATAAGGCCAAGATTAACCTGGATAAAGACGTGAAGCGAGATCACGAGGGGAAGCTGATTTTAGTCACCTCGATTAACCCAACCCCTGCGGGCGAGGGAAAGTCAACGGTCACCGTTGGCCTGGCAGACGCTCTGCAGGCGGTCGGAAAGAAGACGATGATTGCCTTGCGTGAGCCCTCACTTGGTCCTGTGATGGGGATGAAGGGTGGTGCCACGGGTGGTGGTTATTCCCAAGTCGTGCCAATGGCTGACATCAACCTGCACTTTACGGGTGACTTTCACGCCTTGACGGCGGCTCATGATTTATTGGCAGCCGCATTAGATAACAGTATTTATCAGGGGAATCCCTTGCACATTGACCAACGTCGGGTGATTTGGAAGCGCGTGTTGGACATTAACGACCGGGCTCTTCGTCACACGACAATTGGATTGGGTGGCCCAACTTCTGGTGTGCCCCGTGAGGATGGTTTTGATATCACGGTTGCGTCTGAAATGATGGCCATTTTGACTTTGTCCACGGACTTGATGGACTTAAAGCGTCGGGTGAACAACATTGTCGTTGCCTATGACTTTGACAAGCAACCGGTAACGGTTAAGGATTTAGGTGTGGCTGGCGCCATTACGGTTTTGTTGAAGGATGCGATTAAGCCGAACTTGGTACAGACCTTGGCCCACACGCCAGCCGTCATACATGGTGGTCCCTTCGCTAACATTGCTCAGGGAACCAATTCGGTTCTGGCAACGCGGACGGCCTTGACCTTGGCTGACTATGCCGTGACGGAGGCTGGCTTCGGTGCCGACCTTGGTGGCGAGAAGTTCATGGATATCAAGGTGCCAAAGTTAGGCAAGGAACCCGACGTGGTCGTTGTGGTGGCGACGGTTCGTGCTTTGAAACATCACGGTGGCCAGGCGCTGGCTGATTTGAAGCAGGAAGATCTGTCGGCTTTGGAAGCCGGTGTTGCTAACCTGCAACAAAACATCAAGGCAATGAAACGCTATGGTGTCCCCGTTGTCGTAGCAGTCAACCGCTTTACCGATGATACGGAAGCGGAATTGGCCATGGTACGCGAAGCTGCGGAAGCAGTTGGTGCGCAGGCCGTGACGGCCGATGTTTGGGCAAAGGGTGGCGCTGGTGCGACTGACTTAGCTGAGTTAGTGGTGGAAAAGGCAGCAGAGAAGCATGACTTTTCCCCACTATATGAAGAAAACGATTCATCCGTGGAGAAAATGAACAAAATTGTTCAAAATATCTACGGTGGTGCTGGGGTTGAACTCTCGGATAAGGCCAAGAAACAATTGGCGACTTTTGCTGAACAGGGCTGGGATAAGTTGCCGATTGTCATGGCTAAGACCCAGTACTCGCTTTCTGACGATGCCAAAAAGTTAGGCGCACCGAAGGACTTTACCATTCACGTGCGGGAATTTGTGCCAAAACTGGGGGCAGGCTTCCTCGTTGCTCTGACTGGAAACGTTCTGACCATGCCTGGATTACCAAAACACCCAGCAGCCATGGATATTGATATTGATGAAAAAGGCCGGATTACTGGGCTTTTCTAATAGAAAGTCATTAATTATGAAGAATTTTTAATTTTCCTTTGCATAATTCGTCTCTCATGTTATAATAAATTTATCATAAAACATCAGGAAAGGAGGATGACGTTATGTTTATCTCTCAATCAAAGAATACCGCTTCATTTAAGTCATCTGAATTTGCCTTGTTGTTGAGCTTGCTATGGACATCCTAGTGAGTTGATTTTTGTATGAATCAGTTACTAGGGTGTCGACACCTAGTAACTGCTCACCAATGATGGTCCCGGTAGTTACGTTTACGTACTACCGGGACTTTTTTGTTTGATTTGAAAGGAAGAGAAAGATGGATATGTCAGGAAACCAGGCGGCAATGGCTGCTAACGGAAGAAAAGAAGAGAACATTAAGGACTTTGAACAAGCCGAACAGGCCATGGAGAAACAGCCGGCGGAAAAGTCATCGGTTAAGGAATACGTCTATAACGTATCCGCTGCCGTATCGAACGCCATTCTGGTGACGCTGGGGATGGGGCTCTTACTGCAAACGATTGCTGGCTTCATTCACTGGGGGCCAATGGTTCAAATGGGTGCGGTGACAAAAGTTATCCTGCCAGCCGCCTTTGGTGCAGCGATTGCTTCGCAGATGAAGACGAACACAATGGTAATGTTTTCAGCTATGGCTGCCTCAACGGTCGGTGCTAACGCCGTCTTCTTCACAACGACACCGATGGTCTTAAAGACAATGACTGGCTTTTCCTCTGCGCAAGTTGCTGGGTCAGCCGTGATGACGACTGGTCAGCCAATTTCAGCCGTGCTTGCTGGAATTGCTGCGGTTCTTTTTGGAAAGTGGCTGTCTGGTAAGACACCGCTGGACATGATTATTGTGCCGGCTGCTACGACCATTGTGGGAACAATTGTTGGTTACTACCTGGCCATTGTTACGACACCATTCCTTGTTTGGCTTGGTCACAGTATCGCGTCAATGGTTGCCATTAATCCAATCATTGGGACTGCCGTCGTTGCCATGGCCTTCGGTGCGATGACAATGACGCCCGCTTCTGCCGCCGCCCTGGCCGTTGCCATCGGTGCGACTGGTATTACTTCTGCTGATGCCGCTGGTGCCATCCTTGTTGGAACAACTGCTGTCTTCGTTTCATACCCTGCCATGTCATGGCACGAAAACAAGATTGGAGCAACCATTGCCCAAGGAATCGTGACACCAAAGATTCAGTTCCCGAACGTGATTAAGAACCCAATGATTCTGATTCCACCAATGATTGGCGCTGCCATTGCTGCCCCAATTGCCACCATGATTTTCCACATCACCGTCCCATTCACGATGGCGGGTATCGGCTTTAACTCCTTCATCGTCCCACTGGCCCTCTTTGGAAAGTCACCCGCTTCCTTCTTTGCCTACATGGGTGTTGCTGTCATTATCCCAGTTGTCATCTCATTCTTTACTTACTGGGCAATGCGTAAGATGAACTGGATCAAGGCCGGTCAGACCCATCTTGACATGATTTAAAAGTTAAAGATAAAAAATAAATTAAATATTTTCTCATGAAGTTGTTGCAAAATTAAAATTCTCTGTTATAGTTAATGACAAGTTAATAATAAAAAACGTTGTTGAGGAAGTAGTAGTCTTCTTCTTACCGCTCAGTGAAGTGTTGGTTAGTGTGAAACACAGGGTAAGATTAGACGAACGTCGCCTCATGGTGCATGCGATGAAAACCATGCTGGGTGCTCCCATTAAAGAGCTGACGATTAGTAGTTTTGATCGAATAATGAGAGGTGTTCTTTTTGGGCACAATCAAGGTGGTACCGCGTGTAAACGTCCTTTAGTCAAATGACTAAAGGGCGTTTTTTTATTGTTTACGCCCAATAAAACAGAGGAGAAAAGGAAAATGGGAAAGACGAAGATAGGGAGCATGCTAGCAATTTTGCTAGTGCCCTTCATGATGTTATTTGCTGGTATGGGAACGACGGCGTCAGCCGATGATAACAGCTTGCAAAAGATTAAGGACGCGGGGGTTTTGAAGGTGGCAACTTCACCAGACTACCCACCCTTTGAGTTCCGGGCAACCATTAATGGTAAGTCCGAGGATGTGGGGATGGATATTGAAGTCGCCAAGCAAATCGCTAAGGATCTTGGTGTGAAGCTGAAGATTATGAACATGGATTTTGGATCGACTTTGGTAGCGGTTCAAACCGGCAAAGTCGACATGGCCATCACTGGGGTCAACCCAACGGAAGAACGTCGGCAGTCCGTGGATTTCTCGGATATCTACTATAACGGTGGACAGTCCTTCTTGATTCAAAAGAAGGATGCCAAGAAGTACAAGAGTGCCAAAGCCTTGCACGGGGCCAAGATTGGAACCCAAACCGGTTCATTGCAACAGACCCTCTCAAAGAAGTACTTCAGTGACAGCACGCTATCAAGTATGGAAAAGACGCCCAACCTAGTCTTTGCTCTGAAGTCAGGTAAGCTCGATGCCGTTGGGGTTGAAACACCAGTTGCCGCTACCTATGTTGAAAACAACAAGGACTTGGCCATGGTTAACGCCGGCTATACGTTGGATAAGAATGAGACGGGAGCCGCCGTTGCCTTTGCCAAAGGATCTGATTCATTAGCCGCTGCTGTTAATAAGAGTATTGCTAAAATTCAAAAGCACCACTTGACCGACGATTACTTGAAGACGGCTGCGAAGTACATGAAGGACAATACCAAAGATACTTCGATGATGCACTATTGGAAGTACTTCTATAACGGTTTCTTGAATACAACGTTGATTGCGGTTGTGGCCGTGATCTTCGGAATTCTGCTCGGTATTCTCCTGGTTTTGATGAAGCTATCCGCCTGGAAGGTGCTTTCATGGCCTGCCACTGCTTACATTGAAATTGTCCGTGGAACACCAATGATGGTCCAGGTCCTGCTTGTCTACTTCGGATTGGGGGCCATTATCAACTTGCCAGCCCTCTTAGCTGGAATCATTGCCGTTGCCTTGAACTCGGCCGCCTACGTTGCCGAAATCATTCGTGGTGGCATCAACAGTTTGGATAAGGGACAGAAGGAAGCTGCTCAGAGTATTGGTTTGAACAAAGTCGACACCATGCGCTTCGTCATCTTGCCACAGGCCTTTAAAAACATCTGGCCATCACTTGGTAACGAATTCATTTCGGTCGTGAAGGAAAGTTCGATTGTTTCCATCATTGGGGTTTCCGACTTGATTTACCAATTAAACGTTGTTCGGGCCGATACTTACCGGGCTGTTGCGCCAATCGTAGTGGTCATGGTGATTTACTTCCTGATGACCTTTACGCTAACTCGTTTGTTGAACCACTTTGAAAGGAAAATGAACCATGACTAAAGCCGCAATTGAATTAAAAGACATCACCAAGGAATTTAATGGGAACCAGGTTTTGAAAGGAATCAACGGAGAAATCGACGAGGGCCAGGTACTGGCCATTATCGGGCCGTCCGGTTCCGGTAAGTCGACTTTGTTACGTGCCGTCAACCAATTGGCTGCGCCGAGCTCTGGTTCGGTGGTTTTCGAAGGGCAAGACCTGACGAAGGCGGGGAAGCAATCGCTGAACCATCTGGGCGAAAAAATCGGCATGGTTTTCCAAAGTTTCAACCTTTTTCCCAACCATACGGTCTTGGATAATGTGACCCTTGGCCCACGTCGGGTGAAAAAGTTGTCTGACGAACAGGCGAACCAGGAGGCCATGCACTATTTGAAACAAGTGGGGATGGAAGAGAAGGCTAATGCTTATCCCGATTCCCTGTCCGGTGGGCAAAAGCAGCGGGTGGCCATTGCCCGGGCCCTGGCCATGCAGCCAAAGGTGCTCTTCTTTGATGAACCAACCTCGGCTTTAGATCCCGAAAACGTTGGGGAAGTGCTCAAAGTCATTCAGCAACTCGCCAGTGAAAAGATGACGATGGTGATTGTGACGCACGAAATGCACTTCGCTAAGCAAGTGGCCGATAAGATTTGGTTCATGGCCGATGGCCAAATTGTTGAAGAAAACGATGCAGAAAGTCTCTTTAGTCACCCTAAGAAAGAAAAAACGAAGCACTTTATTAAACAAGTATTGATGGATTAAGATTGGAGAAACAACATGACAAAAATTGTCTTAGCCTATTCAGGTGGTTTAGATACATCCGTTGCCATTCCCTGGTTAAAGGATAAGGGTTATGACGTGGTGGCGGCCGTCTTGGACGTCGGGCAAGCTGGTAAGAATTTGAAGGAAATTCAAGAAAAGGCCCTGCAGGTTGGCGCAGTGGAATCCTATGTCATTGATGGCAAGGAAGAATTTGCCAAGGACTTTGTTGGCCCGGTCATTCAGGCGAATGCCCTTTATGAAGGAAAATATCCCCTGGTATCGGCCCTGTCCCGACCATTAATCATTAAGAAGTTAGTGGAGCTAGCTCACCAGACCGGAGCAAAGGCCATCGCCCACGGTTCAACCGGGAAGGGGAATGATCAGGTTCGTTTTGAAACCGCCATTCATGCCTTGGACCCGAGCTTAGCAATCGAAGCGCCCATCCGTGACTTTCATTGGTCGCGGGAAGAAGAAATCGACTATGCGAAGGAACACGGCGTTCCTGTCCCCATCGGGAAAAAGTCGCCCTATTCCATCGATGATAACCTATGGGGCCGCGCCAATGAAGCGGGCATTTTGGAGAATCCATGGAATGAAGCGCCAGAAGATGCCTTTGCGTTGACAACAGCCGTGGAGGAAACCCCAGACCAAACTGATGTACTGACACTGACTTTTGAAAAGGGACTACCGGTTGCCGTGAATGGGCAAAAGCAGTCCTTAGTGACGATTATCGAAAGCCTGAACCTCGTTGCCGGTAAGCATGGGATTGGACGTATCGATAAGATTGAGAACCGTCTGGTTGGCATCAAATCCCGCGAGATTTATGAAGCACCGGCAGCAGCGGTGATCATGACGGCCCATAAGGATTTGGAAGATTTGACTTTGGAACGTGATTTGGCGCATTTTAAGCCAATTATCGAACAAAAGGTGACGGAACTGCTATACAACGGTCTTTACTTCTCCCCACTTTTTGATGCGGCCATGGCCTTTATCAAAAAGAGCCAGGAAGTGGTTAATGGCGAAGTCAAAGTCAAGCTCTTTAAGGGTCAGGTGACGGCCATCGCTCGTCAATCCGAAACGAACTCGCTCTACGACGAAAATTTGGCCACTTATACGGATGCCGATTCATTTGATCAAGTAGCAGCCGCTGGCTTTATCAAACTCTGGTCCCTACCAACAACGGTTTTTGAACAAGTGAATCATACGCATAGCAACAAGTAGAAAAAGAATTGGGGAAAACATGTCGAATAAACTTTGGGGTGGCCGCTTTCATGGTCAAGCAGCGGATTGGGTGGATGAGTTTGGTGCTTCAATCCACTTTGATTACCAACTGGCAGCAGAAGAAATTGAAGGGTCGATCGCCCATGCAACGATGCTAGCCAAGCAGGGAATTTTGACGGCAGAAGAGTTGGAACAAATCATTACTGGTTTGAAAGAAATTCAAAAAGAAATCGAGGCAGGAACGTTTGAATTCTCCGTTAAAAATGAGGATATTCACCTTAATATTGAAGCCAAGTTGACGGCACTCATTGGACCAGTGGCCGGTAAACTGCACACTGCCCGCTCTCGAAACGATCAGGTAGCCACGGACTTTCATCTATGGATGAAGCATCGGCTGCCGGTGGTCAAGGTGGCAATCAGCAACTTGCAGGCGACGCTGGTTGACTTAGCGGCTGATAACGTGGGGACGCTGATGCCGGGGTATACGCACCTACAACATGCACAACCCATTTCCTACGGACACTACTTATTGGCTTACTTTGAAATGCTCCAGCGTGACTACGAACGTTTCACCTTTAACGAAAAGCACGTCGACATTTTACCGTTAGGTGCCGCTGCTTTGGCCGGCACGACTTTCCCAATTGACCGTGAATTTGTTGCCGAGCAGCTTGGCTTTGGTCACGTTTACCACAACAGTTTGGATGCCGTCTCAGACCGTGATTTTGCGGTAGAATTTCTTTCAAATGCTTCGATTTTGATGATGCATTTGTCACGGATGGCTGAGGAAATGATTCTCTGGACGTCCTTTGAATTTAACTACTTGGAACTGTCGGATAGCTATTCAACCGGATCTTCCATCATGCCCCAAAAGAAGAACGCTGACTTTGCTGAGCTGAGCCGTGGAAAGACGGGGGCGGTTTACGGTCATTTGATGGGCTTGCTCACGGTAATGAAGGGCTTGCCCTTGGCTTATAACAAGGATATGCAAGAAGACAAGGCTGGGGTGTTTGAGACTTTTGACACGATTATCGCGGTACTGAAAGTCTTTACTGGTATGGTTTCGACCATGACGGTGAAAAAGGACAAGATGAGAGCGGCTTTGAAGGGTGACTACTCGAATGCGACGGAATTGGCTGATTACTTAGCCAAGAAGGGGCTGCCATTCCGGCAAGCCCACGCCGTGGTGGGGATGCTCGTCTATCAAGGAATCGAAGAGGGACTAGCGTTAGAAGAGATGCCTCTCAAAGAGTTGCAGAAGGCTTCTAATCTCATTGATAAAGACGTTTACGTGGTATTGGACCCGCAAACAGCTGTGAATACGCGGACGTCATCGGGTGGTACGGCCATGGCGAATGTTGAAAAAGAAGTGGTCGCTGCACAATCCCTTTTGGCGCAACGACAATAAGAAAACTAGATGAGAAGCAGAACATTGTTCTGTTTCTTTTTTTGTTTCTAATTGACACTGTGTCAAAAAGAGTTATACTAGTCAACGAAATGACAGTGTGTCAATTTGGAGGATGTTTAAATGATTAAGCCACTATTTTATAAATTAAATGACGAGAAACGGCGGAAATTGGAAGCGGATTTGTATCAAATTTTTTCTGAAAAAGATTTGATAACGGTTTCGGTGAAAGACATTGTGGCGGTAACGGGTATTTCACGAGGTTCGTTTTACACCTACTTTGATACACCGGTTGATGCCTACTCCTATGTCTTTCGTAAGGTGCTGATCCGCGTGCATCAGCAAATGATGGGCGCAAACGCCTTCGGCTCGGTGCGGCAATTCATTGAAAGCATGGACAAGAATCCGGACCGCGACTTTTTAAAAAATTACTACACGGTTAATGAAATGATCTTGGAAGCCAATGGTGAAAGCCAAATGATCACTACGGGCGAGGAAAACCTGCACAAATGGATGGTATTAGTATCCATTCATGAATTAATTCGGCGGTATTTCTTAAATCCTGGGGATAAAGGGGAAATTCTGAGCCGCTTATCCTCACTAGAAGAATGGGAAAAGGAGAATTCCTAATGTTTTTAGCATTACACGAAGTTAAAAAGGAAAAGTTACGGTACGGGCTAGTAATGGGCGTGATTTTGCTAATCGCCTATCTCATTTTTATCCTATCTGCTTTGGCACAGGGATTGGCTAGTCAAAACACGGCAGCCGTCAATAGTTGGCAAAGTCAGTCGGTGCTGCTTTCAAAAGATGCCAACGGGAACCTGGCGCAGTCCATGCTGACAAAGGAGGAGATGCCGAAGGTATCCTCGACCAAGCAAGACCAAGTGGGCTTGGCTCAGGGAATTTTGAAGGCGGGCGATGCGCGTCAGTCCGCGACCTTTATTGGCTTGGCTAATAATAGTCAGATTCAAAAGCAAACCAAGCTAGTGCAGGGCCGCTGGTTGCAAAACGATACTGAACTGGTGTTGTCTGATCAATTAAAGCAACAGGGATTCAAATTAAACCAAAAGGTGACGATGGGTCTTTCCAATCAGACCTTTACAGTGGTTGGCTTTGCCAAGAACGCTCTTTATAATATGTCACCCGTGGCCTATGGTTCGTTGAACGCATGGCCAGCTGTGAAGGGCGTCAATTCTGAATTTGCAGGATCCGGCATTGTTAGTCAGGGAAAGTTAAGGACCGATAATGACAACTTACAGGTTCTTTCCAAGAAAGAACTATTCAATAAAATGCCTGGTTACGCTGCCCAAAACCAGACGTTCTTGTTCATGATTGCCTTCCTTATCGTGATTTCAATTGTCATCGTGGCGATTTTCCTTTACATCTTGACGATGCAAAAATTGGAAAATTTGGCGGTGCTACGTGCTCAGGGAATACCAAGCAGCTACCTCATCCAAAACACCCTTTCTCAAACGGTGTTGATTATGGTTGTTTCCGTCGGTTTGGGAACGCTCCTGTCTGCCTTGACCGGTTTGGTGATTCCGAAGGCGGTTCCGATGAGTTTCGATCCAGTTTTGATGACTGGAACCGCCGTTGTTCTGGTCTTAACGGGCATTATCGGTGCCGTTATTCCAATGCGCATCATTGCAAAGATTGATCCAGTTTCGGTTATTGGAGGTTAGCATGCAACGTCTTGAATTAAAGAATGTGAATAAGGTGTTTGGTTCAGGCACCAACCGCGTACAAGCGCTTAGTCAGGTGAACTTTGAGGCGAAAGCCGGCGAATTAACGCTCATTTTGGGCCCTTCCGGTTCTGGAAAGTCGACCTTGCTGACAATTTTGGGCGGCCTTCAGCAGCCGACTTCTGGAGAAGTGCTCATTAACGGGAACCGTTTCGATGGCAAGCGGGGGAAGGCGGCGGACGACTTTCGCTTAAAGCACATTGGCTTCGTCTTGCAGTCTTACAGTCTCGTTCCCTACTTGACAGTGGCCGAACAGTTCCAACTGGTGGATAAGGTAAAAAAAGCCGGCAATTTGCCCCCTAAACAATTTGATAATGATTTGAATCGGTTAGGAATTACCTCTCTATTAGACAAGTATCCAGGCGAGCTTTCGGGTGGGCAAAGTCAGCGGGTGGCCATTGCCCGAGCACTTTACGCTAACCCAGACTTTATTTTGGCCGATGAACCGACGGCAGCACTTGATTCCGCACGTGTTCAGGAAGTTGGACGCCTGCTGAAAGACATTGCGGAGAAGGAAGAAAAGGCTGTCGTCGTGGTAACGCATGATCTCCGTTTAAAAGAAGAAGCCGACCGAATCTACCAGCTGGTTGATGGCAAAATTTCATTGGAAAAGTCGTAGAAGATTTTGTTCGCGCCATGGTCTAGAGCAATCACTCCTTTTTCTTTGCTGCTTTAGCGCCTAATACCGCATTGTGCTATACTGCCAGTGTTATGACATGTATAGAGGAGATTTAAAATGAATCGACAGATTGATTTTAAGAAGCTTGTGACGTTGACAGTCAGCTTCCTAGTGTTGGACATTATTGTTCAAAAAGTTTTAGTTCACCAAGCCGTGAACTGGGCATTCTACCAGTTTAATCTGGACCAATTTACAGCACAATTTATCGCCAAAATGTGCGAATTGTTGGTCGTTCTTGGCTTAAATGCGCTGATTACCAAGCAACGAATTTATTTGAAGCCTAGTTGGACCATTTCTGAGGGCGCTTACTGGCTCTTCATGGTGGCTGTGGTTCTGCCATTCTTGTCTGCTGATAATGTTTGGACAGCGCTGGCAACTGGGATGATGGGTGGTTTTTCAGAGGAATTCTTGGCCCGTGGTGTGCTACTGGGCTTGTTCCTGGTTTACTTGTTGCGGGACGGCTACAGTCGCCACAACTTGGTCAAGGGAGTCCTGTATTCAAACCTGGCCTTTGCCTTGATGCACTTTACGAATTTGACCCACATGGATTTCAGTTCTGTTTTGCTGCAATCCATCCTTGCCTTTATCGCCGGCCTGTCTTATGCAGCGATTTACGTTCAAACGGGTTCGATTTGGGCCGCTGTTGCCATGCACTTCGTGGAAGACTTTATTCTAACGGCGAATGGCGCAACTGGTAACCTGTCCATGTATGCGACGATGGCCTTTTCATACTTTAAGATTTTGTTGATTGTCATTTTGTTCATTTACTGGAAGAAGCATGAGCCGGTTCTTTCGCGCCGAATTCGCGGAATTGAGGGTGAGTAGGTCACCATGTTTCGGTCAAAAAAATTTGGACAAATTGCGATTACTTTGATTGGCTTTTGCCTCGTTTTAACGATTGCCTTTTTAATTGGACAAGGAAAAGGAGCGAAGCATCAAGCCAAGCAGGGACATAGTGTCCAAACGACAAGGATTCAATCGTCTCGTTCTACTAGTTCGAGTGGTGATTCGGCGGCCCAGCAACCAGCCGATAACGGTCAAAATTCGACACAAGCAGATTTGGCTACCTACAACGCCTTACCCACCCCTACAAAAGTCGCCTTGTTGATTTTTAATCAATTCCATAACCATAGCAATACCCATTATTCTGTTTATATGGGCGACCGGGATAAAATTGTGGTTGTTGATGATGGGGAGGGTGGATTGGCTAGTTCGTCTGTTGCGGAAATGTATACCGATAATCATGATGGGTCTTATTCCTACGCAACGATTGAATCCTCGGCAACGGCTTTTTCTGATTACACACCAAGTAACTCCTATTGGAAGACAGTTGGCTCGGTTAATGTATCGGAAATGCTTGCCATTTATCAGAGTCGTGTAAACGAGGTGAATCAGTTAACGAACTTACTTGATCTATCGAAATCAACACAATCGTTTACCTTCCTACCGACCAATCAAACAACAGCGCCATAATAAAAGGACGAATCGCTAACGATTCGTCCTTTTTTGATTAAGCAATGGCTTTTTCAATTTGATTCAATTCGGAAAGCTTCCAGTCAACATAAGAGGTGTTGTCTGGTGACGTTTCCGTGACGTTCACGACGGGGATGTTTTCCTGTTTAGCTAGTTTTACTAACTTGGCGACATCACCACCTGTGGTTTGTGTGTTTTGAACAACGAACGCAACTTTGTGTTCCGTCAGCGCGTTTTGAACTTCCTTCAGGGCCGCTGGCGTTGGGTCGGAGTCTTCGGCAATGGCTTCGGCAAAGTCGTCACCGACTAGCTTCATGTCCAAGTCCTTTAACATGTATTCGTAAACGGATTCCGTCTCGAAAACGTTTTTGTCGGCTGTTTTTGCTTTTAATTCAGCAATTTTATCGGTTACTGGTTGAAGCTTTTCTTTGTAGGCAGCTGCGTTTTTCTGATAATCAGCCTTGTGTTCGGGATCCTTCTTTGACAATTCGTTGGCTAACTTTTGCGCTGCATTAACCATGTTGGCGGGGTCGTTCCAAAGGTGTGGATTTGACTTGCTGTCTTTGTTCAACAAGTCAGAGACGAGCAAAAGCTGGGTCTTTTTTGATGATTTGGCCAATTTATTGAGCCAGGCATCGTAGCCAAGACCATTGCCAAAGGCAATATCGGCCTTGGAGACTTTTTTGGCAACATCGTTGGTTGGCTCGTAGTCTTCTGGTGAAACCGATTGTTTGGTAATGATGGCCGAGACGTGCGCATGGTCACCGGCAACCGTCTTGGCTAATTCGGCATAGACGTTGGTGGAAGCCACAATCGTTAACTTGCCGTCTTTGGCTGATTGGTCAGACGACTTTGGCCAGAGTGCAATGGCGAGTATGGCAACTAAAAGGGCGACCATACCCGAGATTAAGATGATTTTTTTCTTCATAATTTTTCCTTCATGCAATCGTTAGTTGAAACAACTCCTTAAGCATAGAAGAGCGCTCATCTTATAGTCAACTCTTTACCGCTTACTCAGTTTTGCTTATAAGGGTAAAGTCGTTTTGCGATGCGGAATGAATTGCCGTCTTTAGTTCTGATAAAATGGCGGTCATTGTCTCAGAACTTTGCCCACTGTCTTGATAGATAAAAGACAGGGTAAAGTCTGGTAAGGCTTGCCCGTTTGGTTGTAACAGTGCCGGGTGAGCAATTTCTTCCACTCGATAGGGCGCGGCAAGATTGGCGGAACCAATCACCAACAGGGCATCGACTTTTCCGTCTTGGAGCAAGCGTAGGCCCTCGTTTCGTTGGACGAGGGACTTTTGAAGGTGGGTGAAAAAGTGGTCGGACAGGTGCTCCTTGATGGCCGGGTAGTAAGCCAAGTCAACCATTTCTGAAAGACCAAGGGCAAACTTTTGCTCCGCTTCTTTTTGAATGGCGACCTGTGCTTGCTGGTATTCTTGAACAATTTTTTTGGCATGTTCTAAAAGAATTTGACCGGGATGGGTGAAGGCCATTTTTTGGTGGCCAGGGTCGCGCCAAATCAATTCACTTGTTAATTCTTTCTCAAGACGTTGCATGGCGAGGGAGACGGTTGGTTGCGAAATGTTAAATCTTTTAGAAACTTGTGAAAAAGAACCAAGTTCGGCCAGTGCGAGATAGTATTCCAAATCTTGAATGCGCATGAATTTGTCCTTTTTAAATAATCAAAAAATTAAAAAAATAACAAGGGTTGAAGTAAAAGAATTATATCAGAAAAAACGACTCAAAAAGCAACAAATGTGCCAAATTGTCCGATAAAACCGGGCTTTCCAGGTTGACTGATGGCTGTTTTCAGCGTAAACTGATTCGTAACTTAGGTAAGTAACTGCATCTAACGATGCGACCTGGATGAAAGAGAAAAAGGAGTTCGTCTTACATGAAGACACCAATCGAAATTTTGAACGATCCCTTCTTGAACAAAGGGACAGGTTTCACAAAGGAAGAACGTAAGGAACTCGGCGTAGCCGGTTTGTTGCCTCCTCGCGTGCAGACTTTGGAAGAACAAGAAGCACAAACTTATGCCCAATACCAGTCAAAGCCATCTGACTTGGAAAAGCGCTTGTTCTTGATGGAAATCTTCAACACGAACCACACGTTGTTCTTCTACATGTTCTCACAACACGTGGTGGAATTCATGCCAATCGTTTACGATCCCGTGATCGCCGACACGATTGAAAACTACTCAGATTTGTTTGTTGACCCACAAAACGCGGTTTACTTGTCAATTGACGAACCAGAAGGTATGGAAGAAGCGTTGAAGAACGCTGCTAACGGTCGTGACATCAAGTTGATCGTTGTAACGGATGCCGAAGGTATCTTGGGTATCGGTGACTGGGGTGTTAACGGTGTTGACATCGCTGTTGGTAAGTTGATGGTTTACACGGCCGCTGCCGGTGTTAACCCAGCTGACGTTTTGCCAGTTGTTTTGGATAACGGAACAAACAACAAGGAATTGTTGGAAAACCCTAATTACTTGGGTAACCGTCACGAACGTGTTCGCGGCGAAAAGTACGACAAGTTTGTTGATGACTTTGTCCAAGCTGCTGAAAAGACGTTCCCTAACCTTTACTTGCACTGGGAAGACTTTGCCCGTCAAAACGGTGCTAAGATCTTGAACAAGTACAAGAACGACATCACGACGTTTAACGATGACATCCAGGGAACTGGTATCATCACGTTGGCCGCTGCATTGGGTGCCATGAACATTACTGGTGAAAAGTTGTCAGAACAGACATACTTGTCATTTGGTGCTGGTTCAGCCGGATGTGGAATCGCCGGACGTATCTACGACGAAATGTTGCAAGAAGGTTTGTCAGAAGAAGAAGCCAAGTCACACATCTACTTGGTTGACAAGCAAGGTTTGCTCTTCGACGACATGGACGACTTGACACCAGAACAAAAGCCATTTGCTCGCAAGCGTTCAGAATTTGCCAATGCTGATCAATTGACTGATTTGATGTCTGTTGTGAAGGAAATCCACCCAACAATCATGGTTGGAACATCAACTGTTCCTGGTGCCTTCACGAAGGAAATCGTTCAGGAAATGGCGTCTCACGTAGAACGCCCAATCATCTTCCCATTGTCAAACCCAACAAAGTTGCTTGAAGCAACTGCAAAGGACTTGCTTGACTGGACTGATGGTAAGGCCTTGGTTGCCAATGGTGTGCCCGTTGACCCAATCGAATACAAGGGTGTTACTTACGATATCGGACAAGCTAACAACGCCTTGGTTTACCCAGGTCTTGGACTTGGAACGATTGCCTCAACTGCAACGGTCTTGAATGATGAAATGATTTCAGCCGCTGCCCACTCATTGGGTGGTCTTGTTGATGGTACGAAGCCAGGAGCCGCTGTTTTGCCTCCTGTCTCACAATTGACAAAGTTCTCTGAAACGGTTGCCATCGCTGTTGCACAGTCAGCAGTTGACCAAGGCATCACGAAGGAAAAGATTTCTGACGTTAAGGCTGCCATCGAAGCCTTGAAGTGGGAAGCTAAGTACTAATCCTTAAACTTTGCAAAAGAAAAGCCGCCAGTAATGGCGGCTTTTTTGTGTTTATATTTAATCGACTTTCCGCCAATCCTTGTCAAAGAGGAAACGGGCGACGTAGAGTCCAAATGGCAGAAAGACCATTATGAGAGCGGCCCTGGTGAGCCAAGTGGCCCCTGCGCCAATGTTATTGAGACCCAAGTTGTACACACCACGGTAAATGTAGAGTCCAGGAACCATGATGACAATGGCGGGGACCGTTAGTGAGATTCTTGGAAAGTCCGTGTAGCGGTTCAGCAGTGAAGCCGCCACGCCCGCAATGAGCGCACCGACAAAGGCAGCTGCAGCAGGGGGCATCTGAGAAAGATCAACTAGTTCTAGACGAGTGGTGTTGGCCACTGCCCCGATGAGACCAGCGGTAATGGCCATCTTTGGTTGGGAATTAAACATCATTGAGAAGCCGAAGACGCCGGCGAAGGAAGCGGCTAGACGACAGGCGATGAGTGGGTAAAGCGATAGTCCCTGAGGTAAAAAGTTTTGTGGATGCAGATGAAAAACAAGGGCCAACAGCCAGCCGATTAGGGTGGCGGAGAAGATAATCATTAAGGCGAAAGCCAGTCGTTCTAGTCCCGAGCGCATGTCGTTTTTTGACAGGTCTAAAATTGAAGTGATGAAAGGAAAACCCGGAATCACAAAGAGCATGGCGCCGATGTAACCGGCTTCGTGGGCGGATGACAGATGAATCCATTGGCCCAAGATAAACAGAGTCAGCACATAGGTTAAGCAGGCTGCAGCAACACCTAGAGCAGTTGTCGCAACGGCATTCCAACGCCGACCGCCTAATTTCTTGCGGGTGAAGTTGCCGGCAAAGGCCCCGGTAAAGCAACCAAACATCTCAATTGGACCACCACCTAGCAAAAAGATGAAACCAGCACAGGCGATGGCGGCTGCTAAACCAGCCATGAAAGCCGAATAATTACCGGGTTGTTTTTGGATTTTGTCGAGTTGTTGATGTACGATTTGTGGCTTTTTATCGGCATATTTTTCAGCAAAGTCAGCAACAAATTTTTCAATTAACGTCATCTTATGGGTGTTAACGCCAGTCGCCGCTAATGAGAGTGACTCTGTGAACGACTCGGTCCCATCAAAGCAGGTGAGTGTAATGGCGGTAAAACCGATATCTGCCGAGATGGTTAATCCCAGGGCTCGGGCAACCGTGTTCATTGCGGCACGAACACGCCAGGCACCCGTTCCGCACGAAAGTAACATGATGCCGACTCGACCAACAATGGAAGCGCGCACGTGTAACGAGGCGTGGCGAGCCGAGTTGTTTTCTTTTGCAATGACTTTTTCCCAACGAACGGCCATGTGCTGGTGAAGACGTTCGGGATTTTCAATGTCATTTAATGCTGATTGGCTAGTGCTTGAGTTCATGGTTGATTGGACTCCCTAAAAGTTGAGAATATAGCCTTATGATAGGCTTGTGAGCGTGATTTTTCAAGTTTGGTTACTTGTCCAGGATCTTCATTGAATGGGTAGCTGACTCGACTTTTTCAATTGAAAAAATTATATTATACTGAAAGCAGGTAATTGCCTATTGAGGTCGAGGGGTGCTATGGAAGAGCAGCTGAGCAAAACAAGAAAAGCCAAAGAGGAAATTATTTTAGCCAAGGCGAGCGAAGTCTTCGCTGAAGAAGGCTTTTTACAAGTCACGATGCAGAGGATTATCGATGCTTGTCAGATTAGCCGAGGTGGTTTGTATCTTTATTTCCACTCCGTTGACGAACTGTTTGTTGAGGTAATCCGCAGTCGTTCCGTCCATCAGTTTGATTTGGTGCGGGAGCAACTGCGATCAAACCCGGATTTTCAGTCCGTCTTTGCGGAGTATTTAGCCGAGCATAAGCAGCGCTTGCTGGTTTTGGCGGCGGGCGGTCCTTCGTTGATTCGTGCAATGTATGAATACTCCTTTACGCATCAATCCGAAGAAGATCGGCACCTGAAGCAAAAGCAAGTGAATGCTACGCGAGGAACGGTGCAGTCATTGCTCGATTTAGGTGCTGACCAAGGTGTTTTGCCGAAAGAAAAGGTTCGCCTTTTGGCTGAAGAACTGATGCTCATCATTGAAGGATTGAACGTATTGGCGCTCACGGGTGAGTTGCAGGAACGGCAGATTGACCGTCAATTCGAACAATTTCAAAAACAAGTCCACTAAAAAACGATGAAAAGGAACGAACATTCCCTTTCATCGTTTTTATTAATATTAACTGATTGCGAACGGTTATCAGGCTTTTCGGTAAACCGCTTCGCCTGTGTTACCGTCTAACAAGACATCGCAAATGTTAATGAACAGCCCGTGCTCAACAACACCGGTCAAAGATTTTAGCTCTTCCGCTAACTTTGCTAAGTCATCTACACGGGAAATGTTGATGTCGATAATGTAGTTACCCGAATCAGTCGTGAGATAGTTGCCGTCCTCTTGCTGCCGATAGACCGGCTTTAAATCGCGTTCCTTTAGGTAGTTGTAGACGTGGTGAACCCCGAATTTAACTACCTCCACGGGTAGCTTGAAGGAGCCAAGGCGGGGATGCTTTTTAGAAGAATCAACCACCCAGATGTTCTTTTGAGAGTTAACAGCGACAATTTTTTCGAAGAGTAGAGCGGCACCGCCACCCTTAATGCCGTTCAGGTTTGGATCGACTTCATCCGCACCATCGACCGTGACATCGATGCGGTCAACCGCATCAATGTCCACGACTTTGAGGCCAAAGCCAAGGGCCAACTGCTGGGTTTGACCAGAAGTGGCCACGCAAGTGATATCCATTGCCTCTTCGTGTGCCTTTTTGGCTAACAAATCGATGAAGATGGAAGCGGTCGATCCCGATCCAAGCCCAACGATGGCCTGATTCGGAATCAACTCGACGGCCATTTGAGCAGCTTTTACTTTATGGTCATTCACAGCAAACCCTCCATTTAAAAAGACATAAACTAATTTCTATTATAGCAGACCGACGCAACCACCTTCGATTTCTTTGTACATTTTTGCTGGAAAAGTCCTGTCTTTCTAGTAAAATAGGAGGAGAAATCAATCCCATTAGATGGGAAAAAGGATGACTATGAAAAAGCAAGTAACCATTGTCGGTTCAACGAATATCGACCGCGTGACCCGCGTGCATAGGCTGGCGCAGTCGGGCGAAACCCTTTCGATTGGCCAACATCAAGAAGAAGTTATGGGTGGTAAGGGCTTGAACCAGGCGGTTGCCATTGCCCGCTCCGGTGCCAAGGCGAACTTTGTTACCAAAGTCGGTGCCGACTTTGACCTTAGCCAGCGGGTGCAGGAAGACGATTTAAACCTTGAATACGTGTTGCACTCGGATAAGTTCCAGACAGGTCAGGCCTATATCACGGTCTCGAAAGCAACGGGTGACAACATTATCTATGTTTATGAGGGCGCCAACGGGGACCTTTCAGCCAAGGACATCTGGGACCAAAAAGCAGCGCTGACCGGTTCTGATTTTTGTCTAACACAGCTAGAGATTCCACTTGAAACCGCGTTGACGGCTTTTAAAGAGGCGAAGGAAGCGGGTGTCACGACTGTGCTAAATCCAGCACCAGTGCCTGATCAAGAAGACTTGCCCAAGTCATTGCTCGAGCAAACGGACTTGATTGTGCCAAACGAACACGAGGCTGCCTTGATAACGAACATCCCGGTAACCGATCGAGCTTCGTTAATCAAAAATGCCGACTTTTTCTTCGACCTTGGCCTCGAACACGTGCTAATTACCCTTGGTGATAAGGGAGCTTTCTACCGATCCAAGAAGGGCAAAGAAGTAATGGTGCCGGCCATTAAGACGACCGCTATTGATACGACGGCGGCGGGTGACACCTTCATTGGGGCACTGTTATCACGGTTGTCACCATCTTTCGATAACGTTGAAGGGGCCATCCGCTATGCAGTGGCAGCTTCATCAATTACAGTTGCCTCAGCCGGCGCCCTCCCTTCCATTCCCTATGAAGAAGCTGTTTTGTCGGAATTACCAAAAACAAATTAGAAGAGGGGGGAGGCGAGTCGATGAAAATTACTGAGCTAAAGTTGCGCAGGAGGGACTACTGGCTTTCTTTGCAGGCTGTGGAACGAGAAGAGGGTGGTCCGTCCTTTATGGTAGAAACCACAACGACGGATGAAGAAGAGCCTGTTCTTGATTATCGGGTGCTCTGTTTTTCGTATGAGGATTACCTCGTGATCGACTGGACGAAAGCCTTCCCTGGGCCCAACCCCTTGAGCTTGATCGCTTCACGCCTGCAGGATCAAGATTTAACGGATTTGCAGAAGGAACATGGCATTATCTCCTTCAAAACAAAAGGAGTGCGTGACCGGGCTACTTACTTGGTCACGATTAACACGGTTCGTTCGTAACAGAACGTTTTCGTCTTTCAAAATGATAAAGTCGCTTGCGCCCATAAATTTGAACGTGTAAGCTTACTTCGAGGTAATAATTATGAAAAAAATATTCTCATTTATTTGGAATTGGGTAATTCCAGTTGGTATTGGGGTAGGAATCTACGTTGTGATCACGACCTTCTTTATCAATGTGGTAACCATTTCTGGTGACTCAATGGACCCAAACTTGCTCGATCAGCAACGAGTTTTGGTCCAAAAGACTGAAAACTTAAAGCGTGGGGATGTTGTTGTCTTCGATGCGCGACAAGAAGATCCGCGAATTAAGGCAGGTAATAAAGACTATGTGAAGCGGGTAATCGCTGTTGCTGGGGATACAGTGTCCTACCAGGATGGTGTCTTGTACGTTAACGGTAAGAAAGTGAACCAATCCTTCATTAGTACAACCGAGCAAAACGCTGGAACAGCCGCTTCATTCGGTTCCTCATGGGATTTGAAGTCCTTGTCTTCAACTGGTCTTTGGAAAGTGAGTGACCGTAATCAGACTGTAGTGCCGAAGGACTCCTACTTTGTTCTTGGGGACCACCGGTCGGTTTCAAATGATTCCCGTTACTTCGGCTTTGTATCGAAGAAACACGTGATCGGTAAGATTCATGTGCCGTTCTGGTACTCAACAACCGTTAAGGATAATATCGCCAAGGAAGAAGATCATTACTTCGCCTAACCAACCACATTAAAAATAGCCAGTGTCCTATCGTAAAACGTTTGGATGCTGGCTTTTTTGAATTTGGTAAGCCTGATTGTAATATTGACAAGATGTCATTATAATCATATAATTATTGATTGGAATTAGTAAAAATAGAAGGAACAAGAGGGTGCCATCATGAAAACATTTACAAAGTTAAACTTAGGTGTTGCTGCTTTGTTAACGGCTGGAGCAATCTCACCATTGTCCGTTTTTGCGGATGATGTTGCGGAAGGAACAACTAGTCTTCAAGGAAACACAACGATTACCTTTGAAGCACCAAAGACTGGTTTGTTGACGTTAAACGACAACACAATCAAGGCTGGTCAATATAAGGGAACCATTGACTACACGCTTTCCCCAAGCATGGACTAAGCAAAACAATGGCATGATATAGCGGGCAGCGACGAGTTGTTCGCTTTTTCTTTCGAGATATTGACGGAGACGTGATAGATGAAAAAGTTAATCAAAACTGTGGGCATGCTGATGAGTCTGTTTTTGTTGACATCAGTACTGGTCTCAGCCGATAACGCAACGGATTCAAAATTTGATGCCTCGATTGTTAAAAGTGATAAAGAACGCGGGGACACCAGCCGTGCTTGGTATGATTTGAAACTGAATCCCGGTGAAAAAACGACGCTGGCTGTTTCGTTAACTAACCGCGATACGAAGCCAGCGACCTTTTTGATTTCGGCAACACAGGCAGAAACTGGCAGTAACATGGTGATGTCAGCGAATCGACCGATTAATGAAGTGCAGGATGCCGTTAATTCTTCCCTTCGTCTCGGGAATTCGATTTTAAAAGTAAGTAGCGCAAAGGTGACGGTGGCGGCTGGCGAAACAAGGGAAATTCCAGCCCAAGTTACCATGCCTTCAACTAAAATCGATGGTTCTTGGTTGGGTGGCATCCACATTCAAAAGCAGGTAGCGAGTTCTGATCAAGCACAAAATGGGTATACCAACCGATTTAACTATATGACCTATGTTCAGTTGTCGAACACGGATGTGGTCACGAAAGCGGATTTAGACCTAAAGAAAGTCTCTTATCAATCAAAAAGCCAATCGGGAATTGTTAACATTGCTTTGCAAAATAAACAAAATGGTTATGTTTCGAATGCCAGCTCAACGGTAAAGGTCCACCAAAAGGGTGAGTCGGCAACGGTGGTTAATGATGTTCAGAGTAACCAATCGATTGCCAATGGATCCAATTTTACCTACCAGGTACCCACAAAGGAATTAAAGTCCGGAAAGACTTATGTGGCGGATATCACCATTCATGATAATAAAAACAACGTGACTTGGCACTGGACGAAAGAGTTTAAAGTGTCCTCCTTATCAGCAGTTTCGGGTTGGCTGTCATCGAACCCAATGACCCGAAATAATAATTGGTTGTGGCTCTTGTTGCTCATTCCATTGTTGATTATTCTGTTCTTCCTTTGGCGGAAGCAGAAAAAAATGGTGGATGTTGTCGAAAACCTACAGGGGAAGCAAATTAATCGTCGTATTTCCTATAAGGCCTATAAGCAAATGCGTCGTGAGGGAATGGATGTTGTTATCGTTTCCAAGTCGAATCAGGAAAGCCGTTGATTGATTAATTAACACGGAAGGAGGGAAAGACAATGAAAAAGCTGCTTTTGATGCTAACCGCATTGTTAACCCTTTTAACCGTGCTTTCATTGAGTGGTTCAGCCGACACCACACCACAGACTGATACCGATGGGTCTGTTACTGGAAATGCTGGGGCAGTGTATTATAATGTTGCTTCTTGGTCAGATATGTTCGAAGCGTATGAGGATTCATACCAGTCAACTGTCTATCTGAACGTAACGGCTGATGTTTCGGGTGATTTCAGCGCTTACACGGGAACCGAAATACAAGAGGGGAAGAGCCTGGTGATTTTAGGCAATCATCACACCCTGACTTTTGCTGCTACTTTAGACCCGACAACGAGTGTGAAAATTACTGACGGTGGCGATAAGCGATCAGGTTTTTGGTCAGAAAGTAGTCTTGTTACCTCTGCAACAACACTACGAATGGAAAACGTTCAGTGGATTAATAGTATTACCTACGGTATTTTCGAAGTATCTAAGGGAGCTGCAGCGACGACGCAGTACCATAATGTGACTGAAATGAACGGGGCGGCACGCGACGGCGCGACACCAATCGTCAACCGGAAGGGCAGAATCGAGTTTTCTGGTAAGAATGTTTTCAACATTACGGGAACCCCGGGGAAGAACTTTGGTTCTGGAAAGCAAGACCCGGCTTCGCTTGGGACAGCCAATCCATCAACGGAGTACGGACAGAATTCTTGGATTCATGGGGCCAACGATGTCAATGTTTTGGATGGATCAACGACTGTTAACATCAACGCAAAACAAAGCAATATTTTCTACCACTACTTATCCAGTTCCTTTGCCTCGACTTTATCCGTAGCCAATAAGGCGAGTTTGATTTGGAACGTTGATAATGCCCGCTACGTTGACCGTGGTTCCGTTGATTCTCGAATGTGGAACATTGGGGACAAAGCAAATTTCATTGTGAACGGGAATCGCAATACGGGCGATACCAATTTATTTCAGTCTCGCGGGAATGATCTCGGCATCACTGTTGGTCAAGGCGCCAAGGTGGATTTAACAACGGCCGGGGGGCTAAACATCGGTTCGTTTGGGAGTCGGTTTATTAACGTAGCGGATAATGGCTCCTTTCTGATTAATAAGCTGTCGACTTCGACGCCGGTCATTGATGGGATGCTCCGCAATGGACTCAATCTCGGCAACGATGCTCATTTCCTTGCCCGAGGCGGTTCTAAAATTTTCTCTGGTTATGGTAGTACGATTTATCTTAACGGATCTAACCTAAACGGTCGTTTTTCGAAAAATGCCGATGGGTCGGATTCTTTGACAACGGATGCAGCAACTGGAAGTATTGGGACTTCCTTTACTTCCTTTAGTTTTGACGTTAGTCCCGCTTATAGTCGGGCTGTGCAGCGTTTATTGCTGGGGAGCCCTCGCTATATGGAGTTTGGCTCTGGCCCAGCGGTTGTCTCTCTGGTAAAGGGCCAGTTGAACCGGGCCTATACGCTGACGGCCAATGACTTGCCGAAGTCCTATGGACTATCAAATTTGATTTCTGGGCAAAACGGGATGGCCTTTACGGTGAATTCGACCAAAGCCAATCCTGAGGCTAGTGTACAGATTGCCATGACGAAAAATAAGCAGGACGGGGTTGTCTCTTATTTCTGGAAGGGCAATGATGGTACGGTTTCGACTGTTTCGGACAAGCCGATAACGATTTGGTCAATGGCGGCCGGGTACCAGTTCAATCAAGATAGCACTGGTTATAATTACACAGCCAACTATGATAATGACCACGGTTTATTACTTAAAACAACCAACGCGTTAAAGTCGGGTACGAATTACGAGGGAGCAACCTTTGATTACACCCTAGCCGTTGGTGCTGATTAAAAGCAAAAGAGGAGCAGGAGCTCCTCTTTTTTTTGTACAAAAAAAGTCAGCCTGAGCTGACTTCGTGTTAATCTTTCTTTTTCTTACGTGACCACCAGTGCTTCTTTTGTTCATCTTCCATTTCGATACGTTGAACACGTGATGTGACTTTGTCCAATTGAGAAAGAGTGGCCATCTGGAGGTGTTGTTGCTGGTCGACGGTTGTTTGCGTTTTTTCAAGGTTTTGTTCGGCCTTTTGGAGCGTCGATTTGAGCGTGTCGATGTGTTCCTGACGATCCTCGATTTGTTGGTTCTTATAACCTAGCTGAGATTCTAACATTTGCAGTTTCATCTTCAGCACTTCAACTTCAGCTTCCGTTTCCGCATTCAAAGAACCAAGGTAGGCGTTCTTTTCGGGTTTGAGGGCAGCCAAATCTTCTTCTGTGTAGGTACCGTTCAAATCGATACCACGTAACTTAGCTCGGTGAAAGAGCGTTTCTCGCTCAATTCCTAAGTAAAGTAATAGCTCCGCGGTGGAACCAAATGTATAGTAATCAACCATGTTTTCGCGTTTGACTTTCAACAGAAAAACCTCCATTTAGGTGTACTTTTTTGTGTCGCTGCTTAAGTACTTTAACAAGCCAGATAGGCTTGATTGGCTCAAAGGTCCAGCTGCCCTGAGGGGATGTTATTGAACCTTTCAAAAGTTAATTATACCAAAAAGTCAGTCAAACTGGACTTCGAAGCCTCGAATTTAAAAAAGCTTGAAGAATTGGTCGATTCTTCGTGAATAACATGAAAAGTGCTAGAATGACATTAGCAAAGTGAAGGAGATATTGCATGTTTGGAACAACATTGTTAAATACGTTATGGGTTGGTTTGCTGGCTGGTATTTTGTCCGCCCTGGTGCGAATCGGCTTTCAGCAACTTTTTAAGTTGGAAGGCGACAAACGATCGGAAGCGTTAACCATTGGTGGCGGGACCTTTGTTGATATTAGCCAAATGATGATGCTGGTGTTGTCCATCTTGTTGAGTATCGTTTTTCTCGTTTGGGCAAACATTGATACCGGGATTACCGCAGGTTCAGGAACGCTTTGGGGTTTTTTGGTTTGGGTGTTGATTGAACAAATTTACCGAGGAATCTTTGAAAAACGTGGCTTTTTCTGGCAAAATCCATGGCAACAAACGCTGGTTTCGTTCGTCAGCTATCTCTTTTGGGGTTGGGCCATTTACTTAGTCGCAATTGGTTTTCCCATTTCAGGGGTTTATTTTTAATTAATGGCACTTGATAAAGTCGGTCCGTGTGACCGACTTTTTTATATGCTTTGACAGTGATTGTTTGATAGCATGAATGTTTGGAATAAAACGAACGTTTGTTCGTGTTTTTGCTGTTAAAACGTAGTATGACTGGTTATAATAGGGCCAGACAGTAGGAAGAAAATTGGAAGTCAGGCAGGAAACCATTGTAAAGGAGGAGCAAAATGGTTCTTGCACATCCCGCAGCAATTGACCAATTTGACCATAAATGGATGGAGACGTCCTTACGTCAGTTAGTCCAGGAAGAATTGGCCAATCGCCTCAAAAAATCTCGCTTAATGCATGGTTATTCGCAATCACAGGTGGCAGCGAGTTTGCACCTTTCGCAATCAGCGATTTCAAAATATGAATCAGGGCAGGTGATGCCGGATCTTTTGGTGATTCTTACTTTTTGTCACCTCTATGGCCCAGAATTGGCAGTATTTTTTGATTGTCCATTCTTTCGAGCGTATTTGGATGGACTACCACCGACTGATATATAGTAAAAAAATCCCGACAAGCACATTGTGTTTGTCGGGATTTTTGATTTTATTCGGCTGATAAAGCGTCAATTGGATTAAGCTTTGCCGCACGACGGGCAGGTAAGAGTGCTGCCAGAAGTGAGATGATTAGGGCCAGCACGAAGGCGGTAATGACGTCGCCCGTAGTGACTTGGACGAAGGCGTAATTGGCGATACTCTTCAGCGCACCGTTGATACCCGCTTGTGCCAGGTAGGCAAGTAACGTGGCAACGGAAGCGGAGAGTAGTCCCGTAATCAATGACTCGGAAATAAAGAGCCAGCGAATGTCTCGCTTCGACTCACCGAGTGCACGTAGAATACCGATTTCTTTGGTCCGTGCTGCAACGGACATGAACATCGTTACAATGATCATAAGGGCAGAAACAATCAGTGAAATGCCGGCGATCAATGACAGAATGGACGTTGCTAAGTTGACGTAGGTCTGGATCTTTTTGATGATACTTTGAATTGTCGACGTCTTGTAAAGACGGTTCGAACCATCCTTAATCTTATCAATGGAAGCCGCTGTATCCTCAACATTATCCAAGTCGTCCACCTTAACAGAAATATCGGTCGGATTAGCGCTTAGACCGGCTTGCTTCAAGGCGTTTTGAATGGTTGTTGTGTTAACGGCGTTAATCTGGGCACCCTGGCTATCTGAGTGGCCGATTCCAGAAACGGTTGCCGTGAATTTAACGGTCACGTTTTCTTGTTGTGCGTTGAGAGCTTGGTAGGAAACGGTCACTTGCTTGCCAATCAAGTCCTTATAATTGTTCTTATTGAACTTCTCAGCTACGGCTGATTGGTCAATTAAGATTTCGCCATCCTTGGTTGGAGCGTGTCCGGCTTTAACGGAATCGTCAGAATTGGATGACGTCCAGTTTGTTAAGGCGCGCATCGTGACGTTTTGGTTATTGTATGTAGCGGTCGCATTCATGGCTGTGTAAGAAGATTCAACCTTTGAAACGTGCTTTTGCTTTTTGATTTGATCGAGTTGGGCCGCGGTGAAAGCCGGTGTATTGCTGCTTTCGGAGAAGGCACTGTTCTCATCATCGTCTGATTTCACATAACGACTCACGGACATGACCTGTGGGTTGGCAACTTTGGTGATTTGACTGGACATGTAGCCGGCAATCCCGTTACCAAGACCAGAAAACAAGATAACAGAGAAAAGTCCGATAGCCGTGCCGAGAATAATCAGTGAATTGGTTCCCAGATGATGACGGAAGTGTTTGAAGGCCGTTTTAATCGAAGCACGACGAGGAAGTGCTCGAGACGGAATCATTTCCTTATCCTGCTTAGGGTAAGCGGGCTTGATGCGTTCGTCGGACTCAATTTGACCGTCAGCCAAACGAACGATTCGGGTACCGGCATCGGCAACGGCTTCGGAGTGAGTCACGGTAATCACGAGACGACCTTCCGATGCGATCTCGTTCAAGAGTGATAGGACTTCCTTGGTGTTTTGCGAGTCAAGCGCACCGGTTGGCTCATCGGCGATGATGACCTTGGGGTCGGATGCCAGGGCGCGGGCAATGGCCACACGTTGCTTTTGTCCACCAGAAATCTGGTTGGGGTACTTCTTGATTTGGCCTTCCAGGCCAACCTTAACCAACAATTCCTTGGCACGAGCTTCCCGTTCTTTCTTTGACAAAGTCGTCATGTCTAATGACACCAAAACGTTGTCTAGAACTGACAAGTGGGAAATCAAGTTGTAGGACTGGTAAATATAGCCGATTGTTTCACGACGGTATTTGTCGAGGGATTTTTCCTGCTTGTGATCAAGCTTCTTTCCATCAACAAGCACTTCACCCTCAAAATTACGGTCAAGGCCACCGATGATGTTCATCAACGTGGACTTTCCCCCTCCGGATTCACCGAGAATGGAGACGAAGTCGCCGAGGTCAAAGTCGAGATTGATGCCCTTTAGAACCGGGAACTCTTGCGAGCCCAGGTAATAGGACTTATGAATGTTTTTAAGCTCTAAAAATGACATTTGGATTCCTTTTCTTTTCTGTATTAAGACCAGTTTAACAAATTTGGCGTGGACATGCTCGTCCGGTAACCAGTTTGGCTACTTAAAAACGAACGTTTTTCCTGATAGCTTTGAAAAACATTCTTTTTCTCTTCAGATTTTAAATACTTTCCCTTGAAATGAAGCATTTTTCATACTAAAATTAGAAAAACGTTTTGATAGTTGATGGAATTGGAGAGGGGCGACATGGTTCAATTAGGGAAGATTTACGATTTTGCGGAAGAAACATTGGGCGGGGATGCGTCCGGCCATGACTTTTATCACGCACAGCGAGTGGGTGACTGGGCGGTTAAGTTTTTCTTGGCTGATCACGACAACATGACGGAGGACGAAGAGGCGGTTCTACGTGCGGGGGGGCTCCTGCACGATACCATTGATGACAAAGTCGTCGACGATGTGCCAGGACAAATCCAAAAGGTGGAAAAGTTGCTGTCGAATAGTGATTTTTCAACAGAGGAAATTGCTGATGTCATGGATACGATTCAACACATGTCCTATTCGGCTAATTTGGTTCACCATTATGAGCTTTCCGAACTTGGTCAATACGTGCAAGATGCTGATCGCATTGAATCATTAGGGGCCATTGCCATCGCGAGAACCTTTGCATATGGTGGCGCCAAGGGACGCGTTCTGGCCGACCCCAAGGTCTTGCCGGTCACAGAGCTGAAGGATAAAGCAGCCTACCGTAAGAACGAAAATCCCTCCGTCAACCATTTTTACGAAAAAATCTTTAAATTGCCTGCCCAATTAAATACGCCGGCGGCTCGTGTCGAAGGAGAGAAGCGAAAAGAGTTCATGAAAACCTTCTTGAAAACGCTGAATGATGAAACCGGATTACTTGAAAACGAAGCGTTTGATTTGGAGAATGTCTGAAGGGTGTTTGGTACTAATGAATAAAAAAGCCAGTCGAGAGACTGGCTTTTTTTAGTTAAATTGTGTGGCAACTTTTTCACAGTATTCAAACAGTGGTTGCGCTAACTGTTGCTCTTCAACGCTGATTTTTGGTTGAATCTGCTTTTTCTTGTTGTCGAAGAAAGCGCCAGATATCTTTTTCACCCCGCTGTCGCTAGCTAAGAAGGTGTTGGTGATAGCCCCGTTTTCAGGGGCTGGCATGACTTTTAAGGCAATTTTGTAAACGAGATTATTAAGCCAACCATTGTCTGAATTCTGTCCAAAGTTAGTTGCAACAGCCCCAGGATGGGAAACGTTCACTGTGACATTCTGAATGCCTTCGCTGGCTAACTTTTTCGCCCAGCTTTCAGTATTCAAAATGACGTAGAGTTTGCTGGTACCGTAACGACTTTGCCCGGATTTGTTTTCAAATGAGTTGAAATCAGACTTGTTTGGTTTAGCTTGGCGATAAGTGGCCGATGACATGTTAATCACACGACCATCGCTGCTCTTTTCAAGCGCTGGTAGTAAGAGCTTAGTTAACAGGAAGGGAGCCATCATGTTTAATGCGAAGGTCGCTTCCAAGCCATCCTTTGTTTTGACAATGGTATCATCTAAAACCGCACCGGCGTTATTAATGAGAACGTCCAGGTGATCAAATTCTTTGTAAAAGTCGTTGACCATTTCTTGAATGGCGGTCATGTCTGTGAGGTCGGCAATGAGGTAGGAAATGTTTTCGTTACCACTGTCTTGTTTAATTTCTTCAACAACCTGCTGCGCCTTACGCTCATTGCGGCCGTGGATGATAATTTCCTGCCCCATTTTAGCTAGATTAGTTGCCGTGATCTTTCCGATACCATCCGTTGCTCCTGTGATTAGTGTTCGTGTCATGTCATTCTCCTTTATAAATACCGGCAATTGCCATGTCTGCTAAGGCTTCGGCAACGCCTAATTCTTGGTTTGGGTTTTGCTCGAAAACCTGGCTTGGAAAAGCCAACAGGGCTTCGAGTGATTCTCGATTTGGGTAGACGAAAGCTGGACTCTGGTCAAGCTTGTTCATCAGTTCGGCAATGGCGCCGTTTTCTTCTTCGACAAAGTTTTGTGCCGCTTCATCGAGAAGTGAACGATTAATGCTTGCCTGGCGGACGAAGTCACTTTCCTGTGGGCATTCCACTGTTTTTTTGATGCTGAACAGAATCAGTGCGCGTAATTGGTCAACAGTGGTTGCCTCTGTCGAGATGGCTTCCGCTATGCCACTATGCAATTCTGTCTTAACTTCTTCATAGATTCGACTAATTAAATCTTCCTTGCTGGTATAACGCAGGTAGATAGTTGCTGGGCTAATACCGGCCTTTTTAGCAATCTTGGCCGTCGTTAGTGAAGCAAGACCCTCCTGTGCTGAAAGAGAGATGAGTGCGTCTTTTAAGCGCTTGTCTTTTTCTTTATCATATTTTCGCATGCTTTTATTATAACTGAACGTTTAGTTATTTATCAAGACTAGAAAATGACGAGCGGAGGTTGCACCATTTTTAAAATATGATATTATATTCATGTATTAAAGATGAACAAAAATTCATGTGTTAGATATGAGAGGAGAAAATGAATATTTCATTACTTACGTTGACCTTTTTAGCGGTTAACCTCGATTTCTTTATTATGTTGCTTTTTCTCTTGAAAAAGTACCCATTTCGAGTAGTCTTAATGGCTTACCTGCTTGGGAACCTTTTCTTAATGATGGCTAGTTTTCTTGCGGGTCAGGTTCTTGAAGCCTTCTTACCAGAATGGTTATTGGGTGTGCTGGGTTTCATACCAATTTACTTGGCTTTCCGCGATGACGATGACGATGAGGACGACGACGCGAAGGGAAAGTCACCGTTTTGGATTGTGCTTGGAACGTATTTATCGGTATGTGCCGGCTGCAATCTTTCGATTTTCCTGCCGGTTTTGCTTGGTGAAAGTTGGCTGACTTTTGCCGAAACATTACTATACATTGGGGTCTTAACTGTAATCATTGTCTTTGTTCTTCGGGCAGTGGCTGATAACAAAGTCGTGACGTCATTAATTGACCGTTTCGGTGAAAAATTAATGAAGATTTGCTACATTTTGATTGGACTCTATGTGCTGCTGGATTCCGGTTTCTTGGTTCATGTTTACGAATTAATCGTCAAGTTATTTTAAGACAGAAAAAAAGCGATTCACGTTAGAGTGAATCGCTTTTTTAGTGGGAAAATTAACCCTTGAAGACCCATGAATCGCCGTTTCGTTCGAGTAATTCGTCAGCTTCTTTAGGACCCATTGTATCGGATGCGTACTTGTAAAGCGGTGCCTTGTTTTCAGCGTATGCAGCAGAAAGAGCATCGACGAACTTCCAAGCAGTGGCAACACCATGCCAGTCAGCGAAGTTTGAACCGTTACCATCCATGGCATCGTGCAACAAACGTTCGTAAGGGGCAGGTGTGTCAGCCTTTTGCTGATCAGTTGGTGCCCATCCAAGGTCAATCAACTGCGTTGAGAAGTCATCGGAAACTTCCTTGGCGTTTAATGACATTGTGATGTGGGCATCTGGTGAAACAACAATTGAAAGAACCGTTTCTTGTGGTTCCTGTTGACCACCGAACTTGAAGGCGCCGGCCTTGAAGACAACGTCAATCCGAGTTGTCTTGGCTTCCATGCGCTTTCCAGAACGGATGTAGAAAGGTACACCTTGCCAACGTGGTGTGTTGAAGTGCAATTCACCAGCAATGTACGTGTTGGTCTGTGAATCCTTCGGTACATCAGGTTCGTCAGTATAGGAAACGTGATCCTTATTCGTCGCACTGGCCGTGTATTGGCCACGAACGAAGTAGCGATCAGCACCCTTGGCATCGTAAATTTCAAGGGCGGAGAAGGCTGCGTTCTTGGCATTGCGGATGGCAACGTCAGAGAAGTCCTTTGGTTCTTCCATGGCCAACCAACCGATGATTTGCATGGTGTGGTTTTGAATCATGTCCAAAAGGGCACCGGCCGTGTCGTAGTAACCGGCACGTTCCTCAACACCAAGTGTTTCGGCCAAAGTTACCTGGACGTTCTTGATGTAATCCTTGTTCCAAGCTGTGTTTAGCATTGGATTTCCAAAACGGAGTGGGGCAATGCCCATGACCAGTTCCTTACCCATGAAGTGGTCGATACGGTAAACCTGATCTTCATCAAAGGCTTGTGTCAATTCGTTTTGTAATTGTTCGGCCGTTTCGTATGAAGTACCAAATGGCTTCTCAATCATGATGCGGTTGTAACCTTCATCCGACATGAGCCCTTCGGACTTCAGGTACTGAGCAATCGTTCCAAAGAAACGTGGGGCAACAGCCAGGTAGAAAATTCGGTTGCCGACAACGTTGAACTTAGCAGATTCTTCTTCAATCTTCGTCTTCAAACCGGCGTAGCCTTCGGCTTCTGTAACATCCGAAGCGATGTAAGAGAAGTGCTTCAAAAAGCTTTCCACTTGGTCCTTGTCTTGACCTTCTGAAATTGAAGTACGAACCATGTCTTGGTATTCGTCATCCGTTAATTCTTGACGCGAAGTACCGACAATGGCAAAGTCATTGACCAGGTAACCCTTCTTATACAAGTTGAACACGGATGGGTAAAGTAGGCGCTTAGCCAAATCACCCGTTGCACCGAAAAACGTTACTAAGGTTTTTAATTCTTTAGCCATTAAAATTCCCCTTTTCTTTTCTCTATCCCCTCCATTATAAACGATTACTGACGAAAAATCAGTGGGAAAAGTGGAAATGTGATTAAAGATGAAAACGTTTACTTTCCCACTGTTAACCACTTGTGAAAAGTCACTTCCTGTTCGGCTTTTCCCCTGTTAAAATAGATAACGGACTGTCATGGGGGAGGTCACAAGGAATCGGCATCCCTATGCTATACTAGAAATAAAGCGCTTGGAGGGGGAAATGGCAAGAACAGCGGTTAAAAAATTGAATGAAAAATGGTTGTTGCTTGCTAACTTGGCCGCCAATACTGGCCACGCCATGATTTGGCCGGTAACGACGCTCCACATGACTTTGTCGCTGGGACAGACTTTAACGACATCGGGCTTGGTACTCTTAGTGGCGGCTTTGATGAACGTCTTAGGGTCTTTCATTGCTGGTCAACTGTTTGACCGATGGAAGGCCTACCCCTCGCTCCTCATTGCCTCGGCCATTGCCTTTTGCTCGGTGACCACGCTGTTCTTTTATAATGGCTGGCCGGTCTTTGCCTTTTTGATTTGGCTGACGTCGATTGGTCTCGGGTCGGTGACGACTTTGTTAAATGCCTATGCCACCACGGTGACTGGGAAAAACACACGAGTCGTCTTCAACAACATGTACATTGTGCTAAACGTTGGGGTTGTTCTGGGTACTCTGGTGGTTGGGTATCTCTTTGACTATGGCTTTTCCTGGTTGATGTTAATCGCTGGGTTGCTCTACCTAACACTGGGAATTGTGGTCGCTATCTTCTTCAACGTGGATACCGATCCCGTTGCTGGAGACGTTTTGCCCGAAGAAGAAGCGGACAACCAGTCGGTACTCTCAGATGAAAGCCAAGTGGTCGAGACCGTATCTGAGCCTCTGTCAGGTCAACGCCCCAAGTTGAAATTTACGGCCCTGCTGATTTGGATTGCAGCTTTTCTTCTATTAATGTACCTTTCCTACATGCTTTGGGAGACGGTCATGGCGACTTATCTGCATCGCATCGGTATTTCAACCGCTCACTATGCCAACCTTTGGGTATTGAATGGGTTGACCATCATCGTTTTCCAAAAGATGATTTCAAACTGGGCCAACAAGCGCAACTATGCCATTTCGGTGATTGCTGGTGGGTTGATTTTCGCACTTTCTTTCCTATTAATGCTTTTCGTGGACCAGTTCTGGCAAATTGTTTTGGTCTTTGAACTGCTGACGGTGGGGGAGATGTTGGCTTCACCACAGGTGCCGGCCTGGGTCGCCCAAGTAACGCCGAAGTCCGTTTCGGGTCAGGCACAGGGCTTTGTCGGCATGATGATTTCGACCGGCCGAATGCTTGGCCCCGTTTATGGGGGCATTATGCTCGATCACGGTTGGTTTGCCGGTCTGTTCCTGTCGGTCTTTGTCGGCATGGTGTTAGTAAACATTGGTCTTTACTTTGTATCAAAAAATAAGAAAGTCGCGCAAGCGGACTAAACGTGTGAGAAGTGTCCAACACGAATAGGATGATAAACATGACAACAAATAAAATTAATCGTACATTTGCCACGCTATTGCTAATTGGCGTGGTCGTTATTTTGGCCGGAGGGATTATCGGCCTTGGATTAGCGCCCATTGCGCCGCTCTTGGTGGCCATCGCCTGGGTTGTTCTACTGATGCGCCTGTCTGGCGTTTCCTTCAAGGATGCTCAAGCGGCTTTGATTAAGGGAATTGAAGCCGGGATTGCACCGCTTTTCCTCTTCCTTTTGATTGGGGCCATGATTGCCCTTTGGTTAGGGACTGGGGTCATTCCAACCATGATTTGGGCCGGCTTTAAGTTAATCAACCCCCAGTGGTTCTTGCCAACGGCCTTGCTGACTTGTGCTTTGGTGGGGATGATGATTGGCTCCGCTTTTACCACCATGTCAACGGTTGGGGTTGCCTTGATGGGCATTGGGACAACCATTGGCTTTAATCCCGCCATTGTGGCTGGGTTCGTGGTTTCTGGTGCCATTTTTGGTGACAAGAGTTCACCACTATCAGATTCCACCAACCTGGCGGCAGCCGTTGCCGAGGTCGATCTCTTCGCCCACTTGAAGAACTTGATGTGGACAACGATTCCCGCCTTGCTAGTCACGTTGCTGCTCGCCTTCGTCTTTGGACTGAGTGGCGTTCATGCGGGCAGTGTCGCCTTGAAGACGTCCGACATGACCCATCTGATTACGCCAACTTGGTGGGCGATTGTGCCAATCCTACTCATTTTCGTTACCGCTATGAAAAAGGTGCCGGCCATTCCCTCCCTCCTCATTAACGTGGTAGTTTGCTCGGCTTACTACTTATTTTCTGGTCACTCATTGAAAACCTGGTCGAACTTGGTTGTCAACGGTTTCCATACAACATCGCACAACGCGACTTTGGCAGCCTTGCTGAACCGTGGGGGGATGGTGGCCATGATGGACACCATCATGTTAATCATGTTGGCTCTTGCTTTGGGTGGGCTACTCTCTAACCTAGGTATTCTACGGGCCGTCATGAATCCGTTGGTTTCAAAACTCAAATCCCAGCGTTCCTTGGTCTTTTCAACCTTGGTCACGGGAATTGCCACCAACTTCTTGGTTGGTGAGCAGTACCTCTCAACCATGTTACCTGGGCAACTTTTCAAAGAAGACTACAAGCGCTTCGGGCTCTCACCATTAGCCCTCTCCCGGGCCATGGAAGATTCCGGTGCCATTGCCAACTATTTGGTACCTTGGGGAGTTGCCGGAGCCTTTGCTAGTCAAACGCTACACGTGCCCGTGCTGTCCTTCGTGCCATTCACCTTCTTAGCCTTACTGTCACCAGTCTTCTCGCTGTTGTCAGCATTGACGGGTGTGGGCTTGAAGCAGTCGAAAAAAGAAGCATAATATTTTGTAAAAGTCGGTAGCTCTCACCGACTTTTTTCGTATCATTTAATGTGCGGAAGGAAAAGGTAGGTGGACCTTTGGCAACCCCTTGCTAAATTGGTGGAAATTTAGTATATTTAATAGACGTGAGTGCAGACTCTGCACGCACTCCTTGCAACCAGCAGGTTGCCAGAGACCAAAAGGAGGAAAAATCGATGACTACAGCATACGAATTAACTTACATTATTCGCCCTGACATGGAAGCCGATGCAAAGAAAGCTCTTGTAGAGCGCTTTGACAAGATCTTGGCTGACAACGGTGCGAACATTGAAAAGTCAGCTGACTGGGCCGCTAACCGCCGTTTCGCATACGAAATCGCTGGTTACCGTGAAGGTACTTACCATGTTGTTGAATTTACTGCTGATTCTAACGAAGCAGCAAACGAATTCGACCGTTTGGCAAAGATCTCAGCTGATATCTTGCGTCAAATGATCGTTAAAGTAGACGAAAAGTAAAACGAAATTCCACCGGGAGGAACCTAAAAGATGATCAATCGAGTTGTTTTAATTGGACGGTTAACCCGTGATGTGGAATTGCGCTATACCCAGTCTGGGGTGGCGGTTGGTTCCTTCACGCTTGCCGTGAACCGGAACTTTACCAACGCCAATGGCGACCGGGAAGCTGACTTTATTAACGCCGTGATCTGGCGGAAGGCAGCTGAAAACTTTGCCAACTTTACTGGTAAGGGTGCCCTTGTGGCAATCGAAGGTCGTTTGCAAACCCGTAACTACGAAAACAACGCCGGCCAACGTGTCTACGTGACCGAAGTTTCAGTCGACAACTTCTCATTGTTGGAGTCAAAGGCTGATTCTGAACGTCGTCGCGCACAAAATGGTTCTGCTGACCAAGGTCAGAACGGTTCGTTTGGTGGTAACAACAACTACGGCTCCGCCGCAGCTGATCCGTTTGCAAGCAACAGCCAATCTAATAATCAAACGTCTGGTCAGAATGCTAACCCATTCGCAGCCAACACAAATTCGGAAATCGACATCTCAGATGACGATTTGCCATTCTAAAAATTCTTTTAAGAAAGGAGCATCTTCATGTCAGAACAAAACGCACGTCCACAACGTCGTCGCCCACAAGGCGGCCCACGCCGTCGCCGTAAGGTAGACTTCATTGCAGCCAACCACATCGAACACGTTGACTACAAGGACACTGAATTGTTGGAACGCTTCATCTCAGAACGTGGTAAGATTTTGCCACGTCGTGTGACTGGAACGTCAGCAAAGAACCAACGTAAAGTTACGGCCGCTATCAAGCGCGCCCGTATCATGGCGTTGTTGCCATTCGTTACTGAAGACTAATGGTAAAAGAAAAAGCGAGACTACGGTCTCGCTTTTTTTGTACATAGAATGGGTAATCGACTGATAAGGGGACGTGATCTATCGGTCGTGTCATTTGCTTTTCTTTTAGCAGTACGCCATAATTTAAACAATCATACGGACATGTTCAGACTGAACGAAACGTATGGATACCATTTGAAAGTAGAGTAGGAGAGAAGAATGGCACTAATCATACGGGTTTTGCTAGCAATTTATGCTTCGTTAATGATGCTAGCAACTTGGCAAACCAAGAAAACAAATCTAAGCTGGTTGAATTACTTAACGAATCTAGTAGCAATTGTACTTCTAGTTGCAACATTTTTGGCTTGGCCAAACTTCGTTATTCTGAGTATCCTGTCATTGGTTGCTTTCCAAATTTTAGCCGTTGTTCGTGGCTTACTGTTGCATGATTTCCATTGGCAACATCATCTGGTGCGGTTTGTCGTGACGATTGCCTTCATCGAATTGTTGGTCTGGGCATAGGAAGTGTGTTTAAGATTCCATTATAAACTGGAGCGAATCATGAATATTAACTATTATGATAAATTGGCAGATATTGTTGTTAACTTACTGACGACAGCCATCAATTTGGTTATCACACTGATTTTTGTTTTTTTATATTTGCGCTACACGAGACCTGATGATCCCTCTGTTCAGAGTTTCCGATCATTTATTGCTAAATTCTTAAATGAAAAAATTGGTAAAACGACGACAGCTAATCGAGATGTGCGAAAACTACCGCAAAAGCCAGGTCTCATTCAAACAGTGGATGAATCTTCAATTGAAAATTCAAGGGAAGTTATAGAATGTACTAGTAAAAACTATGGAGGAACCGGTCTATTTAGTGTCACATCCTCATTTCGTGTTGCCAGTGATAAGTTGGACAAAAGCCAGTACATCCATTTTGTAATAAAAAACGTTGCCAATTTTTACGTGAAAACAAGTGACTTTCAAAAACAGCTCGAGCAACTTAGTGATGACCAACAGAATGAAGGTTACCGAAAGAATTTCTTTGAAACATACATTTCTCAAACTAAACGCAGTAATAAATGGTTTATTGTCCGCATTGGAACGGGATACACAGTGCCTGTTGAGTTGCAGTGAGTTTTACCTTTTTGTTCGGCCATCAGCGACTAGCGATGGTCTTTTATGTTCATTGGGTTGTCGGTCTGGGATTAATTATGCAATTAAAAAACAAAAATTCTTTTACTGTCCTTGCCTTAGTTAGCACTCTTTTATTAATTACGTTTCATCTATTTGAAATAGTAAAGATACTAGTACGAGGTTTTTCATTTAATGATTTACTTACGCCTGTCTGTTTGATTATCTTACTATCACTTTTTGCCAGTACCTTTTATGAAAAGAAGTAATAAGTGCAAAGTCAGCATAATGTGCCTTATCAAAATCATCACTTGACCGTTTGTATTGGTACACTTAGAGAATAGCAATCAAGGAGAGAACAATGATTCAAACAAAAACAGTTTCCAGCATAACATCCGCAGCTTCTTTTGATAATAAAATAAACCAAAGTTTAAAAGATCTACAAGACAATGGTCATAAAATTGTAGATGTTAAGTTGTCAGCTTCGTTTTGGTTTTATTACATTGGAATGATTACGTACGAATAAAATCACCATCATAACTAACTTTTCATATTTGTAAAAGAATTAAGTAGATGGTGTTTTACACAATTTGCTTTATTGCAAGCTAAAAAGCGCCGCCGATGGAATCGGGGCGCTTTTTATTTTTATGAAAAGGCGACTTGATCAATTCGCTCCCAATAGATTGGTCTGGCTCTCATAACCGCCTCCTATAGCAATTTATTACTTGTGAAGTTATCCTTGATGAGAATTTTCATGAGAATTATTTTTTTTAGTTCCAAAAAATAATCCAAAATAACATTGATTGCGAAACAAGTAATGAGGACGGCACAGTCATTTCGGTTAATCGTCCTAACGCTAAATCAATAACTAACCAAATTAGCTCTACAATAATCCCCATAATCATGATGATTTTACATGCAAGTACTTGTTGTTTAGTCATATTTACTCCTTAAGGTGTTTTGCTACTGCTTGTCTGTTCTATCACTTACCAATCCAATGAGGATGCTAAACAGTGACAGTTGAATAATGAATAATATGCATCGGACGAACTCCGGAAGAGGAACGAATTCTTTGAACAGAAAAGCTGAAAAGAGTACAGTAACTAATAACCTTTTATTTTGTAAAATTCCCTTCATCTTACTTGCTCCATGAGTTGTTTGTTACTAACAGTTTACCTGACTTTGCATTACTTTGAAAATCGGTGTTGTTATACAGATAAGATAACTAGGGAATATTTTGTTCTCTATCCAAAAGTTTTCATTGATGGGTGATGATTCAATTTCCGAATAAAATTGTTAGTTGGTGGATAAAAATTTTTATGATCAATATTGGGCAATGCAACGACCAGTTGAAATTTTTTATGATGTTACTTCCTTTTAGATTCTTCTAAATGGCTTTACTTCGTCCTGAAAAAGGATGTTATAATTTCGTTAGATTATTTAAGAAGAACTTACCCCTTCTTTTGCAACCATCGCCGGCCAGCGATGGCTTTTTTATTACCTAAGAAAACTCCAGCTGGTCTCTTTCCCCAACCAAATTCTTAAGAAAAGGGTAAATATGGTAAAATGAGCTTAAGTATAAAAGATTGTTGAGGAAAACATGAAAACCTTTTTAAACATTGGGGCGTTAGCCCGCTATCAACAAAATAAGACTTTTGTCATGTCTGTGGCAATGTCGGCTTTGGTGGCTGTGTTGTCCATGGTTTTGGCTGTTTTGGTCAACTGGATTTTTGCCTTGGTATGGCTGTTGATTTTGGTCGTGATGGCCGGGTTCTTGGTGCGACAGTTGATTCTGTCGAGTCAAGATTCGGATTCTTATTTGGAAGAACTAACTCATCGTGTCAAAGTCGGCCAACAGGAAGCCGTTTTGCAGATGCCGATTGGGGTGATTTTGCTGGATGACGAGCGAGTGGTCTGGGTAAACCCCTACTTGCAGGAAATGATGGGTGGCCGTGATCTGATTGGGGATGTGCTTTCGGATTCTGAACCATCGTTGGTTAAGGCGATGAACGACGAAAGTCACCCCACGGTGAACTGGTTGGACCATTCCTTTGAGTTGGTTTATCAAAAAGATTTAGGAACCCTTTACCTGCTTGATGTGTCAGAAAACGTTGCCCTTGAAACCAACCTCCAGAATCACCGTCTGGTGACGGGAATTGTTTCGGTGGATAACTACGAAGAAGTGACGGAAGGGATGCCTGATTCAGAGACGTCGATGCTTCGGACGGAAGTCACTGGTCAGCTGACGGAATGGGCGAAGAAGTACGACATGTACGTTCGCCGACTTTCTCCGGTTACTTATTTATTGATGGGTTATCAGCAGGATTTACAAAAGGCTGAGAATGATAAGTTCTCCGTTGTTAAAACGGTTCGTGACTCGACTGCTCAAAAGAATTCACCACTGACTTTGTCAATGGGAATTGCTTACGGTGAGAAGGACATTAACTCCCTTGTTCAATTGGCTCAAACCAACTTGGATTTGGCGCTTGGACGAGGTGGTGACCAAGTGGTTGTTAAGGATGACGAATCACCGGCCCGTTTCTATGGGGGAACAACCAACCCGATGGAAAAGCGGACGCGAGTGCGTGCTCGTGTGATTTCGCAAACCATTGCCGAATTGATCGATCAGGCCGATCAGGTCTTTGTGGTTGGTCACCGTTCGCCCGATTTGGACGCGATTGGTTCCGCCATGGGACTCTGGCGCTTTAGTCAAACAAGACATAAAAAGGCCTTTGTGGTGGTTGATGAAGACCACATTTTCTCAGATATTCAGTCACTTTTGCGGGCGGTTCGGCATGCTGATCCAGAAGATCCAGTTCCTGGTGAAAACCTGGGTGCTTCGGTTATTTCTGAAAAAGAGGCCTTGGACCGGGCAACGGATCAATCACTATTGATTTTGGTTGACCATTCGAAGGCTCAGTTAACCGGTGCGCCGGAATTGCTGAATGAGTTGGCTGGTCGATTAGTAGTGATTGACCACCACCGTTTGGGTGAAGATGGGCTGGCTGATAAGCCTTTGTTGACCTATATTGAGCCATACGCTTCGTCAACTTCTGAATTAGTAACGGAGCTGCTTCAGTATCAGAACCAGAAGGGTGCTGCCATCACACGTCTGGAAGCAACCGCCATGCTTGGTGGGATTCAGGTGGATACGAAGAACTTTGTGCTCCGAACAGGGTCACGAACGTTCGATGCTGCTTCCTACTTGCGGGCAAATGGTGCCGACAATGAATTGATTCAATCCTTCTTGAAGGAAAAGTTTGGCGACTTTAAGGCCCGGGCTGAACTGATTGCCAATGCTGAAGTGCGTGATGCAACGGCGATTTCCGTTGGGGACAACGATACCGTCTATGGCGGGGTGATTACGGCCCAAGCAGCGGACGAACTGTTGCAAATTGAAGGTGTGAAGGCATCCTTTGTATTGACGAAGCGCCAAGATGGCCGGGTTGGAATTTCAGCACGTTCCAACGGTGACTTTAACGTTCAAACAGTGATGGAAGACCTTGGTGGCGGTGGTCACTTGTCGAACGCTGCTACGCAAATGGCGGACGTGACGACGGACGAAGCTTATCAAGAACTGATCAAAGCGATTGAAGGCCAAGAAGCCGAAGAAGCATCAATTTAAGCAAACTACGTTATAATAGAGTAAAGCAATTGGGGATAGTCCCAGAGGGAGGCACGCATGAAAGTTGTATTTTTGGAAGATGTAAAGGGCCGTGGTAAGAAGGGGGAAGTGAAGAACGTTCCCGATGGCTACGCCAATAACTTCTTAATCAAGAACAAAAAAGCAGAACCAGCAACTGGCAAGAACTTGGGTGCTGTTAAGGGTCGCCAAAAGGCTGAAGAAAAGCAAGCAGCGGCTGAATTAGCGGCGGCCGAAGATTTGAAGAAGTTGCTCGAAAACGAGAAGACCGTTGTTGCGATTCCAGGAAAAGCCGGAACGGACGGTCGTCTCTTCGGTGCCATCTCTTCAAAGCAAATTGTGGCAGCCTTGGAAAAGCAATACCAGGTTAAGTTGGACAAGCGCAAGTTATTGCTTGACCAACCCATTCACGCCATGGGCTTCACCACTGTTCCAGTGAAGTTGCACAAGCAAGTTCAAGCTGACTTGCGTGTTCACGTTCAAGAGGGTTAATCATGGCCGATGTTTCATTAATGGCTAACGAATACCGACAAGCGCCCCAAGACATCGAAGCTGAAAAAGCCGTCTTTGGGGCGATTTTCTTTGACGTGCATTCTGATACTGCCATGGTGACGGCCGAAGCCATCCTTGAACCGAAGGACTTTTACCGGACTGCTCACCAGGAAATTTTTAAAGCCATGCAGTCCTTGGTCGCTGAAAATCGGCCAATTGACGTGTTGACTTTACAAGATAAGTTAAACGCGAACCAGCAGTTGGAAAACGTTGGGGGCATTGCCTACCTGGCTGAACTCGCTGAATCAACGGCGTCGGCTGCGAACCTGAAACATTATGCCGATATCGTTCACGAAAAAGCCGTGCTACGCCGCTTGATTGAGACGCTGACGAAAAACATGTCCTTAGCCTATGACGGGGCCAAAGATTCGACGGAACTCTTGGAAGAGGTTTCGCACGAAGTTGACCGGTTGGCTGAAAACCGTGGGGATGATGGGCTGCAACGCATTCAAGACGTTATTGACGAATTCAATGATAATTTGACCGCCGCTGTGGAAAACAAGTCCGATGTTGTCGGGTTAGCCACAGGTTATCCTGAATTAGACAAGTTGACGCACGGCTTCCGTGAGGACCAGATGATTGTTATTGGGGCCCGTCCGGCCGTTGGTAAGACGGCCTTCGTGCTGAATTTAGCGAAAAACGCTGCCAAGTCCGAAAAAGTGCCCGTTGTCATCTTTTCATTGGAAATGGGAGCGGTTGATTTGGTCACCCGTTTGGTGGCGGCGGAGGGATCGATTGATTCCAACCACATCACCACTGGTCAGATGCAGGAAGAAGACTGGAATTCATTAACGGTTGCCCTCCAATCCTTGTCGAACATGAAGATTTATATGGACGATACACCGGGCATCCGAATGGCCCAAATTTCGGCCAAGCTGCGTCAGTTGGAGAAGGATTTGTTGGCGAACATGTCTGAAGAGGAGCGCGATGAAAATCCCCACCCCCTCGGCCTTGTTATGATCGATTATTTGGGATTGATTGAATCCGGTAACACGGAAAGTCGCCAGCAGGCCGTTTCCGAAATCTCTCGTTCCATCAAGAAGCTGGCGAAGGAATTGCACACGCCAATCATCGCATTGGCTCAGCTTTCCCGTGGTGTTGAACAACGAACGGATAAGCGACCAGTTCTTTCGGATTTGCGTGAATCAGGCTCAATCGAGCAGGATGCTGACATCGTGGCCTTTCTTTACCGAGATGATTATTATCGAAATGACGGTGAGGAAGACGGGGGCGGCCCTGCCGAACCTGAACAGGATTCCGTGCCGATTGATGTTATTTTGGAAAAGAACCGTGCTGGTGCACGGGGTACGGCGACTTTGATGTTTAATAAGCCGACCTTTAAGTTTGCTGATCGGGCGCCGGACTACCGAGCCAATGATGCGGGGATGCCACCCATTCCACCGGCAAATATGAATAACTCGTGGTAATCGAAAAAGAAGCCGAACTTATGATATGAACCCTAAAATTAGGACATATCATTTGTTCGGCTTCTTTTTTGTTTGGTCAATCAAGAATCAGTGATTTTATGTTGTATTTTTGAAATTTCGTGTTGACCACTCTTAGACCAGAGGAGTGTCTGATTATTCCGTTAAGTCTTCAAAGGAAGCGTCAATCATTTCCGCTAAATCCCTGGGGTTCAGTTTATCCGAACGGCCGAGTTCGCCGGCAGACACTAGAATAAAGGATGCCTCTTCCGCGTGTTGATCAAGGTAAATCGGAAAATGCTTGTTCTGCCAAATACCGACTGGGTTATTCGCACCGTGTACGTAACCGGTTGTTTTCTCCAGTTCCTTAACAGGTAACATGTGGGCCTTTTTATTGCCGGAAACGGCGGCGAATTTCTTCATATCCAACCGTTCGGTCAGTGGTACAACAGCAACAATTGGACCAGTTTTATCTCCTTTGGCTGCCAAAGTCTTGTAGATATCGGACTCTTGGATGCCGAGTTCTGCGAACTTGGCCGCTTTTTCTTCCTCCGTCAGGTCAAGAGCGTTCAAGTGTAGCGGTTCGTAGGAAACACCGTGCTTTTCTAAAACAAGTTCGGGAAGTGTTTTTTTGTCTTTTTTCTTCTTTGCCATGGGTCTATTTTAGCACAATCGCAAAGGGGTGAGACCAGATGGAAAACTGGTCCGACCAATTTGTGCTAAACTGAAACCATGACACAAGCAAAATACGTATCGGTGCAAGCCGACATCAAAGCAAAAATTTATCAGGGTGCCTACCCGGAACTAAAACTGCCCGATGAGCGCTCCATGGCCGAAGATTATGGGGTATCGCGTTCGTCCATTAAGCGTGCCCTCTCGGTGCTGGTTCAGCAGGGAATTATTTTTAAAAAAAGGGGTTCTGGGACTTTTGTGAATCCTTTGTACCTAAAGAATCAGGCCATTTTTCAGCATGAAGGCTCCAACCTAGGGGTTTCGGATTCCTTTCGAATTAATGGACAGGCGCCCTCCATTGAGTTACTTGACTTTCGTGTGATTCAGGCCAATGAGGAACAGCAGTCGGCGCTTTTTCTAAACGAGGGTGACTTTGTTTATGAAATTAAGCGCCTGCGCAAGTTGGACGGGGTGCCCTTCATGATTGAGTACGGTTACGTGCCCATTTCACTGCTGCCGGGTCTTAAGAAAGAGAACGTGACCCAGTCAATCTATGGCTACGTGGAAAAGGAAAAGCAGAAGAAAGTCACGCGGTCCTTCATGACGATTATGGCCGCACCTTCCGATGAGGAGGAACAGCACCTGTTGAAACTGAAGAAAACGGAACCGGTTGGCATCATGGAGGGGATTTTCTTCATGGATGATGGTACCCCGTTGGAGTACGCAAACATGCGGCTGCATTACAAATACTTACGTTATAACGCATTCGTATCGATTGGTTCGGAATGATCAGTGGGACAACTTTTGTGGGCAAAAAGGCAAAAGTTGTCCTTTTTATAATTGGGACGGTCCAATTATAAAAACAGGTGTAACCAAAATCGAGAAAGTTCGTTCCATCGCCCCAATTATCTTGAAACCCATTTAATGTGCAGATATAATAATACTTGTAAATATTTAACCGAAGGATTGCATAAGCGTCCTTCGTGGAAAGAAAAAGGAGTACTATTTACATGGTTGATTACAACTCAAAAGAGTACTTGGAACTCGTTGACAAGTGGTGGCGTGCTACCAACTATCTGTCAGCTGGGATGATTTTTTTGAAGTCAAACCCATTGTTCTCAGTAACTAAGACGCCAATTCAAGCTGAAGACGTGAAGGTTAAGCCTATCGGCCACTGGGGAACGATCTCTGGTCAAACTTTCTTGTACGCTCACGCAAACCGTCTGATCAACAAGTATGACTTGAACATGTTCTACATCGGTGGTCCAGGACACGGTGGCCAGGTAATGGTAACCAACGCCTACCTTGATGGTGAATATACGGAAGACTACCCAGAAGTTACACAAGACTTGAAGGGTATGTCAACGTTGTTCAAGCGCTTCTCATTCCCAGGTGGAATTGGTTCGCACATGACGGCCCAAACGCCAGGTTCTTTGCACGAAGGTGGCGAATTGGGATACTCATTGTCCCACGCCTTCGGTGCTGTTTTGGATAACCCTGACCAAATCGCTTTCGCGGTTGTTGGTGATGGGGAAGCCGAAACTGGTCCATCAATGACTTCATGGCACTCAATCAAGTTCTTGAACGCTAAGAATGATGGTGCTGTGTTGCCTATCTTGGACTTGAACGGATTTAAGATTTCTAACCCAACTGTCTTTGCTCGTATGTCAGATGAAGAAATCACAAACTTCTTCAAGGGTCTTGGTTACTCAGCTCGTTTCATCGAAAACGACGACATCCATGACTACATGGCTTATCACGAAAAGGCTGCGTCAATCTTTGACCAAGCCATCGAAGACATCCAAGCTATCCAAAAGGCTGCCCGTGAAGACGGTAAGTATGAAGATGGTACAATCCCTGCATGGCCTGTAATCATTGCTCGCTTGCCTAAGGGTTGGGGTGGTCCACGTAAGGACCAAAAGGGAATGCCAATTGAAAACTCATTCCGTGCCCACCAAGTTCCATTGCCTCTTGGTCAAAACAACTTGGAGACTTTGCCACAATTCGAAGAATGGATGAACTCATACAAGCCTGAAGAATTGTTCAACGCTGACGGTTCATTGAAGGATGAATTGAAGGCAATCGCTCCTAAGGGCGACAAGCGTATGTCTGCTAACCCAATCACGAACGGTGGACGTAAGCGCGGTGAAGATCTTAAGGATCTTGACTTGCCAGATTGGCACGAATACACAAACGACATTACTGCTGACAACCGTGGAACGTTGTTGCCAGATGGTAACCGCAACATGGACATGTTCACTTTGTCAACTTACCTTGAAAAGGTAATGCAAATGAACCCTAAGTCATTCCGTTTCTTCGGACCTGACGAAACCATGTCAAACCGTTTGTGGTCACTCTTCGACACGACGAACCGTCAGTGGATGGAAGAAGTGAAGGAACCAAACGACCAATACGAAGCCCCAGAAGGCCGTATCTTGGATGCTCAATTGTCTGAACACCAAGCTGAAGGTTGGTTGGAAGGTTATACGTTGACTGGTCGTGTTGGAATCTTCGCCTCATACGAATCATTCCTCCGCGTTGTCGACTCAATGATTACTCAGCACTTCAAGTGGTTGCGTCACGCTTCAGAACAAGCATGGCGTAATGATTACCCATCATTGAACTTGATCTCTACTTCTACTGCTTTCCAGCAGGACCACAACGGTTACACTCACCAGGATCCTGGTATGTTGACTCACTTGGCCGAAAAGAAGTCAGACTTCATTCGCCAGTACTTGCCAGCTGATGGTAACGCTACTTTGGCCGTGATGGACCGTGCGTTCTCAGAACACTCAAAGGTTAACCACATGGTTATCTCAAAGCAACCACGTCAGCAATGGTTCTCAGCTGCTGAAGCTGAAGTTCTTGCTAACGAAGGTTTGGCTGTTATCGATTGGGCTTCTACCGCACCTTCTGCCAAGGTTGACATTACCTTCGCATCTGCAGGTACTGAACCAACAATCGAAACGTTGGCTGCCCTTTGGTTGGTTAACCAAGAATTCCCAGAAGTTAAGTTCCGTTACGTAAACGTTGTTGAATTGCTTCGTTTGCAAAAGAAGTCTGAAGCTGCTGGAAACGACGAACGTGAATTGTCTGCTGACGAATTCAACAAGTTCTTCCAAGCTGATACACCAGTTATCTTCGGATTCCACGGATACGAAGACTTGGTTGAATCATTCTTCTTCGAGCGTAAGTTCCGCGGTGATGTATACGTTCACGGATACCGTGAAGATGGTGACATCACAACGACTTATGACATGCGTGTATACTCACACCTTGACCGCTTCCATCAAGCTAAGGAAGCTGTCGCAGTTCTTTCTGACCGCGGCGTAATCAATCAAGCTGCTGCTGATACATTCATCACTAAGATGGATGACATCTTGGCAAAGCACATGAAGGTTACTCGTGAAGAAGGTCGTGATATCGAAGAATTCACGAAGTGGCAATGGTCTGCTTTGAAGTAAGCAAACCGTCATTTTGAAAAAAGAACGGGGCTCCGGCTTCGTTCTTTTTTAATACATAAAATAGTTATTTATACCCGTAGAATGACTTTTTAAAGAGGCAGATGGACGGGAATAAATGCTATAATAGCCCTAATTGAGGAAAGGGATTCGCCATGAAAAACATTAAATTAATCTCGATTGATATCGATGGTACCTTGTTGAATGATAACCGTGAAATTACGCCAGCAGTGAAGAAGGCTGTTCAAGAGGCTTCAGAAAAAGGTATTTATGTTGTCATTACAACAGGACGTCCGGCGACTGGTGTTAAGGACGTGATTGAGGAACTTGGTCTTGTTTCGGATAAGCAATACGTGATTACTCACAATGGTGGGATGGCACAAACGACGGATCACTCAAAGGTTGTTTACCATGAATCACTTTCCTGGGATTTGTACAAAGAGGCCCAGGCCTTTGCCCTAGATCAGGGAGCCTATTTGCAACTTGAATCGGATGTTAGTGCCTATACGTTGGATCGGTTGCAAAACGTCTTTGTTTCACAGGAAAATTTCGTGGTGCAACTCCCCCTACGTGTGGTTGACTCGCTGGCTGAAATGCAAAATACCGGCTTTGTTAAAGCGCTTATCATTGGGGCTCAGGATCAAGTTGACCAAGTGCAAAGTCGCGTGCCGGCCGATTTGTTGAATCGAGCCAACGTGGTTCGCTCGACACCGAATAACCTTGAGTTCATGAATAGGGACGCTTCTAAGGGGTCGGCCATGTTGGCGCTGGCAGAAAAGCTGGGAGTGAAACCAGAAGAAACGATGGCCATCGGTGATCAAGAAAACGATATCACGATGATTCAGCAGGCTGGTATTGGGGTCGCTATGGGAAACGCAGTACCGATGATTCAAGAAGCGGCTGACGTTCAAACAACGGATAATAATCATGATGGTGTTGCCAATGCCATTCAAAAGTACGCTTTGTGAGAGCAAAGCGTTTACCAAAAGACTGATTGATAAAATCGGTCTTTTTTTACCCAGATTTAAAGGAAAAATTGTTATAATAAAAGAGAAATATTGCAAAGGATTCCTGGAGTAATCTATGTCACAGTCAAATATCAAGCTCTTTTCACTCTCTTCAAACCATCCCTTAGCTGAAAAAATTGCAGCAGAGGTTGGCGTGCCGTTGTCGGATATTTCTGTTAAGCGCTTTGCCGATGGTGAAGTTCAGATTAATATTGAAGAATCGGTTCGTGGTGCAAACGTTTTCGTCATTCAGTCGACGTCACAGCCCGTTAATGATAATCTGATGGAATTGCTCATCATGATTGATGCCTTGAAGCGCGCTTCAGCTGAGCAAATTAACGTTGTGATGCCCTACTATGGTTATGCTCGTCAAGACCGGAAGGCCCGTTCTCGCGAACCAATCACGGCCAAGCTTGTCGCCAACATGATTGAACGTGCGGGGGCAACTCGTGTAATGGCCTTAGACCTTCATGCTGCTCAAATTCAAGGATTCTTTGATTTACCAATGGATCACTTGCAGGGAGCGCCTTTGTTGGCTGATTACTTGATTGAAACGGGTATTGCGGATAAGGAAAACGCTGTTGTGGTGTCACCCGACCATGGTGGCATGACTCGTGCCCGGAACTTGAACAACATGCTTGGTTTGGATGCGCCCGTGGCCGTTATTGACAAGCGCCGCCCTAAGCCTAATGTTGCTGAAGTGGGTTCCATTGTTGGTGATGTTGCCGGTAAGACAGCCATCATGATTGATGACATGATTGACACGGCCGGAACGATTACACAGGGGGCTCAATTGGTGATGGAACACGGAGCGAAGGAAGTTTATGTTGTGGCTTCTCACGCCGTCTTCTCGGGGCCAGCCTTAGAACGTTTGCAAAATTCCGTTTTCAAAAAAGTCATTGTGACGGACTCCATTAACTTGCCGGACTCGAAGAAGTTCGAGAAGTTGGAAATTGTATCAGTTGGTGAATTGATTGGTGAAGCCATTCGTCGTGTGTCAATGAACGAAGCCATCAGTCCATTGTTCAAGCACCGTTTCCGTCGTCGTAATCAGTAAAGCTCGTTCGTTACGTAACAATTATTCTGATTTTTGTTAACGTTAATTCATTTTTTAAGATAAAAGGCAGTGGTGTTGCGACTTTTTTAGCTAAGCACGGCTGCTTTTTTTGTGAAGTTATTGTGTAAAAAAATCAACCATTGTTGTAAGTATGATACAATAACCCATATGTGTTAAATTTTTAAGGTGGGAATGCGTTTATGTACAAGATTTTAGTTGTTGACGACGAAAAGCCAATTTCGGATATCATTAAATTTAATTTGGTTAAAGAAGGCTACGAGGTTGTGACGGCTAGTGATGGTCAGGAAGCCTTGGACATGTACCACTCAGAACATCCTGATTTGGTACTTTTAGACCAAATGTTGCCCGAAATTGAGGGGATTGAAGTACTTCGTCAAATTCGTTCAAAGGACAAGACGCCGGTAATTATGGTTACGGCCAAAGATTCCGAGATCGACAAGGTCATCGGATTGGAGATGGGGGCGGATGACTACATCACGAAGCCTTTCTCAAACCGTGAATTGATTGCTCGTGTGAAGGCTAATTTACGTAACCGACAAGCGGCTGGACAGGGGAACGATGCTTCCTCCAGTCAGGACGATATTCAATTAGGTAATTTGGTGATTCATACTAAAACCTACATGGTGACAAAGGACGGAGTCGATGTTGAGTTGACGCACCGTGAATTTGAATTGCTTTCATACATGGCTCAACACATCGGTCAGGTTATGAATCGTGAGAATTTGCTTCGTCAAGTTTGGGGTTATGACTACTTTGGTGACGTCCGTGCTGTGGATGTGACGGTTCGCCGCTTACGTGAAAAAATTGAAGACGTGCCTTCTCACCCAGTTTGGTTGGGAACACGCCGTGGTGTCGGATACTTCCTGTCATCCGGAAAAAATGGACAGCAATGACAATTGAGGGGGACAAGGCTTTAGCCAGTTCGCGAATATGAATTTTTTTACTAATGTTTTACAATCGATTCGCTTTAGACTGTCGCTAGTCTTTGTCCTTTTTTTTGTGATTTTATTTGAGTCAGTCGGGATTTTTTTCGTTCACCAGATTGAGTCTTCGGATTTGCTCACTTCGCGTCAACGACTGACGATGCCGACCTATCTGAAAGATCAGGTCATTGAGGGACTGGTTCATACCGACAATCAACAGTCAAAAAACAACATGTCGTCGGCCGTGAAAAGTTTTGATGACCGAATGGTCGATAATGTCGTTGTCTATAATCGAGATGGGAAAATCGTTACCGATCAAGTTAGTCTGAAAAGTCAAAAGGCCATGACGACCCGCTTTGATGCTAACACGAAGCTTGCTCTTTCCAATAGTCCGGCTTACCGGGCTGTTCGAACAAATGACCGGGCAAAGGGGCAGGAAGTAATTGTTACCACCCCGCTAAAAGAGGATGGCCGAATCATTGGTGTGGTGGTTGTCTATGGTAACCTCCATCAAGTCTATGCCAACGCTCGTCGCGTGATGTGGGTCTTTATTTTTGCCGGGATTTTGACCGTTTTGGCTTCTCTCTATCTGTCCTATGTTCTTTCTCGGACGGTGACACGACCAATCGAACAAATCGCTAAGCAGACTGCGCGAATTACTGCTGGTGATTATGCCATGGTCAACAAAATTGCTGGTTCCAATGAAATTGCCGTGTTGGCTCGTTCAGTGAACGTCATGTCGCAAAAAATTGCGTCGTCGACCGAGTTAATTTCGAATGAAAAGAACCGACTTTACTCGGTACTCCATCACATGAACGATGGCGTCTTGTTGACCGATGCCAGAGGGCGCTTAACCATCATTAACCAGGCGGCTTCAAACTTTTTAAAAGTCAATGAGTACGATGCCCTTGGTCAACCGGTTTTCGATGTCATGAACATGCCGGAATACCAAAACATTCGTGACCTGATCAAAAATAAAAAGCCGTTTACCATCGACTTGGGGGATCGCATTATTGAAGTGCGAATTTCAATGATCAAGGATCCATCGGGAATGATTAAGGCCTTAATCTTGATTCTTCGTGATGTCACGGTTCAATTGAAGACCGAAGACGAGCGGAAGGCCTTTGTCTCGAACGTGTCGCATGAACTACGGACGCCGCTAACAACGGTCACTTCATACATTGAAGCCTTAATCGATGGCGCCAAGGATAGTCCAGAGACGCTAGACGCCTTTCTATCGGTTATCCAGACTGAAACGGAACGAATGTCTCGCATGGTCTCGGATTTGCTCGAACTTTCGCGGCTCGATCAGGGGACGATGTCAGTTAAAACCGAGTTAGTTAATCTGAACGCTTTGTTAAACTTTGTTTTAAATCGGTTTGACATGATTATTAAGACGAATAATGCTAACAAGAACGGTCAGCCCTTACAAATTGTTCGCCACATTCTCGATGAGGAACTTTGGATTGATGTCGACCATGATAAGGTCATCCAAGTCTTGGATAACCTGCTAAATAATGCGGTCAAGTATTCTCCCGACGGGGGAGTCATTACCGTTTCGCTTGAAAAAGTTAAGAAAAGAGCGCGTATCACCATTCGTGATCAGGGATTGGGTATTCCTGAAAAGGATCAAAAACAGGTCTTTAACCGTTTCTTCCGTGTTGACAAATCTCGCTCGCGTGCCATGGGCGGAACTGGGCTGGGATTGGCCATTTCCAAGGAAGTGATTGAGACATTTGGTGGTAAAATTTGGGTAGAGTCAAAAGAAGGGGAAGGCTCAACCTTCCGACTAGAGCTTGATTATGTAGATGACGATTTACTTTCATCGGACAAGCAGTGGGATGAGGATTAATGGCGTTAATCTTTAATTAATCGCTAACTCGTAAGCTAAAAAGAGCAAAATTTGGAGTGCATTATGGAAAGTAAGCTCACGAAATTGATTTTGGCAGGTGCCTTTGCTGGTTTGATTGGTGGTTCGGCTGTTCTTGCGGGGCAGGAAATCTACCAAAACTACCAAGTGACCCATTCGAAGGTGTTAACCGAAGCCAATACAACCAAGAAGTTGAATAGCTCCGATACAGCCTCGTCAGCCTATACCAAGGTGGCGAATGCCGTTGTGTCAGTCATTAACTTCAAAAAGTCCGGCACGACTTTTACGGAATCGTCCGAAGGCTCCGGTGTGGTATATAAGAAGGCGAATGGTTCTGCCTTTATCGTCACGAATAATCACGTGATTGATGGCGCGGCTAAGATTCAGATTATCACCAACAATAGTAAAACAGTGGTAGCTGATTTAGTGGGGAAGGACTCGTTAACTGATTTGGCTGTCTTAAAAGTCGCGGACTCGGATGACCTTTCCGCTGCTTCGTTTGGTGACTCGGAAAAGATTGCCGTTGGTCAAAAGGTACTGGCGATTGGATCGCCTTTGGGCTCGGAATACGCTTCTTCGGTAACGGAAGGAATCATTTCCGCCACAAAGCGCTTGGTAAGTTCTGAGGACACGTCGAACGCCAACTATGGTGGTTCAACGGTTATCCAAACCGATGCGGCAATCAATCCCGGTAATTCTGGGGGACCATTGATTAACCTAGCAGGGCAAATTATTGGTATTAATTCGATGAAGTTGTCTTCTTCGTCGTCGGGGACGGCCGTTGAAGGCATTGGCTTTGCCATTCCTTCCGATCAGGTTGTCAACATTGTGAATAAGCTGGTCAAGTACGGTAAGGTGACCCGTCCTGCCCTTGGAATTTCAATGATTAACCTGTCACAGGTTCCAGCCGATGAGCAAAAATCGACGTTGAAGGTGCCAACCGACGTGTCAGGTGGTGTCGTTGTCTATAAGGTCAATGATGGTTCTCCTGCTGATAAGGCCGGTTTAAAGAAGTACGACGTGATTGTTGGCATTGACGGCAAGAGCGTGTCAACGCAAGCTGATCTCCGCGAGAAGCTCTATACGCATAAGGTTGGCGATAAGGTGAAGTTGACGTATTACCGTGGTAGTGAGAAGAAGACGGTAACAATCAAGTTGAACCAAACGTTACAATCATAAAAAGTCATGAAACTGTAAAAAACGCTCAGGCAGCCTGCTTGAGCGTTTTTGATTGAGGTTAAGGGCGATTTCGAAAAGTCAAGACTACTGGTGTTCGAATAACTTTGCTATACTAAAAAAAGTGAAAGTTTAGGAGATTAAATCATGATTGTATTGGCAGGAACAATTGGTGCGGGGAAGACGTCGTTAACGGAAATTTTAGCCGAACACCTTGATGCGAAGGCTTATTATGAAAGTGTTGATAACAACCCAATTCTGCCTTTATTTTACAAAGACCCTAAAAAATATGCCTTCTTACTACAGGTTTACTTCCTAAACAGTCGCTTGGACCAAATCACGGAAGCGCAGGAAGAAGAACGGGCGATTATCGATCGTTCGATTTTCGAAGACTCGTTGCTCTTTCAGTTAAACGCTGACCTTGGTCGTGCCACACAAACAGAAGTTGAGATTTATAAGGATCTTGTCAACAATGTCCTGGAAGAAGTGGATGACGACAACCGGTTGAAAACGCCGGACCTTCTCATTCACGTGCGTGTTTCGTTAGAAACGATGCTGGAACGAATCGCCAAACGTGGTCGACCATATGAACAAGTGGACCAGGACCCTGAGCTTTATCAATACTATAAGGACTTGAACGCCCGATATGAAAACTGGTTTGACCAGTATGATCGTTCCCCTAAGTTGTTGATTAATGGCGACGAACTGAACTTTGTGGAAGACGCAGCGGCTCGTGAAAAAGTCTTGCAAATGATTGACGACAAATTAGCCGAAGTTTCAGGAAAGTAAGTAAAAGAAAAAGGCTTCGCCAATTGGCGAAGCCTTTCTTATTTGAAAAGATTTTTAATCTGAGAGAACGGTCAGCATCATTTGCTGGAAGTCAGAAACAAAACGGTCTTGGTCAACCAAAACAGCAGCCTTTGATGTGGTTTTGTCTAAGAGCTTGTCGGTATTTCCGATTGTTCGACCATAATCGCCGGACACACGGTCAGTGGTTACCTTCATGTTGAGTGGCAGTGTCTCGACATAGTCGGGTTCAACAGCCACGGCAACGGCTAACGGATCGTGGAGAGCAGCCCCACGCTTATCGATATCAAGGTTGAAGTAGGCGTCGATGTAGTAGTCCATCATATCGGCATAGAGTTGCCCCTTTTGTGTCCCCAGTGCTCGCCATTCAGCCGTATGTTTCTTGGTTAAGAGCGTGCGGAGGGTGACATCGAGGCCCACCATTGTCAGATTTTCTTGCTTTCGGAAGACAACGTCAGCGGCCTCAGGGTCTTGGTTAATGTTGGCTTCCGTGAACGGAGTGACGTTACCAGGCACCGTTAACGCCCCACCCATCAACGTCGTTTGACCAATCAATTGGGCAATGCTTGGATCCTTTTGAAGGGCCAAGGCTAGGTTTGTCATGGGACCAGTTGGCAAGTAAACTAACTGGTCTTTGAACTCATGGGCGGCATCAATCAAAAAGTCAATGCCGGACTGTTCAGCCAACTGGCGAGGCGAAGTCGGCACCTCGACGTCACCCACACCGTTTTGGCCATGAATCGTCTTGGAAACTTCCATGACGGTAAAGTCGTCAGTGGTCGTCGAATGACTGGCACCATAGAAGACGGGTACGTCAGACGCTCCCAAGAGGTCTAAGAGATTGAGGGAATTTTGAGCCGTCACGTCCGTTAGGTTATTCCCGTAGGAAGCGATAATCCCGATTAGTTCGATGTCTGGATGTCCAACCGCATAGGCCAGGGCTAAAGCATCATCGATACCGGTATCAAGGTCTAAAATCATTTTGTATTGTGCCATTGAAAGTCTCCTTAGGTTCGGTACAATAAGTATAGCAAAATTTCTTGATTTTTTGGGTTTAAAAACAGATAAAAACGGTTTTTTCCGTATAATGAGGATAAAAATGTCAAAAATGTACGATATTATTGTCGTTGGTGCCGGACCAGTTGGCCTTTTTGCTGGTTATTACGCTTCCCTACGGGATGCGAACGTGCTCTTGTTAGAGGCGCAGGATGCTTTGGGTGGGCAAGTGGCCACTCTTTATCCAGATAAAAAGATTTGGGATGTGGCTGGCTTGGCTGGCGATACAGGTCGCCAATTGATTGATGGCTTAGTCAAGCAAGCAAAACGCTTCGACTTACCGATTCAACGGGGGTGTCGCGTAACGGACCTTGTGCGCACTGACAGTGGCTACCAATTAACCATTAATGATGGCGAGGAAATCCTGCAAAGTAAGTCCGTTATTCTGGCAACTGGTAAGGGGGCCTTTGAACCACGGCGTTTGCAGGTGGCAAACGAAGCGGAACTATTAACGGCGGGACTTTCCTACTCGGCACCCGATTTAGCCGCTTTTCAAGGGCAAACGGTTGCGGTTTTAGGGGGCGGTGATTCAGCGGTGGATTTGGCAACGGAGTTAGCATCCGTTGCGGATAAAACTTACTTGATTCATCGTCGGGAGGCCTTCCGAGCTTTGGAACAGTCCGTTAAGGCACTGGCATCGGCCAAGGTGACGAAAAAAACGCCCTTTAAGGTGAGTGAGGCGGTGGCAAAAAAAGACGGGCAACTTGTCTTAACGTTGACCAATCCGAAGGATGATCAACAGAGCGAAGAGTTGACGGTTGACCGACTCATCGTTCAGTACGGTTTCAAAACGGCCGGTCAAGCGGAGCGCCACTGGGCAATTGACCTCGATTGGGACCAGGCTGGCTTGCGTGTCGAAGACCATGTGAAAACCAAGCAGCCGGGTCTGTTTGCGATCGGGGATGTCACGTCGTACCCTGATCACGTCGATTTGATTGCCACGGGCTTTGGCCAGGCACCGGCGGCTGTGAACGCGGCCATTGCCTATTACAATCCTGAACAGGCTGGTCCAGGGCACTCATCATCGCTCGATATACAAGATTAACGGATTCCGCAGCGCATTGCGCTGCTTTTTTTGTGCTTAATGAATCGGTAAAAAGTCAAGTAGTTAAGCAGAAAAGGTTGATTTCAAAGCCAAACTTGTTCCGATCAAGTTAATCTTTTTTCCTTTTAGCAAAAATGGTTAAGCTGTGTTTAAGACTGGCTGTTTTAAGCAATTGCCGTGCGAAATTTTGCTAGGCTGGAGAAGACTAGTTCGAAACAAAAGGAGGAATAAAACATGAAGAACAAAAAGAAAAAGGCGCCTCGTCAGCGTCAAGTTGTCTCGCTTGGAGCCAGTGCCCTGGCGGCAACGGGTGCTGTCATGGCAGGAAGTGCGCTCGTTAATTTTTCAACCGCTTCGGCCAATGACTTGTCGACGGGTAATGGTAAAACAACGACGCAAACTTCATGGACGGCGAATTCCGTTGCCACCGTGCAACAAGCTGTGCAGAAGCAGGGCGTTAGTCAATTAGCTGATTACCAGGTGCAGTGGGGAGATACGCTCTCGGCCATTGCTCAGGCTTTTCAAACGACGCCGGATACGGCCGCAGGGGAACTCGGCTTGACCGACCATGGCTTACTGATTGCCGGACAAAAACTGGGGCAACAGGCTGAATTGATTCAAAAGCTACAAGCAGCCGGTTTGCTGAACGATAACCAGCAAGCGGTACAAGCTGATTTCGGTCATGGCGATCAAAACCTTGTGATTGTGCAGCCGGGAACGCCAACCGTGTCAACGGAGGCAAACCAACAATCGAACGGTCAGAACACTAACCTGGAAGGACAGCCTTCAGTTGCCGTACAACCAGTGGTAAGTAGTGCTGAGCAGGCGAAGACGGTCGTTAACCAAACGACGGAAGCTACAACGCAAACGACTCAGCCTCAGTCCGGACAGGCTGCTCAGCTAAACGCGAAAACAGCCACGGCCACAGCGGAACAGGACGCGACGAATGGGAATGCGAGCCAGTCTGGCACGAAACAGACCAATAATTCCGTTGCCAGTCAGGGGCAAGAGGCTACCAACAGCACGGCTGAAGTAGCGGATGGCCAAGCGGCTCCAGCACAGGCACAGCAGACAACAGCTAGCCAAACGACAGCGGCAGAACAGCCAACTGCACAGCCTGTTGCTCAACAAACAAGTACTATTGCTGCTGTTGCGCCAACGACTTTGTCAGCGGATGCAACGCAGAGTCAGCCAGTGGTTACGCCAATGGCCAATCCGGTTGCCACTGGTCAAGCGGGCCAAGCTGAGCCAGCCGTGGCCAACCAAGAGGAACCGACAGCACCCACTAACACGGAGGTGACCGCTGCGGTGGGTGGAGCAGATGAGGCTGGCCAGGCGACAGCAGTGCCAACGGCTAACACAACGACTGGACAGGGCGTTGATTCCGAAGCTGTTATCAACTGGTTCTACAACCACATGGGTCAGCTGACTTATGATATGTCCGGTTCACGTAATGGGACCGATGGTACGGCCGATTGTTCAGGGTCAATGACCGAAGCGTTGTACGAGGCCGGGGCATCGAAGCCGGCATACCTATACAATACGGATACGTTACCGAACTATCTTACTCAAAACGGGTACCAGTTAATTGCCAATAACCAACCCTGGGATGCCCAGCGTGGCGATATTGTCATCTGGGGAACGCCCGGTGCATCGGCGGGATCGGCTGGTCACGTTCAGGTTATGACGGATGGTCAAAACGCCATTTCAGTTAACTACGCACACGGTGAGCAGGAAGGTGCGGCGGTTTCGGTTTGGAACTACCAGACGGCCTATGCTTACAACGGTGGTAACATGGATTACGCAGTATATCGTCAGTAGAAACAATTTTGGAAAAGCACCAGCGGTTGTTACAAAACGGTTGGTGTTTTTTCTTATTAGCAGGGAAAAGTCGTTAACAAAGGCAATGTTAACTTCTTTTGCTACCAAAATCAGCCAATTATTGCTAGTTTAGAGGCATGGGAGGTGCGTACAGCATGCAAATCGGAGAAAAGATCAAACGAATCCGAACGACTTTTAACCTAACGCAAGAAGAACTCGGGCAAGATTTACATCTAACCAGACAAACAATTTCTAATTGGGAAAAGGGAAAGAGTTACCCCAGTATTCAAGATATCGTCACCATTAGTGACCGTTATCATGTTTCTTTAGATGAATTATTGAAGGAGGATCAAGAAATGTTAGCACACTTTGAAAGCGTTGATCGGCAGTCTGTCCGGCAACAGTACCTATATGCATTAGCCTATTGCATCAGTATTGTCTGTTTGGCAATCGGTCTTTTGTCACGCTACGTTACTTTGCCGAGCCAAGTGACAACCGTGGCGGCAATTATTCTATTGGTATCAGTTATCACGCTTTATTTAACGGTACAAAAGCCGGTGGTGATTTATCGAAATAAGTGGGCCCTACTAGCATTGGCCATTGCTTTCCTATACTTCATTAGCCAAATTGATGGTATTCCGACAGCTGTTAATACCAGTTTTTCATTGGGTATGTTGATGGGAAGTGTGTTTTCGTTGTTTTTGAAGATGAGCGTGGTTTACTTTATTCCGCAAGTTCCGCAATTGTTCCGAACAAAAAAATAATAAAAAAAGACCAACACCGAAGTGTTGGTCTTTTTTTATGATGGTCAGTCAGGGGCTCGAACCCTGGACCCACGGATTAAGAGTCCGTTGCTCTACCAACTGAGCTAACTAACCAGTTTGTTTCAAACAACAGATATTATTGTAGCATGACAACTAGTACTAGGCAAGTATTTTTACTGAAAAAAAGGGAAATTAATCAAGGTTTCCTTCGACAACCACCTGGTTTCCTTCGGAGTCTTGAACCGTCAAGGCAACCTTGTGACCAAAGCGTTCTTCACGTTGCAACACCGAGACAAAGTTGTTCTTAAAATGTTGCTGAAGGGTGCTTTCGTGATCGCGAACGAGTAGTTCAAAACCAGCTTCGGCCGGACCATCAACAAAAGTCAATTCTTCGTGATCAACGGCCAGACGCCGTTCACTTTGTGCACCGACCTGTGGAAGGTCAAAAACGTCCCGCCAGAAACGGTAGGCCCGGTTTTTATCTTGGGCGGGAATGGTCTTTTTGTTTAATTTGCGTGCTTTCATTCGGATCTTCCTTTCGTATCACGTATTAGTATAGGGCATGCCGTGCTGCTTTGCTATGGAAATGGGGCAAAATGTGCTAGAATTAGGCTTATGGCATTATTAGAAGTAAGTGGGCTCACGATGGCCTACGCAGAAAAAACATTATACGATAAGGCGGATCTGGAGCTCCAGGCCGGCGAACACATGGGAATTGTCGGTCAAAACGGGGCTGGTAAATCAACGTTAATCCGGATTTTAACCGGACAGGTGTTGCCACTTGAGGGAAAGATTGACTGGGCCAAGAACCTGAAGATTGGTTACCTGGACCAGTACGCGGAGATTCCAGCGGGGATGACCCTGGTGGACTTTTTGCATACCGCTTACCAAGATCTCTACGATAAGCAGGATAAAATGACGGCGCTCTACGAGAAGTACGCCGCCACGGCCGAGGATAAACTCCTCGAAAAGGCCGGCCGGCTTCAAGAAGAGCTGGACGCTGCCGGCTTTTACGATGTCGACACCGAAATCGAGCGCGTGATTTCTGGTTTGGGCTTGGAAGCCATTGGCCGTGACCGCGAACTCGAACACATGTCGGGTGGTCAACGTGCCAAGGTTATCTTGGCCAAGCTCCTGCTTGAAAACGATGACGTCATCATTTTGGATGAGCCCACCAACTACTTGGATGTGGCCCACATCGAATGGTTGGAAGGATTCTTGCAGGACTATCAGGGTGCGGCAATGATTATTTCCCACGACTTTGACTTTTTAGACAAAGTCACGAACGCCATCGCGGACGTTTCCTTCGGAAAGATCACCAAGTACCGTGGTTCTTTCCAAAAGGCCATGCGACAAAAAGCTGAACGCGCCGACCAGCAAATTCGTGAATACGAGAAGCAACAAAACGAGATTGCTAAGGCTGAAAAATTCATTGCGAAGAACAAGGCCCGTGCCTCAACTTCGAAGCAGGCCCGTTCTCGTGAAAAGATGCTGGCCCGGATGGATAAGGTGGAACCACCTCAGGAGAACCTGAAGGCGAAGTTTAACTTCCCATACGTGAACTCACAGTCTGCCGCTGCTTTGACGGTGACCAACCTGTCCGTTGGGTATGACCAGCCAATTCTGGAACCCGTGACTTTCTCAATTCGTACGGAAGAAAAGTTAGTCTTTGCTGGATTCAACGGAGCTGGTAAGTCAACATTGATCAAGTCCATTCTGGGGGACATCCCGAAACTGGGTGGTACGGTGGAATTCTCACCATCCGCCAAAGTGAACTACTTTGATCAGGACCTGGACTGGGATAACGACCAGCAGACGCCGTTACAGGCGATGCAGGACCTCTTTCCAACCATCATGCCCAAAGAATTGCGTCAGCGCCTCGCAGGTGCCGGCATCAATGCCGAAAACGCGCAAAAGCCCCTGTTCCAGTTGTCTGGAGGGGAGCAGACCAAGGTTAAGCTGGCCATCATGGAGATGAAGCCATCCAACTTCCTCATCCTCGATGAGCCAACCAACCACTTGGATGAAGAAACGAAAAACGCCCTTTACAAGGCCATCAAAGCCTTCCCAGGAAACGCCATCATCGTTTCCCACGAAACCTCCTTCACCAAGGACCTCGCCGATAAAACACTGAACGTGGCGGCCTTGTCCTACAAGGAAAATCCGGAAGCTTAATTACTAAATGAAAAAGTCATTACATCAATTGGTGTGATGACTTTTTTTTGTATTAGAAAATATAAATTGACATAAAATGCTAAATAACATATATTTACTCTATATAAATGAGATAAAAATGAGAGAGTATTATGATAATTTTTAGACAAAAGGCGGCCGTTCAGCGGATGTTCTTTTCCATAATTGTCAACATGGTTGGCTCGTTACTGTTTAGCATCGTTTTCATCGTTTATGCCTCGAAAGCGCCAGACGCAAAACTGGCCATTGCAACGGCTGAAACGATTTTGACACTGCCGTATTTATTGGCATTTTTAACTGGACACATTGCGGATCGAATTAAGAATAAAGTTAAGGGGATGCTTTGGGTTCGTATTTTTCAATTTGCTGCCTACCTTGTGATGTCTTGCTTTATTAACGTCAATGAAAGTTGGTTAATCTTTGGACTAGTTCTATTGATCATCTTCTCTTCTTCTTTCTTTGCACAGATTAGTATGTCCTTAGCAACGATTTTGTTAAAGCGCTTTACAACAAAAGAAGACTTAGCTCGTGTTCGTGGCTTTGAGTCTGGGGTGACTTCGACAATGGAGTTAGTGGCAGGACCGCTGGGCGCGATTTTATTAGCTGCCGTGCACCAAGACTTTGCGCTCTTTACCGTCATTAATGCCGTTTCCTACTTATTTTCGTTCTTCATTTTACGTGGAGTGAAGGAAGATAAAGATGTAAAAGTGAATGACATTCCCGCGGAGAAAGAAGAAAAAGATTCCCTTAGAAAAGTCACAGTGAACTTTTTCCATGAGATGAAAGGAAATTTTGCGCTAGTGAATTCGATTCCGCAAATGAAGCATTTTATCTTGCTGTTCATTCTTTTTAACTTAGTGGGCTCGTATCAAAATACTTTGGCTAGCATTACTCTTATTCATCGGTCAGATTTTTTCATTGGTAATTATGCCTTCACCATTGGTGTTGTTCAGGCAGCTTTTGTGCTTGGATTGATTGTTGGCTCTATTTTCCCAATGCCGTTTTTGTTCAAAATGCCTTTAGAGAAGAACTTTATCATTGAAATGTTTGTGTTTGCTCTAGTTCCCGTTAGTTTTCTCTGGGCGCCATCGGTGTATTTTTTAATTGTCGCTATTCTACTTGACGGTTATTTACAAGGGGTTTCTGGTCCGAAGTTGGATGCTTTCCTTGTCCACTTGTTACCAGACGATAAAATCGGCGGTGGATTAGGCGCCTTTATGTCCATTGTTGGCTTAGGTGTTCCAGCTGGTCCGGCTGTTGCAGGAATTGCTGCAATGATTTCGGATCAATTTGCTTGGTTGGCCATGTTGCTGACGATTATGGTTGGATTTGTCTATACCATTTATTTGGCTAAGAATTTCAGAAGTACAGTTGTATGAAATTAGACAAAAAGCCCATTATATGGGCTTTTTTATTTTGTTCAAGAATGCGTATTAATATAAAGTCTATTGCCTATTTATTAAATTTAAATGAAAAAGTAGCTTTTTATCTGGATTTTAATTAAAAATAGATGATATAATTTCTTTAAATCCAACGAGGAGTTATGGCCGATGGCAGAAAAATTATTGGAAGCAAATGATGTTTCAGTTGATTTTCGAATTAACAATGAATATTTAAAAGCAATTTCAGGTATTAATCTTACAATTAACCGTGGAAAAGTTTTAGCACTTGTTGGTGAATCTGGTTCTGGAAAGTCCACCTTTGCAACAAGTATTATGGGACTTCATAATCCAGAATATACTAAGGTGTCAGGATCGATTAAGGTCGCTGGCAAAGAATTAGTCGGACTATCGGAAAAAGAATTTGATGATTATCGTGGCGTATCCGTGGGAATGATTTTCCAAGATCCGCTTTCATCACTAAATCCGTTGATGAAAATTGGTGATCAAATTGCGGAAGCGATTACGGTTCATGATAAGAACAACCCAGAAGTTAAAAATCGTGTTCGAACGCTTCTAAATGATGTTGGAATCGATGAAGAAAAACGAGTAGCTGATCAGTATCCTCACCAATTGTCAGGTGGAATGCGTCAGCGTGTCATGATTGCCATTGCGCTTGCTAACGAACCTGATTTGATTATTGCCGATGAGCCAACAACTGCCCTCGATGCTATTATTCAGGCGCAGATTCTTGAGTTAATTAAGGATATTCAAAAGAAAAAGGATGCTGGAGTGCTGCTAATCACTCACAATTTGGACGTTGTTTCGGAGTTAGCGGATGACGTTGCAGTTATGTACGCGGGTCAAATTGTTGAAAAAGGATCGGTTGAACAAATTTTTGAAAACCCTAAGCATCCTTACACGCGTTCACTGTTGAAGGCGGATCCCAATAATGTGCGTCCAGGAGAAGAATTATATTCCATTCCAGGAACGGTGCCATCGCTTGCAGAAATGGACTTTAATAAGGATTCCTTCTTGCAGCGGGTTCCTTGGTTAGACGAAAAAGTCGTTAACGCCGATGTTCCTGAACAGATGGAAGAGGTGGAACCAGGCCATTTTGTTCGTGGAACAGCTTGGAAGGACTTTAGCTTTGATGATGTAAATAGGAACGAGGACTAGTCATGGCAGACTTACTAAAAATTGAACACTTAAAAGTCTACTATCCAGAACGGGCCGGCTTTTTTAACCGAATTGTTAGTTATATCAAGGCAGTCGATGATGTGTCTTTGACAATTGAAGAAGGAAAGACATATGGATTGGTTGGTCAATCTGGTTCTGGTAAGAGTACGATTGGGAAGACGATTGTTGGATTAGAAGATCCGACAGCTGGCAAGATCTTTTATAAGGGCCAGGATGTCACGACAATCAAGCAAAAAAGGAAGATCAATTTTAACAAGGAAGTTCAGATGGTTTTCCAGGACAGTCAATCGTCTTTGAATCCTCGTAAAACAATTGGTGAGATTTTGGCAGAACCCCTCAAAAATTTTGGAGTGCCAGCTAAAATTGGTGCTGGAAAATCAGAGAATGAGCGTTCCTTTGATAAAGAAAAAATTGACGAACGAGTGCTTGAATTGCTAGACATTGTGGGTCTTCCTGAACGAACGGTTAGTCAGTATCCCTTCCAATTCTCTGGTGGGCAGCGGCAACGAATCGTCGTGGCTCGTGCGTTAGCAACAAACCCAAAGTTGATTGTTGCGGATGAACCTGTATCGGCTTTGGACTTGTCAGTGCAAGCGCAGGTTTTGAATTTTATGAAGAAAATTCAAAAGACTTATGGTATTTCTTTCCTTTTCATTTCGCACGATTTGGGTGTTGTTCGTTACATGACTGATACCATTGCAATCATGCACCATGGACGTTTCGTTGAAGTTGGAACGACGGAAGATATTTTTGAACATCCAGAACATATCTATACAAAGCGTCTGTTGGCAGCCATTCCAAGTCAAACAGTTGCTGGTCGTGAAGCGAAGCGCGCTGAACGAGAAGCAAACGAACGTGACTTTGATGAGAAGAAGTGGGCTTATTACGAAGAAAATAGTGCCCCACTTCGTGCATATGGCTTAGTCCAACGGACGGGTACACACTTTGTCGCTGTACGAGAGGAGAACGAGTAATTATGTTTAAAACAATTGTACGGCGTGTATTAATTATGCTGCCACAAATCTTCTTCGTTTCGATTTTGATTTTTATGTTGGCCCAGTTAATGCCTGGGGATCCATTTTACGGAAACTTGAACCCTAACTCTGATGTGGCAACAATTGAGCGAATGCGGCATGCCGCAGGTCTTGATTTGCCATGGTACGAACAATACGTTCGCTGGGTTGTTAACGTATTCCATGGTGACTTTGGTACTTCTTACACCGTTAACAAGGGTGTTGCTGTTTCAGAAATTATTGGTCAGCGTATTTGGCCAACTGTTTCAATGGGAATCATTGCAACGATTTTGACCTACTTCTTTGCCATGAGCCAGGCACTTATTTCAGCACGGAATGAGAACAAGCGTATCGATAAATTCTTGGTTGTATGGAATACGTTGACATCAGCCGTGCCATCCTTTGTCTTTTATTTTGTGATGATGGTTTTGTTTGTCTATGTTATTCCGATTTTTCCAAGTTCTGGAACAGGAATTGATGAAACTCAGGGATTCTTTACGAATTTCTTTGGGAACCTCTATCACGCTTTCCTTCCAGCCTTAACGATTGCCTTGTTCTCAACGAACAGTGTCTTTCAATACCTACGTTCTAACTTGCTGGATCAACAAGCGCAGGATTACGTTCGAACAGCCCGTGCAAAGGGTGTCCAAATTAAGGATGTTTTCCGTAAGCACATTCTGCGAAATGCCTTCCTGCCAATTGCTTCTGGAATTGGCTACTCCATCACTGGTGTTCTAGGGGGAGCCATGTTTGCTGAAACTGTTTTTGGTTATCCAGGATTAGGAGCCCTCTTTGTTCAAGCGCTGTCAGGTCGTGATTACACGATTATTACGGCTTTGATGCTGCTTCAAGGAATTTTGTCACTATTTGGTGGTCTCCTGTCAGATATTATTTCTGCCTGGGTTGATCCACGTATTCGAGTAAAGTAAGGAGTTTTAAAATGGAAAAATCAAAACAACGTTTTGGCTCACGTTTTTTTAAAAACTTCTCAGCCGAACTTGAACACGATGGGTTGGGTTTGACCGCTCTCATCATGTTGGTCACTTTATTCGTTATTATTTTTGTTGGACAATTCTTCGTTCCTTCAAACATCGGAACAATGTCCGATATTTTGAATGCTGATTTGCCACCTTTGACAGGTGGTCATATTTTAGGAACAACGGATTCTGGTGCCGATTTTATTTTGACCTTAATTGCTTCTGCTAAGAATTCCCTGATTATTGGAGTTGGTGTGGCGACATTGATTACGGCCATTTCCATTTTCTTCGGTATGATTATTGGTTATTTTGGCGGATGGGCAGACTGGTTAGCCATGCGAATCATTGATTTTTGGTTAATTATGCCTTTGATCATGATTTTGGCGATTATCTTCTCCACTTCAAAGGGAATGGGCATTTGGTCTCTGATTTTAATTTTGTCACTCATTTCTTGGCCAGCCAATGTTCGTTTGGTTCGAACATTGACACTTTCAGAGGTTAACCGTGATTATGTTCAGGCTTCTAAAATCTCTGGAACACCGTGGTACAAGATTATCTTTTCTGGTATTTTGCCAAACATTTCATCGACAATCATTTCGGACTATTCATTAACTTTGGCTGGTTCGATTGGAATTGAAACGGGATTAACCTTCCTGGGATTTGGTTTAAAGCACGGAACTAGTTCACTTGGATCTATGCTGCAAGTTTTGAATGGTTCGGCCTCGACGATTTATGCTCGTTGGTGGCTTTGGGTACCGGTAACAATTATTTTGATTGTTCTGACTTTCGGATTTGTTGTCCTTGGACAGGTATGTCGAAGAGCATTAGATCAGCGTCAAACAATGAAATAACACGTTTTAATTAAAATAATATTAAAAAATGTTGACATTCTCATGACACATGGTTATGATAAAAACAACCTAAATGACTTGAAGCGATTCGCGTCATATTTTATTGGAGGAAGGACCACATGGTAAGTGTAAAAAAGAAGGTGGCCTTCGGAGTTGGTGGCGCATTAATTGTTGCTGCTGTGGGCTTCGGAGTGTTCGCCATGAATTCAAAGGGCTATGATACAGCCTCAAAGGCCGTATCAGCTGGATCGTTCAAGGGAGATTTTAAAAACTCTAAGTCACCAATTAAAGGTGGCGTCTTGAAGGTTTCAACTCCTGGAAACGCTTCGGACCCCGTTACTTTTTCCGGGTACAGCGAATTTATTCAGGCAGCAGCTGTTCAGAGTGAGTTAGCACCTGCAAGTAATCAAATTTTCTATACGGATAGTAATGGAAAGGTGAAGGATGGCGGTCCTGCCAACATGAAGGTTGACAAGGATAACAAGACAGTTACCATCACGTTGCGTGACAACTTGAAGTGGTCGGACGGCAAGGATGTGACGGCCAAGGACGTCGAGTACTCATTGGAAAAGCTTGCAACGAACGAAGAGGCATCACAGAACTTCACTTCTAGTTACCTTGTAATTAAGGGAATGGAAGACTTCCAAAATGGTAAAGCCAAGTCCATCTCTGGAATCAAGTTTGATAACGGAGAAGACGGCAAGAAGTTGACGGTTTCTTACAGCTCACTTCCAGCTGGTGTGAACTGGGGTGATGGTGTGCCATCATACGCCCTTCCATACCACGATTTGAAGGATGTTGCTGACGATAAGGTGGCAACTTCTGATAAGGTAACGAAGCACCCACTGTCATTTAGCGCTTTCAAGGTAAAGTCAGTTTCTTCTGATTCTGTTGTTAAGTACGAGCGTAACCCATATTACTGGGGTAAGGCTGCTCGCCTGAGTGGAATTGAGTATCATGTTAACGATGACCAGTCAAAGCTTGAAAATGACTTGTCAAAGCAGAAGTTTGATGTGGTTACTTCTGTACCATCTTCCCTTTGGAAAGATGGTAATAAGGATCAGTTGGCTAAGTACAACAATGCGAAGGGCTATGCTTCTGTTGGTTCTTATGCTTCTCAGTACTATGAAGCATACTTTAACCTTGGCCACTACGACAAGGAAAAGAAGACCAACGTACAAGATCGTCAGACACCGCTTCAAGATGTGAACGTCCGTAAGGCCATTGGTTATGCCATGAACACTGGTGACATCGCCAAGAAGTACTCAAATGGCTTCCAAGAAGCAACAAACACAATCGTTTCAAAGTCTGATTTGAAGAAGGACTTCTACAACAAGTCCGTTAAGGGATACAACTCTAAGTCTTCAGGTGATCCTGAAAAGGCTGGCGAGTATCTGAAGAAGGCTGGCTACAAGAAGGAATCTGATGGTTACTACTACAAGGATGGTAAGAAACTGACAATTACCTTCATGGCTCGTACTGGAAGCACAACATCGGAGGCCCAGGCAAAGGCCTACATCGCAGCATGGAAGGCTGCTGGTATCGATGCAAAGCTCTATCAGGATAAGTTAATTGACTTCGCAACTTGGTCATCCATCATGACGACTGGAACGAACCAGGATTGGGATGTGACAATTGCCGGTTGGTCCGAGGGAACGGTTCCTTCATTCGGACAGCTCTGGGCGACGTCAGCTAAGTACAACATGGGTCACGTTGTTTCAGACAAGGTTGCTAAGAACCTTAGCGACACGGATAATGCAAGTTCAGACAGCACTATGATTCAAGACATCAAGGACTTCCAGAAGACTGTTGTTGATGATAACGCTTACGTCATCCCAACGACGACCCCAATAAACGCTTCACTGGTTAACGGCCGCGTTACAGGATTTACATCAGACAATGCAACGGGATTGACAACAAATGCTGGTAACGACCTTTATGCTCAACTTGGTGTTACTTCAGATACCCCAACGAAGTCTGGAAACCCTCGTAAGTAAAAGGTTTAAGTTAGAATAGCTTTTCTAAATTAAACGAAAGACAAGTTCGTAAAGAAATTTCTTCTCATAAAGAATCCACAAAAAGCAGCTAAGGCAGACATTGCGTCTAGCCCTAGCTGCTTTTTTCCGGTAGAATAAGGATATTATGACAGACTTTAAAGAAGCATTGAAAACAAGGCGAACATTCGCCATTATCTCTCACCCTGATGCGGGTAAAACGACTTTGACGGAGCAACTTTTGCTCCATGGTGGTGTGATTCGTGAAGCGGGAACGGTCAAGGGGCGTGGCGCGAAGAAGCTGGCTTCATCTGATTGGATGGCCATCGAGCAGCAGCGTGGAATTTCGGTTACCTCTTCTGTCTTGCAGTTTGACTACGATGGGAAGCGAATTAACATTCTGGACACACCAGGACACGAAGATTTCTCGGAAGACACGTATCGAACGTTGATGGCCGTGGATTCGGTTGTCATGGTTGTCGATGCGGCCAAGGGAATCGAGCCCCAGACAAAGAAACTCTTTGAGATTGTCTCAAAGCGTGGGATTCCGGTCTTTACCTTCTTTAACAAGATTGACCGCGACGCTCGAGCACCGTTGGACTTGGTTGATGAATTGGAAACGACGCTTGGAATCCAAGCCTTCCCGATGAATTGGCCCATTGGTTCGGGACAGATTTTGCAAGGAATTTACGATCTACGCCAAAAGGAATTAATTCCGTTTAAAAACGCTTCTGACCAGCCCGAAGTGATGGCTGAGGGGATGGATGAAGTGGAATTGCTTGAAGATGCTGGAAACGACTTTGACAAGGATGCCGTGGAACATGGAAAATTGACCCCGGTCTTCTTTGGATCTGCATTGGCTAACTTCGGTGTGACGGAATTCTTGGAGCAATACTTGCAGTACGCACCGGAACCAGCTGCCGTTGAAACGGTTGATGATCAGTTAATTGAGCCAACCAATGACCAGTTCTCAGGTTTTGTCTTTAAGATTCAGGCCAACATGGATCCCCGACATCGTGACCGCATCGCCTTCGTACGGATTGTGTCGGGTGAATTCAAGAAGGGGATGGATGTCACATTGTCTCGAACAGGCAAGAAGCTTCGTTTGGCCAACGTGACCCAGTTCATGGCCGAAGAACGTGAAAACGTTCAAGATGCCGTTCCTGGCGATATCATTGGGGTCTACGATACCGGGAATTTCCAGATTGGTGACACGATTTATTCGGGTAAGAAAAAGCTGACTTTCCCTGATTTACCAACCTTCACGCCAGAATACTTTAACAAAGTCATTGCTAAGGATGTCATGAAGCAGAAGTCCTACCACAAGGGAATCACCCAGTTGGTACAGGAAGGAACGATTCAGCTTTATAAGTCTTGGAACTCCAACGAATACATTCTTGGTGCTGTCGGACAATTGCAGTTCGAAGTGTTTAAATTCCGAATGGAAAACGAATACAACGTGGCCATTCAATTCGAACCAATCGGTTCAAAGGTCGCACGTTGGATCAACCCAGACCAGGTTGACGAAAAGATGGCCTCATCACGTAACCTTTTGGTGAAAGACCGCTATGACCGGCCAGTCTTCCTTTTTGAAAACCAATTTGCTTTGAATTGGTTTAAGGATAAATATCCGGACGTTGATTTGGAAGCAAAGATGTAAATGAAAAGGACAGGTAATCAACCTGTCCTTTTTTAAAACTTAGATTTTCAATAAACGTTGGCATAATAGGGATAATCGATGATTTTTATTTTTTTGATTGCTATAATGACGGCATAGTAGACAAGTGAAGATGGTGGCGCTCCCCCTAAGAGGAGGTGATGCGTATGGTCAACGACCATAACGTTCAATCCTATGGAAAGGAGGTGCCTGGGTGGTTCCAGTGATGGACACTCTTCAACTGGTGGTAGCTTTTGCGATTCTTATCGTCATGCTCATCACGTTAGTTGTTGAACTTATTAAGTTAAGCCAAAAAAAATAACCATCTCCGCTTTGACCGGTCGAGATGATTACTAAGTCATTATTAAAAGGGGCCGCCACCACTTTGTGGGTCTACTTAAAGCGGTTGAGTTAGCGCTCAGTCGCTTTTTCCTTTGCCTTTATTATAATAGTAGCCCCTTTCTCTAGCAAGTTACTTGGCCTATATGACGAATGGTCATCGAAGTGATTAATAATTATTTCTTCTTATTCGAACGGACGCCAATTATAAGAAGGACGGAACAGATTAAGATTGCCAGATTGAAGAAAATACTAATAATCGGATTTTTGCCAAGTGGGCTGAACAAGTTGAGTCCCTCAAGTACCATGATGGCCAATAAAAACCAGATAAAGTGTTTTTCGAGGAACTTTTTCATGAAATTGTCTCCTTTATAAGTTGGGATATTGTATTGATTGTTTTATTTAGTATAGCATAGGTATTTTAGGAGCTTTTCGAAATGACTTTGGTCGAGGGGCTTTTATAAAACCTGCTATAATAGGAAGCGGCGTTCTGCTAGCGAACGCCAACAATTTATGGGGTAGGAACCCGTGCGTTAAGTGCGCTGGAAACGGAATGTGGGCCAGCGACGAAACAGTTAATGTGCGGTACGGGTTTCGCATTCACCAATCCAGGTGAACGTTCCTTTGAGGAGGTTCAATCATATGAACAATACACGCACGCGTTTTTCAAGGTGGGGACTGCCCATCTTGTCCGTCCAGCAACTGGTTTTACTGGCTGCTCTGATCGCCCTTTCCTTCATCTTGGGTCGGGTATCAATCACAACGCAGATTCTTCGAATCTCGTTTGTGTTCCTGGCATCCTCTTTGATGGGAAAGTGGTTTGGTCCCATCTGGACTATGCTGGTCATGGTTTTGTCGGACTTTGTTAAAGTCACCTTTATCTCGGGAGGGACCTGGTCGCCGGTGATGGCGATTGGGGTTGCTTTGGCTGGTTTAATCTATGGTGCTTTCTTTTATCGGGAGCGCCAAGATCAAAAGCTGTCTTGGCTAACCATTGCGCTGGCCGTTTTGGCTATTACGGTGTTAATTAATCTCGTGATTAATACCCTGGCGATTATGTTCTTATACTCGCCTCACCATTCATGGTCGGTATTTATGGGGATGCTTTCACCACGCTTGCTGAAGTCCGTGATTTTTTATCCAATTCAACTGGTGTTGACCTATTGGATATTGAATAATCGGGTTGTTCTTGATTTATCAAAGCGTTTTTTCCAATACAAATAAGGTAAAAAAGGAAGCCAATCATGTCTAATGATTGGCTTCCTTTTATTTTGATTAGTGGGGTTGTTGTGGTATATCCTTATGAGACTTGTCCAAGTTTCCGTGAACAAGCATCGGAAAGATATGGCGGTCTGACCAGGCGATGATTGGTCCCTGACAGAAGAAGGCAAAGGCGGTTCCGATGTTTAGGGCAACAACGGTTCCGGAAAGCAACCAACAAACTAAGGAAATCATAATTCCAACGACGAAGTTGGACATTTGGGCTTTCGGTGCTGATCCGTGGAAGTAAGAAAAACGGAGAATGTTGGTCAAATCATCGATGGGATGCAAGATGACATTGACGCGCTGGTAAATGGAAATCCCAATGCCGATGGTGGTTAGACCAATCATGTCCAAAATAATTTTGGCCCAGAGTGGGTAGGCAACTAGATGGAAAAGATTGAAAAATCCTGTAAAGAAGCCAGCCAGAAATGAGAAAAGCAGGCCAAAGAGAATGTTTCCGAAGAAGCGGCGCCAATCAAGTTTGTGAGCAAAGAACATGTTGGCAACGGCCACTAAGACAGTTGTTAGGGCCAAAAATAAGGTGATGGGGAGGCCCGTCACGTTAGCTAAGTTCGCGGCGCCAGCTGTCCAGGGCGCGGAACCCAAGTTGGTAGAAACGGAGAGGCCGTTTCCGAGCGCATCGAGCGTTAACGATAGGATGAAATAAAAAAGAAATTGTTTGAAGGAAAGCTCGAAGTACTGTCCATCATGATTAAGCATGTAAACTGCCTCCTGTGTAATAAAAAGGGTGATAAAGTCTACTTTAAGCTCAGCTTAACGACACCTTCCCAGCGTGGCGTTTGCGGAAACATGTCGACGGGCTGGATGTAATCAACCCTGTAAGCGGAATCCAAATCCCGTAGGTCACGTGCTAAAGTCGAAGGATTGCAAGAAATATAGACAAACTTTTCTGGTCGGGCTTTGAGGATGGCGCGTTTTAAGTCAACCTCTAGGCCCGGACGGGGTGGGTCAACGACTAGGGCCGTTGGCTTGAAACCATCCTTGGCCCAGCTCTTAAAGACGCGGTCGGCGGAACCGACTTCGTAGTGGGCGTTTTGAATCCCGTTTTCTTGAGCATTCAGTTCGGCATCGGCCACGGCTTCGGGGATGATTTCCATCCCGCGGACTTCTTTGACTTTGTAAGCCATGGAAAGACCTAACGTACCGACTCCGGCGTAGGCGTCGACCAAACGGTCGGTTGACTGCAAATCGAGAGCGGACAGCGCCACTTCGTAGGTTTTTTCCATCTGCTCATAGTTGAGTTGCAGAAAGGCTCTTGGGGAAAAGTTAAACGTTAAGCCCAAGATATCCTCTTTTAGATAGTCAGATCCCCAGAGTTTCCAAGTTTCATCACCCCAAATGAGCGAGTTGCTACCGTCATTTAGATTTTGAAAGAGGCCTTGAACTTCTGGTAGTTCCTTCTGAACGTCCTGAATAATGAGGTCTTCATCTGGCAATCGATCGTCCGTGGTCACAATGGTGGCCTGGGCCTGTCCCTCTTCGTTAGTCCGAACGATGAGTGTTTTCACTAATCCCTTCTTGGTTTTTTCGTTGTAAAAGGAGAGTGAATGTTTGTCAAGAATTTGTCCAAGGTGGCGGATAATCTTTAGCGTACGAGGATCTTGAGTGGCCATTTCGGGTAGGTCAACCAAGTCATGGGTGCCCCGCTTGTAAAGACCAATGGTCAGCTGGCCTTTCAGCTTACGGATTGGTAACGAAGCCTTATTACGATAATGGGTGGGATTAGCCATGCCCAAAGTGTCTAGAATCTGAATCTGTTGAAAGCCTTTTGGTTGGAACTTTTCCAGTGCTTGAACGATTAAGTCCTTTTTGAAGGCCAGTTGGGCCGGATAAGAGAGGTGAGCCAATTCAAAACCACCGACTAGGTCAGCGGCAGGGTCCTCGGGTACCACTCGGTCAGGCGAAGGTTCACGGACTGTCACGATCTTGGCCTCTAAGTATTTATCGGTAACCTTGGTGACTTTTGCGGTAACTACTTCACCAGGCAATGCGCCGGGAATGAAGGTGATTTTACGTTTGAAATAGCCGATTCCCTCTCCATTAATGCCCATGCGCTTGATTGTTAAGGGAAACTTTTGACCGACTTTGACAGAAACCTCGCCCTGACGGGGCTGGTAGCGTCGGTGAGTGTCTGGACCTTTAGCGGTTTGTTTTTTTGATTTAATGTTCTTTTGGTATGCTGACATAATCTCTCCTAGTTGAGGGCTTTGAGTGTAAAGGAATAAGTATTGTCTTTTATTTCGTACAGTTCGTGAATGTTTTGCATGAGTAGTAATAGCCAGGAAATGCCCATCGTTAGCACGAAGATTTCAAAGGCTGTTAGTGAGAAATAATGGATGCCGTAAAAAAGAAGCGAGGATAGCAACATACCAATAGCCGTTGAAAAGGAGAAGATAAAGAACTCCCGTGAGGCATTGGGTAATAAGAAGCGGATGCTAATCATCGGTAGGCCGGTGCCGAGAATCAAAAAATTGGCGGCGGTGTCATGGGCAATGTGCAAAATGCCGGGGTCGTTTGGCAGAGCGCCGATGGCAAAGAGACAAAGTGCATCAAAAGTCAAAAAAGCACGTAGTAAAATGAGTCGCCAGTTTCTGGGGATTCGGTTCTGGATGGGGACAAAGAGGTAATCGATTAAGGTTGCCCAAAGCAATCCAGCCACCATCAATGTGGCGTTAAAAGTCCATGAAAAGTCAGCCTTGGCCGTGCCGAGAAAAGAAAAGTTGTGCTGCCACCAGAGGAGGCGCGAATTGGTGACCATGGCCACCAAAACACCACAAACAATGGTGATAATGAGCAAAAACATCATGAAAGTCGTCGAGATTAACGTCGCTGAGTAAATCATGACGTAGTTTTCGACCGAAATGAAGATGAAGAAAATGAGTGTTGCTGTTAGAGAATCAAAGGAGGCCGCCTGAAACAGATAGCCGATGGCCCAGAAGAGGGCAACGGAAGTGAAGGCCTGAATGAGGGCGAAGGAAAAGAAAAGGGTTGGGGCCAAGCGGCGGGCGACTTTTTTCTTGACTGGATCGACCATTATCCGGATACTTTGAAGATGGGTATACATAAAGGTCGCCATTCCGGTGATTTCGCCTAAGAAAATCACCCAAGTGGCGATGGAGTTTGTCCCAGTCAGTGGCACTAGGTTTTCATTTTGCCAAATAGTAAAGAAGGCAAAGAAAGCGCTAGCTAAAATAGAGGGAATTAAAAAGCGACGGATGGACAGTTGCTGGTTTTGATTTTGTTCCGTTTTTCGATTTGGTAAGACTTTAAAGGCTTGGTTGCTAACCTGAATATCGAATTGCTCGCCATCCTTGAGATGGAGCTCATCAACAGCTTCTTTTGGTAGTTCGATTTCAAAACGTTTGTTCGCCACGGGCTTACCTCTTAAATAGGAAAAATAAAGAAAAACCAGTCAGCATCCTGCTTTCTGGTATTGTTTCTTCTAGTTTAATGGAAATTTTAAAAAATAGATATAGCACACTTGTGTTATAACACAGATGTGTTATACTAATTGTTGAGGTGGTTACAGGATGGTAAAGAATATGACAGCAAATAGTGAAATGGAGGCTGCATATGGTTCGATTCAATATTAAGCGTTACTTGGACGATAAATCGTTAACGATTTATCGAGTGTCCAAGCAATCAGGATATGGCTACACCACCATCCATCGGTCTTTTAATAAAGATCAGTCGCAAGCAACGTCGATGAACGTTCGCGACTTGGATGCATTAGCTAAGGCTCAGCATCTCGCGATGTGGCAAGTTCTGCAGGAACTTGAAGAGGGCTATAGTGAAGTGCAAGATGATAGTAACCGAGTCAAATAATAAACTATAAATAAAGGTAGGTAAGATTATGGCATACCAAAACGATCCTTTTAACTCAGATATGAATGATATTTTTAACAACATGATGGGCGGCCTCGGTGGCATGAACTCTGAAAACCGTCGTTACCTCATCAACGGACGGGAAGTTACCCCTGAAGAGTTTGCACAATACAAGCAAACAGGTAAGTTGCCAAACATGGACCAAGCACAAACTGCCGGGAACGGTCGTGCTAGTCAACAAGCTGGTAAAGTAAAGCAAGACGGCATGCTCCAAAAGCTTGGCCGTAACTTGACTCAAGAAGCTAAGGATGGCTTGCTCGACCCAGTGATTGGACGTAACAAGGAAATCCAAGAGACGGCTGAGATTTTATCTCGTCGTACAAAGAACAACCCAGTTTTGGTTGGGGATGCCGGTGTTGGTAAGACGGCGGTTATCGAAGGTTTGGCACAGGCAATTGTTGCCGATGACGTTCCTGCCGCTATCCAAGACAAGCAGATTTACTCAATTGACATTTCTCAGTTGGAAGCTGGTACCCAGTACCGTGGTGCCTTCGAAGAGAACGTTCAAAAGTTGATTGACGAAGTTAAGAAGGCTGGAAACGTTGTCCTCTTCTTCGATGAAATCCACCAAATCCTTGGTGCCGGTTCAACCGGTGACGGCGAAGGTGGTAAGGGATTGGCTGATATCTTGAAGCCAGCTTTGTCACGTGGTGAGTTGTCATTGATTGGTGCCACTACCCAAGACGAATACCGGAACACGATTTTGAAGAACGCTGCCTTGGCCCGTCGTTTCAATGAAGTGAAAGTCAACGCTCCTTCTGCGGAAGATACCTTGAAGATTTTGAAGGGTATTGCGCCATTGTACGAGAAGCACCACAACGTGGCTTTGCCTGATGATGTTTTGAAGGCAGCCGTGGATTACTCAGTGCAATACATTCCACAGCGTTCATTGCCTGATAAGGCCATTGATTTGATTGATATGACGGCCGCTCACTTGTCAGCGAAGAACCCCGCAACGGACAAGGTTTCACTTGAAAAGCGTTTGGCTGATTTGCAAGCTGAACAAGACCGCGTCGTAGCCGAAGAGGATTACGAGAAGGCTTTGTCAATCAAGAAGCAAATCAAAGACATCAAGCACGAATTGAAGGAGACAAAGGAAGCCAAGAAGGTAACCGCAACTCCTAACGACGTTGCCAAGTCTGTTGAGCGTTTGACTGGAATTCCTGTTTCACAGATGGGTGCTTCAGATATTGAACACTTGAAGCAAATTGACAAGCGCTTGGCCGGAAAGGTAATCGGTCAAGATGAAGCGGTTAACATGGTTGCTCGCGCAATCCGTCGTAACCGTGCTGGATTTGATGAAGGAAACCGTCCAATTGGATCATTCCTCTTCGTCGGACCTACTGGTGTTGGTAAGACGGAATTGGCAAAGCAATTGGCTAAGGATCTCTTCGGTACGAAAGAATCCATTATCCGTTTGGACATGTCAGAATACTCTGACCAAACAGCCGTTTCAAAGTTGATTGGTGCCACTGCCGGATACGTTGGTTATGATGATAACTCACACACTTTGACTGAAAAAGTTCGTCGTAATCCTTACTCAATCGTCCTCTTGGATGAAATTGAAAAGGCCAACCCACAAGTCTTGACTTTGCTCTTGCAGGTCTTGGATGATGGTCGTTTGACGGACGGTCAAGGAAACGTGGTTAACTTCAAGAACACGGTTGTTATCGCCACTTCGAACGCCGGCTTCGGTAACAAGGAAGTCGAAAAGGGCGATTTGATGGATCGCTTATCACACTTCTTCCGTCCAGAATTCTTGAACCGTTTCAACGGTGTGGTTGAATTCTCGGCTTTGACGAAGCATGACTTGAAGCAAATTGTTAACTTGATGTTAGACGATGTTAACGAAACGTTGGCTAAGAAGGATATCACGTTGACAATCTCTGACGAAGTCAAGGAGCACTTGATTGAAGATGGTTATGATGAAGCCCTTGGTGCACGTCCATTGCGCCGTGTTATCGAGCAACAAATCCGTGACCAAGTAACGGACTTCTACTTGGACAACCCTGATAAGAAGGAATTGTCCGCCGACTTGGTTGATGGTAAGGTTGTTATCTCTGCCATCGAAGAAAAGAAGGCAAAGAAGTAATTAGGAATTACTTCTAAATAAGTATTATAAAAACACGCTTCTGGCGAAGTAAATCGCTGGAGGCGTGTTTTTGTGCACAAAACATACCTTTTTCATCAATGATGAGAAATAAAGTAGTCTGAGTGCTGTTTGCTTTGGTAAAAGGCTTTGGATTAGGAATCCTTCTTTTTAAATAAGTGATTAATCGCTGAAATGAATTTTTTTACTTGGTAGCTGGTTTCAGACTTTGAATAGATGAGGTTGATTTCCCGCTTAAATTGGGGCCCTAAAGTCTGATAAGGCGTGTCTTGATCAATTAAGTTTTTAGAGAGGACGGACTGGCCGAGACCTCGTTTAACTAGGTCGAGAATCAAGCTATTATCGGAAATTTCCAATAGATGCTGATCAGGATGGCTTTCTTGAAGATATCGGTCACTATAGAAGCGCACACCAGAACCTAATTCTCGAATGAAGAGCGTCTTGCTGGAAGAGTCACCAGCCAGAACCAATTCATCATTGAAAATGGGTAGTTGAACAATGTTTTCGTGACTCAGGGGTTTTTCGACAAAGCCGATTTGGGCCTTTTCGTCTAGTACGGCCCTTAGTATATCGTTCGAATTTGAAACGGCTATTGAAATGTTGCTCTGGTCATTATCAATCAAAGGCATGATGTCTGGAATGATTAAATGGGCTGCGGAATGCGAGGCTACAATTTGAACCTTTGCGCCTAATTGATTAGTAAAGGCGTTTTTGATGTCGTTCCATTTGGTGACTATTTCAAGCGCCTGGGGGTAGAGCCGATCCCCTTCACTGGTTGGCCGAACCTGTTCTCTTTTATGACGAACGAAGAGTGGTTGTCCCAACTTGTTTTCCAACTTTTTGATTTGGGTTGACACGGTTGATTGGGATATAAAGAGAATTTCTGCCGCTTTATTGAAACTTCTGGTTTGATAAACCGTTAGAAAGGTATTCAAATTCGGTATCATTTTAATCGACCTTTTCGATTAGACAATGCATTAAAATCGTATTACAGAATAAAATAATTATGTCATACTTAGCTTGTTAATTCAAAACACGTCGATTAATGAATGGGGGACTATTTTGAAAATACGTAAGGAACAGTATTTAGGAATCGCCTTGGTGGTGGTCGTGACGATCATTTCGCAAGTTTTGGCAATCTTCATACCGAGCGTTGGCGCTGAAAGTATTGCAATGATTCTTGGAATTATATTGGGCAACACGCTTTTTTCACACAAAAAGTATACATCGGGCATTAAGTGGTCCGAAAAGTATCCGATTGAAATATCCATTGCCTTGCTCGGTGGCACGTTAACCGTGACGACACTGACAAACGTTGGTTTGAGGGGTGTCGCCTTTGCCGTCATTAACATGGCCATTATCATTACGACGGCCTACTTAGTCGGCCGACTGATCTTTAAAGCCGACATTAAGAGCAGTCTCCTTATGTCGGCTGGGAACGCCGTCTGTGGGAGTAGCGCGATTGCCGGTGTTTCGCCGGTTATTGGGGCAACGGACGATCAAAGAAGAACAACCATTGCCACTGTGTCGTTGACGGGAATGTTGCTGTTGTTCACGCTGCCAACGGTTGCGCCCGTTCTACTCGCACATGATAATTTTAAGATGGGGGCCATTGTCGGTGGGACTTTGCAATCGGTTGGACAAGTCTTAGGAACTGCCTCCTTAATTAATGCGAGCGTGGTGACTTATGCGACACTGTTTAAGGTCATCCGCGTGATGCTCTTAGTCGTTGTTGTGATGTTCTTTGCGCGTTTTGCAAAGTCGCGAGGCATTACTGATGTTGATGTTGAAAAGAAACCAAGTATTTTGCCTTGGTACATCGTTGCCTTTATCTTTTTAATCATTGTTAATTCACTTTTGAAGCTACCAGTCTATATTGAACAGCCCGTCCGGTTCTCTTCTAGCTTTTTAGGAATTGTCAATTTAGCTGCCATCGGTCTCAACTTAAAGTGGGAGACGATTAAAAATAGTGGTGCGAAGGTTCTATCCTACGGATTTTTGGTTGGGTTGATTCAGGTTATTGTGGCCTTGGTGCTAATTAAATGTGTTCTATAACGTCAAAAGTAGTTAATTGAAAGAGAAAAAACACGCGATGGCTAATTAGAATTGGCCAGGCGTGTTTTTTTGTTGGCGGAATTAACTAAAACATTGCTCGATATGATCATCAGGTAAATCAACAAGAAAGGCTTTGTAAATCGTATTCAGTGCCAATTGTATTTGCAGAAAGCTGTGCTGATGATCTTGCTTTTCAATGCGCAGGACAATGGCATGATCAACACTTTGGGAATACTAATTAAGAGAGTGATTATTTCAGAGAAGGTCGGTATACAGTTCCTCCGTTAGTTCTTTGGTTCCGGCTAACGCTTGTTTAATGGGCTTGAACACAATGAGATACAAACTTCTTTAAAGTGTATTGAAGTGTGCATCGTAGCATTTTTAAAAATAAAAAAGTCGTTTCGAAACTGTGATTTCAAAACGACAAAATTAATGATTATTTCCCACCCAAATAGTCTATGACTTTTCTAGCAAGAAAATCACTGAGTGTCACCAAGTGCTGAGTACGCCGTATGGAAGAAAAACATCAATGTAAATCAAGAGTACGAATGGAGAAAATAAAAGTGGCCAAAAAGGTGGTGATAGGGGTCCTTTTCTATCGAAGTACGAACTAAATTGAGCAGGAATTGGCTTTGGGACCATCTTCTAAGGCCACGTCGGCATAATCCTCCTGGTAACGCTTGAAGAGTGCCGCCGCGTAGCGGCAGTCGGGTTGAACTTTTTGGCCTTGTGAACGGGCTAGGTCGCAGACGGCATCGACCAGTTGGCGCGCGATGTTTTGACCACGTAGGCTGGGATCAACGTAGGTGTGATTCAAGACGAGGACCTGGTTGTGCGCTGCTTTTAAGTAGGAAACTTCTCCCAGACGTTCCCCGTCCTTTTCGTAGTAGAACCAACCGGGTTTTTGAATGATTGCCATGTGCTTCCTCCTTTTTGAAATGAAAATAATGACGTATAATGGTAGTCATCATGTAAGTAAAGTTTAGCAGAAAAGAAGGGAACGCGAAATGCCGGTACGAGGATTTGAAGTTGTCACAAAATATGAAGAGGCAGGGTTGAACTTACCAAAGCGTTCCACGATGTTAGCTGCGGGCTATGACTTTGAAGCTGCAGAAGATAAAGTCATTCCTGCATGTGGCCTGCAAGAGTCACTGAAGCCGGTCCTAGTGTCAACTGGAATCAAAGCGTACATGCAAGAAGGTGAGTACTTGCAGCTAGTATCCCGTTCCTCTGGTCCCATCAAGAAAAAGTTGATGATGCCAAACGGTGTGGGTGTAGTCGATGCTGACTATTACAATAACGAAAAGAATGAAGGCGAAATTTTCTTCCAGTTCTTGAATTTTGGGGATGAAGATTTACAGATTAAGAAAGGCGACCGGATTGGCCAGGGACTTTTCTTGCCGTTTTTGTTAGCGGACCAAGATGCAGATGACATCAAGATTGTCCGTGCCGGCGGTTTTGGATCAACGGGGGAGGCCTAATTCGTGGCCAAGACGAAAACACAATTTATTTGTTCGAACTGTGACTTTATTTCAGCGCGCTACTTGGGTCGCTGCCCAAACTGCGGTGAGTGGGGGACTTTTGTTGAAGAAAAAATTCAGCCGGAAACTCAATCTCGAAAATCGCGAGTTGGGCTAGACGGTAAAGCAGCTAAAGTTCAAAAAATTAACCAAGTTTCGCTGGAAGAAACACCGAAAGTCGCCACGAATCTTCAAGAATTAAACCGTGTGCTTGGCGGTGGTGTGGTTGCTGGTACCCTTGTTTTGATTGGGGGCGATCCCGGAATTGGGAAGTCCACGCTCCTGTTACAGGTGTCTGGACAGTTGGCTAACCATGGCAAAGTCCTTTACGTGACGGGAGAAGAATCCGCCACACAGGTTAAGATGCGGGCGGACCGGTTGGAAGTTGGTGGGGAAGACTTTTACCTTTATCCCGAAACGGATATGGAGGCAATCAAGAAACAGGTGGAAGAACTGAAGCCGAACTTCTTAGTCATTGATTCCGTTCAGACGATGCAGGAACCGGATTTGACATCGCCGATTGGTTCGGTGGCGCAGATTCGAGAAGTCACGGCGGACCTGTTACAAATTGCAAAGACAAACAACATTTCCATTTTCATTGTTGGTCACGTAACGAAGGGCGGCGCCATCGCTGGTCCAAAGATTTTGGAACACATGGTCGATACAGTTCTATACTTTGAGGGCGATCGGCACTACAAATACCGTATCTTGCGGGCCGTCAAAAACCGTTTTGGTGCAACGAACGAACTAGGAATCTTTGAAATGCGCGATAAGGGATTGGCTGAAGTGGCCAATCCTTCGGAAATTTTCTTGGAAGAACGGTTGGCGGGAGCGACTGGCTCTGCCATCGTCGCGACTTTGGAAGGGGAACGACCCATCCTGGTTGAACTGCAGGCCTTAGTCACACCATCGGTCTTTGGAAATGCGCAGCGAACGGCCACTGGTTTGGACCGTAACCGGGTATCCCTGATTATGGCGGTTTTGGAAAAACGGGCTAACCTGTTGTTGCAAAATCAGGATGCTTATTTGAAAGCGGCTGGGGGTGTGAAACTGGATGAACCAGCCATTGACTTGGCGATTGCCGTGGCGATTGCCTCTTCCTATCAGGATAAGGAGTCACCGGCATCGGATGTTTTCATCGGTGAACTGGGGTTGACTGGTGAAGTTCGTTCGGTCACTGATTTGGAAGGCCGTTTGAAGGAAGCGCGGAAACTTGGCTTTTCCAGGGCGGTGGTTCCCAAAAACAATTTAGGCGGAGTCAACGTGCCGGATGGCTTAAAGGTCATCGGGGTCTCCACGATTAAGGAAGCCTTGCAACTTGCCCTTGGTTGAGAAACCCGGTAAAGTCGGGGATTCGACTGAAAAGACGGCCTTTTTGTTGTATACTAATTAAGAGAAATTTTCAGCTAAGCTGACTTAGGAGAAAAGAATTCATGACAGACGACTTTCGTGTCCGCTATGCCCCATCACCAACGGGCTACTTGCATATTGGAAACGCCCGTACGGCGCTGTTTAACTGGCTTTTTGCACGTCATTACAACGGTACTTTTGTGATTCGTATCGAAGATACTGACGCTGCCAGAAACATTGCTGACGGGGAAAAGTCCCAACTCGATAACTTAAAGTGGTTGGGCTTGGACTGGGACGAATCACCAGAAAACCCTGGTGAATACGGTCCTTACCGCCAATCAGAACGTAACGAACAGGGAATTTACCAACCCTACATCGATGATTTGTTGAAGCGTGGTTTGGCTTACAAGTCCTACAAGACTTCAGAGCAATTGAAGGCTGAACGTGAAGCGCAACAGGCGGCTAAGCAGGCTCCTCACTATGTGTACGAATACGAGGGAATGTCACAAGAAGAGCGTGAAGCTGAATACGCTAAGTATGAAGCGCAGGGATTGAAGCCCGTTGTTCGGATTCGTGTGCCTGAAGAAAAGGTTTACGAATGGGACGACATCGTTAAGGGACACATTTCCATTGGTGGAAAAGAAGTTGGTGGCGATTGGGTTATCCAAAAAGCTGATGGTATGCCAACGTACAACTTTGCGGTTGTGGTTGATGACCACTTGATGAAAATTTCGCACGTTTTGCGTGGGGATGATCACGTGTCGAACACGCCAAAGCAAATGATGGTTTACGATGCCTTTGGTTGGGATATTCCAAAGTTCGGGCACATGGCCCTAATCATCAACGCAGCAACTGGTAAGAAGTTGTCTAAGCGTGATAACGATGTTCTGCAGTTCGTGGAGCAGTACCGCGAATTGGGTTACCAACCTGAAGCCCTTGATAATTTCATTGGTTTGCTTGGTTGGTCACCAAAGGGTGAGGATGAAATCTTCTCCCTTGAAGAATTTAAGAACATGTTTGACGAGCACCGTTTGTCAAAAGCAAACGCTAAGTTCGATCAAAAGAAGCTGGAGTGGATTAACAACCAGTGGATTCGTCGCGAAAAAGATAAGATTATGCCACAACTGATTGATGAATTGGTCAAGGCCGGTTTTATCACGGAAGATGAGGCAAAGGCTAAGCACGATTGGTTAGTCCAAGCCATTGACGTTGCCGGAGTAGATGGTATTTCTTACACTCGTCAAATTGTTGATTTGATGCGTGAACCTTTCTTCCAATTGGGTGAAATCACGGATGAAATGACGGATTACCTCACGTCAGAAGCCGGTCAAAAGGTCTTGGCTGCTTGGAATGATGCGTACCGTGCACTGCCTGACGATACTGATGCAGACACCTACATGAAGACGATTCGTGCTATTCAAAACGACTTGGAAATCAAGGGACGTGATCTTTGGAACCCAATCCGAATTGCCACAACCCATCAGATTCAAGGTCCCAACTTGCCAGAATTGCTTGTTCTTTTAGATAAGGAAGAAGTACTGAAGACAATGGATGACGTTATCGCTAAGTATCAGGGGTAATCATCACATAAAAGCGAGAGCCGGTTGGTTCTCGCTTTTTGTTATAATTAAGAAAAAAGTCGAAAAGGAAGCAGAAGCATGCAAAGTGTCTACAACACCTATAGTTTGGAAAAAGAGATCTTTTCACCAATCGAACCCGGCAAGGTGCGCATGTATCTCTGTGGACCAACGGTATACAACTACATCCACATTGGGAATGCTCGTTCTTCCGTGGCCTTTGACACCATTCGGAAATATTTGGAATGGCGGGGTTATGACGTAAATTTTGTCTCAAACTTTACGGATTTGGGTGACAAAGTCATTGCTCAGGGTGAAAAGGAAGGCTTAACTGAGGAAGAAGTGGCTGACAAATACGCCGATGCCTTTTTGGAAGACGTAGCGGCTTTGAATGTGGAGGCAGCGACTAGTCGGCCACGTGCCACACAATATATGGAAGAAATGGTTCACTTCGTCGAAAAATTAATGGCGGAAGGGATGGCCTACGAGGTCAACGGCAACGTCTATTTCCGGACGAATCAGTTTAAAAATTACGCCGTGTTATCGCACCAAAACATGGACGAATTAAAAAAGAACGCTGCCGGCCGTCTGGATGGGGATGACCAGGAAGAAAAGGAAAACCCAACTGACTTTGCTCTCTGGAAGAAAGAGGTCCGTGAGAATGTCACTTCCTGGCCATCGCCATGGGGACCAGGACGCCCAGGGTGGCACCTGGAGTGTTCAGTAATGAACGACGTTCTCTTGGGTGAAACCATTGATATTCATGCGGGCGGCATTGACCTGGTCTTTCCACACCATACGAATGAGTTGGCCCAGTCTGAGTCTTACCATGGCAAGACGTTCGTCAACTACTGGTTGCATAATGGCTTTGTGAACATTAACGACGAGAAAATGTCCAAATCGCTGGGGAATTTCGTAACGATTCATGACTTGTTGCAAGATCCCTCCATCGACCCTCAGGGATTGCGGTATTTCTTAGCCAAAACACAGTACCGCCGTCCAGTCGCTTATTCTCGCGCACGTTTGGATCAGGCTCAGCAGGAATTAACAAAAATTTACCGGACGATGCGGGCCGTGGCTAAGAAAGCTGGAAATACGGGGGAGGTGTCTGCCGACTTAGCGGAGCAGGTGCACTTGTTGGAGGAGCGGTTTATTGGCGCGATGGATGACGACTTTGGGGTGGAGAACGCACTAACGGTTGTCTTTGAAGCGCTGACTTTGGCAAACCGTTCGCTTGAAGCAGGTGAATCAGCAGCGGGATTGCAACTGATTGAAAACCACCTGCAAAACTGGCTGCATATTTTTGGAATTGATCATTTTGAGGAAGAGCATCAGTTATCGGACGAAGTAAAGCGACTTTTGGAGCATAGGGCACAAGCACGCAAGGAAAAGGACTTCGCGTTATCCGATGAGTTGCGTGATGCCTTAAGGGAAAACGGAATAGCTGTCAAAGATGGTCGCGATGGTCAAATCATTGAATGGTTATAAAATAACGAACAATTTGATGTGAATGCCAAAAATAAAAAGCTGAGAAACGAATGTTTCTCAGCTTTTTAAATGGTATAACAGATGAATTATGATTTGTTTGTTTTTTTGAAAAAAAGCATTGACCAAGAGGAAGAAAGTCAGTATACTAATTATTGTTCCTTGCGAAGGACAAGCGCTTCGGCAAAGGTCGAAGGGCAAGAAAACTCAATAAAAAGTAGTTGAC
>NZ_JQBH01000006.1:0-19445 GCF_001438695.1 Fructobacillus fructosus KCTC 3544
CTATGAATCGAACCTAGTGATGTAAAAAAAGTGTCTAACTTATTGACATACGAGCAAAACCGTTTGCTTACGGGCTAACTCACCATTTGCAACCTTCAAGTTTTCCTTTTCGCTGAGTGAGTTAGCAATGGCCGTGTTCAACTGCACGTTTTTAGCGCTTTGGTCTGCCTTGGCAGCATCAATATTTTGCTCTGCCTTTTGAATATCATCAGCCGTTGGCAATTGCTTGCTGTCATCATACAACTTAAAGTTATAGCTGTAATCACCCTTCGAAGTTTTTACAGTGACTTTGTAAGCGTTATTTGCTTTGACATCGATTTTCTTCTTATCAAAATTAAAGGCAACAGAAGAGTAGCCGTTACGTGAATACCAGCTCGTGTCATAAATCTTATCGTTATCAACGTTCAAAGTCTGACCAGTCGTTGTATTTTGGATTGTGACAGCTAATTCTTCCTGCTTATTCGAAATTTTGTAACCGAGTCCATAGCCAAAGTCAACAGACCAACAAACATCTGAACCATTGGCTAAACTTGCAGGAAAAAGATTAGCAGCAGGGAAAGAAATGATGGTCTTTGAATCTTTACTCATTTGCATGGACGCATCGTGGTTCATCTGCAAGGCGGTCATCCCAGATGCCGTTCCAAATCCAACAGCCGTTGAACTTGGGTTCAACATCGTCTGACGGTGGCCAACCATTGCCGGACGGAAGCCGGCCATGGCGTTGCTATCATCTAACAGCCAACCGCGCATCGTGTATTGCAAGGCATAGGCATAACCACCCGTTTGATACAAGTTAGAGTTACCTGCTCCATTTGCTGCTTTATCCCAATCCGAATTAGATACGTTGGCTGGCTTTGTTTCATCGTCTTTCAACGTGTGCGTCATGGCATAAATAGCACCTTCAACAGCTGCCGTCGTCTGGTCTTCATTTGCCAAATTGGCATCAGAGGTCACGGTTGATAAGCCAAACATCGTTCGGTAGTAATTCAGCCAATCAATAGCATTTTGCATGGCCTCATCAGTCAACTGGCCAGGTACAAAAGTCCCATCAGCCTTTTGCTGTGGTTGAACCGCATAGATGTTGTTCCTTAGTGATTCTGTCTTTTCAGCCAAACGAGTATATGTCGCATTGCTGTCATTGATTTGCTGCTTCTCAGCATCTGTATAGAAATCTGCTGCTTGCTTAACTTTATCCAAATCAGCCGTCAACTGATCAACCTTTTGTTGCGCGGCATCGTAATTACTTTGGGCTGTCTTCAAAGCAGTTTCAGCATCGTTAGAAGCTTGCTGCTGTTGTTGAACGTTCTTTGTCGCCGTCTCTACATCAGCCTTTGCCTGGTTGTAGGCAACACCCGCTGCTTGCAAAGCCTGGTTAGCTGCATCAAGTTCTGCCTTTTTTGCAGTAACCTGCTGGTTGGCGTCGTTCACCTGTTGGCTCAAGTTCGCCTGATTGTTGTCATCAGCACTAACCTTCTGATTCGCAAATGCTGCAAGACCAGTTGCCGCAGCAATGGTCAAGGCAGTCGTATAGATTCTCTTTGACATTCCTTCTCTCCTTAAAAATTGAGGGAAATTTTCCACTTCTAATATTTCTCTATTTATCGTTGAAAATTAAATCAACATTAAAATTGTAACATGAATGGAAAGAGGAAGGAAAAAGGACTTAAATCAGAATAGAAATTTCTATATTTTTAAACAAAGAACTTATCATTTGTAATAAAATCAATCAATTCTTTCGGAAAAGCATTCAACTGTGAAGAATTTATAAATTCCTGATATATCCGACTATTCTTCTTTACATCAGGCTGTTGCATTAACTTTTCCCATCCCACTACATTGTCTGAAAAATAACTTTCTAATGTATCACTAACTACAAAGACATATCCAAAGTTACCAGGTAAGATGAAACCATTAGTATCAGTATCAATATCAATTCCTACTTTTTCCAAAATCTTTTTATTATTATTTATATGTTGATTTCTAAGTTCTTTAGTCTTTTTTTCATCCCCCTTTTGTTTCTCTTTCATACGTGTTTCAAATCCGCTATCGTTATCAAACATTATCTTAATTGGGATGCCTAATTTTTTTAGTATATCTATACAGAACGGCATATTGGTTTTAGGGCATTTTATAACCTCAATACCCTTTAACGAAAACGGTAAATCTGTTTTTTCTGTTAAGGCATCGATATACGCCACTTCATTCGGCCCCTCAACTAAAAAAACACCTTCTGAAAAAATACCATTAGCTAATTCATTTCCCAATGCGTTCTTTATAAGATCAGGCTTATTTGGATTGATATTTAATAATTCTTGATCACTTATATTATTAATTTCAGTATGTATATCGTCATTTTCAACAGAATTTCTTTTCAACTTATACGTTTGGTTTATTTTTTCGACATCTAAAAAATTTGGTGAATGAGTTGCATAAATAACTTGAATTTTCTTTTCACTAGAAGCAGTTAATTTTTTTAAAACATGTGCAAACCGCTTTTGTTGAATCGGATGTTGATATAACTCTGGCTCTTCTATAGCAAGACACAATTCTTTTGATGTTTCAGTAGATGCATTTTCGGACAGCAATTGCAAAGCAGCTATCAGCAATGTTCTTTGAAATCCGTGCCCTTGGTTTTCGACATTCGAACTAAACTTTTCTTCAATGACAGCAATATTAAATTTTGCTTGTGGAGGTAAAATTTCAGCGATATCTGGTTGTATTCTAACTTTCCTACCAACACTATATTGTCTTAAATGTTCATTCAGAGCACTTGTTAATTCGTTTAAGGGGTTAGCATAATATTTTTTATAAATATCTTTTTCTTTATCTTGAACAGAATCAAAAAGCTCTTGTAAGGGTTCACTCGCCAATTGCCTATCAACTACACGTTCGATTATATTGCTGAATAATGTTTTTTTTACATCTGCAGTTTCCTCGTTAGCCCTAAGATCTGCTCTGACCAATGTATATTCAAAAAGCTTAGAAAGTCTACCTTCTCCAGCAAATCCTTTAAAACTAGTACTTAACGATTCTTCAATATCTTCTAAGTTTTCAGGATGAGTATTCTCCCATTCTCTAAGAGCCTCATCAATATCATTCTGTCTCTTACGATCAGGCAAGCCTAAATCTGGCATATTATCTCTTAATTTCTGATAATTATTTTTCTTCTCAGTAGCAGTTTTTGAAGCTTTAGTCTCCGAAAAAGGAGGATAGCCCTTTACATTGGCTGAAAGAATTTCCTCATCAGACAACATTTTGTGTATTCTCCACACCGTAAACTCATTTGAATCGTCATTTACATATTGTGACCCAATTATTTCACGGTCATAATCTGTCAAATTATCGAAAGTAACACTAACCTCAATATTTTCCTTAGAATGTCCAAATGTAGCATCTTTTTCGGATAGCTGTGTATATTTATTACCGTTAAAAAACCAATCCAATGCATATAGAATTGTAGACTTACCAGCTCCATTTGGACCAACAAAATTTGTGATATTATAAAAAATAATTTTTTGATCGTATATACTTCTGAAATTTTTAATATGAACTGATTTAATTTTCATTACTATCTCCCATCATTAAGTCACATTCTCTAATCAATTCTTGAATATTTTTACGAGAAATTTTTATTTCGTTATAATGATTTTTTTCGCTAAAACTATCCCCATATTCAACAAGATCTTCTTGTGCAATTGGAAACCATTTTTTACATTTTCCCCTTAATGCTAGATATCCTTCTTTGCCTTGACCATTAAATTCATATGATGATTTAGCATGTAAAATCATATGTTCTAAAACATCACAGAAAACCAGATTATCAGGAATTTGTGTAACAAAGTATTCCACTTGATTTGAAAATAATTCTTCTTTCTTAGACTCGAAAACGATCTTGTTATTTTTTATTCCTGACTTCGAAGAAAGATTACTAAATTCCTTTTCTAAAATATGGTGTATGTATAAACCTTTTTTGCTATTTTTTCTGCGCTTGCGCAACTTAACGTCGTCCCCTTTAACAACGTTCTCAAAATTTTCCTTATAAAAATAGGGTTTCCCTACTGCTGAATATCTTTTTTTTAAACTATGAACGGCTTCCATATAAGACATGTTTTTACTTATTAAAGATTTATACCATGCAAAATTTTTTTCTGAACTTATCATTTTTCTTTCCAATATTAAATAAAAAAACAGCCTCACGGCTGTCAAACGACAATGTTGAAGTAGGATAGAATTCAACTTAGTCAGTATAGCATAAGTATTGCAGTAATGTTACATGAATACTAAATGAAAATTAAAAGACGTTATTTGTTCTTCTTGTCTTGGGCAAATTCAACGGATGGGTTGAATTTGAAACCGGCCTTGACACCTTTGCGGATGATGGCGAGCTTTTCTTTTTTGTTGTCGGTGTTGGAGAAGAAAATGTCGATGTAGTCCAACCAAGGGCGGGCTTCGGCACGAAGCTTACGGTAGAGGCCACGTTGGCGGGCGTAGTACATCTTGTTTCGGTAGTGGTAGAAGTAACGGGGCGTCCGGTCGGCGGAGTCGGACTTCAAAGAGGAGCCGACGTTGGCCTTGGTAGCGTGGGTTACCTTTGAGGCTGGCACGAAGTATCCGGGACGGATGCGGGCGAGACGTTCCGTATATTCAATGTCGTCACCCCAGATGAAGAAGTCCACAATTGGCAAGCCGACTTTGGCAACACAGTCACGGGCAACCAAGAGAGAAACGAAAGTAGCGTTCCGTGTTTGAACGACATTGGTTTCGGAATCGGGAATGCGACGACCGTTCATGTACCCCATAACGTTCATCTTAGCCAAGCCACCGTCTTTCCACAAAACCTTTGATGAAAGGAATGAGAAATCATCGTTCGTTGAGGCGTAATCCATCAAGGCCTTCAATGAATCGGGATGGGCCATCGTGTCGTCATCCATGATCCACATGTAGTCGTCTTCCGTTTCTTCCATGAAGTAACGGATTCCCTTGTTAAAGCCACCAGCGCCACCGATGTTTTCGGGCAAGCGGAGGTAATCAATCTTATCCCCAAGTGATTCCAAGTATTCCTTGGTATCGTTTTCACTGTTGTTATCAACAACGATGATGTGGGACAACTTATATTCTTGGTTAAGCAAGGCCTCGATGCTTTGCTTCAAAAGATCCAAACGGTTATAGGTAACAACAATCGCTGAAACCTTCTTTTGTTCAGTCATGGTATACAATTCCTCTTAATCAATATAATTCCAAATTATTGGCAATAAAATTATAGCATAAAGAAAGAGCAGCCGGACGATTGTTCGGCTGCTCCTAGAAAAGTTACTAAATTTTTAATAAATCGACAGACTACTTGTTCGTAGGCGTATCATCCTGAGCGGTTGCCTTATAGGTTTTACCATCAAGATTCAAAGCCCCCTGGTCCAAGACCTTGTTTGTAATCATCTTAGTCTTGTGTCCCTTGATTTGCATAATGTAACTTGGGGCAAAGGTATGACTCTGTTGGAAAGCCGTGACGACGAACTGGTCATTGACCACCTTTTCTGGTCGAACGACTAGGTAGGCATAACTATAAGCCGGGTCGGATTCCGCCAGGTTTCCCTGCAAAACCAAACCGTTACCGTTCAAAGGCTTGTACGTTCCGTTAATGCCGTTATCTGATACATAACCAAACATGTAGTTCTTGTTAATCAAATATGGATCGTTCGTTGACAAGCTCTTTCCCGTGAAGCAAGTAAAGAGGTACCACTTGCCCTTGTATTCAAAGAGGTTTGGCCGCTCCATGATATCAAGGGTGGCGTTAGCCGTCACCATCGGTTTCATGACTTTCTTCACCGTAAAGTCCTTGTTCAGCTCAAGCTTTCCAAGAGCAGCGTTGGCTTGATAAGCGCGGTCGTACTCGTTGGAATTCACGTTGGACTTGATTCGATTCAGGTCCTTCTTGTAGAAGGAATAGTTACCGAAGTAGCTATAGTTCTTAAAGTTCGCTGCCCCCTGTTCACCGGAATCACGGGCGGTGTTTCCTTCAAAGGTCAGGTAGTACTTGTCACCATCGACAACGAAGTGTGGGTCACGCATGGCAAAGGAATCTTCCACCTTGCCCTTGTTTTTGGCAGCTTGGTCATACGTTTCGTAAATCTTGCCATCCCCCACAAAAACCGTCTTGTGGTCGCTGGCCTTCTCGTGGTTGATTGTCAAACCAGAGTTCCAGTCGAAACCATCGGCTGGATCCAGTTGAACCTTCGCGGTGGTCAAAGCCTGCGCCTGGTTACCATTCACAATGGCGTTCGTGTAAAAGACACGGAGTGTTGTATCGTTTTCGTGCATCATGGTTGTGGAACCAGACCACTCACTCTTCAGCATATCGAGGTACTCATCCTTCTTGCCGCTGTGCCCTTCACCAGAAGTTTCAAAGACGTCCCCCAGGTACTGCCAAGAACTGATGTCAGATTCATTATCTGAAATTTTTTGGGCGTACAGACCAATCTTCACTCCGTTGACATCGACTCGTTGCCCCTTGGAGGTCAATCCCATTACCAGTCGATAGCCATGGAAGTTCGCGACCGTGCCATCGGGCTTGGTCACTGGCCAAGAATCCCAGACAGCCACTTTATCCCACTGACCAGTCTTGGTGTCGTAATACCGACTACTTGGTACGTCACTCAATAATTTATTCTCGGTAAACTGTGGTGACCGTTGATTATTGCTCTTCGTCATTGACGACTGAACGGACGTCATATCAGCACGGGTAAACTTGGCGACGCCAAGTTGGTTATAGGCCACCCGAATACGGTGACGGTGTTGGTAACCAAAACCAGCAGCTGCGGCAATCAACAAAAAGAGAACAAAAAGAATCCAAAAGTTTCGCTTGCTTAAGTGAAACTTCTTTTTTGTTGTGTGGCGATGTTGCATTTTTTTAACTCCCTTATCCAAAAGAAAAGTAGGCCTCAGAGTAAGACCTACTAGTATCAGATAATATTATAACGAGAATTAAATAAAATAACTAGGAAAAACTGACAGACCGGTTATTTTCGTTTAATCTTTATAAAAACACAAGAAATAGCAAGCGTGAAAACAAAGAGCACGAACAAGCTAGCGTAAGCAAGCGGGCTGACCCGATCGGCTTTTTTCACCGTTCCAAAGTCATAGACAAAGTTCAAGCCAGTCACCTTCTGACCGTTATCTTTCACAACCGGTCCTTGCAGATTCGTTGTGCCTAACTGTTGTAGGAAAGTCGTCTTGATGGCCTGCTTGCCTTCATTGACAAGGTCGAGTCGATAATTACCCTTAGCGAAGGTTTCATCGAGGCTATTCAAACCGACTTTTGGCTGAATTGAATAAACTTGGTTCGTGGCTAAGTTGGTTAAGGTCAGGGACAAATCCTTGGCCTCTGCCTCAGTGACGTCACCTAGCGTGAAAGCAAAGTTCGTGGCGGTGTCTTTCAATTTGAATGAACTGGTTTGGTAGTGGTGGCCAGGCTGAACTGTGGCTTCTTGCCGACCGTCTTCCGTATAGAAATCAAAGCCGGAAGCGTAGACGTTTCCAATCTTCGTTTCAGTGGCCGTAAATTGTCGGAACCCGTTCCCGAAGCCAAGCAACAGGCAGAGCAGGCTGACGGTTGCTAAGCCAGGCAGAACGACCTGTTTTCTTGGTTGATTGGCTGACTTTTGTTCCTTAAAGGCCAGCCAGGCAATGACGGCAAGCATCAGTAAGAACGGCACTGCTGGTAGTGCGTAGCGGTCACGCACCTCCCACAAGAAGACGTGGAAAGTGAAGACGCCCAAAATACTCAAGTCCGCAAAGAGAACGAGCGCGGTCATGAGTTCACTCAAAACCTTCTTTTTCCTCAAGAGCAGCCAGTTGACATAAAGAGCTGCCACCACCATCAGAATGTAAACCGGTTGAAAGAGGTTGCCCAGATAGCCCAAAAGGCTTGGCACCTGCCACTCATGCTTGACCAGTCCCGTTACCTGCATCTTTGCCATGTCCTGGTTTGAATAGGCCAAGGCAAATTGGAAGGTTTCCTTTTTCAGCAAGTGCTTCGCAATCCCCTTAACCCCAAGCGTTTTCAAGCGTTGCTTGAACTCCGCCGTGATTTTCTTAGCACGTTCATCCTTTGGCAAATCGCCATACATGCCAGAATCCGGTCCGTTAATTTCACCACTCGTTTGTGGGTTCCAAGACATGTTGACATAGCGGATTGACGGCGTTACCAAACTGGGCTGACTGACGTAGCCCACCTGATGCTGCACAGACTTCATGCCAACGGTCCCAAGCAACGTTAGGGAAAGTCCCAGGACAACCGCTAACGCCTTCATTTTACGGCTAATTTTAGAGACAAAAAGCAGTGTTAATAATAGGGCAATGAGGATAATCACCGAATTTTGCCGAACCACAATCCCTGCCGCCATCAACAGCATCATCACCACTAATTGACCAGTTTGTCCCTTCCGGGTCTTGGCTAAGGACAAGCGAATAAAGGAGCCGAGCACAGCAAAAATTGTTGCAACAGCGATTAAATCATTATAGGGAAAGACGATGTAGGTCAGTAATGGCAAGTAGAACAAGGACAGGATGACCACGAGCCACCCGGCGTTTTGCTTGACTTTGTTAAATGAAGTGCCGAAATAAAAGAGGGCGAGGTCCAAGAAGAGCAACTGCAGTAAGCGGACCAGGAAGAAAAACTTCGTCACACCCAACCACTTGAAGGGCGCTAAGCACATGGCCCAAAACAAGGTAACGTTAACGTTGTTGGGATAAAAGTAAAAATATTGGTACCAATGATGCTGCCCATCTAACAAGCGCCCCACCATGGTCATCACATAGCCAGTGTCTGAATAGACCGACCGCGAGAAAGTCAGCAAAAAGACCAGTTGGCAGAGCAGGCCCAGGGTGATGAAAAGAGCAATTCCCCTTCTAGAAAGCTTTGCCCGCCGTTCCCGGAGTCCAAACAAAAGAACAATGAGCGAAAGAACGGCACCAATTCGAAAAGTAGCCGGTAAGAAACTTGATTGTCCGATCCGAAAGCCCGTTTCCGGGTAACGAAAACAAGCCACGAAGATCAAAGACAAAAACATGACAATGGCGACACCAATCACTGGCCATGTAAAGAATTTTCGATTCAATAAACGGTGCATCTTTCTTCCTCTTTGTGTTATTACTTGCAGACAATTGATTTAAGAAAGTCTCTTTGACCGGTACCGACGATAGACAAGAACAACCAGAATGAACAAAATCGACAGGAACGAAATGCTCAAAAGCACGGGATGAACCGAACTCTTCGCTTGAACCGACACTGTGTAAGTTCCGGCTGCCAACACAAGTCGGGGTTGGTTCTCCGACTGGCTGGAAACGACTTTACCATTGACTAAAATCGCATAGTTAATGTGGCGGTAAGTGACCACGGGCAGGTTCACCGCTGCCAAACCATTGGTCTGAACGTTAAAGGTAATGCTGTTGTAAGTGCGTTTGGTTTCTTTTAGCTGGGCATTTTCTGGTGAATTTGTCTCGTAATCGACTTTTTTCGTTTGCTTATCAACCGGTAGGTAATCGGAAAACGAATAGCGATTCGTCAATTGTTCATCATACGTTTTCGCTTCCAAGCGGTCATGGTAAACGCTACTACCTAAGAACTGCTGGTGAATGTGGTAGGTCCCTGACAAGGACAAGGCGCAAACCAGTCCTTCGACAAGCAGGATTTTCCACTTGCCCCTGACTGGCCGTTGCGCAAAGTAAAGTACGGTCGCCACGATGATGCAAAGGACAATCAATGAGTTCAAACGACCCAAAAACTGGATCAACGAAATCGCTGAGTTCGAAAACTTGTCCCAGGGCCACCAGTTGAAGAGCGCAATCGTTAAAGCATCCCCTGCGATAATCCAAGCACCCCACTGCTTGAAACGTGCCGATTTAAACACCGCAACCGTGAGGACCACTTGAAGCAGCAAAAGGGGCAAACCGTAGGCCCAATAAGCTGTGTCTCGCATATCATTTTGAACAAAAGCCTGTAAGAAGGACCAGGGGTCGACCACAAATAAGTAACGGTCGGGTTCCACAAACTTGGCATTCGCATACAGACTAACCAGGTTAACAATGGAGTATAACCCAACTAACAAGGCCAGCCCTGCTGCTTGAAGCAGCGCCCACAGCTTTTGTAGCGATAACTGTTTGGTGAAACAGATGATGATTTCATAAAGCGCAACAAAGCCCAGAGCAAAGAGCAGCGTGAGCACGTGGCTATTGATAATCATCCCCATTCCCAAGCCCAACCAGTACTTACCAGATGGCCGCTTTTCATTAATCTGGATCACACCGGCAACGACCAAGGGTAGCCAGGCATAGGCAAAACTCTCACCAAAAGCGGAACGGGTGTAAAGGTCAACAAAATGGAAATTGTTGAACTGGTACAGGATGATTCCAAACCAAATCAACCAATCACGTTTCGTTAGCGTCTGCATTAAGACACGTGCGCTCAGCATGGTCAACAAATTTAAAATAACGAAACCAACGGCCAAGGCAACGATTGGATTGGCAATCAGAAAACGAGGCAAGACAAAAATCAGTCCCGGAATCCAAGGATAAATCGCATTAATGGCCACCCCAACCCGACTATTACTTGGTGAATAAGCAAAATTGAATAAGGAGGGCAAGTGACCGGACTTGAGGGCTTGATAAATATTCTCAAAGCGGTCTAAGTGGTAAAAGGCGTCCGATGAGGCGTTGTAGTAGTGGCCGGTAAATGCAGGGATAACCGCAACCGCCGCCAACAGCAGCATCAAGAGCACATCCAGTAAAAGATGAACTTTAGCGGATTCTTCGTATTTTAACCGAATTTTTGTTAGCATGACTTTTTCCAATCGATGTTTTGAGAATGTAATCCTAAATAAGATACAAAGGCAGACTGAAGCGTCTTATAACACTCCAAGTCTGCCAGCAACGACTACTTTTCTTCTTTTGCAATGAAAATGGGGCGACGCTTTGTCTCCAAGAAAATGGCCGCAATGTAGCGCCCGATAATCCCAAGGGACAACATCTGAATCCCCCCAATAAAGAGAATGATCGTGACCATGGATGGCCAACCAGCGACTGAGGTATTCGAAACCAGCGCCCGAATAACGATGAAAATCCCAGCCAAAAGTGAAGCGCCAAAAGTCAAAATGCCTAGCAAGGTCACCACCGTCAGTGGCACCGTTGAAAAGGAAACAATCCCCTCAATGGCATACTTCGTCAAGGACCAAAAAGACCAAGAAGTATTGCCAGCCACACGTTCACGGTTTTCAAAAGGAATGTACTTCGTTTTGAAACCAACCCAAGTAAAGATTCCCTTCGAGAAACGTTGGTTCTCAGACATGGAAAGGATGGCGTTCACCATTTGGCGCGACATCACCCGGTAGTCACGGGCCCCATCGACCAATTGGGTCTGAGACATCTTGTTCATCCACTTGTAGAACTGTGAAGAGAACCAAGAACGGAGAGGGGCCTCTCCCTTACGATCCGCACGGCGGGTGCCGACGGCATCGTATTCGCCCGATTCAACACCTGAAAGCATTTCCGGTAACAATTCCGGTGGATCCTGTAAATCGACGTCCATCACGGCAACGTAGTCACCCTTAGACTGTTCGAGACCAGCGTAGAGGCCCGCCTCCTTTCCAAAGTTACGGGAAAAGGACACGTAATGGACGCTCGAATCCGTCTTTGAAAGTTCACGCAAGATGGGCAAGGTCCGGTCCGTTGAGCCATCATCAATGAAGTGGTAGTCGACCCGAGCGTTAAGCTTCGGGAGAATTTCTTGGATAGCATCATAGAAAATTTGGATGGTTGCCTCTTCGTTGTGAACGGGGACAACAATGGATAACGTTGGCACTTGTCCGTCTGTCATTGGCTTCTCTCCTTTTTTAAGTAAATGCTTATGTACGTCACCAGCTGGTGACTTTTAAATTTAAAAACGGATTACTTCACTTCGTCGTGAGCAAAGTTAAAGTCGTCATCGATCCCAAATTCTTGGCGAACCGTGTTCAAGGCATCGTTGAAGACCTGATCCATGTCGAAGTAACGGTACTTACCCAAACGACCACCAAACATCACTTCAGGGGCGTTTTCACGAGCTTCCTGGACGTACTTCTTGTACAATTCCGTGTTCTTCTCGTTGTTAACTGGGTAGTAAGCTTCCTTCGTGCGGTCCCAATCTTGTGGGTATTCACGCGTGATGATGGTCTTTCCTTCGTCGGCCAAGCCATCAAAGTGACGCCATTCCATTTGACGGGTAAATGGTGTTTCCGCATCCGTGTAGTTAATAACGGCGTTTCCTTGGTAGTTATCAGAATCAATGGTTTCAGATTCAAAGCGCAATGAACGGTATTCCAATTCACCGTGCTTGTAATCGAAGAACTGATCAATCATTCCCGTGTACAAAACCTTCGGGAATTCTGCCAAGAATTCATCCTTGTGGTCAAAGAAATCCGTATTCGTCATGACGTCAATCAAGCCGTCGGCCCGCTCAACCATGTGCTCAAAGATTTGCGTGTATCCACCGACAGGAATTCCCTGGTAGCGGTGATTAAAGTAGTTGTTGTCATAAATAAAACGAACTGGCAAACGCTTGATGATGAAGGCTGGCAATTCTGTTGCCTTACGGCCCCATTGCTTTTCCGTGTAACCCTTGATCAAGGCCTTGTAGATGTCTGTACCAATCAAGGAAATGGCTTGTTCTTCCAAGTTACGTGGTTGACGATCGCCCAATTCCTTCAAAGCGGCAGCCTTTTGTTCTTCAATCTTGGCCTTGGCCTCGTCAGGCGTCTTCGTTCCCCACATTTGGTAGAAGGTGTTCATGTTAAATGGCAAGTTGTAAAGCTTACCGTTGTAGTTGGCAATCACCTGGTTTTGGAAGCCGTTGAATTCAGCGAACTGACGAACGTAATCCCAAACCATCTTGTTGTCCGTGTGGAAGATGTGCGCACCAAAGTCGTGCACCGTAATACCGTCTTCGACGTGCGTGTGTGTGTTTCCTCCAATGAAGGCCCGCTTTTCAACAACCAATGAACGCTTACCGCGCTTAGCTGCTTCGTAGGCAAAAGTCATACCGAAAGGTCCGGCACCGACAATCAAGTAATCGTAGTTCTTTGTGTTAAATTTATTAGTCATTAGAAATGCACCTTTTTCTTTGCGTTAGGGAAAAACTTTCGCTTCAGGAACTGGGTTCCCTTATCCAACCAATTCGTCTTGTCCAACGAGATGACCGGCTCTTCCACGTAGGAATAACCTCGTGTGTGGAGCCATGTGTCCATCAAGCGTTCCGAGAGGAAGCCGAAGACCCGCAGGTCCTGCCCCTCGAGTGTGGATAAGTCGACCTGTTGCTCGACTTTTTCCAAAACACCAAAGAGGAAGGTTGCGTAATCATCAAAGACCGCGCGCTTCATCACAAACATGTTGAAGAGGTGGGCCTTGGTCGACTTTTCCATTTCCTGAAAGGCTGGATAAAAGTCTGGGTAGTCATCACGAATCACCTTTTCCATGATGAAGTAGGGTTCGTTGGCATGGGCATGCAGGTAGTGATTGCGCTGATTTTCAATGAAGTAATTACGGGCTTTGGGTAAAATCACGTCATACTTTCGTAAGAGCGCTTCCATCTGTGCCTTCGTCAAACGATCAGCTGGAAGATGGGATTTCTTCAACCCCAAGTACCGGCGGTAATGCATCAGCCCGACGATGTCCGACTGACTGTTCTTCCAAGCCCAATAAATGGCCGTCAGTTCGTTGAAATTCGGATTCTTTTTGGAAATGTTCTCCCCACTATCATCACGGAGATAATTCGCGGGTATGGACTCTCGGATGGCTGACCCAACCATGATTGGTTGGTAGCAGCCATCCGATGGAATGTCATAAACTTTATGAGTTGCTACGTAAACCGTCATTTTTGTATCTCCTGTTCAAGACGCAGTATGTGCTTACGGTATAAGAAAAACATCAACAGGTACGGCCAAAGAAAGACCTGAATCACGAAAATTGATGAGAAGGCTGCCAACACGATCATCGTCAGAAAGGCAATGATCAGAGCGCGACTCCACGACTTTTCCTCATCCGACAAAGCCAAGTAGGCCAGGCGGTACTTAACAAAGTACGTACGGGCTACCAGGCGGAAAAGTAGGAAGAAGGCGGGAACCATGATAATCAACCCAAAGGCGGCAAACCACCCCAAGAAGTCCGAAAGGTTTGGGTAACCATACTGTGAGTATACCTGTTGAAATTCAAAGTTGTGCGTCGTTGCTTCCGGCACATTTTGAATGATGTAATACGAAGTAAAGCCATAACCAACGCCCACCAAGGGATGGGTAACGAAGGTCAACAAGAGACCAATTGTTCCACCTAAGCGGTTATCAGTTCCCCCCTTTGCAAAGAGGAACTGGTTGAGCAAGTTGTGGATCGTTGGGACTTTCAAGTAGGCCAAGGCCAGCACGGCAACACCAGTAAACGCCATCGCGACCAGGAAGTAACGCTGTCCGCCCTTTGCCCAAACAATCCAGAGCAAGTAGGCAATGACCGCGGTCAAAATACCAGTGGTCGTCTTCGCCAATAACAGCACCACGAAGAGAACGAAGGCAAAGAAAACGTTCAACGACACAGCGGCCCAACGGGTCTTTGTCCAGTTCCAAATCTTTTGCTTGGTGGTCGTTAACCCGATCAAAATGGGCAAATAAGTCACGCCCAATAAATTGGCAAGAAAGGCCGCTTCAGGTTCAAAGCCGTTCACACGGTTTTCCGTCGTAGCATAAGAACCATTGGCATAAAAGTTATAGCCCTGCCCGTGCATCTTCCAATGCCGTTCAAAGACTTTGGCAATGACGTTCACGTAGTGGTCCAAGCGGTGAAGACCGATGGTCACCATCACCTGCGGTAGGACCACGAGGAGAAGGTAGAAAAAGAGTGCAATCAACCCAGATTTAATAAAGACCTTCTCATCACGTTCGCTAATGACCGTTACTTGAATAACGGCCCAGGCGACGTAAACCGTTGCCGTCCAACCAGCCAAAACGATGACCGTGTGCAAAAGCCCGGACGTTAGCTGGCTTTCACCTGTTTGTCCGTAGGAACGGAGCATGACCAGCAGCTGAACAGCCCAAACGAAAATGCCCATGTAGAGGGCGCTTTTCGAAGGACGAATGCTCGCTAACCGATTGGGAAATCGGTACAGCTGTAAGAGAATAATCAGAATAAATACAGGAAAAGCCACCATTGCGGTGGTCTCTGCCAAAGAATTGGTATAATTCTTCGAAAAAAATGTAATTGGAAGAAGAAAATTAACCATGTGGCAAACTTATCCCTGCTTCTTTGCTTGACGGTAGTTAGCGTGAATACCAGCCACCATGATACCAAAGGCTGACAAAACAAGACCGAGCACGGCACCAAAGAGCGTCAACTTCTTGGCTGACTTAAAGGCTGACTTGGTTACATCGGAACCAGTTGCCTTTGACATCAATTCAGGCTGTGCCATATCAGGGTAAAGCTTTGGTCCCATTTCGGCAAAAGTCTGTGCATATACGTTAACCAACGTCTTGGCCTTGTATGTGCTTGCGCCCGTTGCCTTAAAGGATAGCATCAACGTGTCTGTTGGGTTATCGACTTTGACAGCAGTGGAAATATCGGACTTGGACAACTTGTATGGTAAGGCATCCTTGACAGCCGAAACGATGGCGTCGTCTTGAGCAATCTTTTCATAGGTGGCAATCATGGACTTGTCAGCCAGGAAACGGGAATTTGGATCCTTGACGTTCGTGTTGTCCTTGGCCACTAAGACATCACGCGAAGCTGAATAGTTCGTAATGGTCTTACCAGACTTGGCGTAGGCAAACCCCGCCCCCGCAAAGATAATCATCATCAAAGCGATGACCCAGCTGTAGCGGATAAAACGCTTTAACAAGTTCGTTAACGAAAATTCCATTTTGTATCTCCTATTTCTAGACACTTTAGTAAGCGCCGTCCCCTTTAAAAATGGCAATGACTGTCAAAAACATAATCTTAAAGTCCAAACCAAGGTTCGCCCGATCAACGTAATCCAGCTCAATTTGAGCACGTTCAGGGTAGCCAATGTTTGACCGACCGGATGCTTGCCAAAGACCAAAGACACCAGGCTTTACCGATAGAAACTTTTTGATCCGTTCCGGACTACCATATTCAACCAGTTCTTTTTCCACGACTGGTCGAGGACCAATAATGGACATATTACCAATCAATGTATTAACAAATTGAGGAAGTTCATCCAACGAAGTTCGCCGCAGAATTGCCCCAATTTTGGTAATTCGTGGATCTTCCTTTGTCGGTAACTTATAGCCGTTATCGACAAATTTTCGATAAAGTTCAGGATTTGATTTCAAAATCTCATCCGCATTATCGACCATTGATTGAAATTTATATATTTTAAAATGTTTCCCACCTTGACCAACGCGGTCTTGGCTATAGAAAACATGCGACGTCCCCTCTGAAAACTTAATCCAGAGCGCGATTATAAGAAAAATCGGTGAAAGAACCACCAATGCGACGATGGACACCACAATATCTAATAAACGTTTGGGAAGACGATAGAACAAGAGCTTCTTCACTGCCCCATCCTCCGTTTAATTATTTTTGTTCACAACCGCTAATTATACCAGAAAGGGAGAATTAGCGGAAGATTGTGCGTTTTAAGAGCTGATTAAGAATTGGCGCCCGGAGCAAGAGCAAGACCAGAAGGTATACCGAAATCCCAATCAGACTTTCAACGGCTGTTGAGACAATGCCGATGCCATGGGTTGAGACAAAGGCAGTGACAACACCATACATGATGGCCGATGCCAACAAGTAACGCCAAATGCCGGTAAAGTGGGCCCAGACGGTCATGTCATGTCGGGTGACCACAAGCTGGTAGCCAATCACCGCCAATTCAGACAAAGCCGTTGCAATCGCGGCCCCGGCCACTCCCCACAAATAAATGAAGAAGAAGTTTAACAAAATGTTCAGCAAGGCGCCAAAGGTCACGGACCAAGTGTAGTCATTTAAACGCTTAGTTGGAATCAAGAATTGGTTGCCAATCACGTTTGACCAGCCAATAAAGACAATAATCGGTGTCAGCAAAACCAAAGCCGTTCCCACTTCGCCCCAGGACTTTCCCAAGAACCAGAGCATGGCCGTTGGCCCCACGGCAGCAATCCCCGCTGCCAGTGGAATGGCGATGGCCGACACAAAGTCCATGGACGAATGAATGGCTTTTTTCATTTGATCGTGTTCGCCAGCGGCAAAGTGAGCCGACATCCGGGGCAGCATCACCATCCCCACCGAAGTGACCAGTGCCAGACAGACTTTAATAATCTTGTCGGCGTTATCGTAAATTCCGGATGATGCTGTTGAACCCGTGATGAAGGGCAGCATCGTTTTGTTTAGTTGCAGGTAAATCTGTGTGGCAATGGTTGGCAAGAACATGAGAAAGACCGGCTTCCAATGAATGTTCAAGTCAAGTGAAGACAGTTTTGGTAGCTTAAACTTACCAATCAGGTAGAACCACATGGACAGGTTCCCGACAACCTGCGAAATGGCCAACAGCAAAATATAAGCCCCAACGTCGTTTGGCGTCTTCACCATAATGAAAATTAACGCCGTCATCAACAGCTTAATCAACATGTTTCGCAGAACGGTCTTCTTAAAGTCTTCCAAGCCCATGAAGTACCAGGAAATGTCAAAGATTCCGGAGAAAATCACCCAAATTTGATACCAAAGAAAGAGCTGGTAATGCTCAATCCGACTGTTCATTGCCCCACCGGCATAGATAAAGGCAATGTAGAGAATGATTGCAAGACCACCAGCCAAAAAATGAATGGTCTGGATTTCCCAAAATTTCTTTTGGCGAAGGGCTTCGTCCTCGTGGACATAGGCAATTTCACGTGATCCATAGGTCACGATTCCTAATGACGCAATCAACAAAAAATACGTAACCAGCGAATTTGTCCAGGAAGCAATTCCCACACCATCCTTACCAAGCACACGTGCCAAATAAGGTAAGGTAATGATGGGAACGATAATGTTTAGCAGCTGATAAGCCGCGTTGTAAAGATAGTTTTTAGCAACTTGCATGAAAATTTCACCTATTATTTTGGGTAGACAGTGCTACTTTATGACTTTTCATTAGTCGTAACAAAAATTACTTTACACCGTTTCTTTTAAAAGCGGTATCTTTTTAATCAGCAAAACCAGGAGCACAGATAACAACCAAACGAGCACTGGCATGCCATAGAATTGTTCTGGCGAACCATTTTTAAGGAAGCCTTGTCGACTAATAGTGTCGATAAAAAAGTCATGAATGACGTAAACACCGAGTGAGGCACCCGCCACGTTCTTCAATAGGCGAGCCAAGCGTGGCTTCGGTTGGAAATTAATCAACCAACGCTGGAATAAATTATAGACCGCAACGGACCAAGTGATACCAAAAATTCCCCAAATTGTGTAAACCTGATGCTGGTATTGTCCCCGTCGATCAGAAAGAACAATCGTTGCCACAATCATGATGACAACGGAAAGCAAGCCCGCAATGGTCAGCAGGTGCGTCTGACGTTTAGCCAAAGGAAAATGTTTGAGATACCAACCAATCGCAAAGAAAACGATGGATCCTGATAACCCAATACTGAACCCACCGATGAGGGCAAAGTCGTCTTGCTGTTTCACCTGGTAGTAATAGCTAATCACCCCATTAATGATCAGGTTTAGCACAATCAAGTACTGCACGAGCGCCTTATTCTCAACCGTGAAAATCTTCGTTAACAAGGGAGCCGATAAGTAGAAGCCAATGATAATGTAAAAGAACCAAAAAATTGGCTGGACGGAATTATGCATCAAGCCATTGAACAGCCGAGCATAAGTATGCCAGCTCGACCAGGGATGGTGCCATTCCTGCACGTTTTGATAGATAAACCAAACGATTGTCCAAAAAAGAAAGGGAATGGCTATCCGGTGCAGACGCTTCCTAAAAAAGGATGACGTTTCTTCTTTTAACCGATAATCCAATAAGTTGGCACCCGAAATCATGAAGAAAACCGGCACCGCAAAGATAAAGAGAACCTGTAGCACAACCGCTTCACGCCATGGTGCATCCCCAACGTTCCAAAAAGCATAGCCAGTTGAATGAAGCATCACCACTGCGAAAGTAGCGAAAATATTCAAAACATCCATATAGTAATAGCGTTTCATGATGACATTTAATCCTAACATTTCAAATAAAAATTGTCCGATACTTGTATTTTACCCTATTTTACAAGGAAAGATTAAAAAGGAAGGCCTTCTCAGAGAGAAACCCTTCCTTTTTAAATAAATCTTTATTTTTAACGAAGATAGTACGTGTAGTCATTACCGAAGTAATAATGCTTGCCATCAATCGTTTGTTCACCCTGAACCGCACGACCGTCGATGTCTGTCCAATAAGTGTAGCCCCAGGCTTGGCG
>NZ_JQBH01000006.1:19621-22161 GCF_001438695.1 Fructobacillus fructosus KCTC 3544
CCAACCTTCATTTTGACGAACACCGTTAATGAACCAGTAGAAAGTCCCCGTATAGAAACGGAAGCCAGTGAAAAGTTGACCATCTTCATACCAGCGGTAACCACCGTTTTGTGACGAACCATCCCAAATGTAGCCCGTCCATGGCATCATGGCACCCCGATCATCGTCAGCCTTATAGGTTTGACCGTCAATGGTTTCGAGCTGCCCCTTACGAGAGTAATACGTGCCGTCATCGCCGAAGTAGTACTTCTGACCATCAATCGTCTGCCATCCTTGCACAGCACGACCATCAATGTTCGTCCAGTATGTGTAACCCCAGGCCTGACGCCAACCCTCGTTTTGGCGAACCCCGTTAATGAACCAGTAATAAGTCCCGGCATAGTAGCGGAATCCCGTGTATAGCTGGCCATCTTCGTACCAACGGTAACCACCGTTTTGCGATGAACCATCAAAAATATAGCCAGCCCATGGCTTTAATTCGCCCTGATCATCCGTCTTATACTTCTGACCATCAATGGTTACTTCCATGTTTTTACGAACTTCGAAGGTATTATCGTCACCAAAGTAGTAACGCTTTCCGTCAATGGTTTGCCATCCTTGCACGGCCCGACCATCGCTACCCGTATAGTAACGGTTTCCCCATGCTTCGTGCCAAGCATTTTCTGACCGAATCCCATTTTGGAACCAGTAGTAAGTGCCTGTATAGAATTGGAAGCCAGTGTATGCACGGCCGTTTTGGAGCCAGCGCCAACCACTCATCGTGTTCACATAACCGGAAACGTTTCCTAAGTCATAGTTATTATTGTTTGTCCGGAAGTTGTTTGACTGGTTATTCGTCATTGAATCGGCAATCTTTTGACCGATTTCTTGATAAACAACGTTTGTTGGGTGAACACCATCAGGCAAAGTCGTGCTGTGGTTGGCATCATTAACGATGCCAGCATCAATCACGACAGCCCCCATGTCCTGGGCCACTTGACGTTCGGCAGAACGCAGGTCATTCAATGAATAGCCACCGTTTCCAGGCGTATCACTCGTCTTACCATTCAAATAGTTTCCCTGTGGCAAAAGAACGAAAATTCGCGCATTAGGATTGGCCATGTGCAGACGTTCAATATTACGCTTAAAAATAGCCATGACCGTGTTCAAAACACGGTCGTCACCGTTGTTCACGTCATTGACACCCATCCCAATCACAATATCGGTGGCGTTTTTGAACTGGGCCAAGTTAATGGCTTCGTCCGTCATCCAATCCATATCGTTTTCAATTAAGGTACCAGAGTGGGCAGAAACGTTAATGAAGAGCTTATCCGTATCCTTAGCGGCGTAGTGATCATAAGACTGACTACCATCGTTGTAAGGATTCCAACCGGCCGTTGTTGAATCACCAAACCCCCAGAGGACACCATTCTTGGGGTTGGCAACGCCGTATTGGTTCGAATGATAAGTCACCCCTTCGTACTGGTGATCACTATTAGTAGCCAAGACGTGATCGTTTCCGAAGAAGTAAAGATTCCCATTGGTGTTTAACCAGCCGGTAGCGGCTTTTCCATCGGCCCCAAAGTAGAAGGTCTTGTCTTCCTGGGTTGCCCATGTGTTGGTCTGCTTCACCCCTTCAATGAACCAGTAACGGTCGGTACCGTCATCGACCAAGCCATCGACTTTTTCGGCCACACCGTTTTGATCGATGTGGTAACGAACATTTTGCCAGTCAATGTCTTGATTAACTCGCTTTGTGTAGGTATCATCATCCCCAAAATAAAACAGCTTTTGACCAATTGTCTGCCAACCTGAAACGGTATTACCATCGGACCCAAAGTAGTAGGCCTGACCTTGTGCATCGGTATACCAGCTATTCTTCTGTTGAACACCATTGACAAAATATTGGTAGCCTTGGCCATCCTTAATTAGGCCATTCTTAACCGTTTCGTTTGTCTTGTTTTCTTGGTTAGTTGAATCGGCTGCTTGGTTCTGATCAACTGAATTGGTCGTTTGCTGGTTAGAGCCAGCCGATTGATTGCTCGTTGCCTGCGTCGTTTGTCCCTGGTTACCAGCCTGATCAGCGTGAACGGCCGTCGTGGATAACGTCATGGTCAAAGCGACTGCTGCGGAAGCAATTAGCCAGCTTTTACCACTTTTGTACATTTTAAGTCTCATTGTCTCTTCTCTTTTCAATAAAAAGCCGTCTGGAAAAAGGCGACTCACCGAATTTAACGGAGGTAATACGTTCCGTCATTTCCGAAGTAGTAGGACTGTCCATCAATCGTCTGATGTCCCTGTACGGCACGACCATCGTTATCCGTGTAGTACTTGTAACCCCACGCTTCACGCCAACCAGCGTTTTGACGAACCCCGTCAATGAACCAATAGTAAGTTCCTGTGTAGTAACGGAAACCAGTAAAGAGCTGACCGTTTTCATACCAACGGTAGCCACCGTTTTGTGCGGATCCATCCCAAACGTATCCTTGAACCGGACGTTCGTAGAAGGTGTCATCGTTTCCAAAGTTGTAAACCTTACCATCGATCACCTGGTTACCCTG
>NZ_JQBH01000006.1:22340-102024 GCF_001438695.1 Fructobacillus fructosus KCTC 3544
TACGGCACGACCATCGTTATCCGTGTAATAAGTGTAACCCCAGGCCTGGCGCCAACCAGCGTTTTGGCGGACACCATCGATGAACCAGTAGTAGGTTCCTGTGTAGAAACGGAAACCGGTATAGAGTTCACCATTTTCGTACCAACGGTAGCCACCGTTTTGTGAGGAACCGTCATAGATGTAGCCACTCCAGTTCGTAATCACGCCGTTTGCATCCGAGTGATACTGCTGACCGTTAACGGTAAAGGTCTGATTCTTACGAAGCGTAAAGCTGTTATCATCACCGAAGTAATAACGCTTATCACCGATTGTTTGTAGTCCTTGAACAGCACGACCATCGGCATCGGTGTAGTAAGTGTTTCCCCAAGCCTCGTGCCAAGCATTGTTCGAACGAACACCGTTTTCAAACCAGTAGAACGTGTCGGCATACCATTTGAAGCCAGTGAATAACTGACCATTTTCAAACCAGCGCCAACCATTCGAAGATTCATCAAAGAGATAACCGGACTTCTTGTCCACCGTCGCAGCCGTTGGTGTTGCCACGGCTGATTGATTGACCGTTGTTCCTGATCCGGCAGAAGCGAGCTTGGTAAAGTCCATCGAAACATCAAAGGTTCCAGAAACACCAGGAATCTTCACGTTTGATGACCACTGCCACATCCCGTATTCTGTGTTCCAGATATGGTCAGCTGATGGTTCGAAAGGATACTGGGCCATCCAAATATGCTGGTTATCCACAAAGGATGTATCCAAATTCAATTCGTTCTTATACGAAACATAGGTATAAAGGGATGGATTGGTAAAGCCACGGGACTGTAACTGGTTGTTAAAGGCTCGGGCGTTGGATGAAACGGAGGCGACTTTCGTGCCGGAAGCTTCCAAATCATCGATCAAAACATCAGATGAAGCAAACCCAAGGTTTTTGGCCGCATCGGCAAAGTAGTTTGCTTCTGCGCGAGCTTGATCTTCGTTAGCATAGCGGGAGAAATGGTAAGCAGAAACCTTCATCCCAGCTGCCCGCGCATTGGCCACCTGCGTAGCGGCAAATGGATTGGTGTAGGTCGTGCTTTCCGTTAACTTCACGATCACCCCGGTAATTCCAAGGTCCTTCATCTTCTTAAAGTCATCAACCGTCAAATTTCCCTGGTAGGAAGCAATGTCAACGGCGTCCATCCGTGGCAAGCCAGACTGTCCAGCAGTCACTTGCTCAACATCTGCAGCTGAAACCAAATGTTGTGATTGGGCTTGTCCAGCGGCCAAACCAAAGGCCGAAACGGCCGTTAATGTTAATAGTGCGTGTTTCACATTCATTTATCTAAAATCCTTTTTACTGGTGGTAATTTTGCTTCGCATAGTCAACAACAGACACACCCTGTTGCTTGGCTTCCGAAACAATTTTTTCAATATCTGATGGGGCCCACTGATCGACCGGGAAACCAGCGTTACGCAACTGCGTTGTTGCATCGTTCACCTGATCTTGGCTTGGCGTACTTGGTTGGGCAGCACCCTGTCCACCAAAAGCCGTGTGCTTTTCACTCGAACTAGAGGAAGCAGCTGAAGACTGTGCACTCGCACTTGATGACGAACTAGCTGAGGAACTAGCAGACGAACTCGTGGATTTCTTTGTTTTTTTACTTGAAACGACCTTGGAAGAGCTCGAAGAATCGTCGCTCTTGCTTGAATCATGGTTCGTTCCTAGTGCAAACGCACCCCAGACAACCAATCCAGCAGCTACCAATGCTGCTAAGGAAATAATGATTTTTTTCATGTGTTTCTCCAATCTTCTGTGTGTTCATTTATGACGGACTGCACCAGATTAAATACACCTTAAATTTTACAGGAAATATTCGGATTTTTCATGTTTTTCAGCCGATTAGGACAAATTTTCAAATTGCTTTATATTATTTTCGGTTTACTTAGAAATTGGGTACAAAAAAAGCGAGCCATTCAGGTTCGCTTTTTTAAAAGATTTTACTTCCCCACAAATTGTGACAACATGGCCGTGGCAATGCTGAAATAAATTAGGATGGATGCCCAATCACAGACCGTGGCAACCAAGGGACCGTTCACGATGGCTGGATCGACGTTGACCCGGTTCAAAAGAGCGGGCACTAAGTGAGCCAGAACGGAAGAGGCCAAGATTGAGAGGGCCAAAGACAGACCAACAGCCATGGCTAGGCTTTGGTTCCCTTGCCAGAACAAGGTGACAGCATAAAGAACAACACCACCAATAACAGCCAAAACAATGGCTGAAATGAATTCGGACAACAGGTTCTTGAAACCCGAACGGTCGGAACCGTTTCCGAAATGACGGATAGCCAGGGCCAACGACTGGGTACCGGCGTTACCCGCAGTACCAGCAATAATGGTGATGAAAGCCGCTAGGATTGGCGCCTGACGAATGGTGTGCTCAAAGAGGCCAACCAGGACGGTTGAGGCCAAACCAAGGACCAACAAAGTCAACAACCACGGAATTCGCTTAACCGCGGAGTGCCAAGCCGAATCATCCGTATCCGAAACATCCACGGCTGCTAGGCCGGAATAATCACCAACGGCTTCTTCATCAATAACGTCAACGATGTCATCAACGGTAATGATGCCGAGCAGGTGCTTCTCGTCATCAATGACGGGTACGGAAAAGAAGTTATAATCCGCAACAACCTGGGCCACGTCTTTTTGGTCGCTATCGGCCTTAACGGAAATGACACGGGTATTGGTGATGGAATCAATGGTCATGTCGTCCGGATGTGTTAGCAAATCACGCAGTGACACCACCCCAATCAACCGGTGTTCTTCGTCAACAACGTACACGTAAATGATTGATTCGGCCTCTTCGGCCTGCTTCTTAACCTGAATCAAAACATCCTTGACTTTTTCGGACTTTTTAACGGCCAAATACTCCGTCGCCATCAAGGCCCCGGCCGTTTCATCGTCGTAGTTGATGAGCTGCTTGACTTCCTTCACTTCGTCCGCTGGCATCAAGGCTAAGTAATTGGCCACCTTACGGGCTGGCATGGCCTGCAACAAGTCGGCTTCGTTATCGGCAAACATGGCAACGAGAATATCCGCACCCTTTTGTGCGGGCATCTCTTCCAAGAGCTCCACGATTTCTTCTGGATCCACTTCCAAATTATCAAAAATCGTTGCCAGCGTTTCATCATCCATAATGCGCCAAGCGACTTCACGAATGTTTTCGGGCATGGCGGCATAAACCTGCCCCTTTTCAAAGTCGTGCAAGTTCGTAAAGCGATTCATGAATTCGTCATCTTGACCGGAATTGATTAAATTCACTAAATCATGAACCGTTTCCTTTAATTGCTGGTCATTATCTTGTTCCATCGTTTCGTTGTTCCTTTCAAGGTTGCCCTTCTCGCAACCTTTCCACTCATTTCTTTTTTATCTCGAAGAATCAATCTTCGACTCCCTTTAACGCCACCAAGTCCTCCGGCAGATCAGTCTGCAGGTGCCTTGTTTCTTCGGCAAAAGGATCATAGAAAGCCATCTGATAAGCATGCAAAGCTTGACGCTTTAAGCCATACCAAAGTGGGCCCCCGTAAAGGTCATCGCCCACCAATGGGAACCCAATGTGCTTGAAATGCACACGAATCTGGTGTGTTCGTCCGGTATGCAGCTGGACTTTAACACGGGTCATGGGATGCTCGGGGTCTTTTTCGTAGCGCTGCTCCACCCAGTATTCCGTCTTCGATGGTTTGCCGTCCTCGGTTACCGTTCGCTTAATAAAGTCACCCTCGAGACGACCGATTGGTGCCTCGATGATACCATGGTCATCTGGCAAAATTCCCGAGACATAGGCCGTGTAAAACTTTTCAACCGAATGGTCTTGGAGCTGCTGGTCCAAGACTGCATGGGCAAAGCGGTGCTTAGCCAGTAAGACGATACCCGAGGTATCCCGATCCAAACGAGTGACAACGTGTGGCACCAAATCCTCTGCTTCCTCGTCAATGAGGTGGCCTTTGACTTTGTTAACCAAAGTATGCAATCGGTCGGCGTGCCCCGGTACGGTGGTCACCCCGTAGGGCTTATCCACGGCTAAAAAGTGGTCGTCTTCATAAATCACCTGGATGGGGTCAAAGTCAGGCACCACCAGATCATTGCCCTGTTCCACCGGCATGATGATGGTGGCAACATCCCCCTTCTTAATATAATCGGACGTGTAGACCTGCTTGTCGTTTACTAAGATGGCGCCCCCGTTGTGTTTCATCTGTGAAAACATGCGGTGGGAAACACCATGACTTTGGAGAAAAGAACGAACCTTACGGTCCTCATCCCCTTCATAGGTCCAAGAAAATTTCATGCTTTGCTACTCGACCAGCCGGATTAGCGACACTGGTCCTTCCTTTCAAAAATTAATGGTACGGTGATTGGGCGCTAGCCATCACTCGTCCAAAGCGTTGTCGGCAATGAAGGCTTCCTGCACCCGGCACCAAAAGTCCAAATGACGGTAGGAAGCAAAGTGAATCATCGTTTCGGCCACTTCAAAGGTAACCGAAACCACGTCTTCTGCCAAAATTTCTAATTGGTCACAGGTGATCAAAAACGACTGGTGCTTTGGTTTCACAGTAATTGTCTGACCGGTTGGCACGATGAGGGGTGACCCCAAGGTACGAAAGACCCGGTTATTGATCGAAGCAATTTCTGACATCTGAATGGCTTTGATGGAGGGGTGCAAAACCGCCCCGCCGTTCGCCTTGTTGTAGGCTGTGGAACCCGTCGGTGTTGCAATGGCCACGCCGTCACCCCGAAAGCCCTCAAACAAATGATCGCCCAGGTAAATATCGGCCACTAGCGTGCCAATTGGTTGCTTGATGGTGGCTTCGTTCAAAGCCAAGTACTCCGTCTGACGGCCATCTGCTTGGGTCGTTGTCATCTTTAACAGGGGGTATGAAACCCGTTCCCCGGAATCCTTCACCAAGGAAGCCACGAGTTCTTTCACCTCACCCCCGAGCCAATCGGTATAAAAGCCGAGATGCCCCGTGTGCAATCCCACAAAACGAAGGTCGGGATTAACCCCAATGTATTCATGAAAGGCACCCAAGAGCGTCCCGTCTCCCCCAACCGTAATCACGAGGTCAGGGTGGACATCATCACGTTCGATGCCTTGTTGGGCCAACTCTTTTTTCAATTCTTTCACAATTTTTAATGACCGCTGTTGGTCGTTGTGATAGAGTGCGACTTTCATAGAACTTCTTTCTTTGACATGAATCAACGGTGGAAAACCCCATTAATCCATTTCTTTAATTTCGGATAATTCCTGTTCAAGAGCAAAGGTTTGCTCAGAAATGTCAGCCAGTTTCGTGGCCATTTCGGGTTTAATCTCACCATGCTTATAGTTCAAATCATGTTCAATCGTCGCCCAAAAATTCATGGCCATCGTTCGAATCTGAATCTCGGCCAGCACCTTGGTTTCCCCAGAATACAGTGAAACGGGGTACTCAATCACCATGTGGTAAGAACGGTAACCGGATGGTTTTGCGTTCATCACGTAGTCTCGTTCTTCCAAGATGGTAAAGTCGGTGCGCTTCCGGAGTAATTCGACGACCTTATAGATGTCATCAATGTACTTCGTCATGATGCGCAAACCGGCAATATCTTGCAAGTCCAAGGCCAACCGATCCTCGTGCAGGTGCCGACGCACGATTTTTTCTTCAATGGAGGCCTGCGACTTGACACGGCCGGTGACGGACTCAACGGGACGTGTACCGCTTTTTACTTGGCCAGTCGTCAAATAATCGAGCTTGACTTTTAACTCGGCTACCGCCTGTTCATAAGGCTCAAAAAACTTCTCCCATTCCACGAATCGGCCTCCTTCTCTCCTTTTGGCAAAATAAAGCCACAATACTTTTATATTTTACCATATCTTTTCATTGACTAGGCTAAGACAGAAAAAGAGTAGCCATTTGGCTACTCTTTTGGGCTCAGAAAAGAGCCAATCATTCGTTTTAAACTTTATTTTGCCAACGAAGCGGCACCGATAACACCGGCATCGTTCCCAAGTTCAGCCAACTTAACACGTGTTGACGTCCGAACCGTTGGGAAGGCAAAGACCGACCAGTTCTTCTCGACACGTTCGCGCAAGAATTCACCGGCAGCGGCCACCCCACCACCAATGACAATAGCGGATGGGTTCAAGATGTTTGAAATCGTTGCAGCGGCATAACCTAGGTAGTAAGCCAACTTGTCAACCGTTTCGTTTGCCAAGAAGTCGCCTTCCTTAGCCAAGTCAAAGATAATCTTTGAGGTTACTTCATCCCCGTTATCGATCATCTTCTTCAAACGGGATTCACCAACGTATTGTTCGGCAAAGTCCTGAGCCAAGTGGACAACCCCAGTTGCGGAAGCATATTGCTCCAAGCAACCGTGGTTACCACAAGTACACAAGTAACCGTTTGGTTCAACAATGATGTGGCCAACTTCACCACCGGCACCGGCAACGCCGTGAATCAATTCATTGTTTGCAACCAAACCACCACCAACACCCGTTCCAAGCGTGATGAAGGAAACGTCGGCGTCGTTGTTACCGGCACCCTTCCAGGCTTCCCCGAGGGCAGCAACGTTCGCATCGTTATCAATGGTCAATTCGAAACCAGTTCCTGCTTGGATTGGTTCCTTAACGGCTTCTTCTTTCGCCCAACCAAGGTTATAGGCACCTTTAACCGTTCCGTTCACACGGTCAACCGTTCCAGGAGTACCCATTCCAATTCCAATGATGCGTTCGCGATCCAATTGGTACAAGTTCAAGTGATGATTGATTGAATCGATGATGTCCGGCACGATGTACTTACCATCGCCCAAAATGTTCGTTTGGATTGACCACTTCTGTTGGACCTCACCTTGGTCAGTCAAAATTGCAAACTTGATAGTCGTTCCACCAAGGTCAACACCAATTAATTTATCTTTTGTCATGATGATCGTTAGCCCCACCGGCCAAGGCAAGTTGGGGTTCGCCTCCTATATTCATTAATTACAACTTTATTTTAACAAAGGACGGGAAAGCTTTGCAAGCGTTTACAAAAACTTTCTGACGGGGCTTTACCCTCGTACGCCCTGCTCAGAAAGGGTTGTCTTCAAGCCCTCTTTGGCATCAAAACCAGTGGCGTTCGTGCTGCGAGCCAACTCGTCCTTGTGTTCCTTCGCCAAAATAATCTTCATTGTTTGATAATCCGCTGTGGACAACACCTTGGCTTTGTATAAATTATCCACTTCGAGTGCCGCCACTTCAATATCCCAAAGTCGTTTCCCGACATGGATGTAGACATCGTAGCGCTTTAAATACTGCAAAATATCGTAGAAATTCTTCACCGCTTGCTCCTTTTGTTCTGCAAAACACGAGCTTCTTTCGATACGTTTCGGCTATTATAGGCGCATTTCAGCAAAAGTGCAACACCGTTGACTAGTCCAACGTGAGGACAAGATTGGCTGATAGCGAAACAATTCTCCCCGGCAAAACCTGGTAATCCGGGTACTCATCCTGCAGGGCCTGACGATAGAGATTTAACTGACCACGGTAATTTCGTTGTAAGCGCCGAATGGCCTGCTTTTGTCGGTCGCCGGCACGCTTGGGTACGAAATCAGTTTTGTAATCGAAAAGAGTAATTGTTTTCTGACTTTCATCGATAAAATACCCATCGATAATTCCATGAACCAAAATCGGCTGCTCATCCTGCAAATTTGGGTAAACCTTTTTTGCCGGAATGACCATCGCAAAGGCCGCCTCACGCTTTAGACTCTTTTGGTGGCGTGCAATCGTCTGGGCAAAGTCCGATCGTGTAAAGTCGACAATTTGACTCACATTCACGAGCGGTGCGACTTCAGGTGCGATTTTTCCACTGGCCACCAACTGTGCCAACAACTTTTCTAAGTCCGCTTCTTCCAACCACCGGTTAAAGTCCAAGAGCTGCATCATCAAGTGCGTGGCCGTTCCAACCGCCGTTGGTGATGGTTTGACTTTGCCATCCGACATGAAGGAAGGCAGTGGCAGCTCCTGCTTCAACAAGTTCTGGCTTGGTTTCGTTTCAGCGCCTTTTTCGTCAGCAAGTCCTTTGGCTACAGCATCGTCTGCGGACACGGCCCGCCCCTCTTCATCCAGATAAAGATCGGTTAAGTAAGGACGGTCGGGATCTTCAAAGAGCTGCTTAATTTCTGATACCGATTGGTAAGCGGCCGTCTGGGTCGCCTGCTCGTATGGATAATGGTAACTTAATTTTTCAACCAGGAGCACCTGGTCAATGGCCTGTCCAGCGGCCGATTCATGCGGCTCTTCTTGTCGCTTCACTTGAGCCGCAGGGCTTACTAAGTCATTCTTATTCGGCAACGTTTCTTCCAGCACATAGCGGACTTGGACTTGGCCTTTTCGATTCGTCTCTGCTCCTAGCCACTGACGCTCGCGACTTTTGTCCGCTAAGAACAGGGCATCCAAATCGGCATTCTCTAAGCGGGCAAAGGATTGCAAGGTCCAGTCAAGGTAGGACTGGGCGGCCAACCGGTCGGCTGCCGGCAGAAATTGGTCGGTCGATTGTAGCGCGTTTTGATACAATCTTTGCTCTCTCGTTACTTTATCCTGCAAGGGATCGATTCGGCCAATCAGATAGAGCTGTTGCTTAGCACGGGTCAGAGCCACGTAGTACAACCGCATTTCTTCTGACCAGGCCTGCTTTTTCAAGGCCTGCTTTACGGCATACTTACCGATCGTTGGTAGTTTAACCTGGGCGTTTTCTTCCAGGTAGTTCAGACCAATTCCCGCATCCTTATGCAGGATAAAATCACCCGAACTGTCCATTTTATTAAAGGGCTTATCCAAATCCGGCAGTAAGACAATTGGAAATTCCAAGCCCTTGGACTTGTGAATGGTCATCAAGGATACCGCCGATTTCGATGATTCCTGCGCCACTTCGCCAACGTCGCCACCAGAATTCTGCACTTCCTCGATGTAGCGCGTAAAAGCGAATAATCCAGATTGCCCATTTTCTTGAAAAGACGCCGCTCGCTGGTACAGGGCGTGGAGGTTTGCTTGTCGCTGGGGACCACCGGGTAGTCCCGCGACGTAATCGAGCCAGCCCGTGTCTTGATAAATCGCCCAGATAAGGCCAACCAAATCATTTTGGCGAGCAAAAACCCGCCAGTTTGCCAATTGTTCTAAGACTTTAGCAGCTCTGCTTTTCTCCTTGGCGACCGCTTGGAGTGCGCTGTAAAAATCGTGACGTTCGTCGGCCAGACGAATCTCGGCGAGTTCGTTTTCTTTAAAGCCGAAAATGGGCGAACGAAGTACTGCTGCCAAGGGAATGTCCTGATGAGGATTGTCAATCACGCGTAAGAGATCCAGCACCAAATACACTTCCATCGTCTGGTAATAGTTACCGACGGATTCGGATTGAACGGGAATGCCAGCCTCCTTGGCTAATCGAAGCAAATCTGGATAAGTCGTTTTCGAACGGGTCAAAATTGCAATGTCACCGTAATTAACGGGACGCATCACGCCCTGTTTTTGATCGTAGACCTGCCCCTCACGCACCAAGTTCTGCACCCGCTGCAAGAGATAGGTCAACGTCTTTTCACGGGTATCGCGGTCGTCCTCTTCGGATTCATCCTCTTCATCATTGGCCGCTTCAGATCGTTTCACCTTTGGTAGTGCCAATAAATCGAGGTTGAAAATGGCCGGCACCTCTTCTGGAAAGGCCGCCTTGGCAACTAACTTAGCCGACCCTTGGTAGGCCACATCCCCCAACTCCTCATCCATAATCTGAGTGAAGATCTGGTTGATGACCTCGGTCACGTTATTTTCGGAACGAAAGTTATCAGCCAACTCAATTCGTTCGTCCTCGTTATCGACTTTGGCAAAGGCTTCGTACTTACCAGCGAAAAGCTGTGGTGCCGCTTGCCGGAAACCGTAAATGGACTGCTTAATATCGCCGACCATGTACATGTTCTGGCCGTTCGACATGTCCTTTAAGAAGGCTTCCTGCAGGCGGTTAACATCCTGGTATTCGTCCACCATAACTTCGGCAAACTGCGACTGCACGAGCCGCTGAATGTCCTTGTCCTGCAAAATCTGACGAGCCAGCACGACCAAATCTGAAAAATGGAGGACGTTTTCAGCCGTCTTTGCTTCTTTTAATGCCGACAAATAATCCTTGGTTAGCGCGACCAAATCCGTTATGATGCGCTGCCCACGGGCGTTAACCGTTTGCCACTGTGCTTCGCTGAGACGGAAAAAGCCGTCCGCCATACTTTGCAAAGGGGCCGTCTTACCGGAAAAGTGCCGGTCCTTATAGGCGAGGGCCAACTCGAGTTGCGCTGCCTTTTCAGGACCATTTTCGTCCTTTTCCAACATCTTTGCGGTGTACCTGCTAGGAAATTTGTCTGTGAAGTCCTGCTGGATTGCCGCTCGTAAATCCTCATAAGGGGCGTCATTGTCCAACAAAGTCAACAAGTTCTTCAAATAGGCTTCCCGCTCCAAAAGGGCGGTCGCGGCCTGTTGGAACTTTTTCTCATCGCCTTCTCCTTCGACAGCGGAAAGCGCTTCCGGTAACTCCGTCAGCGCCCCAACGACGGCTGGCCGAACCTGATCGGTTAAATAGCTTTGATAAGCTTGCTGTTGATCGAGGGGCTGATTTTCATCCGCACCCGCCGCAAGGGAGTCCAGCCAGTTATCCTCTTTGGGCCGTGCAGCATCAAAGTCAGCCAGCTTTAAAATGATGTCTTTCAACTTTTGATCGCGCGAAACGGAAGCAAAGTTGTTAACAGCCGCCATGAGTGCTAAGTGATCAGGATGCTTGTTATCGTATAGTTCGTCAAAAAGCGAATCTAAAACCTGCTGTTTAAAGAGCGTCACCTCGGCGTTATCGGCAACCAAGCGAAAGGCCGGATCCAAATCAATCGTATAGTAATAGGATTCGATGAGCTTCAAAGCAAACCCATCAATGGTGGTCACCGCTGCCGTGGGCAACAAAGCCAACTGTTCCTGCAGGTAGGCACGCATCGCTGCGTCATCCGTATCCTGTAAACGGGTGGTCAGCGCCTTTTCCAACCGTTCCTTCATTTCACCAGCCGCTGCCCTGGTAAAAGTCACGATAAGAAACTGGTCAACGGCAGTCCCAGCCATAATCCGCTGAATCAGCCGTTCAATTAGGACAGTCGTCTTTCCCGAACCTGCCGAAGCAGAAACCAGAATATTATGTCCCTGATGTATGATGGCTTTCTTCTGATTGTCTGTAAATTCAGGCATCGGTCTTTCCTCCCCTTTGCTGTTCTGGTTTCTGCTGCCCCTCGTTGGTCAAACCATCCGATGGAGCCATCGCTTCGTTTTCTTGCCGGAGTCGTTCCAGAATCTGTTTCTTCCCGCCCGTGTAATCCGGCTCTTGATAGCGGTCCCCTAGGGCCCGGTCGAAGCGCATCACGTCTTGGTATGGTGAATACTGCAGACTTTGTTGGACCGGCGAAAGAGCGAAATGACCGGTGGCGATTTTGCTAGCCGCCGCTAAGATTAACCGCTGATTATGGGCCATCAATAACTCAAGATCGCCCTTGTCAATGGTGTCCGAAGCAGCCGTTAGCTGACCGTCTTTTTTGCGCGCCAAATTGTAGGCGGTTGACTTATCAGAGGCCTCCAGTCGGTCCAAGTCGTCTAAGTACTCGTCATCAGCCAGGGCCAAGCCGGCTAGCTGTTGCTTTTGAGCAGGCAACTGCCCCGCCAAGAGTTCATCAATGGCACCATGGAAATCAGCAAAGTTAATCTTTTGCTGGTTGATGGGGGCAAAGAACGCACCCCCCACTTGTCCGTTTTCTGCCAAGCCCATTTTTTTGGCGTTTTCGTTAACTGCTTGCCAATAGGTTAACAGTTGCAATTCCAAGCCATTGGCAGCATCACGGTAATCGAACTTCTTACCGTTCAATTTATAGTCGACAATCGTTCCAAAGTCACCCGAATCCTCTTGACGATCGAAGCGATCGACTTTTCCACGAAGATGAACGGCAGCTGGCCCATGACCAACCATCACCATTGGTAGGTCCGATCCTGGAAAGCCGAAGGGCGCCTCCACACGCGTTGGTCGGGATTGGTTGTTTAGGCGGGCAACGTCACGCAATTGTTGCAAGACCTTGACGGCTCGTTCCTTCATGAAGCGCGCCTGACTTTGTCCCTGACCTTCTTCGGTTAATTCTGAAAAGGCCACTTCCGCCGTCAAGGCATCGAGGCTGGCCTCAACTTGTCGTTCGATACTGCCATCATCCAAATCAGCCAGACGGCCGTTTTGTTGGATGACCTGGTCCACCGCTTTTTCAAACAGCGCGTGGTAAACCGTCCCTTCAATTCGAGCATCGATTTCAACCGTTGGCTTCTCCTTCAAGCGAAGGCCATAACGTAAGAAGTACTCATAGGGATTTCGGTAAAAGGATTCCACTTGTGAAATCGACAAGACGAGCGGTCCATGAAAAAGGCGCTTGGCCATCTCAATGGTCAACCTTTCCGGCTGGTTGGCATAATGACGACTGGCCAAGACGCGGTCAGCCTGTTCTTGAAAACCTGCGTCATTAAGCGCTTGTCGAATCTGGGCAAAGCCATCCCCCTCTTGTTCAATTTCTGGTAACTTCACTAACTGTGACAAAGTCGCTTGAGCAGTACCAGCGTAGCGGGTCGCCAGCTCCGCCTCGTTCTTCGCTGAAGTGGCCACCGGTTCAATCTCCTGATCAAAGGCATTGGTCAACCTGGTCAGGTATGGAGAGGCTTCGTTCACGTTCCCGTCTTGGTCAAGCAAGGGATAGGAAATGGTCACGCCGTCACTCGCCGCTTGCAGGGCGTTGTAAAAGACTAGGTTTTCCGTCCCCATTTGCTGCTTTGCCGTTTCTTGCAAGTAGCGTGGTTCCTCTTGTTCAGCCAAAGCAGGTTGGACAAGTAGCCGGTCCTGGTCAGAAAGCAAGGACTTATTGTTCACTTGCGCCGGCAGCGCGGATCGGGTTGCCCCAATAAAGTACAGCTTTTTGTACTGCTGACTCTGAACAATCCCCGCTTCCGAAATGGTCAACTGGTCCAATTGGTTGGGAATGCCTGAAAAAGTTCCCCCAGCAAAGCCGGCCTGCAGTCCCTGCAAGAAAGTTTGTCGAGAAAAAGGCCGTTCGCCGGCAACTTGAACTAATTGGTCCAAAATGTTCACAAATAATTGCCAGACTTCTTCCACCTGTTGTGACCTGATTAGTTGATCAGCAACAACCAACTGGTCACGCTGGTTTAACACGGCTTCTGGCAGCCGTCGTTCTTGCAAAAAGTCCATCAACCGGCGGGCAGCTGCTTCAATATTTTCAGCGCCTTCGAACCGTTCCACCAATTCATCAAGGAGCTGGTGGACAAAGACTTTTAACCGACTGATGTTCTGGTTCACTTGATCATCTTGACGCTGAGCCGTCGACTCCTCATCAACTGGCAGGTCAAAGAGCACGAAGCCCTTCGAATCATCCTGCCAAAGTCGCTTCGATACCCGGTGACCGTCGAGGTAATTTTCCAACTGTGCCACCATCTCAAAATAGGGTTCATCGTCCATCAGCTGGCCGTTAACTACCGGCCGCAGGTAGCCGGTTTTCAAGATGGTCAAAATCTTATCTTTCTGATAGAGCCTACCTGGATTGTCTAACAGTGTGGTCGTTAGTTCGACGAGGGGATGGTTCCCCATCTTCACGTCGTTATCCAAAAAGTAAGCGAGGTCAAAGTCCGCCATCACGGCTGGCAAATGCTGACTGTAAGGCCCCAAATCCCGGGCCAAAACCAAAATGTCACGCAGGTGCAATCCCGGATTTAACCGTAAATCTTCCCGAATTCGACGTGCGACTTCTTCCAGTTCGGTTACGACGTTCGCCGCAACAAAGGCCTTTAACTGGGTGTTCCGCTGCTCATCGGGATTGGCTTCATAGGGCTGGTAAGCGCCTAATTTTTCCCAGGCACGCAGCAAATGCGTCCGGGTGTTCTGCTGCACGCTTGCGTCCCCTTCATCCAGAACAGTAATTTGAAGCTCTTTTTTGCTGCCTTGTGCGAGCTTTTGAATCGTCCGGGCGGTTTCCAATGGCTTTTCATAGACGGAACCCGCACTCAGACTTTTTAACGAATCCTGAGCATCTACATCCCCCAGCAAAGCTACATGCACTTCGGCTTTGTCCACCAACAACTTCACCACCGACCACTCGGCCGCCGTAAAACCGGTGAAACCGTCAAAGTAGAAAACCGCGTCGGACAAATCAGCGTCAGCCATTTGGGCCACAAAATATGGCAGTACTTCCTGAGCCAACAGATATTGCCCATTGATGCGACTGTTAAAGTCATCGGCCACAACCGACAAATCGCGCAACTTCTGCTGCAAGGCGTTGGCCGTGAGTGCCTGCTGCTCCGAGGACGTGTCCAGTTGATTTACGATATTCAACAGGTCTTCGGGTGTTACCCTGGATGCCCTCAGTTCCGTTAGCTGAGCCACTAATTTTTCGACAAAGCCCTTCTTAGCTGCCATCCGGGCAAAAATCGGTAAGGATGCCTTCTCTTCTGCTAAAATTTCTGAAATCATGACAAAAAGCCCAGCCGCCCCAATGATTGGTGGTTGGGTCAAGCCCTCGTCTTCTAGCAGACGCCAAGCCAAACGCGACAACGAATAAACCTGAACCTGCGATTGGGCATAGGAAGCTGTCTTCGCTAAGCCATTCTCTCTGGCCAACCGTGACAACACATCCACTTCACCGTCAAACTTGACGTGGTTGGGAACAAGATAAAAAATTCGACGTTTTTCGCCTTTTTGTATTGATTTTTTAATCTCCTTAACAAAGTGGGCCCGGCTGTCCACTTGCCCAGGTGCGATGTTGATAGTCACGGTCATGTTATCACCCTTTACCTGCTTACTCTTGTCTAGTTAGTTTCATTGTGGCGAATTTATAATTGAAGTGCAAGACTTTTAATCAATAAAAAAAGCCCGGTCATTAACCGGGCTTTCGATTTGGTCAACGACGATCATTCAACCGCTGTTGCATCAAGTATTGGTAACGGGAATACCAAACATCCACATATCCTTTTGAAAAAGGCCCCTTTTCATGGTCAATCCAATCGACCAAAATTTTAACGTGGGCCTTCAAGATTTGGTCTACCTCTTTAGGGTAGTGCCATTTCTTACTGTGGGTCGCGTATTCATCCGCGTCCAGCAGGTGCTTCTCGCCGTCTGGAAAGACTTTGACGTCCAAGTCATAATCAATGTACTTGAGCGCCTCTTTATCTAATGTGTAGGGAGAAGCCAGATTGCAGTAGTAGGAAACCCCGTTATCGCGAATCATCGCAATAATATTAAACCAGTACTTTTTATGAAAGTACACAATGGCCGGTTCGCGGGTCACCCAACGCCGGCCGTTATCTTCTGTCACCAAAGTATGGTCATTTAATCCAATGATGGCATTCTCACTGGTCTTTAACACCATGGTGTCACGCCATGTCCGATGCAACGAGCCGTCATGCTTGTAGCTTTTGATCGTGATGACATCCCCTTCGCGTGGCCCGCGACTCGGTTTATCAACAATCATGCTCGTCCCACTTTTCTGACAAAAAATTCCTTTTCGATTATATCATATTTTAAAAATATTTCGATTAAAGTTTATGAAAGTCGCTCCGACTCGCTAGTCAACGGTGAACCATGGATTAGGCTGATGATGCGCTAAGATTGATGAAGGCTAGTCTTCAAACGCCATGTTTTCTAACACTTCCTCGATTGTTTCACCCGAAAAACCCTTACTATATAACTTGGCTTTCACCTTGTAGTAACGTTCCTTGGCCGTACCAGTCCGCTGACGGCGCAGGACTTTTTCAGCTTCACGGCTGGCGTTGGCTCGTTCATCCTCGTCATCTTGGGATAGGTCAATCTGATGAATGGCCTGGCTGGCAATGTCAAAAGAAAAGCCCTTTTGCACGAGCGCCTGGGCGGTTTTTTGTTGCCGAATGCGGTTCGAATCCCGTTTATGACTCTTTGCTATTTTTTCCGCCATTTTAACCGCAACGGTCAACTGATCTTCCTCGGCGTAGTTGAGCAAGGCTTCTTCGATTAACGCATCCGCTACCCCAGCCCGCTTTAACTCCATGGCGATAACACGGGGCCCTTTTGGCGAAAAAAGCTGCTTTGTGTTCACGTAGGCCTTGGCATAAGTTCCGTCGTCTAAGAGCTGCTGATCGACGAGGTAGGCAATCACTTGATTAATGACCGTTTCTTTGATGTCCTTGCTCTTCAGACGTTCGGCCACCTGCTTTTTGGTTCGCAACGCTGGTGATAGATAGTTGAGCGCGACTTTTAACCCTTGATCCACTAAATCCGCCGCCTTGATACGCTCAACTTCTTCTTGGCTCAGTTCCCGCCCCTTCATCAGGCCAAACTTCGCCAAGACGTTTTCCGAAATACCAAAGGCAAAACGACCATCTAATTCGAGATTGTAACGACCGGCTCTTTTTTGAGTCGAAATTTTCGTAATTTTTGCCATGCCTTTATTGTAGCGGAGTGGGGCCAAAAGGAAAAGTCACACACTATCCGTTCATTCTAAATTGTTGCATTAAATTAGACTAATTAACAATGACTCTAATTAACCAATATCGTTCTCTAAAAATACGCTATAATACCATTATTAATCAAAATGAAGTGAGGAACTACACCATGCCCATCAATCCAGCAGTCGCTCAAGATGTCTGGAAAGATATTGGACAAAGCGTCCAATTTACTGTCTTGAAATTCAAAGATTTGCCCGCCGAAGAATTAAAGGAAGTATTTGAAGCCTTCGCTGATCGTTCTCAAGCCATCATCCGCTCGTTGCGGATTCGCGATGGTCAAAACGATGGCACCCCCTCCCAATTGAAAGTTGCCATTGGCGTTTCTAACCATGCTTGGGATATCTTGTTCCCGAACACGACGAAGCCAAAGGAATTGGAGACCTACGAGACTTTGAAAGGGCCAAACTATGAGATGCCGGCAACCGAAGGCGACCTTTTCTTCCACATTCGCGCCAACAACCAGGCAATCGTCGTCGAATGCCAAACGCAATTCATGAAGTTCTTGAAGGAATACACCGAGGTTTTGGATTCGACCCAAGGTTTCCGTTACTTCGAGGGACGGGCCATTATCGGCTTTATCGATGGAACAGAAGCACCGGCCGCTGAAGATGCCGACCGTACGCCATCATTGGTGACGAAGACCCTGATTATGAAAACGGTTCTTACGCCTTTGCACAGAAGTGGCGTCACGACATGGACTTCTGGAACAAGATGAAGACTGAACACCAAGAAAAAGCCGTTGGACGTGAGAAGTTCACCGACTTGGAATTGGAAGACGAAGACAAGTATCAAAACGCCCACAACGTGGCCTCCCAATACGATGAAAACGGCGAAGAACAAAAGATTATTCGCATGAACGTTCCCTACTCTGACCCTGCCACTGGTGTTACGGGAACCTACTTCATGGGGTATTCCCGCTACTGGCACGTGACGAAGGGCATGCTGATCAACATGCTGGACCAATCGGACTTTTTGTTGACTTTTTCAGACATTTTAACTGGTCAACTCTTCTTCATCCCATCACGCGAAACACTCGCACAAATCGCAGATGGCGAGTTTAACTAAAGTCAATTCAAACCATTCAAAAACCGTTCTCCGAAACTTACTCTGGAGAACGGCTTTTTATTTATTTTGTGAAATCAATGACCATGCGACCTTCAATTTTACCGGCCTTCATTTCATCAATGATATCGTTGACTTCCTCAAGACGGCGAGTGGCCACGATTGGCTTCACTTTACCCTCCGCCCCAAATTGAAAGGCTTCCGCCAAATCCAGTCGCGTCCCAACCAATGAACCGGCTACTTCAATCCCATCAAATACTAAGGAAGGAATCGATAGGTTCATTTCTGAATTAGGTAAGGCCACGGCGACCATCTTACCCATTGGTTTCAAGCACTGAACGGCCTGTTCAAAGGCAATTCGAGCCACGGCAGTCACAATCGAGCTTTGGGCCCCCAATCCACCAGTTACCTTCTTAATTTCGGCTACTGGATCGACCTGCTTGGAATTAATGGTAATATCAGCCCCAATTTTCTTCGCTAAGGCCAACTTATCGTCATTAATGTCCACCACAATGACTTTGGCGTTAAAAACGTTTTTAGCGTACTGAATGGCCAGGTTACCTAATCCACCTGCGCCAAAAATAACTTGCCATTCACCCGGCTGAACGCCTGAGACTTTAATGGCCTTATAAGTCGTGACACCTGCGCAAGTGATCGAGCTAGCTTCAACGGGATCTAAGCCCTCTGGCACCTTGACCGCATAGTCGGCCGTGACAATGGCCTGTTCAGCCATTCCTCCGTCAACCGTGTACCCAGCGTTCTTTACCTCACGACAAAAGGTTTCGTTTCCGGAAACACAGTACTCACAGTGCCCACATCCTTCAAAGAACCAAGCAACTGAAACCCGATCCCCCACCTTAAGCGAAGTCACATCCTGACCGATTTCCTTGACGATACCGATGCCTTCATGCCCTAAAACGGTTCCTGCCTTATTACCATAATCACCTGCTGCCACGTGTAAGTCGGTATGACAGACACCACAGTACTCCATGTCTAACAACGCTTCATTTGCCTTAATCGGACGGAGTGTCTTCTCCACAATATCGGCATAACCATCTGGGGTGTTTCGTACAACTGCTGCTTTCATAAGTTGCCTCCTGTTATATTGATTGTTTATTATTTCACATAATTATTTTACCATATCTTTCATCAAAAAAAGCTAATAAAAAAAGCAGCTCATTAAAAATTCACCATGAACTGCTCAAATAAAAAGAGTGGGTCAACTTGCTTCGACTTCATTTGAATCTCCATATCCAAAATCTTTAAAAACCCTTCACGAATCTTTCCCAATGGGTAGTTTCGCAGCGACTGCCGCGCCAACTTCACGCGGAATGGATGAACACCCAAAGTCTTACCAGCATCAGCATCTGAACCTGACAGCGAGGCGACTTGAAGAAGTAGGCGGAACTGGCCCAGTAACAAAGCGTTCAAGCGAAGGGGGGCCTCCCCGTTTTTGACCAAGTCGTGGTAGGTTTCAATCGCCGCTTGCCGCTTCCCCTTTAAAACAAGGTCAGCCAAATCAAAAGCCTGGGCCGTTGACTCTTTAATAACCAAATCATCCACCGCCTGCCTCGTAATTTTGCGACTATCAGCTGCATAGGCCAGCAATTTTGGTAACTCCTGTAAAACACGGCTGTACGAAGCTTGTGTCCGAAGTAGCAATTCCTGCTCCGCATCTGGATCAATTTGAAAAGCACGCTGAGTTAACAGTTGCTGAACGGCTTGGCGCACTTGTCGTTCATTTAGACGTTGCAAATCTAATGGTTCAGCCTGTTTTAAAATCTTTTTGGTTAATTTTTTACGTTTATCTAACTTTAAATCAGCGGCAAAAATCACGAGCAAATTACCAGGAACTGGCTGATCCAGTATAGTGGACAAGGCTTGTTCCTGCCCTTCCGATAACTTTGCTCCCCCAGCTAGAAAAGTCGGATTAGTCACCATGACCACCCGGTGGTTACCAAAAAATGGCGGTGCCGTTAAATCAGCCAGCGCATCATCAAGTCCAGCTGTTGCAAAATCATAGGAAGAAAAATTCATTTCCTGGTCTTCAACAGGGATAATCGAGGCAAACAAACGCTTGGCTTTTTCAAGTAAGGCCGGTTCATCACCAGTTACCAAATAGGAGTCCGGCAACGCTTCGTGCTCAATTTGTCCCTTTAGATTTTGTAATGTCATGACGCGATACCTCGAAATGTCCCTGATTTTTCTGATAAACATATCTTAGCATACCCTGAACCTGTGTACTGTAGACAATCATCCTTTCATGATTGGCAACATCCAAAACTTCCTGATGCGGATGCCCATAACGAGAATCACGTCCTGCTGACACGATACCGATCCTTGGTTGCCACACATCAAAAACATTTGGATCAGTTGCCGTCCTCGAACCATGGTGGCCGAACTTAACAATCTTTGGCGCTAAGAACGGATACTTATCCAGTATTTTTTGTTCACCCGAACGGTCCAAGTCCCCCGCCGTGTAAATTTCAGTTCCGCCAATTCGACCCGTCCAGGCCAACGAATCATCGTTGCCAGCCAACCCCGAGTCAAAGGGGTAGCGAATGGTAAGGGGACAGTTAGTCAATTTGGTCCTATCCGTTGCTTCTACCACTTTGGTATTTTTTAAGTAGGGCTTAATTTTTCGTTGATAAGCAGGTAATTCAGCCATTCCAGCCGGCATCACCACCCGATCGACCCGAAAGTTTTCGAGTAGTACTCTGGTATCGCCAATGTGATCTTGATCCTGGTGGGATAGTGAAATGGTATCGATGTGGGCAATGCCCCTGGCGTGCAAGTAGGGAATAATCACCGACTGAGCCAGCCCCTCCTGTTCTTTTAATTTCTTTTGCTCCAGCACCCTTGACCTCGTCTCAATCCGGTTCGCCGTTTGGTAAACGGGGTGGCTACCAAAAGTGACTTTCCCACCCGTATCAATCATCATGACAGAGCGGTGCTTCGGCTCGATCAGAACAGCAGCATCCCCCTGCCCGATATCAAAAGTCGTCCATTCTCCCTCCTTCGGCCAATGAATCCATGCATAATTTAAAATGAACAGCGCACACCAACAAAGCGAGAAAAAGCTTTTCAGTTGCCATTTAACTCGAAAGAAAAGCCAAGGAAGAATAAAAAGAAATAATAGCACCGGCCAGGAAAAAGCGCCTATCACTACATAACCTGGTAGTTGCCCGAACCAGTAAACGAAACGGTCAAACAGGTTAATGACCACATTGGTCGATTCCTTTACCACGGACAGCCAGGCACCGAAATAACCGATTAGCGTCGCGGGTAACACAATGACAGAAAAAAGTGGTACGACGAGAATATTCGCCATCGTTTGCCAGATATTCCAAGCAAATTGTTGGGCTAATATAATGGGAAAACTAACAGCCGATAAAAAGAACCCACGCAGCCAATAGTTGTACCGTGCTGTCAAGATAATTGCCAGCGTTAGTGCAAACGAGAGCTGCCCACCAAGTGTTAACAATATCTGTGGATAAAATACTAAACTAGCTAAAAGCGACCAAGACCAAATCGTGACAGGATGCCACTGGCAGGAAAAGTTTCGGTTCACAATCCGCAGTTCGCCAGCCACAAGGGCTCGGAAAAGGACTGCTAAACTACCTGTAAAAAAGTAAAACATGACCAATAAAACGGCCAATAAGCCATCGGCAACTTCCCGGGTGATTCGTAACCGCCGCGCAAGCTGTCGAAATTGTTTAGCTAAAAAAGAAACATGCAAACCCGATAGTGCGAAAAGATGAATGAGTCCAAGTTCCGCGATTTTGGGATTGTTTTCGTACAGCATCGTTCCTTTCATCCCTAATAAAAGAGCCCCTGCATAATCCCCCAAAGGGTTAGGAAGTTGATTGGCCCAACGTCCAGCGGTTGCGTGTAATCGATGGCTGAAAAAGAAAAAAGCCTGCAAAGGATTTTGAGCATGAGCCCTTGCCAACGTCACCGACTGAAAAGTAGTCTGCTGGGTAACCCGCTGCGTCTTCCAAAATTGATGAAAGTCAAATTGGTAGTCATTTGTTGCCCCCAAAATTGGCACTTGTTTAACTGGCCCGCTCATCTTTGTGGGAAAGCTAATTGACGTAAAACGGTCCACGTCTTCTTGGTTCTTTGCTTGATAAGCAAGTAGAAAACGTTGTCCCCGCTCATCTTGGCCCTGGCCCCGTACAAAACCATGTTCACTGACTTGTAATTGATCTGGAAAAACGAGTAACTCAACGTTTTTTTGCTGGGCTATTTGTCCTTCTTCCATACTTAACGAACGGTAACCAATCAAACTATAGCCAATCAAAATAAGAGCTAACAAAAACAGGAGGCAGATGCGTCGAAAGTCCCTCAAAGTCAGGACAGATAATGAAAAGATGACGGCTAAAACAATCGTGACAGCATTCGGTCGGTAGAGCACAGTCACCCAACTGGCACCAACAACCGCCAATAAAAAATGAAAGCGAACGCGAATCATAAGGCCACTTCTTCCTTCAACTGCTCGAACCGTTTCGGCCCAATGCCCGAAACCGTTTTCAATTCATCGACAGATTGAAAGGGATGTTCCTCCCGATAGGAAATAATTTCTTCTGCTTTTTTGGGACCAACACCAGACAATTGCTCTAATTCTGATTGGCTAGCATGGTTTAAACTCACACGCGAACTAGCCGACGCAGTCTTTGATTTTTTACCACCCTTTCCAGTTTCTTTACCTGGCAAGGAACCAGCGTTGGTGATAGCCGGATCATGTTCTTCATGTTCCTTTGCAATATAGATGACCATTCCGTCTTCGAGCGGTTGCGCTAGATTAACCCGCTGCTGACTATTTGGCGACTGAAAGCCACCTGCTTTTTGAACAGCATCTGCTAAGCGGGCACCAGCTTCTACTTGATAAAGTCCGGGATGTTGAACCGCCCCCTTCACATCAACCTTAATCGCTGTTTTGACAGCCTGATCTGAACGCTTGGCAGCTGGTTGGCCGACCGCCTTCGTGGCACTGGAGGCCGTCTTTCCGCCCGCAGTCACCGGTTCAGCAGGAAGGTTTGATTGTTTTGGATGTAGAAAAAAGATGCCCATAAGCAATAGAAATAGGCCAAGCAGGGCTGACCCTACCCAGTAGCGATAACGCTTGCATATTTGCCAAATGGCGGACCACTCAAATCGATTCATTCTTGGTCACCTCCTTTAGCAAATATCACGAAAAAACACAGAAAAAAACCTCCGAAAATTCGGAGGTTTTTATGCTTCAAAATGATTCTGTAACGCTTTGACAACAACGGGTGGAACAAAATCCGCCAATCGGTTTGATGATAGTTTGGAGATTTCTTTCACCATCGATGATGAGATGTTTTGGTTTTCAGGTTTGGCAAAGAGTAGGACGGTTTCAACGTCGTCAAGAACCGAATTAACACCCGCAATGTCCCGCTCGTATTCAAAGTCTTTACAATTTCTCAAACCACGAATGATAAACTTGGCACCAATGGTGGCCATGTAGTCGACTGTTAAACCATCAATTTGGCCAACCGATACGTTTGGAATGTGGGAAACCGCAGCTTTCACTAAGGCTAGCCGTTCGTCCGGTCGAAAAAGTCCTTGCTTATTCGTATTTTTCCCCACGGCAACGACGACTTCATCAAATAAATCCGCCGCACGCGCAATAATGTCCAAGTGTCCGTTTGTCAGCGGATCAAACGATCCAGGAAAAACCGCCTTTTTCATGTTTTACTTTCTCCTCACTTATCATAACGATAAAGGGACACACGGGTGATGCCGTAGTCCTTTTGCTTGATTAAATCAAGCCGTTCGTCTGCCTCAGGTAAATCGGCCACTTGATCTGATTCAACCATCACAATCGCCCCATCCTGCAGCAATCCCAAAGTAATCATCTTCTCAATATCTTGCTTCAACTTTTCTTTTGCGTAAGGTGGGTCGAGTAAGACCAATTGAAAAGTCACGCCTTGGTTAGCCAACCGTGTTAACGCAGTATTGGCCGGTGACTTTATCACCGTGAACGCTTGTTCTTCGTGCGTTTTTGCAATGTTTTTTTGAATAACGGCTAGGGCAGCCGCCTGCTTATCAACCAAGAAGGCGTGGTCCATCCCACGAGAAATGGCTTCAATCGCCAAGCCACCTGTTCCGGCATAAAGATCTAAAGCCTCACCACCATCAAGGTATGGCAACAGCATTGAAAAAATCGCCTCTTTGACTTTGTCAGTAGTCGGACGGGTTGCCCGTCCCTTCACCGCTTCAAGGTGTAAGCCGCCAAATTTGCCAGCAATGACTCGCATTTACTCTTCCTCCGTCTTTGCTTGTTCATCAGACGGCGTTTGATTGCTTACTTCCTTGTCATAAGCTTCAAAAAAAACATCGTCGTGCTGATCATCTAAGTCTGGATTGATATCAGGACGGGCTGAGGGCTTAACCGTTTTAACAAAGCGGTACTTCTTCAGCTTATCTACTAATTCATCGACTTGATCTTCATTCACATACAAAGACACGTAGTTCATTTTGTTCGAAATATAGGCGATATCACCAAATTTTTTTAGTTGATTCACCTGTTTCAGGCCACGCATGTATACGTATAAGGCCCTTCGTTCCTGCATATCAAACATTAGTGCTTTAATTCCCTTCGTGCAGCATCATCTTGTGGATTAGGTCGAGCTAACTGTTTTTCTTGGGCGGCAATGTTTAGGGCATAACCAACGGCTGCCGAAAAGAAAACGTAGGAAGAACCCCCACCTGAGATAAACGGAAAAACAACGCCGGTAATCGGCAGTAAGCCTAGTACCCCGCCCAAGTTAACAAAGGATTGCATAATCAAAAGGGCAGCTAGGCCATACAAAAAGAGGCGGTTGTACTGAACTTTTTGTTTAATGCCAATAATGACTAACCGGCCAATCAAAATCATCATAAGACCTAGAACAACGGCAACTAGAAGGGCCCCGAGTTCCTCCGCGGCCACCGCCATGATAAAGTCGGTATTCGACTCAGGCAAGTATGGCTTAATCAATGAGTTCCCCAGGCCAACTCCAAACAAGCCACCGTGTGAAATCGCGTAATAAGAGTACAACAGTTGGCGACTTTGGTCCATGTTATACCACGGATCAACGAAGTTAGATAGTCGGCGAATGGCGTAAGAAGACGATTCCTTCAAATCAAAGAAGGCGATAATATTTGGCAAAAAAGCCAAAATCATGAAAAAAATAACGAGCAAAATCAAGTTAGCTTTCGGCTTAACCCCTGATGCCAAAATCATCAGGGTTAGCACAGCTAGGGTGATGAAAAAGTTTCCCATATCCGGCATCGCTAGCGTAATGACCAAAAGCAATCCTGGAAAGATTAACTTCAGCCAACGACCCTTTTGCAGCCATAACCGAATAAAACCCAAAAGACCCTTACCAGGCTGCCATGGATAGGCCGATAGCCACTGAGAAAAGTATAGAATTAAGATAATCTTTGCTAATTCAACGGGCTGCAAAGTCACAGGCCCCAAGTTAATCCAGCCGTGGGCACCGTTAACAGCTGGCGCTAATCGAGCAAGAATCAATAAAATTGTCGTAATCACCAGCAAGCTATTTAAAAGTGAAGATGATCGAAGCACCTGTCGGTTGATTTTAAACGTAAAGAAAGCCGCTGACCAACCAACAACCACAAAAATCGCCTGCTTGGCAAAGGACATAATTGGCGCTAAGTAGGCATTCTGCGTTGCTGAAAAGACCATGACAATTCCAATTAAGGAAAGAACAGCGTATGGAACGGCAATCCAATAATCTAAGCGTTGTAACTTCTTAAACATCACTTCCCCACAATATCATCAACAGCCGAACGATCAAGATTTTTGGCAAGAGCAACAATCAATTCACGGGCAGCGTCAAAGTCCGGAATCGACCATACAGTTTCGTGGGTGTGAATATAACGAGAAGCAACGCCTAAGGCAACTGCTGGCAACCCTTGGCCATACTTTTGAACTGCTCCAGCATCGGTTCCACCCTTTGAAACAAAGTATTGATAAGGAATTTGATTATCTTCGGCCGTCTGCAAAATAAATTCCTTTAAGCGTGGCGACGTGACCACAGTTGGATCAAAGACACGAATCAGTGTTCCTTGGTCCAGAATGCCTTGCCGACCAACCGTTTGGTCAACATCGTTAGCGGCCGACGAATCAACAGCAAAGAAGACATCTGGCTTGAACTGTTGAACGGCGGGGAGCGCACCACGCAAACCGACCTCTTCCTGCGCATTAGCCCCCATAATCAGGGTGTTCGGTGTTTGCACACCTTGTAAATCTGTCAATGCTGATAAAATAGCCGAGACACCGAAACGATTATCGTAGGATTTGGACAGTCCACGGTTAGGGTTGGCCATCCGTACTGTCTTACTCTCCGGAACGATAAAGTCACCCGGACGAACGCCCATTGATTCCGCCTGTTCCTTTGACTCAAAACCAGCATCAAAAAGAATATCATCAATGCTTAAGGCAGCTGCTCCGCCCTTGCCACGCAAAAGATGTGGGGAAACGGAGGAAGACACCACCGGGTATTGACCATTTTTAGTAAAAAGTGTGAATCGGTGGGCAGGCACTGTCACTGGGTTCCAGCCACCAAGTGAAACAACTTGGAGGGCTCCCGTTGGCAAGATACCTGCCACCATGAAGCCAACTTCATCAAAATGAGCGGCGAACATGACACGTGGATCATCTTCTCGGCCGACTTTGGTACCAAAAAGGCCACCCAAGTCGTTTTGCTCAACATGGTCAACCAACGGCGTTAGGTCGTCACGAAACGCCCGACGAACGGCCTCCTCTTGTCCGGACGTTCCCTGTAGCTCCGTGTACTTCACGATTCTTTGCCATGTTTCTTGATTCATAACTTGCGCCCCCCTAAAATGTTGTAATACCTTATTATAGCCCAGCAAGTGACCGACTGGAAAGGAGATTTCCCAACCTTTTACTATTGAAGGAAGAAAATGAGGGGACAGAGACTTTTCTAGTCAAAATGACTATGCAACAATCGGTCGAAGAGATAAAACACAAACAATCAACATATTTTCGTTTTATCGTTCGCTTTTAAAGTGTATTTTTCTCATTTTATTCAAGACATCTTCCGTCATTACTGTTAAACTATTCAAGTAGTTAATTAACATAAAGAGGAGTTTTACATGTCACGGATTGCATCTTACTTCCAGTTCAAACAACTGGGCACATCCCTTAAGACGGAAAGCATTGCTGGTTTAACCACCTTTGTTGCGATGTCTTACATTCTTTTTCTTAACCCAAACGTTCTTGCCGCCGCTGGAATGGATAAGGGAGCGGTCTTTACCGCCACTGCCATCTCTGCTGCTGTGGCAACCCTATTCATGGGAATTGTGGCCAAGTACCCCATTGCCATCGCACCAGGTCTTGGCGTGAACGCCTACTTTGCGTACTCCGTTGTTATCGGTATGGGCGTCTCTTGGCAAACGGCCATGGCGGGCATTTTAGTCGCTGCCTTGATTTTTTTGGTTCTAACACTCACACACATCCGTGAAAAAATCATTGATGCCATTCCATATAACCTGCGAATCGCCATTGCGGCCGGAATTGGCCTTTTCATCGCCTTTATCGGTCTTCACAACGCTGGCCTGATTGTTGCTAACGCCGATACCATGGTTGCCATGGGTAATTTAACAAAGGGCAGCACGTTACTGGCCATCTTCGGGATTGCCATCACGTTGATTTTAATTATTAAAAAAGTCCCCGCCGCCATCTTCTTCGGAATGGTGGTAACGGCAATTGTCGGCATTGTTTTTGGCGAAATTGCACTGCCAAAGTCCGTCATTGCCTCTGCCCCATCCTTGGAACCAACCTTTGGTCAGGCCTGGTCACACCTCGGTAACATCAACACCTTTGGGATGCTAATTGTGGCATTGACCTTCTTGATTGTCGTCTTCTTCGATACGGCGGGAACCCTAATTGGTCTGACTGAACAGGCAGGCCTCTTGAATAAAGAAGGTAAAATGCCACGTGCCGGTAAAGCCTTGATGGCCGATGCCGTCGGAATGACCGTTGGTGCAACTTTGGGTACTTCTCCAACGTCCGCCTTTGTCGAATCATCTTCTGGAATCGCCGTTGGTGGTCGTTCAGGATTTTCTTCTGTAGTGACTGGTCTTCTCTTCATTTTTGCATTGTTCTTCTCGCCGTTACTGTCCGTCGTGACTTCACAAGTCACCGCCCCTGCATTGATTGTGGTCGGCATTATGATGGCTGGTAATTTGAAGAAAATTCAATGGGAGGATATGTCAATTGCCGCTCCTTCCTTCTTAGTGGTGATTGGGATGCCATTGACCTACTCAATTTCAGACGGTATCGCTCTCGGTTTCATCGCATACCCCATCACGATGATTGCGGCTAAACGAGCAAAAGAAGTCAATATTTTGATGTATACGCTCGCCATCATCTTCGTTGCCTTCCTCTTCTACACCCATAGCTAACTCAAAAACGCTCCACAATGATGATTGTGGAGCGTTTTTTTAACGCCTAAAATAAACTTTTTCATTGTCAATTTCTAACCAGAAACTACGTCCCTTTTTATCGATTTCACCATAATAAACGCGATCATCTAAGTATATTTTCAATTGATCTTGCTTCAATTCGTAGCTACCGTTAGTCCAGCTATCTGAACCATTCAAATTACCAATCACGTCATCACCATGAATCGTCAACGTATCATTACTCACCAAAGCATTGGGAGCTACTTGAACATGGTAAGAACCAGAAAGACGGGTAAAATTAAAGGTCAATAGAAAAGTGGCCGAAAGAACAAAAAGATTAAAGAGTAAAACCCAAAGTAACTGGTAGTTTTTCATCCTTGTATAGGTTTTTTTTAACACTTTTTTCCCTCAGCAATAAATAACGCGGTTTGACGACATTTATGACAATACTGTGACAGCACTATGATAAAAATAATACAGGAAGTTACGAATACAAACAAGTTCGAACTGACCAAAAAACAAAGTCAATAAAAAAAGAAGGCGATGCCTTCTTTTTTATTGACCCATACCACGGGTCGCCCCTCGTAATTCACGCGCATTTGCTAGCGCTGCTTCTGAAATTTCGTCTCCAGAGAGCATCATGGCAATTGCCCGATCCCGGTCCTCAGTTTGCAAGTTATTCACTTCCGTGACGGTTCGTTCACCATCCGAACGTTTCTCAATCAAGAAATGGTGATCAGCAGCGGCAGCCACTTGTGGCAAATGGGTGATCGCCAGCACCTGTGTATTTTTTGAAATCGCCCGCATTTTTTGAGCAATGGCTGACCCAACCCGTCCAGAAACCCCCGTGTCAATTTCATCAAAGACAACAGTGGATAGTCCTTGCTGCGCAATGAAGACGGTTTTTAAAGCCAACATCAATCGAGAAGCCTCACCACCTGAAGCTGCCTTTTCTAAAGGCTTAACACCCTCTCCCTTGTTGGTTTGCACGTTAAAGCTGACCCGATCAGTGCCATTTGGAAGAAAGCCATTGACCGGTTCAAAGTGAACTTCAAAGAAGGCCTCCTTCATTAATAAGTCGGCTAATTCCTGATTAACCGCTTTTTCGAGTTCTTTGGCCACCCGTTGTCGATCATCTCGCAGCCGATCTCCTGCCTCTTGAATTTGTTTGTTCATAGCAGCCTTTTCAGCCGTTAACTGATCAATGTCCATCGACCCGCCATCCAATGTCGCAAGATCCTGATTGACTTTTTGTTGAAAAGCTAAAATTTCGTCAACTGTATCCCCATACTTACGTTTTAGTTGGTGGATGACCTGCAAACGATCATCAATTTGTACCAAAGCCCCTTCATCAAACGAGAGATTGGCAACGGATTCATCCAGTTCACGCCCGGCATCTTGGGCAGCATAGTAGGCTTCAGATAGTGATTGTGCTAAATTCTCGTAACCTGTATCAAAAGAAGCCGCACGGGTGAGGGCTTGGTTTGCTGCCGCCAAAAGATCAATTGCGCCCCCTTCAATGCCTGGATTTAATGCCTGCTGTGCTTCGTCAAGCGAATCCGCTATTTTCTTGTAATTCGACAACTTGCTGCGCTCTTCCAAAAGCTGTTCTTCTTCACCGCTTTTTAAATCGGCGGCTTTTAATTCTTCTGCTTGAAAAGTCAGTAGGTCAACCCTCTGATTGAGGTCATGTGCTTGCTCCGTCACTTGCTTTAAACGCAGTGCTAACTGCCGATACTGAGCAAAAAGATGCTCGTAATCCGCTTTATCTCGTTTCATCTGTTCATCAGCAAAGTCGTCCAACAGCGTTAAATGCGAATCTGGATTTAACAAGAGTGACGTGTCGTGTTGTCCTTGGATTTCAACCAAACGGGCGCCCAATCCAGCCAAAGTCTTTAGGGGCACGATGACCCCGTTAATTCGCGATACAGACCGCCCCCTCTGGTTAAATTCACGGTAAATGACCACTTGATTGTCTGAAACATCAATCCCCGCATCCAAAAAGGCCTGTTTCAATGCTTCCTGTCGTTGCGCTGGCTTGAGATCAAGAGAAAACACGGCCTGCAGGACAGCTTTTTCAGCCCCTTTTCGAATCATTTCCGTACTAGCCCGACCGCCCGTTAACATCGCCAGGGCATCGATGATAATCGATTTACCGGCACCAGTTTCTCCAGTCAAAACCGTTAAACGGTCATCAAAGGACAGTTCAACCTGATCAATAATGGCAAAATTTTCAATGACAAGTCGTTCGAGCATCCCCAGCCTCCAATCATTATGTACTCGCCTTTTTCAGGCGATTGCTGTCAGCCCTCTTGGTCTAACTGACCATGGGCTTCCTCAATTATTTTGTCAATCTTGACTGATTCAGCGATTGAAGCATCATCACTGCGTTCCAACCAAGCCAAAAACTCAATGTTGCCTTGTCCACCCTTGATTGGCGAATAAGTCAAACCCTTCACTGTGAAGCCGTTTTCGACCATCATTGGCAGGGTTTTCTCGAGTACTTTTCGATGAACAGTTGGATCCTTAATAATCCCGTGTTTACCAACAAACTCACGACCTGCTTCAAACTGAGGCTTTATCAAAGCCGCCACTTCGCCACCCTTGGCCAAAATGTCTTTCAAAGTTGGCAAAATAAGGGCAAGTGAAATAAAGGAAACGTCAATGGTTGCACGAGTCGGCTGTCCCTCCATGAAGTCAGCCAGTTTTGCATAGCGAAAATTGGTGTTTTCCATCACCGTCACCCGCTCGTCAATTCGCAGCTTCCATGCTAGTTGGTTCGTCCCCACATCCAGCGCATAGACGTGCTTCGCACCGTTTTGCAAGGAAACATCGGTGAACCCACCCGTTGAGGAACCAATGTCTAAGACAATTTGATTCGTCATGTCCATACCAAAGGTTTCAATGGCTTTGACCAGTTTATAACCACCACGAGACACAAACGGAAGCGGTTGCCCCTTAAAGTGGAGTTCCGTTGTCACAGGAATCTTTTGTCCAGCTTTATCCAACCGCTCTTCGTTTTCACCAAGAATCTGACCAGCCATCACGGCCCTTTTGGCCTGTTCACGGGAAGTAAAAAGCCCCTGCTGAACCAATAAAATGTCGACACGTTCTTTTGCAACTGCCATCGCTATGCTCCAATTAAATCAATCAGGTCCGTCAATAAGGCGGAATCAAAATGCTGATCGTACTCCGCCAAGTCAGCTAACGCCGTCTTCGCTTGTTCCCGTAAGTTAGCGGCCAACGTCTGGGAATCAGCAAAACCATATAGGTGGACAAGGGAGGCCACGCCCTCCTTTTCGTCCTGCTCATAATCATCAATATCGTCTGCAATTTGGAAAAGCAGTCCCAGGTTTTGCGCATAACGCGCCACCAACAAAAGAGATTTCTCATCCAAAGACAGGTAATGACCGCCGATTAACGCAGCCGCCATGATGAGATCCGCCGTTTTCATCTGATAGACTTTCATTAAAACGGCAGCCTCATCCAAGCGGTCGGAAACATGGTGATTGCGCATGTCTAAGACCTGCCCATAAACCATGCCAAAGGCGCCAGAACGATTGGCCAAAGTCGAGACCATCTTCACCTGCTGTTCTGCTGGAACGGCCGTAAGCGAACTCAAAATGGCGTAGGCGTTCGCCTGCAAGGCGTCACCCACGAGCACGGCTAAGGCTGGTCCAAACTTCGCATGAACGGACAACTGTCCCCGACGGTAGGCATCGTTATCCATTTCGGGCAAATCATCGTGGACCAAAGAATAAGCATGCACCCATTCAATCGCCGAAGCCGCTTTAATGGCTTCAGCATCAATGCTTTCCCCAAAAGAATCCATCACTGCCAAAGCTAGGAGGGGTCGTAAGCGTTTCCCAGGGGTGAGCAGTGCGTATTGTAAAGCCGCTTCGTAGGTCGAATCCTTTTCATAATTTGAAATGAGTTCGGTCCTTGGTTCGGTAACTTCTTTTACAAGGGCTGCCTGAACCATTGGCTTATATTGCTTGATAAAATCCTTAAACCTAGTCATTGTTCGTCAATTCCAAGTTGGTCATGGAACCGTCATCTTGCATGACTTTCGCAAGGGTCTTTTCAGCTTCTGCCAGAGTCTTTTGCAAATCCTTGGCCAAAGTCACACCGGTCTTAAAGTCAGCTAGGGCCGTTTCCAAAGGTCGGTTCCCCTGTTCCAAAGCGGTCACAATTTGATCAAGTTGCTTCAATTTTTCTTCAAATGATGCTTGTTCAGTCATGTTCTTCTCCTAAAATTTCCGCCTGTCGCTGCCCATCTGAAAAGGTCAGCGACACATGTTGCCCCGTTGCCAGGTCGTTTTTAGACTTCACAACCCGGCCCTCTGGATCTTTTACAATACTATAACCGGAGGACAAAATTTTTAATGGTGAAACCAAATCAAGTTTAGCTGCCGCCAGCGACAGTCGCTCTTTGTATGGGCGCAAGAGCTGACTTTGCTGGTTGGCCAGTCGTTCGGTCAGGGCCTGCTTTTGGTACTTGGCTTGGTCCGTCTTTCTTGAGAAAGCTTGGACTAATCGCTTCTCTAACGAGTCCACCTCTTGTTGATAAGCGGCATAAAGTCGGTCAGGCTGTTTCATGATTGGCCGGTCAATGACGTACTTTAAATCCTGCTGCTTTTGTTGGATAAGTTTTTGCCCGGCGAGATTGAGTCGGGAAGAAAGTTCCAACACTCGGTCGATTAAATTTTGCTTTGTAATTGGCGTTGCCAATTCAGCTGCAGCAGTCGGCGTGGCCGCCCGTTGGTCAGCCACCAAATCCACTAAGGTGTTGTCGGTTTCATGCCCTACTGAGGCAATGATTGGGGTTTTTAAGGCAGCAACCTTACGAACCAAGGCTTCATCGTTAAAGGCCCAAAGGTCTTCAATCGAACCGCCACCACGTCCAATGATTGCTGTGTCGAACCCAAGTTGGTCGACCCGATCAAGCTGTTTTAAAAGAGAAGGTACCGCACCATCCCCTTGAACAACAGCTGGTAACAGCACCACTTGGGCTTGTGGTAACCGGCGTTCAACCGTTTTAGCCACATCCTCCACAACCGCCCCAGTCGGCGAGGTAATGACGGCGATTCGCTTAGGCAAAGGTGGGATGGCCCGTTTTGGTGCCGTAAAGAGACCTTCTTTAGCCAATTTATCTTTCAACTGTTGTAATGCTAAGAAAAGATCACCGACTCCGGCAGGGGTCATCTGTTCTAAAATAATGGAATAGGAACCAGCGGGTTCGTAGATTTGAACACGTCCAACCGCCTGTATCTTCATGCCTTCTTCCGGTTCAAATTTCAAACGAGAAGCGTAGGAAAACATGGCAGCCCGAATAACAGCCTTTCCCTCCGGATCCTTGATGGAAAAATACAGGTGACGGGAGCGCCGATTTCCAAGGTTGGAAATTTCACCAGTCAAGTAAACCTTTCCCAAGTGAGGATCTCGGTCAAATTTGGCACTCAAATATTTTGTTAAGGCCGACACGGTAACGTATTGTGATTCTTCCACGAAAGCCCCCTCCTCTGCACGAATGAATTCCCTTTCATTATATCAGAAAGTTTGACAGCCTGACTTTTGGACAATAAAAAAGGACGAACCGTGGTTCGCCCTTAGTTTGGCATGCCGAATTCGCTTCGACGGGCGGTTTGATTCAGTCACGAACCAAACAAGTCTTGCGTCACCCTAGCTTGCGCTAGTAGTCATGGTGAGAAATGGAAGTTCCACAACAACCAAAACACCTGCACCAAATCCGTGGCTTGGAATTTAATCCTAGCAGGCCGCGTGAGCGTCCTAAAAGACGCGTTCGACTCATCGCATATCTCTATTATGCCAGTAATGTTTGAAAAAAGCAAGCCTGGTGGTCCTGTCTCATGCACCCGAGCTGACAACGTTCATCCGGTAATAAACCTTCGCCATTTTATCCCGACCAAACAGTGGTTGCTTTCTGTTTTCGTTCTCCCTATAATAGCGCTATGCTAATCATTACAAAAATCCAAACCAAAGAATTAAAAGCCATCGGTCCAGCCGAAGTGACAGACTGGGAAGATTTGGCCATCCCAAAAAACGACTTTGTTGATAAAAAGACGCTGATTACAGCAGTCGTTGAGGCCTATGATTTAGGCAAACTGCAGACCCTTTCACACATATCATCCCCGTCCGTTTTGAAGGCAACGGTGGAAAAAGATGGCCAAACCTACCATTTATCCGCCAAAATCAATCAGGAATAGGCAGCATTAATCACCATTTTTAGAGGGATAGTTGCTTTGTTCCCCCCTCCAAATGTTACCAATACCAAAATGAAAAGAACCCCTCATCATACTGATTCATCAGTTCTTATGAGGGGTTCTTTTTCTTGATATTGTTTACTTAGTTTGATTTATCCACTGAAATCAATACTATTCTGCCGATTTTTCTTCTTTTTCAGTCGTCTCTGCCGCCTCTTCTGCTTCCTGCAAAGCCACTTTCTGATTTTCACGAATTTCATCGAGAAGTTCAGCAAAACGTTGGGCCGCTTTGGCAAAAACTGAATCAGAATCGTCTAAGAAGGCCGATAGTGAAGCCAGTTTTTCAATTTTCAAAGCAGATTTGGAAACGTTGGCATTGTCAACAATCAGGTAAACGTTCAATTCATATGCCTGATCGACGTAAACCAGTTTCTTTTCCTGGTTTTTGTAACGAAGTGGTAAATTGATGACGTTTAATTCCAGTGACAAAGTCGTGCCACCCTGCTCAATTCCCCCATCAATGTCCAATGCGGCCCGTGCCGGTTCTTCATTTTCGGCTAGTTGCAAAAAGGCAGAAAAGAGTGCATCTAAATCAACATCCTTTTCTTTAGAATTCTCAAGCACCGTGTCCTTGTATGACTGATTTTCAACTAGATCAACTATATTTTCACCTGATAGTTCCATGACGTCTCCTTTGCTTAACAAAAGAAGTATAGCATAGGCAGAAAGGTCAACAAAAGCAAAAACCGTCCTTTTCAACAAAGGACGGTTTTTCATTGCTTAAACTAGTGGTAAGCGTCGTTGCAAGGTGTAGGCAATGGAAGGGAAAACATAAACAAAATCGTTTAATTCTTCCTTTGTCAACGCCATTTGCACGTATGGAACAATTGTGTTGATTGTTTCCTCAGCAGCGTTTGCCTTTTCAGCAGCACCAACTAGTTTTTGGCTCTTCTTATCAAAAATTAAGGCAAGCTGTGCACCCTGCTCGTTTTCAATCTGACGATACCAGTCCCCATCGTAGGAAGCTTCGACCACTTCATATTGATCAGGATTGGCCTTGGCCTCATCCAAATGAACACCCACCTGGGCAATCCGTGGTGAGGTAAAGACAATTTCAGAAATGGCTGGGTAGGCAATTGGCCCTTCATTGGTTCCCATAAACTTAGCAGCCAGGTAACGAGATTCAAAAGCGGCTGTCGGTGTCAACTTCGGAATGGTCTTATCGATGGCATCCCCGGCAGCGTAAATATTTTCGACGTTTGTTTGCAGGTACTCATTAACCTCAATGCCCCGGGGGTTGGCTTTGACCCCTGCTGCTTCGAGGTTCAGCTGATCATGATTTGGAATTCGTCCCGTTGCATCTAGGACATAATCAGTCGTTAACTGGAATTCCTTGGGTCCATACAAAGTCAATGAACCGTTTTCTTCCTCTTCAGCTCGTTCAATTTCCATGTCTGGAATAAACCGAACACCAGCTTTTTTCAAGTCAGCCTGGACAGAAGCCACGTATTCGGCTGGGAACTGCTTCAAGAGGCGGTTGCCACGAGTAATCACATCGACTTTGGCACCAACCGCAGAAGCAATCGTTGCAAACTCGATTGCGACAAAACCACCACCCAAAATAGTGACATGTTCAGGCATATGTGGCAGTGACAAGAAATCCGTCGAGTTAGCGAAGTTTTCAGAACCAGGGATGTTCAAGCGGTGGGGCCGCAAACCGGTGGCAATGACAATCTTGTCGGCCGTGTACGTTTTCTCACCAACCTTCACTGTGTGAGCATCAACGAATTCTGCGTGACCATTAATGGTGGTGATTCCAGCATTATCCAAGCGGTCCTTACCATGCTGGTCTTGGGGCACGATAAGTTCGTGCTTGTGAGCCATCAGGTCTTCCCAATTTACTTTAGGAACACCATCAAGGCCGCGACCTTGCAGTGCTTTGATTTGGTCAATCAACTGCAAGGGTTTGTCCAAAATAATTTTGGCATTGCAACCCTTATTCGAGCAAACCCCGCCGTATTGTGACTCTTCAATGACGCCAATTTTCACACCAGTCTTAGCAAGCGGAACGGCCCCGTTCCATGTTGCTTGACCAGATCCAATATACAGTACGGAAAAATCCATCCAAAACTCCTTTCGAATTCGTGATCATAACAATCCTAGCTTAGCGTGCTTGAATCTCTGATTCAACCAAGTACTTATGGTTCATGACCATGTTACCACCCGTTGTTGGTTGGTAATTAACAGCGTATGCTGGTCCGTCTTCCACCTTAGTAATGGTAGCCTTAGCACCCTTCATATTTGGCATGTGATCACTTTCAAGTGTTACCTTGTCACCCTTCTTGTGGTCCTTCATGTCTTTAAAGTCGTCCTTGGTCAACCACTTATGTCCTGTCACTTTCTGACCGCCATTTGTTGGTTGGTAAGTGACTTCATAGACCTTCGTATCGTAAACAGCCGCAACCGTACCTTGTGCGCCCTTCATACCGGACATATGGGTGGCTTCAAGCGTGATAGCTGTGCCAACTGGATACTTAGGATTTTCGGCTGCCTTTAAGTTGGTTGGCAAGCTCTCATCCATTTTCATTCCAGACATATCGGACATCGATGATGACATGTCCATTGACGATGACATGTTCATTTTCTTGTCAGAAGACATCGACATCCCGCTCATGGAACCATTATTTTTACTATTGGACTGGTGATTCCCCACCACGATAGCGGTCGCAACACCAGCAACAATCACGACAATAGCAGCAATTAACGCAAGGGTTTTCTTAGACATATTCGACTCCTTTTATCATATTGGTCTAGTTGTAATTATATTACCAAGAATCATTATAACACAGAAAGCCAGCCATTTTTAAACCATAATAAAAAAGAAAGGAAGAATCCCTTCCTTTCTTTTTTAGCTAGCAGTTTCTACTTTTTCTTATGTGGCATACGCTTCCAAAAGTCTGCCTTATTTTCCTGACGTGAACGCGCAATGCCCATTGCATGCTTTGGAACATCATTAGTGATGGTTGAACCCGCAGCCGTAATTGCCTCGTCTTCAATGGTCACGGGCGCAATGATCTTCGTATTGGAACCGATAAAAGCACGATCCCCGACTTTACTATTGAACTTATGCACACCGTCATAATTAACAAAAATTGTACCAGCACCCACATTAACATCTTCGCCAAGAGTGGCGTTCCCAACGTATGAAAGGTGCCCCACTTTTGATTGTTTCCCAATGGTTGCTTTTTTCACTTCGACAAAGTTACCTAGGTGGGCACCGTCTTCAATCACTGCCAAAGGACGTAAATGGGCGTAGGGGCCGATGGTGGTTTCGTTCTTTACGACCGCTTCTTCCAAGTGAGATGAGGTAATCACGTTGCCATCCCCAATGGAGGAGTCTGCAATCACCGTGCCGTTCGTCAGGTGGTTATCACGTCCGATAACGGTCTGCCCGGTCAACGTCACGTTGCCTTCGATGACCGTATCCTGACCAATTTTAACATCGGCCTCGATGTAGGTCTGGGTAGGGGCCAATAATTCCACCCCATTACGCATGTGCTTTTCATTGATGCGTGCTCGCATAATTTCATTGGCCTTTGCTAAAGCCACGCGGTCGTTTACCCCAAGCGACTCTGAAAAGTCCATGGTTTCATAGGCACCGATAGGCTGCCCGCTTTCACGAAGAATGTCGAGCGTATCCGGCAGGTAATATTCTCCCTGGGCGTTATCGTTACCGACTTTGGCAAGGGCCTGAAAGAGCAATTGGTTATCAAAAACGTAAACACCAGTATTGATTTCTTGAATTCGACGTTCCGTGATGGAAGCATCCTTTTCTTCAACAATCTTCAAGACCATGCCATCATCGTCGCGAACAATCCGACCATAACCCGTTGGATCATCGGCATGAGCCGTTAATACCGTCACGGCTGCCTTCGTTCGATCATGTTCCTCAAGCAAAGCATCAAGCGTCTTGGTCGTAAAGAGTGGGGTATCACCAGACAAAATCAACGTTGATCCCGCTGAGTCGCCAAGTGCCTTTTTCGTTTGCAAGACAGCATGGCCAGTCCCCAATTGCTTTTCCTGAATGACAAAGTCGGAACGGCCAACAAGGTGTTCTTGCACTCGTTCAGCGCCGACACCAGTGACCGTCAAAATTTTTTCAGGCGACAGTGGTTCAACGGCTGAAATCACCCAATCCACCATTGCTCGGCCAGCTACCTGGTGCAGCACTTTTGGCAGGTTCGACTTCATTCGCGAGCCGTTTCCTGCTGCTAAAATGACAACGTTTGTTCCTTTCATAATCAATCCTTCTTTTGATAAATTCGCTTCTGAAAGTTGCCTGGCGCAACCTTAATAGCCCCCGTCGCATCGGGACTTGTTTCAACATGGAGTAATGAGGTGAAGTCTTCGATTAGACGGACATTCGAACGACCTTCAGCAAAAACAGCCGTTCCCACAACATGTCCACCGAATTCACGAACCAGCGTCTGCATTCCCTGAATGGTGCCGCCAGCTTTCATAAAGTCATCAACAATGAGTACCTTAGCACCCGACCGCAGGGACCGCTTCGACAAAGCCATTTTCTCAACACGCTTGGAGGAACCAGTTAGATAATTAACTGAAATCATGGAACCTTCCGTTACCTTGGCATCATCACGAACAATGACAAACGGAACGTTTAATTCGCTCGCGACTGCCTGAGCCAACGGAATCCCCTTTGTCGCCGCCGTCATAACCGCGTCAATTTCTTGGCCGGCGTATTGGGTAGTGAGCAAGCGACCCGTTTGGCGAAGAATATCGGGACGCCCAAGCAGATCAGAAAGGTAAACATAGCCTCCAGGGAGCACACGTGATTCGTCTGACACCGCTTCGCAAACGGCATTGACAAAGTCCACGGCCTCCACTTCACCCATTAACGGTGTGTAAAAGACACCGCCTGCAGCACCAGGATAGGTTTTTAAATCGCCAGTCCCGCGCGTTTTAAAAACACGCCGAACAATCGCCAAATCTTCTGAAATTGATGACTTGGCGGTTTCATAACGTTCTGAAAAGAAGTTCAAGGAAACGAGTTCCCTTGGATGCTCTAGTAAGTAATGGGTCATATCGACCAAACGGTCGGCTCGTCGTGTCTTCATATTGCCATGTCGGGCCCTTGGCCCGCCCCCTTTATTAAACAAAATCTCCCGAACATTATAGCATAAAAAAAGTTAAAAAGACGAACATTCGTCTTTTTAACTTAGAATTTTTAACTTTTTAAAGCTTAGTTCATTTTTTGCATTAGCAAAGACATAAGATAAATTCCCACCTCAATTAAGGCAATGAAAACCGAGGTCGGTAGGTTAGTTAAGTAAGCCAGCGAAAGGCCCATCCAGGTACCAAACAGTGCGAAAAACATACTCATCCCGATCAGACCAACAACCGACTTTTGAAAAGTTCGTGCCGAAGCCGCTGGCAATGTAACGAGAACAAAGACCAATAGCGAACCAACTAATTGAGACGAAATCGCAACTGACAAGGCCATGATTAGGAGGAAAAAGATTCGCAAAAGCCCCTTCTTATTTCGTGACATCAATAAGCCCTCTTCATCAAAGGCTAGTAATGATAACGGTCGATAGAAAAAAAGGATGAGCGCCATCACCAAGGCAGCCATGCCGAGCAATAGGTAGATATCGGAAAGCGAAATGCCCAATACCGAACCAAAGAGAATACCAGTAGCCGAAGAGGAAGAAGAGTGGCCCAAAGCCAGGAACAAAATTCCCAATCCAATGGCCAAAGCCGAAATGGCTGATGTGACATTGTCTGATTTGACTTTGGCATTTTCTAAGGACCCAATGGCTAAGGCCGATAGAGCCGTCAGGGCAATCATCCCCATCAACGGTGCAAAGCCTAACCAAAAGCCCATGGCGGCCCCTGCAAAGGCAATTTCGGAAAGTGAATGGGTTAAGAAGTTATACGACCTCGCCACCACAAACGTTCCCACAAGTGCTGAGACAATGGCAATGACCGTTCCCGCCACGAAGGCATGGACCATATAGGGTTCAGAAAACATGGTTCACCTCCTCACGGTGTGTTGAATCAGCTGCAACAGGTAGCTCCTTGGCTAAGCCCAGGTCAACTTCTTGGTTATGCAACCAAAGATAACGGTCTGCCTTCCCTTTAACCCACGAAGTATCATGAGAAATCCAGAGAACGAGCATTTTCTGCTCCTGCTGCACCTGCCGAATCTGCTTAACAAGAGCCAGCGTGTGTTCACTATCCAAGGCAGAACTTGGTTCATCTAAAATTAGTAAATCAGGTTGTTTTGCCACCGCCTGAGCGATATACGCCCGTTGCTTTTGTCCGCCGGAAGCCATGGCAATTGGCTGATCAGCAATCGCTTCAAGGTCAAAGCGCTGAATCGCGTCAGCAACATGCTGCTTTTCGCTTTTACTAAGCCAGGGGAGTCCGTAATTGCGCACCCCAAGTGCAATAAAGGAGCGAATCGATAGGGGGTAATCAGCTCCAAGATCTCGAAACTGCGGAACATAAGCAACGTTTTCAGCCTGCACTTGAATGGCCCCGGTTTTTTCCTGGCTAAGTGCGGCGTTTAGAATCGCTGTCACTAACGTCGTTTTCCCCGCACCATTTTCGCCGAGAATAACCACCAACTGATCATCAGTCAGCGTAAAGGAAACATCTTTTAAAATTACCTTTTTACCAAAAGCGGCCCGAAAATGGTCAACTTGAATTATCGTTTTCATGCTTCTTTCCTCTAAAAAATAAAAAGGACCCCGCGAGGGCCCCTTTTGTTCAGTTTTATTCCGCAAAGTCAACCTGGACATTCTTCGTCAAAATGTCTGCATAACTATACGAAGCTTGCTTAAACTGTGTATCTTCGTCTAATTCCACAACAAATAGTGATGGAAAAGTAGAACGCAAAACGCCAGAACGTTCTGTAAATTTTTTGCGGCCGGCCTGCGAAACGACGGTAACGGCTTCGCCAATGTGATTGTCTAATCTTGATTTGATTTCTTCGATGCTTGACATTTGAACCGCCTTTCTCATTAAACAATCATAATTATAACCGAATGTTAATAATTTTTCAACTTGAAAGGGAATTAAAATAGAATGAATAAAAAGTTATTGTAAGACTTTTTTCTCTTTTAAAGCCTCATAGAGTCGCGTAAAATCTGCCAACGTCAAACGCTCTGCCCGAATACCAGGGTCAATTTCCGCTAATTGCAGGGCTTGTGTGAGCCCCTCCTTAACCGCCTCCTCCTTACCAAATCGTTGCAAGAGGTTATTCCACAGTGACTTACGTCGGTGTGCAAAACAAGCCTTTACTAATGAAAAAAGCTGTTTAGGATGATCGACTGGCTTTTCGGCTGGTTTAGGAGTCAGCGTTACCACTGCAGAATCCACGTTAGGGGACGGATTAAAGGCCTTAGCAGGCACCTTCAAGGCAATGGCAACCGAGGCGTAGTAGTCTAGCATAACGGTCAAGACCCCATACTCTTTCGTCCCCGGTTTTGCGGAAAGTCGGTCAGCCACCTCTTTTTGCATCATGACCACGAGCTTTTCCCAATGAATGCCTGCTTGCAAAAGGGCGAGTAAGATGGGCGTCGTGATGTAGTAGGGTAAGTTGGCAACAACTTTGACAGCGCTTTTTTCACCAAATGATTCGGCCAGCACCGTCTTAAGATCCGCTTCCAGTACATCCTGTTCGACAATTTGCACGTTATCATAAGGTGCTAAAGTCTCGGCTAAAATCTTGACCATGTCGGGATCGATTTCAAAGGCCAACACCTTTTTGGCAGCCCGAGCAAGGTACTCCGTCAAGCCACCAATTCCAGGGCCAATCTCAACAACCAAATCCTCTTTTGTTAAATCAGCTGCTTGAACAATTCCTGACAAAATATTGCCATCTGTCAAAAAGTTTTGTCCAAACTTCTTTTTGGCACGAAGACCATACTGATTCAAAATCGCTTGTGTTCTGGCTGGTGACGCAATGTCAATTGTCTTGGCCATCTTGGCCTCCTTTTAATACTTGCAAAATGTCATTTTGTTGAAATCCAAGAGCCCGCAAACGCTTTAAGAACTGTTTCCCGTTCGCATAACCCAAAGAAAGTCGGTCGCCAACCAATCGGCGTCTTTCCTTCGCTTGACCAGAACCCACTAGTCCGTTGGTTAACAAAAAGGCCTGATCAATATCCGAAGGAGGAACTGCTTGACCAACTCGCTGATCGGCCTCCAAAAGAATAGACCGCAAGTCATTCGGACTCGCATGCTCGACACCGAGTGATTGATGGGGGTTGTCCCTCTCGGCACGGCCTTGATCACGTGAAATACTGGCCATGACGACCGTTGGTACGGCGGCTAAAATGAGCTGCCGTAGTCGATTGCCATTAAAATCAGGGTCTGTTAAAACGATCACTCCCCGCCGCTCAGCAGCTAGGCGAATGCGTTCAATCGTTTCTTTTCCCAAGGCAGAACCACCGGTTTCAATGGTGTCACAGTTCACCGCCAAGGCTAACCGTTGGGTATCTGCCCACCCTTCAACAACGACCATGGCCCGAACAGTCGGCAATGCATTTTCCTGAACTGACAGCTTAGTCATGGTTCAAAAAAGCACGGTGGGCATTTTGAACCGTTTTAGCCGCCAATTCATCACGATCCATTTCGAGCGTTTCTGCCAATGAATCCACTACGTATTTCGTCCAACCTGGTTCATTTGTTTTGCCTCGGAAAGGCGTCGGCGCGAGGTATGGTGCGTCTGTTTCAACCAAAATTTGTTCCAAAGGAACGACTTTAGCCGCTTTTCGAACGTCTTGTGCTTTTTTAAAAGTCACAACACCCGAAAATGATACGTAATAACCAAGGTCTGCCCAGGCCTTCGCTTGTTCAGGAGTACCAGAAAAAGAATGAATGATGGCCTTCTCGACCCCTTGCTCCTTCAAAACGCGGTAAACGTCGTCAAAGGCATCCCGGTTGTGGATAATGACCGGTAAATCGAGTTGTTTTGCCAGCTCAATATGGGCCAAAAAGGCCTTCATTTGAACATCGCGATCAGTATCCCAATGATAATCCAGACCGGTTTCACCGATACCAACAACCGATGGATCTTTTAGCTGTTCGGCTAACTCGGCTCGAGCCTGATCATCAAAATCAGGTGTATCTTCTGGTTGATAGCCCAAAACGGCCCACACGCCCTCATTCTCGTGTGCAATTTCAAGCGCCCGGGCGTTCCCCACTCGGTTATAGCCGACCACGTTCATTTCGAGCACCTGAAACTCATGAGCCCGACCTAAGTAAGCCGGAACATCGAAGTAAAGCGCATCGTCATTTAAGTGAGTGTGCGCATCGTATGTTGGTGCAGGTTGTTCGTTTGGGTGGTAAATTGCCATGAAAGCCTCCTCTATATCTTCTAACATTTTAGCACAGGAAAGGGCTTTTCTGCTGCTATTCAATCGTCCTCGCCATTTTTAAAGAACAAAAAGAACCGACCACAACGGCCGGTTCTTTTTGTTTCGTTATTCAACGTTAGCTGGTGCAAAGTTTTTCAACACCCCATTAATGAACTGAGCATCTTCGACCGTTGCATATTCCTTCGCCAATTCAACTGCCTCATCGACAACAACCTTGTAGGGGGTTGGTTCCGGAAGTGTTAATTCATAACTTGCCATTCGAAGAATCACTAAGTTCAAACGAGCAATTCGGTCCAATTTCCAGCCGGTTACCAAGTGCTTGGCCAATTCTTCATCCAGTTCCTTAGACGTTGCCAACACCCCATTCACTAATTGGGGTAAAAAGGCTTGGTACGAACGCTTACCAAGAACTAGATCATAATTCAAATCCATCTGGTTATCATCAGGAACTTCTTTGGTAGCCGCAAAGAGAATTTGCATGGCTGCTTGTCGTTCCTCATGTCGTGACATTTGGGTCATTTTGCTGACTCCTTCTTCCCACTTTTATCAAAAAGGTGTTCTGGATCAATCGTTTGGTGGTCCTCATCAGGCACTAAACCAGTAACGGTGACGTTCACTGAATCAACAACCAAGCCCGCTAAATTAGCCAAATCGGCCTTCACTGCCTGTTGAATAGCAAAGGCGACTTTTGGAATAACCGCCCCGTATTCAAGAATGACGGCTAAGTCAAAGGTCACTTGATTATCCTCACCCTTTTTTAACAAGACGCCAGGGACTGCTGGTTGTACCCCAGCTACCCGAGTCAAATACTTAGGCAAGTGTTCGTAAACCTTGGCTTGCATAGCCGCAACGCCATCAACTCCTTGTGCAGCAGCCTGCGCAACGGCTTCCAATGCCGCTTTTGAAACGAGCATCTGACCGTCTGCCATTTGCTCCTTTGTCAGCAAAAAGTTCTTGCTTGTTAAATCAGTTGACTTTGCCATGGGCTTTCCTCCTTGATTGACCAAAATTGACTGTCCTTAAACAGTCTAACAAAACACAAAAGACTGCTTCACCAGAGCAAAGCAGTCGTCATGATTACGCGCGGCCCTTGTAAGAACCATCTTCCGTGTTAACGATGATGGTTTCACCTTCGTTAACAAAGTCAGGAACCGTAATCGTTGCACCGGTTTCAACAACGGCAGGCTTACCAGAACCCGTTGCAGTAGCGCCCTTGATGCCTGGTTGCGTCTCGACAACCTTCAGTTGAACGGATGAAGGCAATTCGGCCCCCAACACTTCTGAACCATACATCGTGATCTTAACTTCCATTCCTTCAAGCATGTACTTCAAGGCTTCCTTCAAGTTTTCATCAGGGATGTTGATTTGTTCGTATGATTCCGTATCCATAAAGACACGACCATCGTTTTCAGCGTACAAGTAAGACATTGGACGCGTCGTAATTTCAGCTTGTTCAAACTTGTCACCAGGACGGAAAGTCACTTCGTTAACCGCACCCGTACGCAAGTTCTTCAACTTTGAGCGAACAAAAGCCGCTCCCTTACCAGGCTTTACGTGTTGGAATTCAATCACGCGCCAGATTGAATTTGAGTATTCAATCGTCAAACCTGTCTTCAAATCATTCATGCCGATTGCCATGAGCATATCCCTCGTTTATTCGTAATTGACTTTTATTGTAACAAAAAAAAGGAGTTTTCGCACGGTTTAACTGGTATTTTTTCAAGGATAAGCAGGCAATAAAAGTCGCGACTTCCCTCTATCTATGGTAAAATTGCAATTAAGGTTTCCGATTCGAGACAAAAAAATTACTATTTTGGAGAAAACAAACATGGTTTACAAAGTTTATTATCAAGAAAGTATGGAACGCAACCCTAAGCGTGAATATACCCAATCGTTTTATCTAGAGGCTGATAACCAAGCCGATGCCTACGCAATGGCACAAAAGAATACCGACTATAACATTGAAACAGTTGAAGAACTCTCTGACGCAGCTCTGGTGTACGAACAGGCTGATCCGGAATTCAAGTTAACGACTTTTAACTAATTTTCATGAATAAAATCGATATCAAACCAAACGAAGTGGCGGTCTACGCCCTCGGAGGCCTAGGTGAAATTGGGAAAAACACCTACGGGATTGAATACCAGGACGAAATTGTCATTGTCGATGCTGGTATTAAGTTTCCTGAAGATTCCCTCTTAGGAATTGACTACGTCATTCCCGACTACTCGTACTTAGTCGAAAACATTGATAAGGTGAAGGGCTTGGTCATCACCCACGGTCACGAAGACCACATTGGGGCCATTGCCTACTTCTTACAGTCCGTTAACGTTCCGGTATATGCCGGGCCATTGGCCATGGCGCTTATCCGCAACAAGCTGGAAGAAAAGCAAATGCTCAACCGGGTGGAGCTGCATGAAATCACGGATGGTTCTGTAATTAACTTCGGTAAGACTTCTGCCGAATTCTTCCGCACGACTCACTCGATTCCCGATGTCTTCGGAATTGCAATCAAAACACCGGTCGGTACAATTGTCGAAACCGGTGACTTCAAGTTTGACCTCACACCAACCACCAAGCAAAAGCCAAACCTCTGGTCAATGGCCCGGATTGGTGAAGAAGGCGTGCTCCTCTTGATGTCCGATTCAACAAACGCAGAACGCCCTGAATGGACCAAGTCCGAAGCCTGGGTACAAAAGACAGTTGATAAGTTATTCAGCCAGTTGAAGCACGGTCGAATTATTTTCGCCACGTTCGCTTCCAACATGAACCGTATTAAGATGGCAACCGACGCCGCCATCAAAAATGGTCGTAAGATTGCGGTCTTTGGTCGTTCCATGGAATCAGCCATGACCAACGGTCGCGCCCTTGGTTACTTGGATATCCCAGACGATGCCCTTGTCGAACAATCGCAAATCAAAAACATCCCAGACGATGAACTCCTGATTATGTCCACTGGTTCCCAGGGTGAATCCATGGCGGCTTTGGCTCGAATTGCCAACGGTACGCACAAGCAAGTGCGTTTGAAGCCAAAGGATAACGTAATTTTCTCCTCTTCTCCAATTCCCGGTAACACCGCTTCGGTCAACGCCGTCATTAACAAATTGGAAGAAGGCGGCGCCAACGTCATCCACGGTAAGTTGAACAACATCCACACTTCTGGTCACGGTGGTCAAGAAGAACAGAAGTTAATGCTCTCCTTGATGAAACCAAAGTACTTCATGCCCGTCCACGGAGAATACCGCATGTTGAAGGTCCACGCCGGTTTGGCTGAGGAATTAGACATTCCCAAGGAAAACACCTTCATCCAAGAAAATGGGGATGTTTTGGCAATGGACGGGGTTAACCCACCTCGTCTTGCTGGTCATTTCCCTGCCGAAGATACTTATATCGACGGATCTGGAATTGGGGACATTGGTTCCGTGGTCTTACATGACCGACTCAAATTATCACAAGATGGTTTGGTCATTGTTACGGCAACCATTGACTTGAAAAAGAAAGAAATTCTGTCAGGTCCAGATATTTTGTCACGTGGTTTCGTTTATATGCGTGAATCTGGTGATTTGATCAACGATGGTCGCCACGTTATCTTTAATACAATTCGCAAAGCAATGTCTCAAAAGTCTGCTTCCGAATCCGATATTCGTCAAGCGATTATTGATGACCTCTCCAAGTACCTACACAAAGAAACTGCCCGCAAGCCAATGATTTTGCCAATGCTAATTATGGTTTAAGGCCGAAGGCATGCCAACGCATGCCTTTTTTAACGCAATCATTTAGGAGGGCGATTATGCCCAATCAAGCACATTTTTTCCTTGATACAGAGCTATTCCATGGTAAGAACAAAAACGCCATACTTGATCAGATTCAGGGTGAGCTAACCACAGCGAACCTCAGCGTGAGCTTTTCCAAGTCCCGTCCCCACCACTCTCTTTACCAGGCGGCAAAACTAGTGGCCACCAACCGCCGCTATAAAGAGGACCAGTCCGCCATCGTGGTGATTGGCAATGAGGCTTCAGTGAATGCTGTTTTAAACGCTTTTCTGACCGCTAACCCAAGCAAACGGCGGCCACTTTTAGCCATTAATCCCGACGTCAAACACCGTTCCGTTCATGAGCTGATTCACATTATTGTGTCATCACTTGCGAAAATGACGATTCAAGAACGACCACTAGCCGCCATTTCAGGAGAAGTACCCAATGTCGGTACACTTTATTTCTTTGATACGTTGCAAGTTGGTCCTGACTTTTCAGCACTACTCCCCGACTTTCAACAAAAAGTCATCTGGAAAAAGGCTTGGGAACAACTCCTCTCTTTTTGGGGCTATCTTTCCAGGAGTCAGGACCGAATCTTCTTCTCTTGGACACTGCGTCAGGGGACTGACTATCAACACAATGCGAAGACACTCGGTCTACAAATCCGCCTGGTCGATTTACCTGGGCAATCGCCTTTCATGGTACGCATGGTCAATCAAGTGGCTTTCCCGAAAATTCTTTGGACCTATCTGCAAGGGAAAAAAGGACGGCAAAATCCCTCTCGACGTGGATTCATTACGTTCTCTTTGGCGGAGCAAGCCGATTTTCATATTCGCGATTTACAGAGTCCTAAACTAGACGGTTCCCTTCTCAAGGCTGGTGCCTATAGTTTCACTCTTAAAATGGCCGGTTCATACCCGCTCATTCAAGCCACTACTAATCATCAAAAGAAAAACGAAAAAAAGAACTAGCTTCTGCTAGTTCTTTTTTTTCTTATAACTGCTCCCGAATGGCTTCGACTTTATCCAGCCGTTCCCAAGGTAAATCTAAATCAGGACGCCCAAAGTGCCCGTAGGCGGCCGTCTGTTGATACATTGGCTTTCTTAAATCGAGCGCTTGAATAATGGCCAAAGGACGAAAGTCGAACAAATCATGAACCACTTCTTCAATTTTTTGCTCCGACACCTTGGCCGTACCAAATGTTTCGATGTTCAACGAAACTGGTTCAGCCACCCCAATGGCATAGGCCACCTGGAGTTCGACTTTGTCAGCAACACCTGCGGCAACCAAGTTTTTAGCTACATACCGAGCATAGTAGGCACCAGAACGGTCCACTTTTGTTGCATCCTTACCCGAAAAGGCCCCACCACCGTGGTGAGCAGCCCCACCATAGGTATCCACAATAATCTTGCGACCAGTTAGACCTGAATCGGCTTGCGGGCCACCCAAAACAAAACGACCAGAAGGATTGATATAGTACTTCGTCTCATCATCAACCAACTCCTGCGGAAGAATTGGATCAATCACCAAACGCTTCACGTCTTTTCGGAGCTGATCAAGTTCAACCTGTTCGTCGTGCTGCGTGGACAACACAACGGCAGCGATTCGCTCAACCTGCCCATCATCTGAAAGTGCCAACGTTACTTCGCCCTTTGCATCTGGACGTAGGTAATCCAACTGTCCCTCCTCACGAACTGCGCGAATCTTTCGCATGAGTTGATGAGACAGGTCCAGTGCAAGCGGTAGATAGTCAGCGGTTTCATTAGTCGCATAACCAAAAACCATTCCTTGGTCGCCCGCCCCTAGCTGATCCGGATCATCATCTGCGGCATCGACAGCTTGGGCAATGTCTGCCGACTGCTCAACAATCTTGTTGGACACATTGATGGAATCAGCGGAAAAGCCCAACTCCGGTTGATTGTAGCCAATTGCCCGAACCGTTTCAACAGCAATTTGGCGAATATTCACATAGGCCGTTGTTGAAAGTTCACCAAAGATCGACACATCACCCGTTGACGTTGTCACCTCAATCGCGGCACGTGCGTTGGGATCTTGTTCTAAGACGGCATCTAAAATGGCGTCTGCAATCTGGTCCGCGACTTTGTCAGGATGACCATTGGCCACCGATTCAGCTGTAAAATACTTTGTCATTTCTTCTCCTCCTGACTATCAAAACCTATAAGAGCAAAAGAAAAGCGCCCAAAGCAAGTCTTTGGACGCCATGACCTTGCCTATCTTACAGAATTACCACCGTGCAACTGCCGGTTGGTGCAGGTTCATCGTGCTGTATCACTTCCCTGCTCTTGATAGTTTTGAAATTTATAATTGTTATTGTACATGATAAAATAAAAAAGAACAAGGATGTTAACGGAGAAAAAGTATGTCAGACGAATATTCAGATAAAGAAAAAATGGCGCTCGATGCCCTTTTAAAAAAGCCAACGGAAACGGGGCACGACTTTTTCAAGCGAAGTAAGAAAGGAAGTGTTCCAGATACAGGAAACACGGGAACCAGTAGGGTGAACGCTTCGTTACCAGCTGTTTATCCATACACGGTTCCCGGTTTCACTGTTCTTCTGGTGGCTATCTGGTGGTTAAAACCGCTCTTAACGGGGCGCTTAGCCAATATTTTCTCTTTTGAGCAGGCCTGGCCTTTGCTTGCCTATTCTCTTTTTACCTCGCTTGCCTTAGCCTTCCTAGTGGCTAATCGCTTTCAACGACCAACGTGGCATTTTTACGTTTCGCTCATTGCTTCACTCCTTGTGCTTTTTTCTTCATCATTACGAACCCGTTTTGAAGTGATGTTGCTATTACTGCTGTTTTTACTGGTTCTAACGCTGCTGCCCTTCCCAAGTGTTCAATTACAAAATGTAATTGGAATCACCGCGCTGAGCGCTTTAATAACTTTTGCAGTCCCGGTTTGTATCACATTTTTAGCTTATAACTACGTTGATCAGGACTTTTTAAAGAACTCTTGGCACCTCTTCTATGGTTCACTCTTTTACTTCACACCGCTTTTCTTACCAAAAGCCAAAGGACGGTTGCTCTCACTCTTCACTGGGTCTGCGCTGCTCATCCACGCCTTCTACACCACAGGATTTGGACTTCCTGCCGTAGCAACAACCATTTTAGTCCTTGCAACCTTTATTTTCTCCTGCATGCGACCACAAACCTACCGCTATCAACCACTTGTCGCGCTATGTGGCTTGTTATTAACTGTTTTATTTCTTTAAAAACAAGCAAAAAGAATCGGATTTCATCGTCCGATTCTTTTTAATTAACAAAAAACAGTGGCTCCCCCTTATTTTCCTTTAAAAAAATCAGCTAAAGAGGTCGAAATAATATGAAATTTTTTTGCTAAAATGCCCTTCTCCTCGATGACTGAATCAAACTCAAGTACCTCTTCAAGTGGTAATTGATTTTCTTCTCTCCGTTGCGGTGATAGGAGGTCCAGCATCTCTTCCACCTTATCATCAAAAGTCGAGTCGGCTAGATCAAAGTGAACATCATCCACCGTTTTATCCTGGTCAATGACTTTCTTTAAATGGATTGCTTCGGCTTCAATTATTCTTTTGACGAACAAACGTGTTTCGTATAATGCAGTTGATTCATTCAGCGTTTCAAATGCCTGTGACAGCTTATCATCAATGATTATTTTTGCCTTTTGTTGTTCTTCTTTGATTTTGTTTATCATATTTAACACTAAAATTCCGCAGAACTTCCTTAATTTTGAATACTGTTCCAGTTTGCCAATAGTATTAGCAAAGGTAAAGCAACCGCAGAACTTCCTTAATTTTGAATACTGTTCCAGTATAAAGGGGGAATCCTCTTGTTTGGTTACCATCGAATTATTCTTCTGTAACAATATTCGACAATTTCGATAACAAAAGAGTCAACAGTAAGTTAGTCGACACTAAAAAAGGACTCCGATTAATCGGAGTCCTCACACAAAATAATTAAAGAAGTGTAACCGTATAGGCCTTTTCATCGGACTTTCGTACCAAAATCGCTTGTGTTTCATTCGCCGTTTTAATGGTAATTTGAACGGGTGCCGATGATGGTAAGAACTTCACAGCAGCCGATGCCACGTAGTTGGCAAAGGCTTGAATCTCAGTTTGGGAGTAGAACTGAGTGGTCACCGTAACGTTCATTGACGTTAACTTCGAATTGGTAAAGTGACCAACGGCAGTTGCTCCTGCAATGTTTGGGAAGAAATTGGCAATATCATTTTTAAAATTGGTAAAGCCGGTGTTTTCGTCGGAACCAATCGATGATGAATCCGATGATTCCTTTGGAAAGACAACGGTTTTATCATCAATATCAGACCAAGAAGATAAATCAGTTCCAGTTTTAGAGGTAGCCTCTGAGTAAAAGGCTCCCGATCCGAGCGAATCTTCCGAAGCATTCGCATACATGGCAATCACAATCGGAATATTCTTGTCGACACCGTTTTGTTCACGAATCTTTTTAATTAGCTTTGGTGCGATCTTCTTACCGTAAGCAATGCGGTCAGCATCCGAAATTGTTTGGAAGTAATTGGCACCATACTGTTCCTTCTGGTAGGTATCCTGCGTGTTCATCGCCACACCAACAACCATACCGGCCAACTTCAAGTCAGAACCCTCCTTGGTCATAAAGTCCTGTTCAGTCAAACTCTGGACGTAAATTGGATTACGAGAGGAGTCGGTCTTACCATTGTCCTTGGGGTTAAGGCCCGTTGAATCGGAATCCGTTTGACGGGCTAATAAACTATTAACCGTATCGGATGATAGATATTGTCCTTCCTGGAAAATATACCTTCCCGTCTTAAAATGGGACTTAGCAAGGTTTAGTAAGCCGGACTCAAAGTCCTTTACGTCAACGGCGTTTCCCTGGGAAGTCGCAGTAATCCCACGGGCTGCCGATGTCAAATAATGACCATCCTTAATCACCGTCTGATACTGACCAGCCGAATTTTGAGTTAATTGGACACCCTTCGATTTGCTAACAGAAGGTGCCTGCGAAGAAAGGTTCACAAAGAAAAAGAAAGCACCCAAAATAATGAGTAAGGCAGCGCCGATTAGCAACCAAGTCCGTAATTTAATTCGTTTTAACATGAATAATTCCTTTGTTTAAAAACAGGCAAATTAGGCCTGCTCATTCTGTTGGGCTGATAAGAAGTCCTGTTCATTCCATACCGTAATTCCAAGGGTTTCAGCCTTTTCAAGATTCGAACCAGCATCCGCCCCCGCAATAACCAAATCGGTTTTTTTGGAAACCGAACCAGTCACGGAAGCGCCGTGGGCTTCTAGCCAAGCGGCAATCTCACTTCGAGAGCTTACTTCTAGTTTACCAGTCAAAACAATCTTTTTACCATAGAAAAATGAATTTTCGTCAACGGTTCCTTGATCAGACTGATACATCAGGTTAACCCCCGCCTGGGCAAGCTCCGCTAACAGGGCTTGTGCTTGCGGTTCCTTGAAGTATTTCACCAATGAATCGGCGATGGCCTGGCCAATACCGTCAATGGCAACAATCTCTTCTTCGGTCGCTTTCGCCACTCGCCCAAGGTCCCCAAAAGTCTGAAGAATGGTTTTTGCAGCCTTTGCGCCAACTAAACGGACACCCAGTCCAAAGAGGAGACGTTCGGCAGAATTATCCTTAGAAGCGTTGATGGCTGCAATCAGATTATCCGCCGACTTTTCTTTAAACTTATCCAAAGTCAGCAACTGTGATTTTGTTAGTGAATAAATGGAGGCCACATCCTTAACCAATTCACGGCTCAATAACTGTGAAACAATTTGGGGCCCCAAGCCATCAATGTTCATGGCGTTACGAGAAGCAAAATGCGTCAACCCTTCCTGAATTTGTGCTGGACAGGCAGGGTTCATACAACGCAACACAACCTCTCCTTCGACGTGAACTAGTTCGGCGCCACAAGCTGGACAAGTCGTTGGGATTTGGTAGGGTACGGCAGAGGTCGGCCGTTTTGCTAGCACAACCTGACCAATTTCAGGAATGATATCGCCAGCCTTGTGCAAGGTGACCGTATCGCCAATCCGAACATCCTTCATCTCCAGATAATCAGGATTATGCAGTGAAGCGCGCTGAACGGTCGTACCAGCAAGCAAAACTGGATCCATGACTGCTGTAGGCGTTACGGCTCCAGTGCGGCCAACGGTCCATTCAATATCACGAACGACCGTTTCTGCTTCTTCCGGCGGGAATTTGTACGCAATGGCCCAGCGCGGAATCTTAACGGTGTTACCAAGATCAACCTGTGAATCAAAGTCATTGACTTTCACAACCACCCCATCGATTCCATAGGGTAATTCATCTCGCTTTTCAGTATATTCCTTCAAATAAGGGGCAATCTCAGCCATTTTATCAATCACGCGATTATCAGGATTAGTTGGCAAGCCAAGCGCCCGAAAACGCTCCAGCAGCCCCGCCTGCGTCTCTGCGCCCACCTGATCTGGTTCGGCCGTGTAATACATAAACGCCGAAAGGTTTCGCTTTTTCGTGACGTTCGCATCTAATTGGCGAAGCGAACCGGCAGCGGCATTCCGAGGATTGGCAAAGGGTTCCTGTCCCTCTGCTTCTCGTTCTTCATTCAACTGAACAAATGAAGCCTTCGGCATGTAAATCTCACCACGCACCTCAACCGTAACCGCTTCCTTCAACGTCTTAGGCACATCCCCGATTGTCATCACGTTGGCCGTCACGTCTTCGCCAACTAGGCCATTTCCACGAGTCGAGGCCTGTACTAACTTTCCTTGTTCGTATTTTAAGTTAATCGCCAACCCATCAATTTTTAGTTCAAGGTTGTACTTTGGCTGAAAGCCCAAAGACTTTTTTGTTCGGTCCTCCCACTCTTGTAACTCATCAAGTGAAAAAACGTCGCCCAACGATAACATGGGAATTGGGTGCTGTACCTTCGGCAGGCCGGATTTAGTTTCAGCACCACCAACGTTTTGGGTGGGCGAATCCTGGCTAATAAATTGAGGGAAAGCCTGCTCCAGTGCCTGTAAACGAGCATATTGTTCATCGTAAACATGATCTTCGACCAGGGGGGCGTCCTTTTCATAGTATGCAATCCCATAATCGGTCAAGCGATCCTGCAAGGTTTGAATTTCTTCTTTGGCCTGTTCGGTGGTCAAATCCTTAATTGCCGTGTTCTTTTCAACCATGAAAACTTTCCTTTCTCATCTTAAAAATCTATGTACGTCAGACATTAGACTGCCTGACTTTTGAAGTTAATTGACCTTCGTAATTGGTGCAAAAGCAGCCAATAATTGCTTAATTCCGTCTTCTGGAAAGGCAACTTTTAATTCTTGATCATCAGCAGAACCCGTCACGGAAACGACCGTCCCAATGCCCCACTTTTTATGCTGAACCTTATCACCAGCCTGCCAAGAAACACCTTCAGCACCAGTCGTGTCGGCTTCTTTCTTTTGGACAGCGGAAGCCTGAACAGGACGTCCCTGATAGGTCGTTGCCGTTGCTCGTAAGAATTTAGAGGACAAACCAGGTTGAGTAGCCGAAGAACCAGCTGGATAAGCCTTTTCAATCAAATCATCGGAAATCTCATCAATAAAACGGGATGGCTGGTTGGACTGCGTCTTTCCGTAAAGCAATCGTGAGAAGGCATTTGTCAAATAGAGCTTCTGCTCAGCACGCGTAATCCCCACGTATGCCAAACGGCGTTCTTCTTCCAACAAGTCCTCATCCTGGGCAGCTCGTCCCAATGGAAAGAGGCCTTCCTCTAAACCAATCAAGAAGACAACTGGGAATTCCAGTCCCTTTGCCGCGTGCAGCGTCATCAAAGTCACCTGACCCGAATCTTCCTCTACATTATCCAGCTCAGCCATTAGAGCGGTTGAACCCAAAAAGTCGGTCAACGGGTCAACAGCATCCTCAGCACTGGCATCGTATTTCGCTTCGAATTCTTTGGTTACCGAAATAAATTCATCCAGGTTTTCAAGACGTGACTGCGATTCTGGATCCGCCTTTTTTTGTAACTCTTTCCGGTAGCCTGATTGATCTAAAATAAGATCAGTCAACTCGGAAACATCCAAAAACTCCGCCTGCTGACGGAAGTTATGAATCATTTCCGCAAACGCAAGTAACTTTGAAGCGGCGGCTGGTCGAATATCAGCGGCCATTTCAATCTGATCAATGGCTGCTAACATCGGTAGGCTAATAGAATCAGCAAAACCAAACAAGCGGTCAATGGTGGTCTGCCCGATGGCCCGCTTTGGAACGTTAATGATTCGCTCGAGGGCGGCGTTATCAGCTGGGTTGGCGACCAAGGAAAGGTAGGCCATGATATCTAAAATTTCTTTACGATCGTAAAACTTATGCCCGCCAACGATGGTGTAGGGAATGTTCGCCTTCACCAGCGCTTCTTCCATCGCACGCGACTGCGCATTGGTTCGGTAAAGAATTGCAAAGTCCGAAAGTGATCGTTTTTGTTCTCTTTGCCCCTTTTGAATTTTCCCCAAGACGTAGTAGGCTTCATCTTGAGCGGATTGGGCACGGTAGTAAGTGATTTTTTCACCCTTACCATTTTCCGTCCACAGCTTTTTTGGAACACGTTCGTTATTGTTGTTAATAACATCGTTGGCCGCATCAAGAATGTTTTGGGTAGACCGGTAATTTTGTTCCAAGAAAACGGACTTAGCATCTGGCCAGTCTTTTTCGAAGTTCAAGATATTCTGCATGTTGGCCCCTCGCCAACCATAAATTGACTGATCGGCATCACCAACAACGGCCAAATTCTTGGACCCTTGCGCCAGCATGTTCACAATCTTGTACTGAGCATCATTGGTATCCTGATACTCATCGACGTGTAGATAGCGGAATTGATCTTGGTAACGGTGCAAAACTTCCGGAACCTTTTCAAAAAGCTCGATTGTCATCATAATCAGGTCATCAAAGTCAACCGACTGAGCCTGACGCAACGCCTTTTGATAGGCCCGGTACACTTCTGCGACCCGTTCCTCATAATAGTTACCGGCTTGTTCAGCATAATCCTTTGGCGTCAACAGTTCGTTTTTAGCGTTTGAAATTGTTCCCAAAATCGTTCGTGGATCATACTGGTTGGAATCCAAATTCAACTCGTTCACCACTCGCTTAACCAAAGTCTTTTGGGCAGACGAATCCAATATCGTAAAGTTCTTGCCTAAACCAATCTGCTCGCCATCTCGACGTAAAATGCGGACAGCCAAAGCGTGAAAAGTCGATACCCAGACGGCCTGGGCTTGCTCCGGATCAACTAATTTGGCAATCCGTTCCCGCATCTCACGGGCAGCTTTGTTGGTAAAGGTAATCGCCAAAATCCGCCAAGGCCGGACATCTAAGTCTTCAATTAGGTGGGCCACTCGGTGGGTCAACACCCGAGTCTTTCCAGAGCCAGCACCTGCCATAATCAAGAGCGGCCCTTCGGTTGTTTCAACCGCCTCCGCTTGCTTATCGTTCATCCCCTTGGTTAATTCTTCAACAGTCATTTTGCCATCCTAAAGTCATTTTCTTCTTCCATTATTTTAGCATAGAAGCGCTTTTTTCACCCGGAGGATCACGGGACTTTTACCCAGTCAAAACAGTAAAAAAAGCCCTAAATAAACGGACTTTTTCACTCTAATTCACTAAGTCAAAGCGCTGTAAATGATATTTTTCAATCACCTGCACTAGCTTGACAGCATAGTCAGGATCGGTCGCGTAACCATCAGTTACGAGACCTTGTGCAGCTGCTTGATAACTTTTGGCAGCCAGAACATGTGCGTATTGCCCCTTGTTCCATGACGTTCCCTGCCTTAGGAGCTGCGCATGAGCTAACATCGAGGCTTGCCAAGAAGGATAAGCAACAAAGGAGGCGTCGACCGTCACCCAGGAACCATCTTGATATTCCTTAGTCGGCATGGTCACAGACGATTGTCCAGATGAAGCCTTAACACCGTATAGGTTGTGGGCTTTTACGGCTAGTTCCGATTGCCCGAAATCAGACTCCAAGGCTGCTTGAGCAAGTGAAATCGACGAAAAAATCCCATACTGTTTTTGTAATTGTTGCGCATAGGGTGCCCAATTTTTCAACTGTTGCGATCGCTGGTCTTCCAAACGCGCTTCCTGACGATTTGCCAAAAATTGTGGCGTCATGCAGGCAGCAGCAACCGATAGAAAGAGGAAAAAAGTGATGACGAAATAGTAACGTCGTCTTGCTTTTTTATTTTTCGGTAACTTTAGCCAAACGTGCCGTTTCCTTTTCGCCATCTGACACTCCTTTCGTTTATTTCTAAAAATAAAGTATACCGCTTTTTTACTTATGTAGAGATAAAAAAAGCACCCGCAAGGGTACCTTTTAATCAGATTTTATTCAAAGTTTGAATCATCATCCAAGAAAGTGTTTAACACTTCTTCGACCATGGCCCATTCGGCCTCATCTTCAATTGGCAAGAGGTTGCCATCTTTTTCGTCCCCGTTCTCTTCTGGGTTAAAGATGTAAGCCTGAACGTCAACTTGTTCGTCTTCCTCAACACCATCGGGTACGAGTAAGATGTAAGACTTATCGTATTCTTCAGAATGGAAAGTGAAAAGCACTTCATACAAGGCTTCGTCACCGTTATCATCCACTAGAGTAATCTTATCAATTTCAGGGTTTTGTTTAACCATACACTGTCCTTTATTACTTTATAACTTTGTTAATTTACCATTGGCATCAAGATAATTTTGCAGAATAAATTCCGCTGCAATTTTATCGATAACCTTTTTACGCTTCTTACGTGAAACATCGGCTTCTTCAATCAGCATCCGCTCGGCCTGAACCGTCGTTAACCGCTCATCTTGAAAGTCAGTTGGTAAATCAAAGCGCTCTTCTACCATCTCGGCATAGGCCCGCGATGCTTCTGCACGCGGTCCCTCCGTATTGTTCATGTTCTTTGGAAGACCTAACACAACGGCTTTAGCATCGGTCTCCTTGATGATTTCACCAAGACGATCAAGACCAAAAACCTGTTCATCCTCGTTAATACGGATGATTTCGACTCCCTGTGCCGTCCAGCCCATGGGATCAGAAACCGCCACACCAACTGTTTTGGAACCTACATCTAATCCTAATATCCGCATTATTTTTTCAAATAGGCGTGCACGAGTTCCTCAATAATTTCATCACGTTCGTGACGTTTAATTAAGTTACGGGCATCATGCAAACGGGGAATGTAGGCTGGATCACCAGACATCAAATAACCAACAATTTGATTGATTGGATTGTAGCCCTTTTCTTCCAGAGCTGCGTAAACCAATTCCATCGTTTCTTGGATATTCTTCGGCGCCTGTTGGCCAAAGTCAAAAATGGCCGTTTTATCACTTACGCTCATCGCACACGCTCCTTTCTTTAATAAATTTTAATAACTAATTCTGCTTCTAGTTTAACACGATTTCATTCACAAAATAAACAAAGATGCTAAAAATTTGAACCATCTGGTCACGCAGGATACGGTTCTGTTTGGATCCTAAGTTTTACAAATTACCAAGTAAATCCTTGGCCTTTTGCAAAGCAGCTGGAATCTGGGCTTGGTCCTTTCCACCAGCTTGGGCGAGGTCCGGACGGCCACCACCGCCACCACCAACAACTGGTGCGATGGCTTTCACAATATCACCGGCCTTCACGCCGGCAGCGTTTGCATCCTTATCAGCCGCAACGAGCAAATTGACTTTTTCGCCAATGGCAGCAGCCAAAATCAGCACGTTCGACGCACCCTTATCACGCCAAGCATCGGCCATTTGACGCAGTCCACCAGCGTTTTCCACCGTTACCTTTGCGGCCACCACTGACAAACCATTAATATCTTCTGGATTTTGCCATAGTTCGGAAGCCTGCATGGATGCTAACTGGCCTTGCAGAGTGGCCATCTGGTTCTTAGTTCCCTTCAATTCCGTCGCCAAATCAGCCACACGGTCCGACACTGCCAGCAAGCTTGGCACCTTCAAGTTCTTGGCAATGCTTTGCAACGTTTGCTCTTCGGCCTGGTAATCGGTCAAAGCCGGCAAAGAAGTCTTAGCTTCAATCCGTCGAATCCCAGCGGCAACACCTGATTCAGAGCTAATCTTGAACAGATTGAGTTCAGCCGTTGACTGAGCGTGCGTTCCCCCGTCAAACTCCTGGTTGTAGTCGCCGATGGAAACGATTCGAACGGTGTCGCCGTACTTGTCGTCAAAGACGGCAACAGCGCCAAGCTTCTTGGCTTCATCGATGGACATTTCCTTCCAAGTGATTGGCAAGTTCTTTTGAATTTGCAAATTCACTTCATCCTGAATCCGGTTGAGCGTGGCCTGGTCAACAGGTCCCTCATGGTTAAAGTCAAAACGCAAGTACTCTGGCTCCACCAAGGAACCAGCCTGGTGCACATCCCCACCAATGACGTTGCGCAAGGCTTGGTCAAGTAAGTGAGTGGCCGTATGGTTCAATGAAACGGCGTGATGACGTTCCATGTCCACCGCCAAGTTGACAACTTGACCAACCTGAACATCGTCAACCAAGTCTACTTCGTGAATGTTTTGGCCGTTTGGTCCGGCTTGAACATCACGAACTTCAGCAACCACATCATCGTTTTCATCCTTAACCGTTCCAAAGTCAGCCACTTGACCACCCATTTCAGCGTAGAAAGGCGTCTTATCAAAGACCAACCAGGCCGTCTGTCCTGCCTTGGCACTATCGGTGTCAACAGCCACGCCGGACGCATCATGAGCAATGATGGCGACAACCTTAGCGTCATCAACCGCTGTTTCCGACCAACCAACGTACTGTGAGGACACGGTTAAGTCGGTTAAGGCAGCGTTTTGAACACCCATTGCATGTTCTTTACCACGCGCTGCTCGCGCCCGATCCTTCTGCTCTTGAAGGGCCTTTTCGAACCCTGCCATGTCCACTTTCATGCCAACTTCACTAGCTTGTTCAGCCGTTAATTCAACAGGAAAGCCATAGGTGTCAGACAACTTAAAGGCGTCTTGCCCAGAAATCTCGTTCTTCCCCGCCTTCTTAGCCTCGGCAACAAACTGATCAAACATGGTCAGACCAGACTTCAGCGTCTTGTTAAAGCGCTTTTCCTCGGCCGTCATGATGGATTCAATCAATCCTTCTTTTTCCTTCAATTCAGGATAATAAGAATCAAGTGTCCCCACCATGGCAGGAACGATTTTAGCCAAGAAGTTGCCTTGAATTCCTAACTTTTGCCCGTGCAAAACGGCCCGACGCAGGAGTCGACGAATAACGTAACCACGGCCTTCATTTGAAGGCTTGGCACCATCAGAAATCGCAAAGGCAACGGCCCGGATGTGGTCAGCAATCACCTTGAAGGAAACGTTATCTTCCGTATCCTTCGTTTCATCATAGACTTTGCCATCCGTCAACGGTTCAATTGCATGAATAATAGGCAAGAAAAGATCAGTGTCAAAATTCGTGCGACCATTCTGGAAAACAGAAACCAATCGTTCCAATCCCATCCCCGTATCAATGTTTTTATGGGGCAATTCTGGATAGGTACTGTTGTCTGTCAAACCAGGCAAGTGGTTGAACTGTGAGAAAACAATGTTCCAAATTTCCAAGTAACGTTCGTTTTCACCACCAGGATACATTTCCGGATCATCAGCAGGCAAGTCCGCAAAGGCTTCTCCTCGGTCGTAAAAGATTTCAGAATCGGGTCCTGAAGGGCCTTCTCCAATGTCCCAAAAGTTATCTTCCACTTCGTAAATATGACCGTCTGGCAAGTCCGTCTTTTCTTCCCAAATCTTCTTTGATTCCTGATCCTTGGGATAAACCGTCACGTACAACTTTTCCTTATCCAAGCCGTACCATTCAGGTGAAGTCAGCAACTCCCACGCCCAAGGAATCACTTCTTCCTTGAAATAATCACCAATTGAGAAGTTTCCCATCATCTCAAAGAGCGTGTGATGGCGGGCTGTCTTACCAACGTTTTCAATGTCATTGGTTCGAATGGCCTTTTGGGCGTTGGTCAACCGTGGCTTTGGTGGCACAACGGAACCATCAAAGTATTTTTTTAAAGTCGCCACACCAGAATTGATCCACAAAAGGGAGGGATCATTTTCCGGGATCAATGACTTTGAGGGGACCACCAAGTGATCCTTTGACGCAAAGAAATCCAAAAACATTTGCCGGATTTCTGCTGATGATAATTCTTTCATACAACAACTCCTTTTATCTAACAGAAAAAGCCATCACAAAGAGCGGACGCGTGACCGTGGTACCACCGCTGTTTGTAATGACTGAAAAAGTCTTACCTCAAACCTTGTAACGCCAGGAAAGCGGCCAAAATGGCAAATCCTTTGGGAGCACAGAACAAGAACCCTTAGCCCCTTCCACCACCCGGAGCCTCGCTAGAAAAAGTTCATTGAACTGCATATCCAAATGCTACCTATAGTATACCATAGTGCTGCTACTTTCGGTTTCTATCGCAATAAAAAAAGTCGCCGGTAACGACGACTTTTCTAGTTCAGCAAGCACTGTGTCCAAAAGTTACTTTGAATGCTTAGCGCCATAAACGGCATAGACAATCAATCCAAGAACAAACCACCCAACAGAATAAATCTGAGCTTGGTGGTCAAGGGTATAGAAGATGTATCCAGCTCCCAGCGCTGCTAAAGCAGGCAGAACTGGGTAAAGTGGCATCTTAAATGAGGGTTCAGGCAAATCGACGCCTTCACGCTTGCGTAGTGAGTAGATACCGAGTGAAACCATAATAAAGGCAATCAGCGTTCCAGCAGAAATCAAACCGGCCAATTCAGTAAAGGAAAAGATTGAACCAACCAGAATGGCAATGACAGAAAGAGCAATCAAAGCATTGTTTGGCTGTCCCTTTGTCGAAACCTTGCCAAGGAAACCTGGTAATAGGCCGTCACGGCCAAAGGCATAGAGCAAACGTGAACCAGCCAACATCATTCCAATCAAACCAGTAAACATACCAGCTAAGGCCACGACAGAAAGCAGGTGGGAAACCATGGGGTGACCAGCTTCTAACAGAGCCCAAGCAGCTGGCGCTGCATTGTTGGCATACTTGCTATAGTGGAACATACCAACCAAAACCAGTGCGACGGCAACAAAAAGAGCAGTCGCCACGATTAAGGAACCAATAATACCACGCGGCATCGTCTTTTGGGGGTTCTTAGCTTCCGCTGAATTCGCTGCAATGGAATCAAAGCCAATGTATGCTAAGAAAATTTGTGAAGCGGCCGCAGAAATTCCCTGCCAACCACCAAAAGTCGTTCCAGGTTGGTGAGCTGGAATAAAGTGGGCATAGTTTGTTGGATGGATAGCCGTTGCGCCAACAACAATAAAGAGCAAGATGACACCCACCTTCAAGACAACCAAGGTGTTTTCAACTTTAGCTGTGTTCTTTGTTCCACGGAACAACAGGGTGGCCACAATCAGCACGGCCAACAGGGCGAAGAGATCAATGACTCCCCCGTTTCCAGCAGAAAATGGATTAGCCAAAGACTTTGGCAATTCCCAACCAAAAGAGGAAAGGAATAGCTTCATATTAGCCGACCAACCAGACGCAACGAAGGCAACGGCAATAAAGTATTCGGCCAAGAGCGCCCAACCAGCGACCCAGCCAAAGACTTTACCAAAAACAACCGAAATCCAGGAATAGGCAGATCCGGCGAATGGCAATACAGAAGCAAATTCTGCATAGGCAAAAGCCGTCAACCCCGAAACGACGGCCGCCAAAATGAACGAAATTGTGACAGCAGCACCTGCGTGGCTAGCCGCTACAATTCCAGGCATGGTAAAGATGGTTGCCCCAACAATGGTTCCAACCCCCATGGCCAACATTTCTTTCACACCAAGCGTCTTGGGGAGATGCTTATCTGATTGTTCAAAGGCTGATGGATCGGCTCTTTGTAACCAGGAACCCCGCTTTTCATCGTTCATATTCTTCCTCATTTACTTTTAATTAAACTATTTTTCAACCTTATCAGTATAACATCTCATTGTCAATTGTAATAATTGAAAAAAGTAACAAAATAAAAAAGCCAGGTTAAACCTGACTTTCTCATATTAATTCGTTTCTTCAGCAGGCTCTTCAAAGTCAACAGAATCGTTCACCTTTTTAGCGCGCTTGAAATACTTCGTAATCAAATGTGAACCCTTACCCCAAGCATAGAATGCTAAGGCAACAATGGCTACCATTAAGAAGTCCCATGGGTAGTGGATCCAACCAATTCCGTTGAATTCCGTTGACCCAATGTATGATTCAATTGACAAGGCAATCAAATAAAAGAGCAACCATGATGATCCTTGGAGCTGCTTCTTCAAGCGTGACCAAGCAAATCCCTGACGCCATTCGTAATAGAAGTAGAATGGCAAGCCCAAGATAATGATCAAAATCACTTCAATGGTTGTTGGCCACATTGCCCAGTAAGTGGCTAGGGAAGCCAAAACAAAGGCCAAAGGTGCTACCCACTTCATGGACTTAGACTTGAATGGCCGGGTGAATTCCGGTGCCATTTCACGAAGTGACATCACCGTAACGGGTCCAGTCAAGTAGGCAATCAAGGTCGCCGTTGAAATTACGGCCGCCAAGGTTCCCCATGAACGGAAGAGCGAAACCATGATCATGGACAAGACCGCATCGGTCACCATGGCCATACGAGGAATACCGTACTTTTCGTTAATCTTTCCAATGAATTGCGGAATGTGCTTATCGGAAGCCATGGCTGCCAAAACACGACCGGTTGAAGCCGCAAAGGACACACCGGTTCCGAATGGCGAAATAAAGGCATCCGTATAAAGCAAGATAGACAACCAGTTCAAACCGACCAAGATGGCCAAATCGGCAAACGGTGACTGGAAGTCAATTCCGTGCCAACCGTACTTAGCGATTTCAGATGGTTCAATCGCTGTAATGAAAGTCGACTGAATCAAAATGTACAAAATAGCCGCAACACTCAAAGAAATCACGATTCCACGTGAAATATCCTTGGTAGGGTCCTTCACTTCTGAACCAAAGTTAATGATGGTTTGGAAAGCGTTAAAGGAGAAAATAATACCAGAAACGGTCGTTGCCGCAAAGATTGGCGCCGTACCGTATGGCATAAAGTCATGCATGTTCGATCCATAGTTTGATGGGTGGAAAGAGGCAATGGTCAACATAATGATGGTCAACAATGGCACACCCAACTTAAAGAAGGAAATGAATGACGTGAACTTAGTCAAAAGGGAAACAGACCAGTAGTTCAACAAGGTAAAGATGATAATAAAGCCAAATACCACCAGCAAACCTGGGGTGGTAATTTGATTATTTTCCAAGAAATGGTGCGTCCAGTTTGCCCAAGACCATGGCCAAGTCGCCATGTATTGAACGGCCGCAACGGCCTCGATTGGAATCAAGGTAATCAATGACACCCAGTTAGCCCATGAGGCAATGAAACCGAGCAAAGAACCGTGTGTATACTGAGCGAACTTCGACATCCCCCCAGATTGAGGGAACATCGTTCCCAACTCCACATACGTGTAGGCAATCACTCCGATGACAACTGCACCAACAATCCAAGAAATAATCGCCGCTGGTCCAGCCACACGGGTTGCTTCCCATGAACCAAATAGCCAACCGGAACCAATCAAGGAACCAAGGCCTAGCAGAACCAGCTGCAATAAACCAATTTTTTTATTTTTCATAATAACCTTTCGTTTCAATTTCAAAAGTGACCACTCATAGGCAGTCATCCGATGGTCACTATTTTACCAGACTCTTCCAAAATTGCAAAACTGATTTTGACTTTTCACAATAAAAAGCCCTCCGGAACTAACCGGTGGGCTTTCATTTTTAAACGAACACCGCCGTTAAAATCAAAATTAGAATTAAGCCGGTAATCGAAATAACCGTCTCCAGAACCGTCCAAATCTGGAAGGTTTGCTTAACCGTTAAGTCAAAGAATTCCTTGAAAATCCAGAATCCAGCATCGTTGACGTGAGAAGCAATCAATGAACCCGCACCAATGGCAAGCGCAACCAAAACAAGGAGCATGTCACCATGTGGATTGGCGGCCAAAATGCCGTTCACAACACCAACCGCTGTAATCCCAGCAACCGTTGCAGAACCAACAGCAATTCGTAGCAAGGAGGCAACGGCCCAAGCAAAGAGGACAATGGTAATTGGTGACATGGAACCAGAAGACTGGAAGAGATCGGCAATCTTAGCCGACATACCAGAGGTAACAAGGACACCACGAAGGGCTCCTCCTCCACCAACAATTAACAGAATACCAGAAACCGCGTTCATTCCCTCATTCAATGATGTTCCAACCGTCTTCATGTCACGCTTTTGCATGATACCCATTGTAAAGATGGCCAAAACAAGCGAAATCGTCATCGCGATGGCTGGATTAGCCAAGAAATCAATGACTTGGTAAACTGCGTCAGGGTTTTTCGGTGTCTTACCACCGGTAACGACCAACTTGTAAATCGTTGCAATAATCATGAAGACCAATGGGAAGACGGAAGTTAAAACAGAAAGACCAAATGATGGGGTCTTGTCCAAGTCGTATTCCTTTACGTCACCAACGGCCTCGATGTGTTCCTTGAACTTAAAAGCATCGGGTGCGTATTTCTGCGCCAACTTCGTAAAGACAGGACCGGCAACGACGGCTGTAATAACCGAAACGAAAAGTCCAACTAACAGCATCAAACCAATGTTTGCGTTTAACTGTGAGGCAACCGCCGTTGGGGCTGGTTGTGGTGGCAAAAATCCTTGAGCAGATGACAGCGCAGCCGTCATGGAAACACCCAAGTAAAGCAATGGCACACCAGCCTCAATGGCAACCGCAAACACGATTGGAATCAAGAGCACCATGCCCACCCCGAAAATCATTGAAATTCCAATGATGAAGGAGGCCAGAAGCACGGCCCACTGCAAGCGCTTCAGTCCGAACCAAGCAATGAGCGTCTTAGCGATTCGATACGAACCACCGGCATCGGCAACCAAACGACCAATCATGCCACCAAAGATGAAGATGACGGCGTTTGATCCCAAAATGTTTCCCATTCCTTGGTTACCAAGAACTGCGTCTGGAATCTTTGAAGGGTTCATTCCCAATAGTAAAGCCAAAACAATCGCTGTAATGACCAATGATACGAAAGTGTTCAATTTGAATTTGGTGATTAAAAGCAACAAAAGCAAAATGGACAGAATTAACATGATAAATTCCATGGTTTTGTTTTAGGGCAAAGCCCCTACTCCCTTATTTCTTGTCAGCCGAACGAGCGTGCTTACGCTGGAAATCGGCAATGTTGTCATACTCAGTTTGTAATTGACGAGAAAGTCGAATAAAGATCGGCGCCAATTCTCGGTAAGCCTGAAAGTTTTCTGGATCTGGCTGATAAGTATTGGACTTACCAATGTACTTCGAAATTTCATAAAGGTCATCAATTTGACCAAGTGCTTTCTGGGCGACCACAACAGCAGCCAAAGCCCCAGACTCAAAGGCTTGAGGGACAGTCACTGGCTGCTCAAAAATATCAGCGAACATTTGACGCCAAAGTGGTGAGCGGGCAAAACCACCCGTCGCCTGGATTGATTTCAGAGAACCAACCACTTCTTCCAAAGCCAATGACACCATGTACACGTTAAAGGTAATGCCTTCAAGAACAGCACGCAGCATGTTGGCACGGGTATGTGAGTGGTTCAATCCAAAGAATGAGCCACGGGCATTGGCATCCCAAATGGGCGCACGTTCCCCACCCAAGTATGGGTGGAAAAGCAAACCATCAGAACCAGCCGGAATCTTAGAAGCAATTTCCGTCATCAGGTCATAGGCGTCTTGTCCAAGAAGAGCGGCTGTCGACTTTTCAGCATCAAAGAGGTTGTCGCGGGCCCAACGGAAGACATCACCACCGTTGTTCACCGGTCCACCAACCACCCAGTGATCCTTATCCAAGGCATAGGTAAAGGTACGTCCCTTAGGATCAATCACTGGTTTATCCGAAACAACACGAATGGCTCCGGAAGTACCGATTGTGATGGCAGCCACACCTGGTTGAACGGCGTCAACCCCAAGGTTTGACAGTGGTCCATCCCCCGCTCCATAAACGAAAGGTACATCGGCAGGCATGCCAATCACCGCTGCCAAATCCTTGCTCATGCCCTTTTCGTATTCGTAAGGCGAAACCGTTTCAGGCAACTGTTCCTTCTTAATGCCAGTTACTTCAAGAGCCTGACTATCCCAATCCAAATCAAAGATGTTGAAAAGACCGGTTCCAGAAGCAATCGAAATATCCATCTTGTTTGTACCAAACAAACGGTGGAAAAGATATTCCTTAATACCCAAGTAGTGGGCGGCATTCTTAAAGATTTCTGGCTTTTCGTTTTTCAGCCACAAAAGCTTTGATAACGGTGCCATTGGGTGGATAGGCGTTCCAGTCTTCTGGTAAATCTCCATCCCAAGACCGGTAGACTTCAGTTCTTCCGTATAATTAACGGCCCGCGTATCGGCCCAAGTGATGACACGCGTCAATGGCTGCCAATCCTTGTCAAAAGCAATCAGCGAATGCATGGCGGAAGAGAAAGAAACCGCTTGAATGGTATTGCCCTTACTTAATTCGGCCTTACGAACAACAGCTACCAAAGCGTTGGTAAAGGAAACAAAAATTTCTTCCAAATCCTCTTCTGCCATATCGGTCGTATCGCGATATAGCGGATAACCGTAATTTGCTTGAGCGACAACCTGATTCTTGTCGTCAAACAAGACGGCCTTGGTCGACGTTGTCCCAAGGTCAATTCCAATCATATAATTCATGTTCTGTCTCCATTTTTATGAGAGTTATAAGACAAAATACCGAATAAACATCCAACATTGTTACCGCTTACTTTAGCCGGCAAACAAAAAGCCCCCGAGTGGGAGCTTTTAGAATGTTTCTTTGAAAGTTTACTTAGCTGAGTCCATTGCGTGACCACCGAAGCCGTTACGCAAAGCTGAAACAACCTTTCCAGTAAACGTGTCAGCTTGCAATGAACGGTAGCGCATTGCCAATGACAAGTAGATAACTGGTGCTGGAACTTCCAAGTCAAGTGATTCTTCAACCGTCCACTTACCTTCACCAGATGAGTGCATAACGCCAGAAATCTTTGACAACTTAGGATCCTTAGCAAATTGTTCTTCAATCAATTCCATCAACCATGAACGAACAACAGATCCGTTGTTCCAAAGCTTAGCAACTGCTTCGTAATCGTAATCGAATTGTGATGCTTCCAACACTTCGAACCCTTCGGCGATGGCTTCCATCATACCGTATTCGATACCATTGTGGACCATCTTCAAGTAGTGACCTGATCCCAAACGACCAGTGTACAAGTAACCATCCTTTTGAGCGATTGACTTGAACAATGGTTCGATTTCGGCCCAAGCTTCCTTGTTGTCTCCACCAATCATGAAGTTTCCACCGTTACGAGCACCGGCCATACCACCAGACGTACCAGCATCAAACAAGTTGATGCCAGCAGCAGTCGTACGCTTGTTTTGTTCAAGGTTGTCCTTGTAGTTTGAGTTTCCACCATCAATGATGATGTCGCCCTTGTCCATCTTTTCAATCAAAGTATCGATTGTTGAGTTGGTTGGCTTTCCAGCAGGAACCATTACCCAAACAACCTTTGGTGAAGGCAACTTTGCCAACATTTCATCGAGTGAGTTAACACCTTCAACCTTGTCTGAGTAAGCATCAGCTTCTGCAACAAAGTCCTTGTTCAAATCAAATGCAACAACTTCGTGGCCATTGTCAACGGCGTTCTTAACCAAGTTAAGACCCATCTTTCCAAGACCAATCATGGCAAACTTCATGTGTACTACCTCTTTTTAGTATTTCATTTTTTTACTACATTTCTATTATATGAAAATATTTTTCAGAACACAAGGCATAATTGAAAATAACTTTCATCTCCGGTATAGTAAAGAGAACAAAGGACCAAAACATGCTAGAAAGTAAATCACGGGCCATCTTTGCCCAACTTGGGCAAGAACCCAACAAATACAATCAAACCGAAAAAAAACTCATTCACTACATATTGAAGGAACTAAATCAGGCAGCCCAAGATACCATTCAATCAATGGCTAAAAAGACAGGCGTTTCGACAGCTTCAATTTCGCGCTTCGTTAAAAAAATTGGTTTCGAATCCTATCGCGACTTTTCGGTCGCACTAGCTTCCTACCAACAAAGCAAGCCACCAGTCGACCTTTTCGGTGAAATTACGGATGATGACAACACAAAGGCCATTCGTCAAAAAGTTTTTTCGGGTGCCCAAAACGCCCTAACAATGACGTCGGATGCCCTCTCATCTTCGACTTTGGATAAGGCCTTAGAGTGGCTAATCTCTGCCAAGCGGGTGGGCTTTTTTGGCATTGGTGGTTCGTCTATTGTGGCTTTTAATGCCTACCACAAGTTCTTAAGAACGCCCATTGACGTCATTTCACATCCCGATTATGATATTCAGCTCATGCAAGCGGTCAAACTAACACCGCAAGACACTGCCGTTGTTATCTCACATTCTGGTCGTAACGATGATACGCTCTTTTTAGCGCAAAAACTGAAAGAGCACCACGTACCATTCATCGCCATCACGTCCTTTAGTGATTCACCCCTTGCTAAAATGGCTGACATTGTCCTTCTTTCGCTGGCAGAAGAGGTTAATTATCGTTCCGAATCAATGTCTTCGTTAATCGCCCAACTAACCATTGTCGATACACTCTTCACCCTAACCGGTTCGAAGTTGCCAAAGGCCACTCAAACGGTTGTTGACACAATGCGTGATGTAATCGAAGGAACAAGACGCCATTAAAAATTAAAAGCCAACAAAAAAGAGGATTCTTAAGCGAATCCTCTTTTTTGTAGCTTACTTGTCTTCAGCCTTTTTTTCACGAGCTTCGTGAGATGAAAGCGTAAATTCTGATTGCTTTTCATCGCGAACTTCTTGGCGCTTTGCGTCTTCAACTTCGCGTGCGTCGGCTGCTTCAAATTCGTGTTGCTTTTCCATAAAAATTACCCCTCGTATTCCTTCTTTTCAGCTTCAAAAGCTTCATTGTCATAACGGGCGTCCTTATGCTTAGCATGTTCAACTGCAGCATCTTGGTGTTCATGCTGTTCTTCAGCCTTGTCACGGACTTCCTTTACTTCCGCCTTTTTAAATGATTCGCGGTTTTCCTTTAATCCATCACGTTCAGTTGCCATCATGAACCTCCTTTTTTTCTTTACCCACATAATAGCACTCTATAATAAACTTGCAAGAGATTAGAATAAAAATAATTAAAAAAAGATAGGACGCCCTATCTTTTCAAATAATTAATCTTCTTTTTTCACCATCGCGATAGCCTGGTTCATCAACATATCAATGGCCACGTAGTTACCACCACCTTCAGGCACTATGATATCCGCATAGCGCTTTGTGGGTTCCACAAATTGGTTGTGCATCGGCTTGACCGTTGCGGTATATTGTTCAATCACACCTTCAACCGTACGTCCACGCTCATGTGTATCCCGCTGCAAACGACGAATAAAGCGAATGTCATCATCCGTGTCAACATAGACCTTGAGATCCATTAAATCACGCACTCGCGCATCGTTAAAGAGCAAAACACCATCAACAATAATGACATCCCCCGGTTCAATGTGTGTGGTTTCTTTTGAACGGGTGTGTGCAGCATAGTCATAAACGGGCGCATCAATTGCTTCTTGATGAATCAACTTTTCCAAATCAGAAACAAATAAGTCCGTTTCAATTGAATCCGGATGATCATAGTTAGTTTTCATCCGCTCTTCCATTGGTTTGTTTGACTGATCCTTATAGTAGACGTCTTGTTGCAATAAAATTGGATTATTATCAGAAAGTCGTGTAATCAACGCCTTTGAAACGGTCGTCTTTCCTGATCCTGAACCACCAGTAATTCCAATTAAAAACGGTTTCTTTGCCACGATAGCCTCCACAATGCTCGCCAGATTTTAAAAAAACTTATTTTTTCTATTTTACGTGATGTTACAAACAAAAGCTAGTAAAAAAGCCGACATTAGTCGACTTCAACGTCTGGATTAACCGCCTTGATGCGGGTTGCCAACAGATAACCAGAAAGTGGAATCAAAACAAACCAACCAGCCGTCATGTTTAATGACAGACCATAACTGTGCACGTTGTGGAAGAAACCAATAAGGATTCCGGCTAGTAAAATTGAAGAGGCCCCAATTAATTGGCGCATGGTCGTGATAATGGCCGTTCCGTGAGAAATTAAGTGGTTTGGCAAAGCATTCGAAGCGGCCGTTACGGCTGGCATCATAATGAAGGCGTTACCACCTTCAAGCAACATCGCACCAATAATTGCCAGAAGGAGGAACTTTGTTCCAAAGAACGCTAAGAAAAGATACCCTGCAATCATCATTGTTGATCCAATCAACACTAATGGACGCAGCCCAATTTGACCAAGCAAGCGTCCCGTTTTAGGATTCAAGAATGACAAGAAAGCCGCTCCGGGAATCATCAAAAGGCCGGACCATAGTGGCGCAAGCCCAAAGACCTTTTGAAAATAGAGTGGCATAATGACCGTTGCCGTAATCAATCCTGAATAAGACATTCCCGTCAATAACATGGCTGGCAAGTATCCCTGGTGTTCAAAAACACGCAAATCCAAGAACGGATTATCCTGCTTTAACTGACGCCGCACAAAGATTGCTAACAAAACAATTGAAACGATCAGTGTCACTGCCAAGCTAATTGACCAACCCTTTGTTGGCAAAATGGAAACCGTGTACAAAATACCGGCAAAACCAATCAACAAGAAGGCAGACAAAAAGTCAAAGTCACGCTTGTTTAGTTGATGCGTATTCTTAATTTGTCCCTGCATCAGCGTAATCAACGCCAACAAAACAACGAAGAAAAAGGCAAAAAGCAAGCGCCATGTCCCAAATTGCAAAACAATCCCTGACACAATTGGTCCAACTGCTAGAGCGGACGACATAACCAACCCAACGGCGCCCATAGCAATTCCACGTTCTTCCTTCGGCGTGTTTTCCATGATTACCGCCTGGTATGTTGGGAAGAGTGCGCCCACGGCCATTCCTTCTAGCAAACGGCCCACAATGACGCCCAAGAAGTTTGGTGTCACCATGGCAATGGCTGTTCCAACTAGGAACGTTGCCACAATAACGTTTAACAAGGCCTTCAAATGTAAATTATCCAATAACCAGGGTGACAGCGGCATGACCAGCGTCATGGCCACCATAAAGGCGGAGGTTACCCACTGAACAGCGGCAGCATCAATACCGAACTGCTTCATCAAAATGGGATAAGCCGTTGTCATTGTCGACTGTGAAATCGACATGGTAAAGGAAATAAAAAGTAACACCAATGAAAATGGTGATAATGTTCGAATGTTTTTCAAAATGCTTTCCTCCCAAAACTTTCTCTAAACAGTTTAATGGAGGATACTACAAAAGGCAATAATTTATTTTCATTCTAAATAAAAGGAACTAATCAAGATTAGTTCCTTTTTGCAGACTTTGTTGATGCGCGGTTCACCATGGTATGTGGCAAAATCACTTGCTTTTGATTGAGTGAATCCTGGTCCATTAACTTGGTTAACAAACGCATCGCAACTGCACCAATATCATACTTTGGCTGGTCAATTGAAGACAGTTCTGGACGGGCCACCATTGTAAAAGTCGTGTTATTGGCCGAAACAATTTCAAAGTCATCCGGCACTTTCACCCCGGCGTCTTGCAAACCGTTCAACACCCCAAGAGCCACCTCGTCATCGTATATAATCGCGGCTCGAGCACCACTCGCATGTATTTGTGCAGCCAATGCCTGTCCATCCTCATAGGAACGGGGTCCTGAAAAAATCAACGATTCATCCACATCTCGACCGACTTTTTCCAATGCCAGTCCATAGCCGGCCCGCCGATAATCCACATCAATCGGCCGATCAGCCGATCCAATGACTAAAGCGATTCGCTCTTGTCCTTCCGACAAAAAGCGATTCGTCACCTCTTCAAAGGCGGCCTGATAATCAATGTTGACGGAAGGCAGGATTCCCTTTTGATCAACGGAGCCCGCCAACACGACGGGCACGTCAGCCATTTTCATGGCCTCTTGTACCTGTTTAGACAGCTGGCTACCCATGTAAATCAACCCGTCAATTTGCTTATCAGCCAAATTACGAATGGCGGTCACGGCTCGTTTGGGATCATCATCAGTGTTGGTGAGCAAAACATCGTATTGGTACATGTTGGCCACGTCATCAATGCCACGAGTCAATTCAGAATAGAATAGATTCGTCATGTCTGGCATGACAACCCCAACCGTGGTCGTTTTCTTAGAAGCCAAGCCACGGGCCACCGCATTTGGTCGATATCCCAACTCTTCAATCGCAGCCCGGACTTTATCACGCGTTGCGGGACGAACATTTTCGGACCCGTTCACGACTCGAGAAACCGTGGCCAAGGAAACCCCAACTGCCGCAGCAACATCATAAATTGTGGCGTTTTTCTTTTCTTCAGCCATTGGAAACCTCTTTTGTAAGCGCTTAATTCTGCCATTTATCATAGCAAAAAAAGCGCTCCCCCGCAAATAACGGGTGAACGCTTTACCTCAACTCTTGTTAGTCATTCATGGTGCTTTTCGGTCACCGAACGATTGTCAAAGGGGTCTTTGGGACGACTTTTGTATTGAAAATAAATAATGGCAATAAAACAAGCGTTCGACAGCAAAAAGAAAAGTGAAGCGCTCACAATGGTCACGGTCACAGAAAAACGGCCGTGGTAGGCGAGTAAAAATAGAAATGGATAGACCAGTAAATTTAAAAAGGCCCAGGCAATTTTTAACCAGGTGTATAACATGACGATTCGTTCTCTTTCTTCTTGGAGTGGTTACTTTCCATCCTGTCGAACCAAAAACAGGCGACCACGACAGCGACCGCAGCGGTAGCGCGACACGTTCACCGCTCGAACTCGATCAAAAGGATGACCATTCTCGCAAACATAATGATAGGGCTTGGCAACCTGCCGACGCGCCCCAACATCTGGCGCATAACGGCTGCCGCCAACTCGTTTTAACAAAATCTTGAAATCCTGATCAACATGGCGATAACCCCGCTTTGCTAAATGCAGATGATAATGACAGAGTTCATGTTTAATCACCTGCTCAAAGTCGTCACGGTCCGCCATCTTTGGATTAAAATCCAGGTGATGATCAGAAAGATGGTAACGACCGCCGGTTGTTTGCAAACGGGCATTAAAAACAGCCTGGTGTTTGAAAGGAAGACCAAAAGCAGAAAGGGACACCTGTTCAACTTGCTTTTGTAAAGCCAGCTGTTCGGGAGTCCCTATCCTCTTCATCCAAGGTTTTTGTTGCTTGGTTGATTGGGTAGCTTTCTTCTTTAAAAAGTTACTTACCCTGGTGGTCATAAATATAATCAGTTACTTTATTTAGCGTTGTTAATTCGTCGAGGTCTTCGTCTGGAATTTCAATATCAAATTCGTCTTCCACTTCAACAACGAGTTCCACGACGTCGATTGAATCAGCACCGAGCTTCTTAACAAAGTCGTGGTCGCCCTCGATTGTCTCTCGCGGCACCTCAAATCGTTTGGATACTTCACACGCCAGCTTCTCGTAAATTTGTTCTTTCGATAACGCCATTGCTCTCTCCTCAAGCTAAATCAAATCGAACCTATACTACCACAAAAAAGGCGCTTTGCGGTAGTTATTTTGACGATTTTTTCACTTTCAGTTGTTCAGCATTTTCCTTAATGAAATCGGTTGTTTTTCCAACAAGGTTTTCTTGAACCATCCGCTTAATTTGACCCATTGAATTGGCCACCGCATTCGCTTTAGCAGATCCATGTGTCTTGACAACCGGCGCCTTAACACCCAAAACAACGGCTCCACCGTTTTCGTTAAAGTCGAGCTTATGCTTCAATGAACGCAGAGCCGGCTTCAAGAGCAATGCCCCCAACATACCGCGGATTCCAGAACCCTTAATGGACTGCTTAAGTTGGTCCATCATGGTCAAAGCCGTTCCCTCGATTGCCTTCAAAGTTGCATTTCCTGAGAAGCCATCTGCCACAACCACGTCGGCCGTGCCATCCATAATTTCGCGGGATTCCACATTTCCTAAGAAATTAAAAGCATCCGTATCCTTCATCAGTTGATGGGCGGCCTTGTGAATCTCATCGCCCTTATCTTCTTCACCCCCATTGTTCAACAAGCGGACACGGGGATTTTTGATTCCCATAACAGATTCGGCATAAAAGCTACCCAAAATACCATACTGGTAGAGATGCGATGGCTTATTTTCAGCGTTTGCGCCAAGATCCATGAAGACAAACTCGTCATGACCGCCTCCAAAACATGGAAAGGCAGAGGCCAAAGCAGGACGTTCCACGCCACGAATCCGGCCAATGATAAAGATTGAAGCCGCTAAAATTGCCCCAGTGTTTCCAGCCGAGAAGAAAGCGTCTGCTTGCCCATCTTTAACGGCTTGAGCAGCCCGAACTAAAGAAGAGTTTGGCTTGTTTTTCATGGCCTTCACGGGTTCTTCACCCATCTCGATTTCTTCCGTCGTTCCAATCAAAGTCAAACGGTCCATGTTTTGAATCAAGGGCTTTACCTGATTTTCTGTTCCAAAGAGTAGGAACGTCAAATCATCATAACGGTCACGAGCGGCTTCCACCCCTTTCACAATTTCTTCTGGGGCAAAGTCACCGCCCATGGCATCAACTGCAATCTTAATCACGATTATTCTCCTTAAAAAAGCTATTTCTATTTATTAATCAAAGTGCCGATAGGCCGCCATCGTTTCGGAAAGGTGCTCAACCAAGGCTTGGTTATCAACTTCTTTTTCCCAGTCGGGCTGTCGAACGACCTTCAATGCCTCTTCTTGGGCAATCGTCAGCATGGTTAAGTCCTTGATTGGATCCCCGACTTTAAAGTCTGGCATGCCCGACTGCTTCGTCCCCAAAATATCACCAGAACCTCGCAATTCGAGATCCTTTTGGGCTAATTCGAAGCCATCCGTCGTTTCAACGAGTGCTGCCAGTCGTTCCTTTCCGTAATCCGTTTTTGGATCCGCCAGGAGAATCGTATAGGATTGACGTTCTCCACGACCCACACGACCACGCAACTGATGCAGCTGCGCCAGCCCAAAACGGTCAGCATCTAATATTAACATAACTGAGGCGTTGGGCACATCCACCCCAACCTCGACAACAGTCGTCGCAACCAGTACCTGCACTTCATTGCGGCTAAAGCCGGCCATCAACGTGTCCTTATCCTCTTTGGGCAGGCGGCCATGTAAGAGGCCAACGGTGTAATCTGGGAGCGCTTCTTGCAGCTCCTGATAAACCGCCGTCACGTTTTGCACGTCCAGACTTTCTGATTCTTCAATTAAGGGGGTCACCACGTAAGCTTGGGCCCCCTTGGCCAATTCAGACTTTAGCAGCGCCATCGCTTGGTCATGTTGCCGGTTTGAAAGGTGCCGCGTAATAATCGGCTTTCGTCCCGCTGGCAGTTCGTCAATTACCGACACTTCCATTTCCCCATAGGCGGTTATGGCTAACGTTCTCGGAATTGGCGTGGCCGTCATGGCTAAGATATCAGGATTGACGCCCCCCTCACGCAACTTCGCCCGTTGTTTCACACCAAAACGATGTTGTTCATCAATCACGGCTAACCCAAGGTGATGAAAATGAACCCCGTCTTGTACCAAAGCGTGGGTGCCAACCACAATATCAATATCACCAGATTCCAAATCTTCAAGAATTTGTCGTTTTTGGGCAGCTTTCAACCCCGAGGTCAACAGTTCGACACGTAATGGAATACCAGCGGCATCAAAGAGCTTGGCTAAACCCTTGGCATGTTGCTGAGCTAAAATTTCAGTCGGCGCCATAATGGCTCCCTGGTTGCCAGCGGTCACCGCCGCATACATGGCGATAGCTGCCACGACCGTTTTTCCGGAACCAACATCCCCCTGAAGCAAACGATTCATGTGTTGCGAGGCTGCTTGATCGGCCAAAATTTCGTCAACCACCCGTTTTTGTGCGTCCGTTAATTGAAAGGGCAATGCCTTGATGAAGGCCATCACCTTTTCACGGTCATACTGTAGGGCCTCGCCAAGGAAACGTTGGTCTGCTTGTTTAATCAACTGTAAGCGCATTTGGAAAAGGAAGAACTCTTCAAAAGCGGCCGAACGCCGGCCGGCTTTTGATTCGACCTTATCTTTGGGAAAGTGAGCGTATTCGACCTGCTGATTCTTATCAAGGAGGCGGTACTTAGCACGGAGCGTTGCTGGCACAAGATTGGGCATGCTGCCCCGCATTTGTCCCCAGGCCTGCTCCACTAATTCAGCAACGGTCTTTGCCTTAATCCCCTTTGACACCGGATAAATCGGCGCCAAACCATCAGCAGAGGCCGGCACCAATTTTATAGCGGTCAACGAGGCTTTCGCCGCGTTATAGGTACCGTAAATGGCCACTTCCTGACCAACTTCTAGATTTTTGACGATCCATGGTTGGTTAAAAAAAGTCACCCGGACGTTTTCACGGTCAACGAGAAGGCCAAGAACCGTTTGCGACCGTTTTCCAAAGCGACGAACAATGGCGGGTGTGGAAATGACCCCTTTAAAAGTCACTTTTTCCCCATCCAATGTTTCTGAGGGAAGTCTTTCACCAAGGTCATCATAGCGATATGGATAGTAAGTAAGCAAATCGTTAATAGTAAAAATGCCTAGTTCTTGTAGCGCTTTTTCCCGCTTCGGGCCAACGCCAGATAGGGCACTGACTTTATCAGCTAATGCAAGTGACATCGTCGACTCCTCTCATTTCAATAAGCAATATTTTACCACCCCGACAAAATAAAAGAAAAGCACGGTATTATTGGCACAAAAAAAGCAGCCCCAATTGGCGCTACCTTTGTTAGTAATCAAATCTTAGTGGACGTAAATCGTGATAATGGTTAACAGTCCAAAGAAAATTCCTGGCACGTTCGAAATGATGATTGGCCAATCCTTGTAGGTCTTCAACCAACCATAACCCGTCCACAACGTTGCGTTAATCATCGCAACTGCTGGCTGAACTGGGTTCACAGGGTTACCAGAGAAGTTCGAAATAATTTGAGGGATGTATGAAACATACATCAAGATACAAGTTGCTGTCGCTACTTTAGAAAACAGCTTCAACATCTTGATGCGCTTGTCATCAACTTCCTTCTTTTCTTTTGGATCAACATAATTATCAACACGCATTCCCATGAATTATATCTCCTATCCATTATTCGCTCGAATAATTAAAACCATTATAACATACTTGCTAGATTGGCTAATTGAAATACCCGAATTTGTTCAATTCTGATTATGTGCGAAAGGCGAATTCTAAGGCGCCATTACCTTTTGTCACAGTTTGAAAAAGCTATATTGTGCAGTTTAAAACATAGTTTCATTAGAAAATCAGTTCTGCTATATACCCTTTCGTGATATCAATCAATTCAAACAAAAAAAGTCGATAAACTATAGTTAGAAAATTTCATCAATAAACCGTATTACCAAATAGCAGTAAATAAATAGGAGGTCATCATGACAGCAAATGATGCAATGCCAATTCCCTCACCCCCTGATTGGGTCACTCAAAAGGAATTTCAAGAATTTAAAACGGAAGTAAAGCAAAATTTCAAACAAATTGATCGACAATTTGTAAGGATTGACCAACAATTTGTACGAATTGACCAACAATTCAAATTAATCGATATTCAGTTCGGAAAGGTCAATAATCGTTTAGATCGTATCGACGACCGACTCGATGTGATGGAAAAGAACTTCGCAGTACATGAAAAAAGTTTCAAGATGATGGAGAAGAATTTCCAAACAATGGAAAAAAACAGTGACTTACGTTTACAATCCCAAAATGAACTGTTAACCGCTCGAATCGAAAGAAGCAACCGGCGACAATGGGCTTGGTACATCGCCACACTAATCGCCATTGCGACTCTGATGGTGACGACACGTTGATGAAGGAGACTATCTTTTGAAAGATAGTCTTTTTTGGTATGTGTATGGCATTTTTTTAAAGTAAAAGGTAACTGATGATAATTAATCAGCTATAAACCACTTCACATCAACATTTCCAAACAAAAAAAGCCATTCTCCAGGAATCCTAGAAAATGGCCGAAAAGGTGGTAACCACGTTAATCGTTGCTTTAATAC
>NZ_JQBH01000007.1:0-1548 GCF_001438695.1 Fructobacillus fructosus KCTC 3544
CTGCCGATTTGAGCTTCTTCTCGGCATTCATCATCTTTTCCTTAACTGGTAGCCAAGGAGCAAGCATATTGCTTTCAATATCAGAACGTCTGGAAGCCGACTCCTTAACCATCTTATTAATCAGTGCTTTTTCGTCCTTAGCACCCTTCATGGTTTCTTCTGTCACGACAAAGTTGTTGCCATATGCAACATACTTATCGACCATGGCTAGGTATTGATCTAAGTTTTTAAACTCAATCTTGCCGTCTTGAATTAATTCAGACGGAAGTGTAATTGCTTCTGTCATAGTTCAGCAACCTCCTGCTGTAAGTCACCAAGTTCTTGATACTTCTCGTCAATGTCAGCTTCCAAGTCTTCCTTGGTACTTTCCATCTTCTTGATTTCGTCACGCTTGGCATAGATTGCGTCTTGTAGTTGCTCGTATCGTTCAAGTCGTTGCGTGTTTTCTGGGTACATCAACATACTGTTTTCAATTGTCATTTTTATCCTCCGTGATATACTAGAGGCATAAATTTCTTGCTAGGAAACTTTATGCCTAAGCTCTCTTGGTTGCCGCCTTGAGAGCTTTTTTCTGTTGCTTGTAAAATCGTTGCCCATCTTTACGAGCATCATTTTCGATGTCGCGATCAGTATCGTTATCGCCAAATAACGGCTTTTTATCCAGCGAAAGAGTAACCAAGTAGATAAAACTTGCTACTGCTCCCGTTGTGAATATCCATCCGATAACTTCATTCCAAAACATGCTATTAGTCATTTAAATATTCCCTTTCTTGTGAAACCAGTTATGCAATGCAAAACCAGACCACACCTTGTACGTTCCGTGCTCAATTATTGGTTTTGGAAAACCTTTTTTCGTTCGCCACGAGTTGCGAAAACACTTATTTGAAATTGGACGATCCTGTCCGAGCATTTCACCAATAACTTTGCAAACTTCTATTTGCTTATACTGTTGAGACGGGTCGAACTTACTTCCTACAGCTTCCATGCCAAGCCTCCTTTCTTTTGGTATCCTTTAACTACTGGCAGTGACGTGCCTAGTAAATTGAAAGGAGAATTATAATGAAATTGACACTTAATCAGGTTAAAGTCGCTCAGATTGCCTTGAATACAATTTCTGAGTTTGCCGAACGTATGAACGTTACGTCTACCTACCTAGATAATTCAGTAATAGTTAAGCTTGGTAATGATTTCGTATGTGCTGATTGGGCCAAAAAAGATGGCCATGATGACGCTTATACAGAAGTTAGAAAAATCATCATTGAAAATCATTTGGGACGTTTCACGAATCGATTTGATGGTGACTTATCAATTGGTGAATTATTAAGTGACTTTCAATCAACCCTTAACTTATTGATTGAAATTGCAAAGAGCATCGACTTTTCCGGCTTTAGTTGCTACGCAACAAATGTTGAATTCAAGAACATGAATATAAGTTTTGAAAATTACTTATTTTCATCAGATTCAGAATTCGAAATTGTTTCGCTGTCTAGTTCACTAACAGATAATTGAGGAATAAATTCATTTATTTCATCAATTGCATCACGAAGC
>NZ_JQBH01000007.1:1781-89615 GCF_001438695.1 Fructobacillus fructosus KCTC 3544
TCCACGTTCGTCACGATCGATATGATGCAAAGCTCCATACTGATGAACACGTTTAGATACTGCTCGTGCAATAGCGTTACTATCAGTAGCCGTGATTACTTGGTTTTCAATATAGGTATCTACTTTTGTTTCGATACCATGTACCTGTTCCTTAAGCTTGGTTGTCCCTTGGGCAATCAACGCAATCTTTTCGAAGTCATCCATTGGCTGAACAGAATAGCTACCCGTCTTGCGAATGCTTGGCAGCACTTCTGACGTGACCCAGTCCTGGAACTTTTCTGCTTGTGGGCTATTAGCCTTAATCGCTAACTTATACAATTGCGGTTCCGTGATGAAATCACCACGTTTTACCAGTTGTCCAGAAGTGGACAATCCAAGGTATTGATTAAGCCTTGACCATCGAACGACTTCGTTGCCACTTTTGGCAACGGTCGTAATTCCAACACCTTTAGCCACTGTTTCTGCGTCGAACAAAATTTGTCCGTTTTCTTCTTTGACCTTCAGGTTGTCAAATACCTTTACTTCATTTGCCATGTTGGCCTCCCATCAGCTAATTACTTTTTCATTCTGTACAACAAGAATTACATCTTTTGCAAAAAAAATATCGTTTACTGTTAGTCCGTTTCCGATCGCCTTTGTGATCTTTTCCATAGTCTCTTTATTCGGGTTTGAACCATTTAGAATATCAGTAATCGTCCCTCGAGAAACTTTTGCTTTTTTTGACAAAGAAATATTGCTAAAGCCATAGAAACCCATAATTTTTCTTAAATTATTGTTCATTTCGCTCTCCTTTCTTTAACTTATGTACTAATCATACAACAAGAATTACATATTGTAAAGCGTAAATTACATAATAATAATATAAATGTATAGTAAACTGTACATATAGTAAAGCAAGCAATACATAACGGGTGTAAATATGCTGAATAATAATCAATTAGCAATCAAAATAAGCCAGCTTAAAGGCAGTGATAGTTACCGAGAAATGTCACAAAAAACTCATGGCAAGGTATCGCATTCTTATTTCAATACACTAATCAATGGTGACACTAGAAATAAGCAACCAATCAAGCCAAGTCCTGACAAGCTTCGTGCTATTGCTGATGCGTACTCTTTGAAAACAAGCTATAAAGAATTAATGACATTGGCTAATTATGATGATGATGTACAAAACATACCCAATGAATTAACTATCAGTTCTACCCCATCTACTGTATCTATTCCTATCTATGGTCGCATCTCTGCAGGATACCCCGAAGGCGCTAAAGAAGACATCGAGGGTGATATTGATGTTCCTAATAGAATATCTAATCGCTACTCATCTGATGAGCTAATCGCTTTAAGAGTTAATGGCGAAAGTATGAATAAAGTCATCCCCAATGGTGCTGTTGCTATTCTTGCAAAAATCGATAAATGCGATATTACTAACGGTGACATCTGTGGGGTCATTATTGACGGAGAAGCCGCTACACTCAAACACGTGTATCAGTACCCTGATCGTATTCGATTTGAACCGGATAGTTGGTTGAAGGAAGAATTTAAGCCTTTTGAGTATAATAAAGAAGACGTCGAGAACGGACAGCCACCTATTCAGATTATTGGCAAGCTAGTCCATCAGCAATCATCATTTTAATTGAAAGGATTTTTTATGAAATGTGCTTTATGTGGCAACAAGACAACAATGTTCACTTCATGGCCGGTTAATGTCGGCCATGGATTAATTGAAAAAATTGATTCTGCATGCTTATTAAAATTAGGAATTAAAAAAACAGATATAAGGTCACAAAATGCAATTAAACGCTTTTCAATTGATTCCCTAAGAAAAATGATTGAAAACGGTGAAAACTTTTCTTATTCAGAATATAAATCAGAATTAAAGCATCAAAAGAATCTTAATAAGGAAAATTATGAAAATTATTTCGCCGAATTTAAAGAAAATGGAAGTGTATATTATCCTTTAATTTTTAGATATGACACAAAGCAAATATTCTTTGCTTTAGACTTTTTGCAAAATGTATACCAGATTCATTCATTTTCAGAAATTGCTGATTTTAAGATAGATAAAAATGAGACGTTTATTTCAAATACGAAAAAAGATATCAGCTTTTCAAAAGGAATAACTGGCTATTTAATTGCGGGTTCTACTGGCGGAGTAATCGGAGCTAGTTCTGGAAATTCAAACACTAAAACCCTTAAAGAAGTTTCAGCCATCACCTTTACTATTCGATTTTACGATGGAAGTTACACATCATTTGCTTTAAGTGGCCATACAGAAGATGTTGCTAATGCAAATAAAATTGAATTAGAGCTCAAAAAAATTGTCAACGAAAATAACTCATCATCTTCAAAATCAAACAATCTATCTGACCTTCGTGAATTAAAGTCATTACTTGATGAAGGTATTATCACCCAAGAAGAGTTTGATTTGAAGAAAAAAGAAATACTTGGTATCTAAAAGATACGCATGTTAAATATTCATATTTGTAGCTTAAGGATAGAGTAGTGAACAATAAAAAAATTCATCAACATTTATGGTTTTGGATTATGGCCATGATAACTATTACTTCAATTGGTATTGCAGCATACGTTGTATCTAACGATGGCGAATTACCAGATTTGAAGCATCAAAAGGCTGAAAATAATAAGTGGCATTTTAAGGGTAATACATTTTATGCTGGAAAACTAAATACAACCTTTACTAAAGGCGAAATTATTGACGGTATGAACGATACAAAAATATTTGTTTTGCATGGTAACATGACAAACATTTCTAAGGAAGAAGCTGATGCACAAGCTATGTATGCCGTTGTTCATGCATATCAAAAGACGGATTCAAAAAATCAGAAATTAGATCCTGGGGTACCTGCTGTTAATGATGATTTCAGTATCCCCTATCAATCTGAAAGTGATAACTTAAATCAAAGTGTATTGCCTGGCAAGTCAGTTCCTGTCGTGCTTGAATACACTATCGTTAACAATAATCCTATTACTGTTACCTTTGAGAATTCAACATTCAAAAAAGTTGGTAGTAAAACATACAACATCAAGAGTTAAATAAATGCCCTTTTGGGCGTACATAAACGTGCAAATCTGAACCACGTTAAAAGCTGTTAGGAGAGTTATCATGGAAACAATCATTCAAGGTAACGTTAAAGTAAACAAGATTAACAAGCATGTTTTTGTGTGGGTATGCAACTTCTTAGTCGGCTATTTAGGTGTTGACCGATTCGTTCGTGGCCAAATTGGGCTTGGAATCTTCAAGTTACTTATTGGATCATGGATTACTTTTGGAATCTGGCCATTCGTTGACTTCATTATTTCAATCGTTAAGGCCTATAGCACTTACTCAGATACTCAAGATATCACCTTCCTTAACGGTCGATATTCAAAGTAACAATGCCCTCTCGGGGCGTACATAACGTGACACATACATTAATAAAAGGAAATAACCAATGCCTAAAACAATTACTGAAACGCTTAAAGAAAGCACTACTAAATTTCAATCGAATGGGTCTGCCAAAATTTCAGCATTTAGACGATTTATTTTTGCTCCCAACCTGCTGACCTTTGTCATTTCAGTTGTTGTTGGTAATAGCTTCGGCTCTGCTATTAAAGATTTAATTGCGACTGCCTCTGGTCTTATAAAGATACTAACCGTTTGGCTATTTACCAGTGGTCACAAACTTAACCTTGATTATGCACTCACTCCCCTTGCCTCACTTCTGGACAGCTTGCTTACATTGCTATTCATCGCCATCGTTGTTTTCTATACCATCCAGTTCATTAACAACTACCTTGTTCGTAACAATGATGAAAAATGGGGATATGACCAGGCCCACGTAGATGCCATTAAAATTCAGAAGCTACAAAATAAAAATAACCAACTTGTAGAGGAAAATATAAAGCTGCAGCATGAACTACTAGAAGAATTCCGCAAAAACAAATAAGCTGCACAAGCGCTACAAATATTATCTGCAATACGGAATGACATCAAAAACTGATAGGAGAAATATTATGGAAGAAAAGTTTGGTCGAAACTCTTTTTTTGACGGTGGCCTAGCTAGCCTAATCGGATGGAGCCTGTTGGGTTGGATCCTAACAGTTTGTTCTTTTGGTATCCTTTACCCATTGGCACTAGTCCTTGTATATGGATGGAAAATAAATCACACCGTAATTGAAGGCCATCGTTTACAATTTAACGGAACAGCCTTAGGGCTCTTTGGCAATTGGATCAAGTGGCTCTGCCTTATTATTATCACACTTGGAATTTATAGCTTTTGGGTCCGCATCAAATTAGAAGATTGGAAAGTCAAAAATACAACGTTCCTGAATTAGCATAAAAGCACTTATGTTGTACACATACGTGCAGGACGGAAACAGGCTAAAAGGAAAAGTATATGGGAATTCAAGAACTAAAGAAAAATAATCAATATCCAATTATATTCGTTGGATCAGGCATTTCCAAAAGATATATTAAGAACTCTCCAGATTGGTTAAGCCTTTTAAAAGAATATTGGGAAAAACTAGATGAAGACACCAATTTTTATTCTTTTTTGACAAAAATAAAAGAAAAAGAATTAAACGATGATAATAAAGATGATATAAATTTTATTGTTAATGCTAAGGCTGCTTCAATTATTCAAAAAAAATTCGACGAAAAATATCTTCTTCAAAATAATCTTGTTCCTAATCTGACACCAGAAAAGGTTTATCGAGAAGGAATTTCTCCATTTAAATTCTCACTATCAAAAAGATTTTCATCATTAGATTATTTGGAAAATATGTCTAGTGAATTAAAGGAATTCACTAAAGTTATTAAAAAATCTCGTATGGTGATTACTACAAACTATGATTGCCTTATTGAAGATTTAATTGGCAAAAATAGTGAAAACATTGACCTGTTTATTGGTGGTGAAGGATTTTTTAGGCAAACAACTAGTTGGAACGAATTATATAAAATTCATGGGTCTATCTCTGATCCTAATTCACTAATAATAACTGAAAATGACTATAAAAAATTTGAATATGATTCAATAATTCTAAATGCAAAATTACTAACAAGTTTAGTAGATTCGCCAATTATTTTTATCGGATATTCACTTAGCGACAAAAATATTAGATCATTATTACAAGAATATTCAAAGAATATCCCTACAAATGTCTCTAAAATGGCTGATCGTATAACCGTTGTTGAATATGAACCCAATATATCTTCATTAGAAGAAAATATCGAGCATGATCAAGAATTAGGAATTACTTACAACAGAATTACCACTGACAATTATTTAAGCCTTTTTGAAAATATTTCTAAAATAAATCAAGGTGTATCACCAGCATTTATAAAAAAATATCAAAAACAATTTAAAAACATAATTGACGTAAAAGGTAGGTCTGGCGAATTGGATACCTTTTTAACTTACGCAAGCAATATAGATTCTCTACCTGAAGATTACAAAAATCGTAATACAGCAATAGCTATTGGTGAACAAGGAACTCTTTTTATGGTACCAAATATAGTTGACTACCTAAATGACTACTTATTAGATAAACAAAAAATATCATTACAAATTTCAATAAAATTCTTAAATAACCAAACATCTGGAGCTCAAATACCTTATAAAAAAATAATTGATGAACTCAACAGTTCTAACGATATTACATTGACAACTAAGGACAAATTAAGGATTGATAAGCGTATAGAATCAACACGAACATTAGAGTGTCAAATTAATGCAATAAAAATAAATATAAAAGATAAATATTTCTTATCAAAAAGTATACATGAAATATGGAATAGTAAAGAACTAAAAGAAATAAACAAAATTAAACTTATTTCCAAAACAATTAAAAACCATCCTAAAGATATTGAAAATTTCATCCTTCAAGAAGCCTTACCACAATTCACAGAATTATACAACTCTGGAGCAAAAAGTAATGGTGTACATAGTGCGTATCGTAAACTATTTGTTATGTACGACCTATATAAAAATGGAAATATTGATACCACTATTAAATAAAAATGCACACCAGATTGATTAATTACAATCTAGCATGCATTGCTAAACAGACGGACACCACTATGTGGCTCATCTGTTATCAAACTAAATGTTAACACACCATATTTAATACCTCAACTTAAAAATTATTCATATTACTTAAAATCATATAAAACAGATAGGCCCTTAGGCCTTTTTATTTGTACCAAAAAGGAGTAAATCATGGCTAGTATATACAAAAGAGGCAAAACTTGGACAGCTAGTGTATCAACAAAAGTTGACGGACAGCTACGTAAAAAGACTAAATCTGGGTTCTCGACTAAAACAGAAGCCAATAAATGGGCCACATCTATTGAACAATTAAAAAACACAGGGAAACTGCCATTTGGCGACAGATTGTTTAAAGATGAATACTGGTCGTGGTATACGGTCTTTAAAGAGCCTCATATCGAGACAAACACTAAAAGCTGGTATATTTCTACATACAGACTGATTAGCGCACAGTGGCCTAATATGAAACTGTCAGAGGTTACTGTGCGCGAGATGCAACTTCTCATTAATGGTTATGCAGAAAGCCATGTGAAGTCCTCTGTTACACATATAAAAAACATGATTGGGGCATTCTGTCGGTATGCCGTTGACGAAGGAATGCTTGCAAAAGATATTTCCAGAAACATCGTGGTGTCTTCAAAAAAGAAAAGTGCCGGACGAGATACAAAGTTCTTAGAACATGATCAATTTCTAAAATTAATTGAAGCAGCTAAAACACAAAATAATATTGCTTCAAAAATGATACTAACTGCCTGTTACTCAGGATGTAGATATTCTGAAATCGCTGCATTATCTTGGACTGACTTCGACTTTAAGAAAAATACCATCAGTATCAATAAGTCATGGTCACCAAAAGATAGTGCCATTAAGGGAACTAAAACTAAAACATCAGTTCGAACAATTGATATGCCAGAAGAATATATGAATATTGCTAAGAACTGGACTTTGCCCGATAAAATAATGTTTGCTGGAATAAATGGTAAACCACTGACTGATGGATCTTGTAATGCCAAGCTGAATAAGCTACTTTCTACTTTTTCGACAAGTAAATTAACTATGCATGGCCTACGGCACACACATGCCAGTTACTTGTTAGCCAATGATATTGATATTCAATATGTGTCAGAAAGACTTGGTCATGCTGGAATCGAGATAACGATGAAGGTATACGCTCATCTGATGAATGAGAAGCGTGACAAAGAAAAGGACAAGACAATTACACTGTTGGAAAACTTGTAGCAAATTTGTAGCAAAACATTTTTATTTTTTGTATCTAATGCTATTTATAGGTTCTTAGGATTTATTAGTAATAGTGCTTACAAACGCCTATGTATCAACTATCAACGATGCTTAAAAACAAAAAAGGCCATATACCGCTATTTGCAGTATATGGCCTGTAGTGGAGAAGAAGGGATTCGAACCCTCGCACGCTTTAACACGTCTACACCCTTAGCAAGGGCGCCTCTTCAGCCTCTTGAGTACTTCTCCAATAACAGATAATACTATACCAGATTATCCGCTAGCCGGCAAGAAGTTCTCCACCCGCTCAGCCAAAGAAAGTCGTGTTCTTAGCGCGCAATCGATTTCATGATGGCCAGGTTGAAATGGTCCCAAACACCCTGATCATCTTTTTTAAAGTCTTCAATTAACGATTCGTTGATTGGCTTAATCACACCAGCAGGCTTGCCATAAACGTCGGTCAGGGCAAGGTTCCCCTGGTCATCCCATGCAACGGTATAAAACGTCCCGTCCATCCGGTAGTCAAGAATTTGTTCGAGACTACGCTTCAGCGTCCGCTTGATCACTTGATCTTCTGTCACCTGCTCACCACGGGCGTTCAAGATGGCGACCTGGTCCTTTACTTGTTGGTAGTCATCAGCCACATCCAAATTATCCATGACCCATCTCCTTTTATATGTAATTTCTGTTCTTCTATATTATAATAACTGTATCTATTATACTAAGGTGAAAAACATGACACAACTCGTAACTGGCGAAGAAATGAAGGCCATTGAAACTTACACGATTGATGAAGCTGGTTTGCCAGCTGCCGTTTTGACAGAGCAGGCTGCAATGGCCGCACTGCAAGTCCTAGCGGCAGGCCGCTTTGACTTATCAAAGGTGCTCGTTTTGGCCGGCCTTGGTCAAAACGGCGCCGATGGCGTAGCCTTGGCTCGCCTTCTTCACCAAGCGAAAATACCAGTCACCCTCCAATTCGTTGGCAACGTCAACCGGGCCAGCCAATCTGTCAAAGAACAACTCAAGGCAGCCGAGGCGTGCGGTGTCACACGAGCCGAGAAATCAGACTTTAAAGAGCCGTCCCTCATCATCGATGCCATCTTTGGCACCGGCTTGAATGCTGATTTGCCAGAAGGTCTTCAAAAAATGCTCAAGGCGGCTAACCACATCGAAAACACCGTGGTTGCCTTGGACATGCCAACGGGTATCGATGTAAACACCGGCGACAGCCACGGGGCTGCCTTAAAGGCGAAGGCCACCATCGCCTTCGGTTACCAAAAGGTGGGCACGTCGCGCTCCCTTGGTAAAAAAATGGCGGGTCGCGTCATTGTTCAATCGGCCGGTTTGATTACACCGAATGATTTTGACTTTTCAATTCAATAATTGATTCAGCTAGGAGTGGTTGCTCCTAGCTTTTTTATTTGTGGTAGGGCGAACCGACCTCGATCATTTGGGCCCGGTAGATTTGCTCCATCAAAACCAGACGCATCAATTGATGGGGCAGCGTTAATAACCCAAAGGAGAGCAGTAAATCGGCTCTTTTTTTGATTTTATCCGTTAATCCAAATGAACCGCCAATGATAAAAGTCAGGGTACCATGTCCTGATAGCTTTGCCTGCTGGAGCACTTTGGAGAACTTCTCTGAAGGTAGCTGCTTTCCCTCAATCGCGAGCACAACGACGTAGTCACGTTCGCCTATTTTTGCCCAAATGCGGTCGCCTTCCTTTGCCATGATTTCCTGGTTCTCTGCCTCCGACGCCTTTTCCGGTGTTTTTTCATCAGCTAACTCAATCATGTCAATCTTTGCGAAACGCTGCAAGCGCTTCTGATACTCCGCAATGCCCTCTTTTAAATACTTTTCTTTCAGTTTTCCCACTGTAATTACTTTAATTTTCATTTAAATTATCTCTTTTCATTTTGGTCTAAGCCAAAAAGTTATCCCCACTTTTTCGACTTATCAACGGACTTATCCACAGTTTTCCCAAAGAAATACCCGGATTTTATGCAATCTACACGACTTTTCCCCAACAAGACTCGTTATCAACGTCAAAAGACTCCATTCTTTTCCAAAGTCAGAAAGGGCATTAAATCAATCTTTTTCCCCAAGTTACCTTCTTTATCCCCAGACTTATCCCCAACTGTTGATAAGCACATTTGTTCGCTACCTTTTCGTAATGAATCCTTCGGGTTTTACCGTATGTTTACCTAGCAAAAGCCAGTCATCATGTTAAATAAAGTTTAAAGACAAACCGGAAAGCCGAACAGCTCTTTTCGGAATAAGCCTACGCATAAAGTTTACCTTAAAACAAGCGAACACGCATTCTTTAATTGGTCTAGTTGTAAATTCGTCATCACCTGTACTTGACTTTTTTGGCGCCCTTTACCTAAAAAAAGCCCGATCGCAATCGGACTTTTTAACGCCTTAACGGCCGGCTTCTTTTAGTGCTTTCACATAGGCTTCAAGCGTGAGATGGTGTTTCACCATGTATTTGGCGTTTTCCACGCCAACATAACGGAAATGCCAGGATTCATAATCAATCCCCGTTTGCTTGATTTGACTCTTCTCCTTTGGATAACGTAAGACAAAGCCATAATCCGCCGCGTGTTTGATTAACCACTGCTGTGAAGCGAACTGATCCATGTTGGCTTCCAAGTTCGGGTACTTTTCAAAAGCATCACTGCCAGCCATATCGACGGCTAAACCAGTGTGGTGTTCTGAGGAGCCTGGATTTTGGACAACTGCCGCTGTCGCTTTTTCCGCTTCGGCATCCGTCATCCCCTGGGCAATGTTGTTCTTCTTGACGTTTTCAAAGACTTCTTTTTGGTACTGAATCGACCGGTAGCCCGAAATCAAGTTCGTTTGGTAGCCGGCCGCCCGGGCACCATTTTGAAAGTCCAAAACGGCCTGCTTAATCCGTGCATTGACCGTTATGCCACCAACCGTTGCCTTTTCAAAATTCATTTCGGAGGAAAGGGGGTGCCACTTATTGACCAAGACAAGGTCCCAATCAGTGGACTTCACACCCTTTGGTAAATCAGTTAGGTTCTTGGTTTTTGCCGAATCGTTCGTACTTGAAGTACTCTGTTGCTGATGCCCTGTTCTCATGAACAAGAACCCACCCAGAACAATCGCACAAACCAAAGCCAAGGACAAAATGGTTAACAATCTCTTTTTACGTTTCACTTTTTCCTCCTATGTACAAAAAAAGGACCGGCTACGCCGGTCCTTGGGATGGTCAGTCAGGGGCTCGAACCCTGGACCCACGGATTAAGAGTCCGTTGCTCTACCAACTGAGCTAACTAACCATGGTGTCTTTATCAACAAAAAATATCATACCATAGCCGAACAGCGCTGACAAGACTTTTGTCTGGTTTTTTTACGATTTTTGGTAATCGGTTCGAGCAAACAGCAGCAAGACGCCATCAACATTCTTGCCAATCATACTGCCTCTGTCCAACAGAGGGAAACAAAAAAGAGCTGACCGAAGTCAACTCTTTCAATCATTACTTTTTGTCGTCATAACCATTTGGGTGCTTCTCAACCCAATTCCAGGCCGTCTTGATAATGTCTTCCACATTGTCATAGTTCGGCTTCCAGCCTAGGACCTCACGGGCGGCCGTTGAATCCGCCACCAAAATGTCAGGATCCCCAGCACGACGTGGACCGACTTTTGCCTGAATATCAACACCGGTTGCCTTACGGGCTGCTTCGACCATTTCCTTAACGGAGAAACCAGTTGCTGAACCCAAGTTAAATTGAGCAGATGGCTTACCTTCCTTCAAGTAATTCAAGGCCAAGATGTGCGCATCGGCCAAATCAACGACGTGGACATAGTCACGGACGTTAAAGCCGTCTGGGGTATTGTAGTCATCCCCGAACATCTCAATGTAATCGCGCTTACCAGAAGCGGCTTGTAAGATGATTGGTACCAAGTGGGTCTCTGGTTCGTGATCTTCACCAATGGAACCGTCTGGCATAGCTCCCGCCACGTTGAAATAGCGTAAGGCCACCCATTTAATACCATAGGCCTGATCAGCCCAACCCATCATCTTCTCCATCATCAACTTGGATTCACCATAGGGGTTGATGGGGTTTTGTGGATCCGTTTCCTTAATTGGAATGTGAACGGGGTTACCATAGGTAGCGGCCGTTGATGAGAAGACAATCTTCTTCACATTGTGTTCCTGCATGACCTCGAGCAAAGTCACCATTCCGGCCGTGTTGTTATCAAAATACTTCAAAGGCTCTGCAACGGATTCGGGCACGATTGAAAAGGCTGCAAAGTGAACGACGGCCTCGATGTCTTCCTTGTCAAAGACTTCGGAAAGGGCCTTCTTGTCACGAATATCAACTTCGTAGAACTTGGCTTCGGGTGCTACCGCCGCGCGGTGTCCCTTGACCAAGTTATCAACAACAACCACGTCTTGACCATTAGCCAAGAGTTGGCGAACCATGTGAGAACCGATGTAGCCGGCTCCACCCAATACTAATACTGACATGTTTGTCCTCGCTTATTTTTTATCCGCAGGGGCCCAATGAATCACGGCCTCTGCTGCTGTTTGATCACCGTTTAACACACGGTGCCTCGTCTCATTATCCCCCATCACGACTTGGGAATCAACATGGTGACCATAGTGAACCTCATTCTCGTAGCGAATGGAGAAGCCCGTTGCCTCGTGCTCCTTCAAAAAGTCGAGCGGTAACACATCGACCATCCACTCCAGATACTTCGAATTATTCACGTGACGGTTGCCATCAATGTCCAAGAAACGGACTTGGTAGGGTTTATCAAAGTCGATTGGCTCGTCCTTAATTTTCGGAATTCGAACCATCTTTGGTAAACGTTTTTGTTCGTTTCCCCCGTAAGGTTTAACCAATTCGAGTGGTAACTTGACCATGTGCCGTTTTTCAAGGTCAATCAGGGCCCACAGTGAATCGATGTCGATGATGACTTTGCCAGCCGCGTCCTTAAAATAAAAGCCACGCTGGGCAAAGTATGAGGACCACTCACCGGCTTTCGTCTCGATGGTCAATTCTTCCCCCAGAACGGGGCGACGTAAAATTTTAACGTCGTATTGTAAAATCACCCAGCCCAGTCCCCATTTGTCGGTTTCTTGATAACCGACCTTGAGGTACTCCCCTTGTTTACGTGAACAAAGAATGGCTAAATTCAGAATCATTGAAAGGGATAGCTTGCGGGTGAGGTCAACTTGATAATACTCAACTGGACGTTGAATGGAATAGATATTAGCCATTTTCTTCCTCAATGTGATGATAACTTTTATAGAGATCCTGTCGGTTCAAGCCGTTTTCTTTGGCCACCTGCTTGATGGCTGCGTTCGGCTTGAGCCCCTGGTCAATGAGTGCTTGGACCGCTTCTTCAGGATTTGCCGCGCTGGTGTCTGTCGTGTCAGCAACAGCTTTTGGTGGAACACCCGAACCGTCCGACCGCCCCTCAACTAACAAAACAAATTCACCACGAATGTCATTTTCCTCCGCCCACTGGACGGCTTCAACGGCCGTCCCCCGAAGAAACTCTTCGTAGCGTTTCGTTAGTTCGCGAGCCAGTACAATGCGACGCTTCTCGCCGAGCACTTCGACCAAATTCTGCAAGGTCTTTTTCAAGCGATGGGGCGCTTCATAAAAAATCATGGTTTCAGGGCGCCACGAAAGATCCTGCAACGCCTGAGCCTGCTCCTGTTTCTTGCGTGGTAAAAAGCCATGGAAGTAAAAGGGCTGTGGCACCAATCCTGAAGCAATTAAGGCTGTAATTCCGGCGGAAGCACCAGGAATTGGCACAACGGGCACGTTCGCCTCAATCGCTTGGGCCACCAATTCCTTTCCCGGATCTGAGATGGAAGGTAGGCCGGCATCGGAAACTTGCGCAATGGACTTACCAGCAAGGAGTTCTTGTACCAATTCTGGTGCCTTTTCCTGCCAGTTATGCTCGTGAAGCGAAGTCTTGTTATTCTTGATATCAAAATAGTTCAAGAGCAACTGCGTATGCCGAGTGTCTTCGGCCGCAATAACATCCACCTCTTGGAGAACTTCGAGGGCCCGAGAAGACATGTCCGAAAGATTACCAATGGGCGTACCCACAAGGTAGAGCGTCCCGGTGTCATGAGTTGTAAAAGACTTTTGTATCTGCATCGTTAACCTAGTAAAATGGCGCATTCAAGCGCAGTTTTTTCAAGCTTTGATTGCAAAGCTAATTGTACGTTCTTTAGTTTATCCAAAGATAAAACGTTTTCGAGGACGGCCTGCAATTGATCCGCTTGATAACGTTCCGCCGCTTTTTTATAAAAACCAACTAACTGCGGAAAGTATAAAACGGGTTGGTCGACCGTCTTTTGCATAAAGAGATCACGAGCGAGCTGTTGCAGCCAAAGCAGCACTTGCTCTTCCTTTTCCTTGTCATCAATCAATTTAATTAACGTCGTTTGCAAGAAAACCATGGAAGACACATCTCGGGCAACGACTTTTTCAAACCACTTAAAGACTGCGGGTTGAGCCGTTTCCTGGAAAACAGCCAAACTAGCGGCCGCTTCCTTTGCTACTTCTGGACTAGGCAGTAGGTGGACGACCTGGGCCCGTGATACGATGGTTTGCAACACATCATCGGCTTTGTTGGCTAATAGAATAATCAACTGTGGTCCGGCCGGTTCCTCAATGAACTTCAGCAAGGAATTGGCGGCCGCGGTCGTGAGCGTCTCCACTCGATCGATGATAAAGACCTTGACGGGCGATTCTAATGCCGTTGTGGTCAATTCTGGGGTAATGGCGCGAATTTGGGCAATCTTAATGGCTGCCCCCTTCTTCTCCGGTAAAACCGTGACCAAGTCCGGGTGGTCAAGGCGACTAATCCGCTCCTGTGTTTCCTCATCATCCCCCAGCACCATCGAAGCAAAAGCAAGGGCCAAGGCCAACTTCTGTTGATTACCGGGTCCTGCTAATAGATAAAGGTGGGACCGTCGGTCTTCAGCCACCGCCTGTTGCAACTGCTGGATGTTTTCGGGATACGATTCCTTAGCAAGTGTCAAAAAATCGGCCATCTCAAAAACGGCCGATTCTTCCTGCTTTGCCGCAGCGACTTTTTTCTTCGTCGCTACCATTAGAATTGATAAAAGTCATCGATCGTTTGCGTGAAGACCGTTGCTCCACCAACTTCGATTTCAACAGGAAAGGCAGCTGCGCGCTCTCCTTCAACACCCATTGGGGGAACCATGAACTGCTTGCGCTTTTGCGAAACAGACTTGATGATGTCGAGCACTTCCTGCACACGCTCGTCGTCAATGGCTACTAGAAAAGTCGTGTTCCCTGAGCGCAAAAAGCCACCAGAAGTCGCCAAGCGAGTTGCCTGAATCTTGTTTTTCACCAAAGCGTTTGCCAATTTTGTGGCGTCCTTGTCCTGTACAATCGCATTAATCAGTTTCATCGTTTACCTCCAGTTTTCCAGTAAAATTGCTTTAACATCCTCTAAAACCTTGTCGGCCGGTTGGTTGGCATTAACGGTTTTAATCCGTTCAGGATTTTGTGCCGCCAATTCCAAATAACTCTCGCGAACCCTCCGGTGAAAGTCAAGATTCTCTCGATCCATCCGATCAATCTTGCCAGTTCGGTGTTTGAAAACTCGTTCTAATCCGATTTCAACGGGTAAGTCCATGTAAATCGTTAATCCTGGCTCAACAGCCTGACCCGTTTCGGGATTTTCAATGGCGTAGTCATTGATAGCCTGAACAGCCTGCATTCCCAATCCTCGGCCACCACCTTGGTAGGCCAAGGAAGAATCCAAGTAACGGTCAGAGACCACGACAACCCCATCATTTAGAGCCGGCAAGATGGTCTGTACGACGTGTTCACGACGAGAAGCCGCAAGCAGCAACACTTCCGTCCGGGCATCAATGGCTGGCTCCTGCTGTTCTTTCAATAAATCTCGAACAGCCTCAGCCAGGGGATTGCCACCCGGTTCCCTTGTCGTCACAACGACTTTACTCGTCAGCTCTTCAAGGAAAGGCAGCACGGCTTGAATGGCCGTTGTTTTCCCAGCCCCTTCGGGCCCTTCAAAGGTGATAAAATTTGCTTTTTTCATACCACCCTCCTATTCATCAGTCGAACGATAAAGTTGTGGCCCGTTTGCCACGGTTCTTCGCCGTTTCGCTTCTTTATAAAGATAGGAGAAACAAGCCTTTTTCATGTCAGTCTGTGCCTGAACCATGTGCCCATTAACCCGTGCGTCAACCAAGGCAGTTTCGGAATCCTGAGCCTGTCGGTATTCACGGCGGGCGTGGTCCACTTCTTCTAACAGAATTTGGTCATACTCAGCCTTCAAATTGTTGTGTCGTACGGTTTTCTTCTTAAAAATCACAGTTCATTCCTACCTTCGATGGACTTGATCAAAGTCAACTGGTCCGCGTAGTCAATGTCCGAGCCAACCGCTAATCCAGAGGCCAAGCGAGTAACTTTGATATTGGCGGGCTTGACGAGACGGGCGATATACATGGCCGTTGCCTCGCCATCGGTGTTCGCGTTGGTTCCGACAATCACCTCTTTGATTTCGTCATCCTTGGAAAGCCGGCGAATCAACGACGGTAGGTTGATGTCTTCCGGTCCCGTACCAGCCGACGGCGAAATCACCCCGTTCAAAACATGGTACAGGCCGTGGTACTCCTGGGTCTGTTCCATCGCCATGACATCTTTTGGATTTTGAAGCACCAGAACGGTTGACCGATCTCTTGTGGTATCCGTGCAGATGACGCAGGGATTTTCATCTTTACTGGTAATATTACCGCAAATCTCACAAAAAGTAATCGAATCTTTTGCTTCTGCCAGTGCTTTTGAAAAATTCGCCACGTCTTCTTGATCCATGTTTAACGTGTAAAAGGCAAGACGAGACGCCGTTTTGGCACCAATTCCGGGTAACTTAGAATATGAATCAATTAGTTTAGCAATAGGTTCCGGATATTGCATCTTTTTTCCTTACTTTGTTTCAGTTTTTACTTGAACGATGTCATCGCCAAAGAGCGCTTTTGCTGAAGCCACAACGTCTGAGTGGTCATTTCCCTTCGTTTCCTGTGGGGTTGCGGTTTGTTGTGTCGTTTCTTGGTTAACCACAATGGGGCTTAAATCAGAAAGTGCAATCTTCACTGTCTGACCGGCCTTCAACGCCTTCACGTACTCCGCCCGATCGTTATGCCACTCATCCTTTGTTCGTAACACTAATTGAACCGGTAGCCCGCTTTGAATCAATGCCTGAGCAAGTTGTGCTTGCAACTCGGCATCCTTTTCGGCCTTGTCTTCCAATGCCGGGTAGTCAAAGGCTAACACAATTGCGTCCAGCGAAGCGGCTACTGGCTCAGCAGTTTGCAGAACCGCCTGATCCTTAACGGGCATCGTTGCAATAATGTCAGTCCACTTTGCTTGCGCTTGATTCAACTTGTCACGCTTGGCCTGTGATAGAACTGCCTGAACCGGCTCGTTACCGGTATAAAGTCGTAATGCTGGTCCAGTGGCCGTTGCTTCCGTGGCCACAGTTGCTGTCGCTGTCGCAGCAGTTCCCGTCTCGGCTTGCCCTGTGGTCGTTTCATTATCAAGTGACCGCTTTTCAACCGGACGCTCTGGCTTTTCAGTCACTTCATCAGCTGGCCGCTCTTCCGGCACACGGCTGCCTGCGGATCGCTCAGCAACTGGCTCTTCCGTTGATCTAGAGGAAGGAGTGCCCATGGCTTTTGTTTCAGATCGTTTGGACTCCAAAACGCCGTTTGTGCCGTGCTCGCTTTCTGAATCAGCCGATTCCTCATGTGCCGCACTTGCTTCAACAGGCGCTGCTTGTTCGACTGTTTTTGTGGGCTTTTCCTCAACTGGTTCCTGTCTCTTTGCTGCTGATTTCGGCTCTTCCTTAGAAGACGTTGCATGGCCAATTGATGTGTTGGCGTTTGCTGGATTCGACTTTTGCGCGAGTTGAACCGTTAAAATCTCCAAATAAATGTCGGATTGTAAGGACTGCGCCAAAGCCGTCTTTGTCTGATCAATGACTTGCAACATTTCTTGAATCTGTTCTTGTGAGCTAGCTTTCAAGAAGGCCTTCAAATCGCTTTCCTTTGACTTGGCCTTCACCAAATCAGGGGCCAAGTCAACGAGCATCACATCGCGCAAAGTCGCAATGAGGTCCGATAAAAAGCGATTAGCATCCTTTCCCGAGAGCAGAATTTGCGAAAGCGTTTCAAGGGCAACGGCTGTTTGCCCCGTCATCACTTGATTCAAGTAAGCCAAAACCTGATCAATATCAACGGATCCCGTGACCGTCAGTGCGTTGTCCAATGTGACTTTATCAGGGCCAAAGGCAATCACCTGATCCATGATGGACAGGGCATCACGCATCCCACCCTCGGCGGCAGTGGCCACAACGTCCAAAGCGGCCTCTTCGTAGTCTTGTTTTTCCTGCTTCAAAATTTCCACCAAACGGTTCTTAATGGTTTGGTTTGAGAGGCGTTTAAATTCAAAACGCTGCGTTCGAGACAAGATTGTCGCGGGCATCTTTTGAATTTCAGTGGTGGCCAAAATAAACTTTACCTGAGCAGGTGGTTCCTCAAGTGTCTTCAAAAGGGCATTAAAGGCCCCCGTCGAGAGCATATGCGCTTCGTCAATAATATAAATCTTGTAAGGGGCCTCAATTGGTGCGTAATTCGCCGAGTCACGAATGGAGCGAATTTCATCCACCCCGTTATTGGAAGCCGCATCGATTTCAATAATATCGGGTTGGGATTGACCAGCCTGATCGGGGCCAATCCCATTTACTTCACGGGCAAAGATTTTGGCCGCCGATGTCTTACCAGTTCCTCTTGGACCTGCAAACAGATAGGCGTGTCCAGTTTGATGCTGATCAATGGCGTTTTGTAGCGTCTTAGTAATCACTTCTTGTCCAACCATCTCTGAAAAAGTCTTTGGCCGGTAAACCCGGTAAAGTGCCTGATACGCCATCGTTTCTCCCTTACAAAAAAAGCCGCCTGAAGGCGGTTTTGCTATGTACACAAGCACAAGGTCAAGCAATCTTAGAGCTGCTACATCTCTGTCCTGACTCGGTTCGAAAGTAGACCCTTGCCTGCTTCTTTATTATATCGAAAATTAGGAACTGGCGCAAACAAAAGCCGAGATTTTTTCTACTCTGCTTTCTCGTCTTGCTCCCTGTTTTTCTCTAGCTTCAACGCCTTTTTTCTCGCCTTTTGCTTAGCCCGCAATTCTTGAAAAAAGCTTTTTAATAGTGCGGAAGACTCAGCCTGCAAAACACCTGGAACGACTTTGACCTGGTGGTTCAGCCGATCGTCAGCAAAAACCGAATAGAGCGAGGTCACGGCACCCGCCTTCTTGTCTTGCGCACCAAAGTAAACCAGGGGAATTCGAGCATTTAGAATGGCACCCGCACACATCAAACACGGCTCCAAAGTCACAAAGAGAGCGGTCTCCTCTAAGCGCCATGTTCCTAATTTCGCGTTTGCCTCTAGAATGGCGTGCATCTCGGCATGGGCATCCGTCTTTTGATCTTCTTCCCGTCGGTTGCCAGCCGAAGCGATGATTTTCCCGTCCTTAACAATCACGGCCCCAATTGGCACTTCGCCGCGCTGTCCAGCAGCCCGCGCTTCGTTTAGTGCCGCTTCCATGGAAGCCTTAATCTGTTCAGACGTTAAAGTCGGCACGACGGCCATCAGACTGTCTCCTTGGGCTCTTTAGCCATCAAAACAAAGTAGCCCTTCTTCTTGCCAATCACCGAAACATCATTGAAAACAGCTTCCAAGTTTTTCTGTGCGGATGGCGCCCCCTGTTTTTTTTGCAAAACTGCGATGATGGCGCCACCATCAACAAGATGCTTAGTCGCTCCCTGCAACATGGCCGTCACCACGACTTTTCCAGCACGAATCGGGGGATTGACCAGAATTAGCGCGTACTTATCCACAACAGCGTCATAAACGGAGGATTGAAAAACCCGTGTCAGGTCATTAACCCCGTTCTTTTGACAGTTCGTTTTGGCTAGATCCAGGGCACGGTCGTTAACGTCAACCATATCCACTTCACGCCCCCAGGCCTTAGCCACGGCATTGCCGACTGGTCCATAGCCACAACCTAAATCCAAGACTTTTCCAGCAACAAAGTGCTGTTCAGCCGCTGCATCGAGCATCACTCGCGTACCAAAATCAATGGTTTTCTTTGAAAAGACCCCCGCATCCGTTTGGAAATGCAAATTCTTACCTAACAGAGTAAAGTCAAAGTTTTGGTAATCATGTTCAGCCGTTGGATCAGCCGTAAAATACTGCTGTCCCCCTGTTTTTTCACTCATCTTCTTCTCCTTAATTGACAAAATCTAATTTATGTACAAAAAAAGAGCACCAAGTGCTCTTCTTTTATGAATTACTTCAAAGTAACTGAGGCACCAGTTTCTTCCAAAGCTTCCTTCATTGCGTTGGCATCTGCTTCAGGAACAGCTTCCTTGATGACAGAAGGTGCGTTGTCAACCAAGTCCTTAGCTTCCTTCAAACCAAGACCAGTTGCTTCACGAACTGCCTTGATAACCTTAACCTTTGCAGTACCTGCAGAAGTCAATTCAACGTCGAAGTCTGACTTGGCAGCGGCTGCGCCGTCACCTGCACCAGCAGCGGCAACAGGTGCAGCAGCTGAAACGTCAAATTCTTCTTCGATAGCTGAAACCAAGTCAGCCAAGTCCAAAATCGTTGCATCCTTCAATGATGCGATAATCGCGTCTTTATCAAAAGCCATGATTAATTTCCTCCAATTTATAAATGTTTTCTAATAAGTCAAACTTATTCGGCAGCTTCGGCTGTTTCGCCTTCAGCTTCCTTCTTTTCTTGCAATGCCTTAACAGCATAAGCAAAGCTCCGGATTGGGAACTGGAACTCGGCCATCAACTGACCAAGCAAACCTTCGCGTGAAGGCAATGAAGCGTACTTGTTGATTTCATCAATTGAAACAATTGAACCATCAATCACACCACCCTTGATAACGAGCTTTTCGTTAGCATCGGCGTACTTCTTCAAAATGCGGGCTGGGGCAACGGCGTCTTCTTCAGAGAAGGCAACGGCCGTAGGACCAGCAAACAAATCGTTCAATCCTTCAAAACCAGCGTCCTTAGAAGCACGGACAAGAACCTTGTTCTTGATAACTTCCAATACGACACCTTCTTGACGTAATTGGTGACGCAAGTCAGTTGATTCTGCAACAGTCAAACCACGAGGGTTAACAACAACGGCAGAAGTTGAGTTCTTGAACTGGTCAGCGATCTCAGCAACCTTTTGCGCCTTCAAAGCAATAGCTTGTTCACTCATGTGAAATTCTCCTTCCTCAAGATTTTTTTGCAAAAGAAACCCGCCTGCCAAAAGACAGACGGGTCAGTTATCTTTAATAACTTCCTCGGCAGGAGATTAAGGTGCAAGCACCACCTGAGTCTTAGGCAAAATTGATTTAATTTACTTTGTTAGTCTAACAGGTTAATTGACAGCTGTCAATTAAAGAGACGTTACATCCAAGGTAACGGCTGGTGACATCGTTGAGGCCAAAGCCACGTTTGAAACGTAAGTTCCCTTAACGGCGGCTGGACGAGCCTTCAAGATAACAGCAGCGATTGCCTTGATGTTTTCTGCCAACTTAGCATCATCAAATGATACGCGGCCAACAGTTACCGCAACGTTTCCGTCACGATCAGTACGGTAGGTCACTTGACCACCCTTGGCGTCAGAAACAGCCTTCTTAACATCCATGGTAACCGTACCAGTCTTAGGGTTAGGCATCAATCCCTTAGGACCCAATGCACGACCCACACGACCAACTTGAGCCATCATGTCAGGCGTTGCGATAGCAACGTCAAAGTCAAGCCATCCACCTTGGATACGCTGAACCAAGTCAGCGGCACCAACGACATCAGCACCGGCAGCTTCTGCTTCCTTAGCCTTGTCACCTTGGGCGAAGACAACAACCTTCTTATCCTTACCAGAACCGTTTGGCAAAACAACGGCACCACGGAGTTGTTGGTCAGCTTGACGCGTGTCAACGTTCAACTTGAAAGTCAATTCAACTGAAGCGTCGAAGTTGGCGTATGAAACTTCCTTCAACAAGGAAACACCATCAGTCAAGTTGTAGGCCTTTTCGGCTTCAACCTTGGCTGCGGCTTCTAAATACTTCTTTCCATGCTTAGTAGTCATTATGCTTCCTCCTTGATTGCTGTTCCATCAACAGTCAAGTCCACACCGTCGACCGTAACACCCATTGAACGGGCAGTACCTTCGATCATCTTCATGGCAGCTGTGATGTCATTGGCATTCAAATCGGCCATCTTGTTTTCGGCGATAGCACGAATTTGGTCAAGAGTAACGTTTCCGGCCTTCTTGACGTTAGGTTCACCAGAACCCTTACCAACAATCTTACGCAATTGGTCAGCTGCTGGTGGTGTCTTCGTAACGAATTCGAATGAACGGTCATCGAAAACTGAGATTTCAACAGGGATTGTTGAACCAGCTTGGTCAGCAGTCCGGGCGTTGAATTCCTTAGTAAACTGAGCAATGTTAATTCCAGCTTGTCCCAATGCAGGACCAACTGGAGGAGCTGGGGTTGCCTTAGCGGCAGCGATTTGTAGTTTAACTACATTTACGACTTTTTTAGCCACGATATTTTCCTCCTCGTGTTGTGGTAGAGCGCAGCTTGAGTGCTGCTTCCACACATGTCTTTGACATGCCCTATTATCATAACAAAAAAAGCCCCTTTCGTAAAGGGACTTCTCAGCAATTAAATGTTTGTGTCAATATCGTTAAAGCCAAGTTCCGTTGGTGTCTCACGACCGAAGACTTCAACCGTCGCTTCCACTTCCTGCTTTTCAGGATCGATGGAACGGATGATTCCCTCCATGCCGTTAAATGGTCCGGCAACAATCTTGATTGTTTGACCAACTTCGACGTCCAAGTCCACGACTTTTTCACCGGTCATGCCCATTCGCTTCATCAACAAATCAACTTCTTCAGGAAGCAATGAGTTGGGCTTTGATCCGGCACCGTGGGAACCAAGGAATCCAGTAACCCCTGGCGTGTTACGAACAACATACCAAGCTTCGTCTGTCATATTGCCGTCCTGTGGCGTGGCCATTTCGACCAAAACATAACCAGGAAAGTCGTTTTCAATCGATGTCTTCACTTCGCCGTCTTGAACGGTTGATACTTCTTGTTCAGGAACCAAAATGCGGAAAATTTGATCCGCCATTCCCATTGTTTGGGTACGTGATTCCAAGTTTGCTTGGACCTTGTGTTCGTATCCTGAATAAGTGTGCACAACAAACCATGCTTTTTCGATTGAATCCGTCATATCGATGCGGGCATGTCAGCCCGCCCTCCTTTAGTTTTTTTTGTAAATAAAAAAGAGCCGTTAGACTCTTTTTTCGCTGTTTTTAGTATACTACAGCTTTTCTTAGTGCGCCACCAAGAAATTAACACCTTGCTTCAAGACCCAATCGAAGGCACCAATCAAGACACCAAAGAGAATGGACATAGCAATCACCGCAATGGTTTCACGATTCGTCTGCGCCCATGACAACCAGGTCACTTTCTTCATTTCTGAAGCAACATTCTTAAAATAAGTAATCATGAAAAAACCTCACTTAGTTTCTCGATGGAAGGTGTGCTTCCCACAATGGGGACAAAATTTATTAACGCCTAGACGTTCTGTCCGTCCCTTTGAAAGGGTTACGGTGTAGTTTCTTGAACCACAGACGTCACAGGCTAACGATGCTTTTTGACTAGGCATAGTTTACCTCACTTCCTGCTATCATAGCACGATTCAAAGGCGAGAACAAGCAAGCAGCCTATTCCTCCTTTAGAGCGCGATACACGGTCTTTTTAAAATGGTACTGAACCTGTTGCATTCGTCGTGCCTCTTTCGCATCGAGGTGCTTTTTCAGTGGTTGCAATCCGACCAGTTTCGAAACGCCATGGGCATAGCCCTTCCCTCTACGAAAGCGAATGTCTCGCAGAGCCTCTTTGACAAGCAAAATTTGTTCAGGATTAAAGGAATCCGTCACAAGAGTTTGGCCCAAACTCGGGCTCTCGTCAAAAGAAAGCATTTCAGCAGCGGCCCGTCCCTTATGACTCATGGCCTTGCGCTTAATATCACGCGAGCGATTAAGTAGGGACTGCGTGTAATAGGTTGAAAAGCGAGCACTTCGCTCAATCAATGCAAAACAACGGACGGAATTAATCAAGGAAACTAAGGCATCGGCTTCCCAATCATCAAAACGGTAACGACCAGATAATTGTTCCTGATAGACTTTACCAACCAAACCGCGTGTCGCCCGTTGTAAAAAACAATAGGCGCACTCATGCCCACGCTGTGCAGCAATCACTGCTGGTAGTAACGGATCACGATTCATCCACACACCCCCTGTTGAACGGGGGCATTTGCCACCCGTTTATTTTAATGGGTGTCTCGAGCCAAAGGCTTGGTAGATCAACAGCGAGGCGGCAACGGAAGCGTTCAAGGACTGAACATGGCCAATCATCGGAATCGTCAGCATGGCATCCACCTGCTTTTTCAGCAACGGCGAGATACCCTTTCCTTCATTTCCAATAATTAAAGCCGTGGCGCCCTTGGCATCCCAGGTCCGGTAATCCTGCCCGTTCATATCAGTTCCAAAGACCCAGAGGCCGCGTTCTTTCAAGGTCTTCACCGTTTGAACTAGGTTCGTTACCCGACAAACAGGAACGTGTTCAATGGCACCGGTCGATGCTTTGGCGACGGTTCCGGTTAATTGAACCGAGCGACGCTTGGGGATAATGAGACCATGCACACCAGCAGCATCAGCCGTACGCATAATGGAACCCAAGTTGTGCGGATCTTCAATCTCATCCAGAATCAAGAAGAAGGGATCCTCTCCGGCTGCTTCGGCTTTTTCGAATAGCTGATCTAAATCAGCGTAATCATAGGCGGCCACCGAGAGAACTAGGCCTTGGTGATTGCCACGGTCAGCCAGTTCATCCAATTTACCCTTAGGTCCCTGCGTGATAACTAAACCACGTTCTTTTGCCAACTTGCTGGCTTCCTGCGCCAACCGAGGGTTCAAACCAGTTTGAATCCATAGTTTGTTTAAACTTTGATCGCCCTTTAGCGCCTCGATCACCGCATGGTGCCCATAAATAAAGGCTTGCTCACTTTGTTTTGGCATCGTCTACTCTCCCTTGTTCGACCTGTTCATAAATCCAGTCCATCATCTGATCCAAACGCTCACTTTGTCCTGAAAGGTACAGATACCCCACCATCGCTTCAATTCCTGTCGAAATTCGATAAGCCACGACATTCGTGTTCTTAGCTTTGGTATAGGACTTGGCGTTACGTCCACGCTTAAAGTAGTGCAACTCTTCTTCCGTCAAGTAGTGGTCATCGCGCATCAAGTTAAAAATAGCAGCGTGAGCCTTGGCTGAAACATAGTGCCTGGATTTCTTTTGCAAATCATTAACTTTTGTTAATCCCGTGCTAACCAGGTGCGTTCGAACCTTGATTTCGTAGATTGCATCACCGATATAGGCAAGAGACAACCCATTCATTTGTTCATAGTCGAGTTTTTCCATTGTATCCTCTAACGAAGACGTCTCCTCCCGACTGTCTTTAGTATAATTCCAATTCGGAATATTACCTGACAACCAAGACCTTTGTTGCTTCAAAATAGCCTAACTAACTGATAAAAGACTATTTTACTAAAGACGCCCACTACTTCCCTGCTTCTTCCATTAAAAAGAACCCCAAACAAAGGGGCCTCCTGTGCATTATTCGTTATTTTTTTGCTGGCGAATACCATTAGACCAACGCCAAGTCCACATAGCAATGAAGCCGAAAACCGCTGAGCCCACCACATGTAAAGCAATTTCGGACTGGTTTAGGGGAGGCCAAATTAACAAAGCGACAATCAACAAAACCACTGAAACCAACATAGCTTGTGTCCACTGGTTCCAGCTTGTTACTTGGTACTGGTTATGCGGAACAGCTTTTGGAAAGAGTCGGTACTGAATCTGTTCACCGGCCGGACTAAAGGCTGCCACATAGTACAAAGTCAAGGCATAGGCAAACCAATTAGCATTATACTCCGAATTACCGGACTTCAATCGCCAAATAAAGAGGGCCACCACAATGAGCGCTGGCACGATGGCAATCGCCCATAATTGTTTCTTTGATAATTTCTTAACCCAGTCAATCCAATTAATCGTTACCTTTGCCATGCGATCTCCTTTATTCCTACCCTTAGTCTACCCTATTTTAGGTCTCCACTCAATAAAAAAGCCAGTTGATCAGCACGATAACCGTGCTAACAACTGGCTTTATATTGCCTTCATTAGTCTTCTTGGTCCATCTTTTGGGCCACGTCGTCCAATGATTGAATGTCTTCCGTTGCTTCTTCTGGCTTTGCAACCACTTCACCAACAACTTCAGGCTTAATCTTACGGTATTCGGACATACCAGTACCGGCTGGAATAATCTTACCGATAATGACGTTTTCCTTCAATCCAACAAGTGGATCGTTCTTACCGCGAATAGCAGCATCCGTCAAGACACGTGTAGTTTCCTGGAAGGAAGCGGCTGACAAGAAGGAGTTCGTCTCCAAGGCAGCCTTCGTAATTCCAAGCAAGACAGGACGAGCCGTCGCAGGTACCTTACCAGCAAAGAGTGCTGGTTCGTTAGCCCGCTTAAAGTCGGCAATGTCCATCAAGGTTCCTGGCAACAAGTCAGTTTGACCTGGATCCATGATGCGAACCTTACGAAGCATCTGACGAATCATTACTTCGATGTGCTTGTCGGAAACTTCGATACCCTGCAAACGGTACACCTTCTGAATTTCAGAAAGCATGTATGATTCCGTCGTTAACGTATCCGTTACAGCCAACAATTCCTTCGGATCGATTGGTCCTTCGTTAATCGCTTCACCACGCTTGATAGAGTCACCTTCACCAAAGCGCATACGAGCAGTCAAAGGCAAAGTATAAGTCCGAGTATCGGTCTCACCTTCGATTGTTACGTCCTTAGTACGTTCGGCTGGGTTTTCTTCGATTGCGGTAATCTTACCCGTTACTTCAGAAATTTCAGCGCGTCCCTTAGGGATACGTGCTTCCACAATTTCTTGCACACGAGGCAAACCTTGCGTGATATCGTTTCCACCGGCAACACCACCCGTGTGGAAGTTACGCATGGTCAACTGTGTACCTGGTTCACCGATTGACTGGGCGGCAACCGTACCAACGGCTTCCCCAACTTCAACCTCTTCACCAGTGGCCAAGTTACGTCCGTAATCGAGAACTGAAACACCGTGCTCCGTCGTTGAAGTAAAGACAGAACGGATGGTTACTTCCTCAATACCGGCTGCCACAATCTTCTTAGCGGCAGCTTCATCAATCATCTCGTTACGGGCAACAATCTTTTCGCCAGTTTCTGGGTCAAAGACAGTCTTCATCGCATAACGACCAAGGATACGGTCGTACAATGGTTCCACGATTGAAGAACCATCGGTAATGGCTGCGACTTTAACACCGCGGTCAGAACCATTGTCATACTCACGCACGATAACGTCCTGGGCAACATCGACCAAACGACGGGTCAAGTAACCTGAGTTGGCCGTCTTCAAGGCCGTATCGGACATTCCCTTACGGGCACCGTGGGTTGAGATAAACATTTCCATAACCGTCAAACCGTCACGGAAGTTTGACGTAACTGGCAATTCGATAATCTTACCGCCAGGTCCGGCCATCAAACCACGCATTCCGGCCAACTGAACGAAGTTCGAAATGTTACCACGAGCTCCAGAATCCTGCATCATGTAGATTGGGTTTCGGAGGTCGAAAGTCTGAATCAATTCGTCTTGGATAACATCCTTGGCCTTTGACCAGATTTCAATAACTCGTTGGTAACGTTCGGCATCGGTAATCAGTCCACGACGGAACTGCTTCGTTACCGTTGCCACTTCTTTGTGGGCGTTTTCCAAAATTTCTGGCTTATCAGAAAGTTCGGTAACGTCGGTCATGGCAACCGTCAAACCAGACTTGGTTGAGATGTCATAACCGATATCCTTCATGCGGTCCAAGAGCAATGACGTTTCCGTCACCTTGTACTGCTTGTATACCGCTGCAATGATGTCGGACAAGAAGCCCTTCTTGAATGGCTTAATAACAGCCTTACCATCCAAGTAATCGTGGATATCTTCACCGGCATCCATGAAGAAGTCATCAGAGATTCCTTCAAAGTTTTCATCGGAAGGTTCGTTAATGTATGGGAAATCAACTGGCAAGATTTCGTTAAAGAAGAGCTTACCAACTGAAGTAACCATGATCTTACCGCGCTGTTCGTCGGTAAATGGCTTTTCTTCGGGGAATGATGAAGTTTGGATACCAACACGCGTGTGGTAGTGAACCAACTTGTTTTCAAAAGCCAAACGGGCTTCATCAACAGAGGAGAAGATCATGCCTTCCCCTTCACGACCGGCTTCTTCAGTAGTTAGGTAGTAGTTACCGATAACCATATCCTGAGAAGGGGCAACGATTGGCTTTCCATCCTTCGGTGCCAAGATGTGGCCGGCAGCCAACATCAGCAAACGAGCTTCAGCTTGTGCTTCGTCAGACAAAGGCACGTGAATGGCCATCTGATCACCATCGAAATCGGCGTTATAGGCTTCACAGATCAATGGGTGCAGACGCATGGCCTTACCTGAAACCAAAACTGGTTCAAAGGCCTGAATTCCAAGACGGTGCAAGGTAGGTGCTCGGTTCAAAAGAACTGGGTGTTCCTTGATTACGTCTTCCAATACATCCATGACGTCTTCGTCGGCCTTGTCAATCTTACGCTTAGCAGACTTCACGTTGCCAGCGAGACCACGAGCCGTCAATTCCTTCATGATAAATGGACGGAACAATTCGATTGCCATTGGACGTGGCAATCCCATTTGGTTCATCTTCAAGAATGGTCCAACATCGATAACGGAACGACCAGAGTAGTCGACACGCTTACCAAGCAAGTTTTGACGGAAACGTCCTTGCTTACCCTTCAACATGTGTGAAAGGGACTTCAATGGACGGTTACCAGGACCGGCAACGGGACGGCCACGACGACCGTTGTCCATCAGCGCATCGACGGCTTCTTGAAGCATACGCTTTTCGTTTTGAACGATAATACCAGGTGCGTGCAAATCGAACAATCGCTTCAAACGGTTGTTACGGTTAATCACACGACGGTACAAGTCGTTCAAATCGGAAGTGGCAAAACGACCACCTTCCAATTGAACCATCGGACGCAAGTCAGGTGGAATGACAGGAATAACATCCATGACCATCCATTCTGGCTTGTTATCTGATTGCAAGAAGGCCTCGATAATGTCCAAACGGCGAACCGCACGAACACGCTTTTGACCAGTTGCTTCTTGCAATTCAGCCTTCAAGGCAGCGGCTTCACCAGCCAAGTCAACGTCGGCCAACAATTCCTTGATGGCTTCGGCTCCCATTCCTGCCTTAAAGTTCGCACCGTATTCCTTCTTCAAGTCGCGGTATTCGCGCTCTGTCAGAAGCTTCTTCTTTTCAACCGGTGCATCACCTGGGTCAACCACAACGTAAGAAGCAAAGTAGATTACTTCTTCCAATGAGCGTGGTGACATGTCCAAGACCAAGCCCATTCGTGATGGGATTCCCTTGAAGTACCAGATGTGAGTAACGGGTGCAGCTAATTCAATGTGCCCCATCCGTTCACGGCGGACCTTCGCTGAGGTAACTTCAACGCCACAGCGGTCACAAACGATTCCCTTATAACGGATTCGCTTGTACTTTCCACAGGCACATTCGTAATCCTTAGTAGGACCAAAGATTCGTTCATCAAACAAGCCGTCTTTTTCGGGCTTGAGTGTTCGATAGTTAATCGTTTCAGGCTTCTTGACCTCACCATGAGACCAGTCATGGATTTGGTCGGGAGAAGCGAGACCGATTTGCATCGATTCGAACTTGTTAACATCAATTGCCATCTATTCGGTCACCTTTCTAAAATTATTGTTCTTCATCACTAAAGGTGCTTTGTTCTTGGGTCTTTTCTTGACCATCCACCTTATCAAAGGCGACCTTGACTTCTTCATCGTCACGGTTCAATAGATCTGGGTTGGTACGGGCCAACTTTTCCAAAGCGTCAACAGGCAAGACGGAATCGTCTTCGTCCATTTGCTTCAATTGAACGGCTTCACCTTCTTGGTTCAAGACACGCATGTCCAAACCGAGGGCCTGCAATTCCTTCACCAAAACTCGGAATGATTCAGGAACGCCTGGCTTAGGAATGGCTTCACCCTTGATGATTGATTCGTAAACCTTTACACGACCAGCAACATCATCAGACTTGTAAGTCAAGATTTCTTGCAAAGTGTAAGCGGCACCGTAGGCTTCCAAAGCCCAAACTTCCATTTCTCCGAAACGCTGTCCACCGAACTGGGCTTTTCCACCAAGAGGCTGTTGCGTAACAAGGGAGTAAGGACCAATTGAACGGGCGTGAATCTTGTCATCGACCATGTGGGCCAACTTCAAGTAGTGCATCACACCGACGGCAACACGCTTATCGAAGGCTTCACCGGTTTGACCGTCGTAAACGACCGTCTTACCATCGGCTGGCAAACCAGCTTCGGCCAAAGCTTCTTCGATTTCATCATCGGTTGCTCCATCGAAAACAGGAGAAGCAACGTGGATACCCAATTTCTTAGCGGCATAACCCAAGTGCAATTCCAAAACCTGTCCGATGTTCATACGAGATGGCACACCCATGGGTGACAAACAGATGTCAACTGGTGTTCCATCTGGCAAGTATGGCATGTCTTCTTCGGGAACAACGACTGAAACAGTACCCTTGTTTCCGTGACGACCGGCCATCTTGTCACCGACTTGTATCTTACGCTTTTGGGCGATGTAAACACGAACCATCTGGTTAACACCAGGGGCCAATTCATCACCGTTTTCAGGCGTAAAGACGCGAACGGATTGCACAACACCGCCACCACCGTGCGGTACCTTCAATGATGTATCGCGAACTTCGCGAGCCTTTTCACCAAAGATAGCATGCAAAAGTCGTTCTTCGGCTGATAGGTCAGTCACACCCTTAGGCGTTACCTTACCAACCAGGATGTCGCCATCCTTAACTTCGGCACCAACACGAATGATTCCGTTTTCATCCAAATCCTTCAGTTGTTCTTCACCGGTATTTGGAATTTCACGAGTAATTTCTTCAGGGCCAAGCTTTGTATCACGAGCCTCTGAGTCAAATTCTTCGATGTGAATTGACGTATAAACGTCTTCACGAACCAAACGTTCGTTCAACACGATGGCATCTTCGAAGTTGTAACCGTGCCAAGTCATGAAGGCGATAACAGGGTTTTGTCCAAGGGCCAATTCACCCTTTTCCATTGATGGTCCATCAGCCAATACTTGGTCATCGTCAATCTTTTCACCGACTTTGACGATTGGCTTTTGGTTATAGTTCTTACCACCGTTAGAGCGGCGGAACTTCATCAATTCGTAGGTATCCAACTGACCGTCTTCTCGACGCACGCGGATTTCCTTCGCATCAACGTATTCCACTTCACCAGGAGCCGTTGAAATAATGGCAGCACCTGAATCGTGGGCAGCCTTGTATTCAACACCAGTTCCAACGATTGGCGCGTGTGGGTCGAGCAAAGGCACAGCCTGACGCTGCATGTTGGCACCCATCAAGGCACGGTTCGAATCATCGTTTTCCAAGAAAGGAATAACAGACGTTCCAACCGAAACAACTTGCTTAGGGGAAACATCGACGTAATCGATCTTTTCAACTGGCGTTTCGATGTTTTCTTCACCGAAACGAGCCATGGCTGTGTTGTGGACGAATGAACCATCGTCTTCCAACTCCGTGTTGGCCTGAGCAACGATGTAGTTATCTTCTTCATCGGCCGTCAAGTAATCAATCTTTGAGGTAACTTTGTGCGTACCCCAGTCAACACGACGGTATGGTGTTTCGATGAAACCATACTTGTTGATGCGACCGTAAGTAGCCAAAGAGTTAATCAAACCAATGTTAGGACCTTCGGGCGTTTCGATTGGGTCAATACGGCCGTAGTGGGTGTAGTGAACGTCTCGAACTTCAACGCCGGCACGGTCACGAGTCAAACCACCAGGTCCAAGGGCTGACAAACGACGCTTGTGGTTCATTTCCCCAAGTGGGTTGGTCTGGTCCATGAACTGTGACAGCTGTGAGGAACCGAAGAATTCCTTAATTGAAGCAACAACCGGACGGATGTTGATCAATTGTTGTGGTGTTACCGTTGCGGCATCTTGGATTGACATCCGTTCGCGAACGACACGTTCCATACGAGTCAAACCAATGCGGAATTGGTTTTGCAACAATTCCCCAACGGAACGGATACGACGGTTACCCAAGTGATCAATATCATCAACTTGACCAACACCTTCTTGCAAGTTCAAGAAGTAGTTCATACCGGCAATGATGTCGGCTGGACGAACGTTGTGTTCGTTTTCAGGCAAGTGACCGTTTCCAATCAAGACCAACGTCTTGTCTGGATTTTCAGGTGATTCAATCTTAATCTTTTGAAGAACAACGGGGTCCTGCAAAACGGCATCGCCAGATGGCGTGTATGAAACCGTCTTAAAGTCAGGGTTGTCCAAGAATGGTGCCAACTTAGCCATAACAGCCTTGTCCACAACTGTTCCCTTTTCCGCAATGATTTCACCAGATTCAGGGTCAGCCAACGTTTCGGCCAAGGTCTGGTTCAACAAACGGTTTTTAAGTGACAACTTCTTGTTGATCTTGTAACGACCAACGGGAGCCAAATCGTAACGCTTTGGATCGAAGAAACGAGCCACCAAAAGGGCACGAGATGAGTCGGCCGTCTTAGGTTCTCCTGGACGCAAGCGTTCGTAAATGTCCTTCAATGATTCTTCAACACGGGAATCGGACATGTTCTTGTGAACGTCCTTTTCCAAAGTCATGTTCAAGGCATCATATTGGTCAGAGAAGATGTCGATGATGTCAGAATCTGATCCAAAGCCAAGGGCACGAACCAATTCCGTCATCAGCAACTTACGCGTCCGGTCGATACGAACGTTAGCGATACCCTTGGCATCCGTTTCGTATTCCAACCAAGCACCACGGTTAGGGATAACCGTTGTACCAAAGTGTGGACGACCGTTCTTGTCAGCTTCCTGGTTGTAATAAATACCAGGTGAGCGCACAAGCTGTGAAACGATAACACGTTCCGCACCGTTAATGATGAAAGTTCCCTGCTTCGTCATCAATGGGAAATCACCAAAGAAGACGTCCTGGGACTTAATCTCACCCGTTTCCTTGTTCGTCAAGCGAAGCGTGACGTGCAAAGGTGCTGAGTAGTTCGCATCATGTTCACGGGCCTCATCGATGTTGTACTTTGGCTCCATTAACTGGTAGTCAACGTATTCCAAAGACAAGTTTCCTTGGAAGTCTTCGATTGGCATGATGTCGTTAAACATCTCCTTGATTCCTTCATCAAGGAACCATTGGTAGGATGCCGTTTGCACTTCGATCAAATTTGGAAGATCCAAAACTTCTTTAATCTTCGAGTATGAACGACGAGTACGGTACTTACCATATTTTACTAAATGTCCTGCCACACTTATCACCTCATCTAAAATTCACTGTTCATGCAAAATAAAATTGACAATTTTCGTAAAAATTTAGCAAAAAAGTCCTTATTTTTGGGCCGAAAGGCACAAAAAAAGCAAGTCTCGCGACCGTTAGGGCGCGGACCTTGCCTGCTATAAGGGCTCTGATGGACAATAGATCACCAGCCGCCATATTTATTTACAGTGTTACTGAATACTATTATACGGGTCTTTTCAAAAAATACAAGGGATATTCTTGACAAATTTGTTGAAAAGGGGTAAGAGGTACGGACCAATGAAAAAACTTGCCACTGACAAACGACGGTTTTGGAGAAGTTCATCAATCCTTACGTATTAATAAGTAAGGGTCGTAGTTATGCCCCCGGAAGGGAGGTGATAACCGTGATTTGCAGCTACTTCATCGTGCAACTGCTTAACGCCGTGCTAACTGTTTTAACCGCTGTTTTGACAGAATTCGCATTAACTAAGTTGCACAAGTGGTTTAATCGAAAGAAATAGCCACATGTGCCTCGGTTTGACAGCCGGGGCTTTTCTTATACCGACATCATGTTTTGGTAAAAATGCATTCAAATAAAAAAGCCGTCGCTGACAAACGACGGCTTTGAAAAGAAATGATAACCTTTTCAACTACTTCACGCTCGAAGTATAGCAGTGGCAACAAAAAAATTCAATCCAATATTCCTTATTGGAACCATTAGGTCAAATAAAAGCCCTCAATGACATAAATATTTTCGACATCATCCCCACGCCTGCCAAGCCAGCACTGTCGACAGCACCAATGCAAAGATACCGACGTAGCGCTCAATTTTATTTTGTGGAACATGGCGGACGACAATTGGACCGAGAAAGCCACCGGCGAAGAGGCCCACTAACAGGATTGGGATGACCACCCAGTGGACAGGCATGGTGAAGGCGAATAGAATTCCTGCCACACCGTTGTTTAGAAAAGTCGCAAAGTTACGAATAGCGTTGTAGGTCGCATACTTTTCGTTCAGCGCCCGGGACAAGACGGCAATCATCAGCAAGCCCGACCCAGCGCCGAAGTAGCCGATGTAGAGGCCGACCAAGAAGATGCTAATCCAGCCCATGGCTTTAACCCATGGGCTTTTTGTTAGTCCTTCCCGCTGTTTCTTTGGCAGCAAAATCATGATGGCGGCTAACAGGATAAAGAGTGGCACGACTTTTTTAAAGTCCGCATCGGAACTGTGAATGAGGAGCGAGGCACCTAGAATACCAGCAGATGTGTTGATGAGGGCAATCAGAATCGCTTGCTTCCAGTGGTGCTTCAATTCCTTAAAGGACGAAAGCAAGGTCCCAATCCCAGACCCCATCTGAGAAATCGTGATGGTAGCGTTGGCACTGACCGGGGCAATCCCAATGGAAAGCAGAACAGGATAGAGCGTTAGCGCAGCCATCCCCACAATGCCGTTCAAGACACCGGCGATGAGACTCATCAATAGTAGATATAACATGCTAGCCATGGTCAGTTCTCCCTTACCCAAATCATTCTTAATTACTATTTAGTATAGCACTGTCACTTTCCCTACTGGAGGGATACCCGTCCTATGTTAAGATAAAACCAACTACCTTATATAGAAGAAACCGAGTGAACTAACATGGCAGAACGCATTTTTATCGTTGAAGACAATCAAGAAATCGTCAGCCTTTTGGAAAAGGGGCTTTCAGGTTGGGGCTTTTCCACAGGTGCCTGCGAGGACTTTCATCAAGTGGCGGAAGAAACCTTGGCATTTCAACCCGATTTAGTCTTGATGGACGTTAACTTGCCCTTTTTCAATGGCTTTTACTGGACGCAGGCCATCCGAAAAAAGTCGGCACTCCCCATCATTTTCTTGTCTTCGCGCAACGAAGATGCCGATCAGATTATGGCCATGAACTTGGGCGCTGATGATTACATGACGAAACCCTTCAACCTGGACTTACTCATTGTTAAAATCAAAGCACTGTTACGGCGAACCGCTGGGCAATCACAGGAATCAACGGCCAGTCTTACCTTCAAAGGGTACCAACTCGACTTATTAAACAGCGAATTGGCCGCTGGCAGCCACCACATCCCTCTCAGCAAAAACGAGGTGAAGTTACTCTACCCACTTTTCCAGCAGCCGGGCGAAATTGTTTCACGTGAAGCAATTATGGAGGCCCTTTGGGAAGACGAACTCTTCGTTGACCGCAATACCCTAGCCGTCATGGTCAACCGCATCCGGGCCAAGACCAGGGCAATTGATTTTGACCAAGTCTTAAAAACCGTCAAGGGAAAGGGGCTACGTCTGCATGATTCAGAACAGTTTTAAAAATCTTGTCCTTTTTCTCAAAGACAACCTGACCTTTTACCTTTTTGCCGGCTTTGTCGTCCTATTCGAACTCTGGGTAGCGGTTTTAAAGGCTGATAGTTGGTCTCTTTTCTTTGACTTACTCTTACCAGAAAGCTATGTACTGTTCATTATGACCCTGGCTCTCGCCGTTCGTTGGCGAAGGAAGCACCGCTTGGCCATGCAAGCGTTAGCTGAAAACGAACTGGCAAACAGCGACGATCAGCTCGCCACGACCAGCCAGGAGCAACTACTCCTTAATCTACTGAATAAGTCATTGAAGGAAAAAGCCGGTCTCAACGAGGAACAACAAAAAGAAGCCCAGGCACTCAAAGACTACTACGCCCTCTGGGCTCATCAAATCAAAGTGCCGCTGTCGGTTCTGGATTTAATGAACCAAACAGACACGGTCGACAAGAAACAGACGGCCGAACAGCTCTTTTTAGTCAACCAGTACCTCGACATGCTCCTCTCCTTTATCCGTCTACAAGACATGAACAGCGATCTAACGTTCACCCGATTGTCCGCCCGCTCTTTGGTGCTAACTGTGCTAAAGGAGTACCGGGTTTTCTTCATTCAAAAGGACTTATCGTTGGTTGTGGCTGAGAGCGACTTTGACCTTGTGACTGACCAGAAATGGCTAACCTTTGTTCTGGGGCAGGTAATCTTTAACGCGATTAAGTATACACCGTCCGGGGGTATTCGGATTACCTGCACGAAAGACCAGCAGATTATTATTCAGGATTCCGGAATTGGCATCGACCCAGCCGACCTCCCCCAGGTGTTCAAACATGGCTACACCGGCTTTAATGGGCGGGTTGAGGACAATGCTTCCGGGCTAGGACTTTATCTAACGAAGGAGATTCTAGACCGTTTGGGTCATCACATCACCATTGAATCTGCCGTTGGTGTCGGAACCAAAGTCACCATCGACTGCTCTCAGCGAAACCTTTCTTAATCTTACAATCTTGTAAGGATGGTTACCCGACCTGTTAGTACGGGGACCATCCTTTTTACGTTAAGATTGATTTATCAAATAAAAAAGGAAGCAACCATGCCATTATTAACCGTTGATCACTTAAAAAAAGAATACAAATCGAAGCGTTCAAGTCAGAAAGTGCTGGCGCTAAAGGACGTCGACTTTCAGGTCGAAGAAGGTGAGTTTATCGCCATCATGGGTGAATCGGGCTCCGGAAAGTCAACGTTGCTGAACTGCATTGCCACCTTAGACAAGCCAACCGCTGGCCACATTCTCCTAAAAGACGCTGATTTATCCCAACTAAAGGACAAAGACCTCGCGGCCTTTCGCCGGGATCACCTCGGCTTTGTTTTCCAAAACTTCAATCTACTCGACACGTTGACTGTCCAAGATAACATCTACCTGCCCCTCGTTCTGGCTAAAAACACGAAGGGCAAGGAGAAAAAGCTCCTCACACTCGCGCAACAACTTGGCATTGCAGACTTACTCCACAAGTACCCCTATGAACTTTCCGGCGGGCAGCAACAACGCGTTGCTATCGGTCGGGCTTTGATTACAAAGCCCGAACTGTTACTCTGTGACGAACCAACTGGCGCCCTCGACTCGAAGAACGCCGAAGACATTTTAAAGCTCTTTAGTGACTGTCACGAAAACGGGCAAACCATTCTCATGGTCACCCACTCTTCCCTGTCGGCTTCCCACGCCGGTCGTGTTCTCTTTATCAAAGACGGGACTGTTTTTCACCAACTTTACCGCGGCGACAAATCCGATCAGGAAATGCTCGTGGCGATTAACGACGCCATGACCAACCTACTAGGAGGGCAAGCTTAACATGTTTCACTTCAAACTTGCTCTCGACTCACTACGTAAAAACAAGGAAAGCTACTTGCCCTTTCTACTAGCCGGGGGCGTAGCCGTTGCCTTGAACTTCTTGGTGCAGTTGCTCATTTACTCCTCTGGTGTAAGACACTTAGAAATTGCCGCAGACATCGTCCGACTCCTGCTAATTCTCGGACAGGTTATCATTGCGCTGCTATCCTTAGTCATCACAATCTACACCTACTCCTTTCTCAAAAAGGGAAAAGAAAAGGAATTCGGGCTATACAGTATTTTAGGCATGAAAAAGTCTGATTTAATCAAGATTTCCCTGATTCAGCAGCTACTTTCCTTTAGCATCACCATCGTGACTGGTCTGGTATCCGGCTTCGTTTTTGCTAAACTCATGATTCTGTTGCTAGTAAAGATGGTTGGTGGTCAAACCTTTGGTCTCGAACTTTCTAGTCCGGCCATTTGGACTACAGTGGCTTTCTTCCTAGTCGTTTTTCTATTGCTAACCATCATCGATGTCTTTGCCGTCGCCAAAACAAAACCCATCGATCTGATGCGGGCCAAGCAAAAGGGAGCTTCCGCACCAAAAAATCGCTGGCTCTTCTTCCTCTGCGGTGCCATTGCGCTTATCTGGGGATACACGCTTTCGCTCACCGTTTCGTCTCCCCTTCAAGCCGTCAATCAATTTTTCTTGGCCGTCTTGCTAGTGGCTGTCGCCACCTACCTGCTCTTTATCGCTGCTTCGACTTTGATTTTGAAATCCCTACAAAAAAACGACCGTTATTATTATCAAAGTAAGCATTTCATTACCGTTTCGAACATGCTCTTTCGTATGAAACAAAACGCAGTTGGGCTTGCTTCGATTGCCCTTTTAACAACCATGACTTTGGTCGTGACGGTCACCACCGCTTCCATGTTTTTCGGTAAAGCCGACCTGGTTTCGAAGATGTTCCCCCGTGACGTTACCGTTTCGGTAAGCAACAACGCGTTATCAAAAAAACAAGTGGAAGATCTAGTGGCCAAAGCGGGTCTAACTATCTCAAAAGAGTACAGTCAAACGACAACCGAGCCCATCCGAATGGCGTTGAATGACAGTCAAAAACTAGTGCCAACGGAATTTGCTAATCAGCAAAACGAACGCAACGTTCAATTCATGAGCCTCGCTGACTACCGGGCATTGACCGGTGCAAAAGTCCAGTTAACAAGCAATCAAGTTCTTGCCTACACGCGCAACGGTAAGGCGCTCAACCAATCATCTGTTTCGTTTGCAGGACAAAAATATACAATCAAAAAGAATCTGACTAGTATCAAGGGGATGCCAGCTGCCACTGCCGACACCACTCCCGCCTACGTTTTTGTGTTACCAACGGAAGCAGACCTCCATTCTGTGACGAAATTACTCTTCAAGGCAGACAGCAATCCCATGCAGACCAGCTATTACTTCAACGTAGCAGGATCCGACAAGCAGCAGGAACGGTTATACGAGGTACTGCAAGATAAGGAGTCCGATAACGTTACCTTCCAGCTCCGCTTCATGACACAAAAAGTCATGAGCGCCCTCTACGGCGGCTTCTTCTTCATCGGCATTCTTTTCTCCATCGCCTTCATTTTGGCCACCGGTCTCATGATTTACTACAAGCAGATTTCCGAAGGAAAGGCCGACCGAGCCCAGTTTGAAATCTTGCAAAAAGTCGGGATGTCTGAGCATGAAATTAAGAAAACGATTCGCTCCCAAATCATCTGGCTCTTCGGTCTCCCAATTGCTGTATCACTGATTCACCTCAGCTTTGCCATGCCAATGATTAATAAGCTGCTGTTAGCTTTCTCAGTACCACTAACGGACGCCGTTTACATCGTGATGGCGACAACCATCCTTCTCATGGTCCTCATCTACTTCATCATCTACAAAATTACCTCCCATACTTACTTCCGGCAGGTAACGGGTTTTAATTAATCCACATAAAAAGTCGTTCATGGAAATCCATGAACGACTTTTTCAGTTTATTTCTTACCCGTCAAATCCACGTCTTCTAGCGGAATCAACTTAGTTTTCTTTGACCATTTGTAACCAAAGTATGGAATCACAAAGATTGGCACGGACAAGTAGGTCACGGCAATCTTATCCCATTCCCAGTTTGCAAAGGAAGCGGGATCCTGCAAACAGATAACGATGATGGACATGAGCAAAGCAAAGATTGGCCCGAATGGGAACCACTTTGCCTTGTAAATCAGGTCATCGACTTTGTGTCCTTGCGCCACATAGGCCCGGCGGAAACGGAGGTGGGCAATGGCAATACCCATCCAGGCGATGAAGCCGGTCAAACCGGAAGCGGACACCAACCAACCATAAACGATGTTGCCACCCTTCATTTCAGAAGTGAAGGCAAGCAAGCCAACGGCCATTGTTAAGAGCAGCGCTGCCCAAGGAACACCGTTCTTGCTTAAGCGACCAAAAATCTTTGGTGCTTGCCCCTTCTTAGCCAGCGAGTAAAGTGTACGTGTTGACGCGTACGTACCGGAGTTGGCGGCCGACAAAACAGACGTCAGGATAACGGCATTCATCAGAGAAGCAGCGAAGGCAATCCCCGCGTTCTTAAAGACAATCGTGAAGGGTGACATCAAGATGTTGCCGGAATCGGCAGCTGACATCAAACGAGGGTCCTTGTAGTAAACCAAGGCGGAAATCACGAAGATGGCCCCGATGTAGAAAAGCAAGATTCGCCAAAAGACGGAGTGAATGGCCTTAGGAACGGACTTGCTAGGGTCCTTGGCTTCACCAGCCGTAATCCCGATTAGTTCAGTTCCTTGGAAAGAGAACCCAGCCACAACGAAGACGGACAAGATACCACCCATGCCACCAACGAAGCCATGGTTACCAACCGTCAAGTTGCGAACCACGTCCGTGTGAGAGTTAATGATACCAAAGATGGCCAAAACCCCGATAAAGAGGAAGAAACAGATTGTCACCACTTTAATCAAGGACAACCAGAACTCCGTTTCACCAAAGGTGCGCACGGAGAAGAGGTTAATTAGGAAAATCAAGACCAAGGCAATCGCTGAAAAAATCCAGGATGGTACTTGTGGCAGCCAGAACTGGGCAACTAACCCAACCGTGACGGTATCCACGGCCAAGGTGATGGCCCAGTTAAACCAGTAGTTCCAGCCAAGGGCAAAGCCAAAAGCCGGGTCAACGAAACGATTGCCGTATTCAGCAAACGATCCTGACGTTGGGGCAAAAGTCGCCATTTCACCCAAAGACGTCATCAGGAAGTAGACCATGATACCGATTGCCACGTAGGCAGCAATGGCACCAAATGGCCCGGCTTGTGAAACCGAAGCGCCCGATGTTAAGAAGAGACCAGTTCCAATTGAACCACCAAGCGCAATCATTGAGACGTGGCGGGTTTGGAGCTGGTGCTTGATTGTATTCGCATTTGTTTCTGCCATGAGCAAAAACCTCCATTTTGTTTTGACAAACAAAAAACCTACTTCTGTACAAAAACAAAAGTAGGCGTCATCACATTTTTTAAGCATGATAGCAAAGCGCACCGTTTAAAAAACGACAGTCCGGGAAATTTTCTTTCACGTCCCAAGTTCCCCCTCCCCCGAGGGGAAACTTTCGGCAACCGCACCTTTAACACTGGTTCAACGTCCTGGGTGGACTCTCCAATGCGACTCATCTTGGTTGCAACCTCTTTGTTTGTTAGCTTTAGATTAGCACAATTAAATTTTACCGTCAACACCAAAAAATTGTTGGAGACGCTTTCCACCACGAATGTATATAGTAGCAGCCAGACGGAAGTAGTAATAACCGATTAGAGCAGCCCCAATCAACGTGATGGATGAAAAGTCGTAATCGACGATGGCAGCAAAGGCCAAGTCAATCCAAAACAAGACCATGATGACTTCAATTGTTTTTTTCACCCATTGCGCCACCGGGAGTCGAACCACCAATGCTTGCTTAATTTGAAATAACAAAAAGACCCAAACCACGCTGGCCACAGCCGGCATCCACTGCGATAACACCGGTCCATCGTCCCAGTAGAAGAAAGTCAGCAAAGACCATCCCCAACTAGCCACCACTAGAATCGATGAACAGGCCAAAGACCACCAGAAACCGACTTTGAAATCGAGCGTCCGCAAGAAAGCTGCCCAGGCAATGCTCAGCACCCAAACAATCCAGAATTTTTTCAAGAAATAGGCGGGTACGAGCAAGAATCCAATTTTGCTAGCAGCCACGGTTTGAATAATGATGGCTACTACGGCATCAATCATGGTCAAAAATGTACTGTTAAAACGCAACATGATCGATAAGATAATGAAGACGATTAATGAAAAAATGGGTAAAAATCGTCTCTTTTTCAATGGGTAGAACAATGCCGTTACGACCTTTCCTTCTCAATACAACTCATCATTTGGTGCTTAACCAAAGTAATTAATGCCCATGGCAGCTCGGACCTGCTTCATGGTCTCTTCCGCCTTTTCATTTGCCTTACGGGAACCCTCTTGAAGCATGGCCATGACCGCATCCATGTCCTTGGCATATTCCATGCGCCGTTTCCGGATTGGTGCCAATTCAGCCTCCATGACTTCAAGCAAGTGCTTTTTCAACTTCATGTCCCCCAGGCCACCACGTTGGTAGTGTTCCTTTAATTCCTGGACCCGCTTCTTATCCGGATCAAAGATGTCCAAGTAAGTGAAGACAACGTTTCCTTCCACGTGGCCAGGATCTTCCACCCGAATGTGGGTCGGATCAGTATACATGGACTTGACTTTCTTAGCCAACGTCTCGTCATCATCTGACAGATAAATGCCGTTGTTCAAAGACTTGGACATCTTGGCGTTACCGTCAATCCCTGGTAGGCGACCCTGTCCCTTTGGTGGGAAAACCCCTTCAGGTTCGACCAAAATATCAGTATGGTACGCATTGTTAAAGGCGCGAACCAGCTCTCTTGTCTGTTCAATCATTGGCTTTTGATCATCCCCAACCGGTACCTTCGTTGCCTTAAACAACGTAATGTCGGCCGCCTGTGAGACAGGATAGGTCAAAAAGCCAGCAGGAATCCCTTCTCCAAAGCCCTTTTGTTGAATTTCTGTCTTAACCGTTGGGTTACGCTCCAAACGCCCCAAAGAAACTAAGTTCATGTAAAACATCGTTAGTTCCGCCAAAGCCGGAATCTGAGACTGAACAAAAATCGTTGACTTCTTTGGGTCAATCCCGACCGCTAAGTAATCCAAGGCAACTTCACGAAGTGACCGTTGAATCTTCTCGGGATCACGGGCGTTGTCAGTGAAGGCTTGCGTATCGGCAATCATAATGTAAGGGTCGTAAATTCCCTCGTTTTGCATGGCCACCCGGTTCTTTAGGGAACCGATATAGTGCCCAATGTGCAGTTTTCCGGTTGGTCGGTCACCGGTTAAGTAAATTTCTTTTTCCATGATTGAATGAATTCCCTTTATTTTCTAACCCTCTTATTATAACGAATTACATAAAGTCTTGCAGACAAGCTTTGTTATTGGTATATTATTAAAAACAAATGAAAAACATTTAATGAAATAGGAGGTTGTACGATGAAATATGCTGTTGTTGGAGCGGGTGCCATGGGGTTGCGCTATGGGCTTTTGCTTCAGGAAGTGGCTGGTAAGTCTGTTGACTTTGTCGAGCCGACAAAAGAATCGCTCGACAAAATTAAGGGACAGGGCAACCTCGTCTACCAATCACGCGATCACGAAGACAAGCACCCCGTGCTAGTCAATATTTACTCACCAGAAGAATATACCGGCGAGCCGGATGTTTGGATTTTCTTCATGAAGCAAATGCAACTGGCTGAGACCCTGGAGCGTATGGCACCCCACTTCAAAGATAACCAAGTGGCCGTCGGGGCTATGAATGGAATGGGACACATTGAGAAATTGCAATCCTACTTCAAGGATGACAAGATCATTGGTGGAACGGCCATGATCGCGACGATTTTGAATGACTTTGGCGACGTCGATTTCATCGGTAAAGCCAATTCCGGCGCTTCCGCATACTCGAATCTATCCGGAGAAGAAACGGAAGCCACCAAAGAAGTCATGGAAGACTTTCAAGCTGCCCACTTGAATCCAACGTATTCAAACAACTTTATGGGCACGTTGTTGACCAAGGTATTCTTTAACGCCGTGGAAAACTCAATCGCGACCATGTTCCAGGCCCGCATGGGCAACTTGCTTTCCTATGACCAATTCGTGCCAACCATTGCAAAGCCATTGGTGGACGAAGCCTACGATGCAGCTACTGCAGCCGGTATCACTTTATTGGAGACGCGCGAAGAAATGCTCGTTCAAGTTGACTACGTGGCCCGTGAAGTGGTTCCTTTGCACTTCCCTTCCATGTATCAAGACTTTGTTAAAAACCGTCCGACCGAAGTTGACTACATCAACGGTTGGATTGCCGACTTGGCGGAGGCAAACGGTGTGGCAGCGCCAACCCAGCGCTTCATCACTAACCTCGTGCACCTGGCCGAAGCCATGCGTGAATTTAACCCACCAGTTAATCAATTGGCACAGTAAAACAATAAAAAAGCCCCTAGCGGGCTTTTTCTTTTGTTCTTATTGAAAACGATTAAGCGAGAAGGGTTTCAAATCAAGGAAAACATCCTTGCCGGCCACTTGATCTGCCAAGACTTTTCCAAGGACACTAGCGAACTTAAAACCATGCCCCGACAGGCCGGTGACCAGTTTAACTTGAGGATGTCCTGGTAATTGATCAATGATAAAGTCCTCGTCGGGCGAAACATCATAGGTACAGGCTGCCCCAAAGTCCAGTCCCGCTGTCCCCGTCAGGTATTGTGCCAACAAGGGCTTAATCTCCTCCTTGTCTTCTGGATACGAACCATAGGTAGTGCGTTCAGCGGGTTCTGTAATCACTTGACCGCCGTCGTGCTTGCCGATTTTAATATCACCATTTTCTCCTGGAAAACCATAGTAAGTTGCATCACCCGCAATTTCAATCGTAAAGGCGGGAAAGCCCCGCTGTTCCGTCAAGCGTTGATCATCAATTTTAAACCAGGCAAAGACCTTACGTTTCACCGTGATTGGCAACGTTGGAACCAACTTCTTCACCCAGCTACCGGTGGTCAAAATAACCTCTTTGGCCAGATAAGTCGTTTGGCCGTTTGTAATGGCCACTAGGCCATCCTCTCGGTAGTTAATGCTGGAAACAGCTGAGGAAAAGTCCTGATCAACACCAAGCTTATCCGCAAGTCTCAGATAAGTTTCGATTGCCACCTCTGAATGAAGGTAGCCAGCATCTTTTTCATAAACCGCTCGGTAATCATCATTAAAATGCAAATTTGGAAAAGCGTCGTTAATTTCCTGACCTTCCAAAAACTGCACGTTCAAGTCAAACTTATCGGCCGTGTGCGCCACGTTTTCAATGAAGTCCGCTCCCTTAGGACCAACATTCACCACACCGACTTGATGAAAAATATCTTGGCCAGACTGTTCCTGAAGATCTGCCCATAGTTTTTTCGCTTCTAGAAGCAGGGGCAAATACTTCTCGCCCTCTCCATAGGCATAGCGAATGATTCGCGTTTGACCATGGTGCGATCCCTGTTCATGTGGTGGCCGATGGCTATCTAATTCTAAAACCGCTAACCCTTCTTTAGCTGCATAGTATCCGGCTGCCGATCCAACTGACCCTGTTCCAATAACCGCAACATCATAAACTTTTCCCATTTTCCTTCTCCTTTTATAACTAAAAAGTCCCGTAGTCAAAAGACTACGGGACAATCGAAATCGTGTTACCACCCTGATTTTAATCAGCATCACTACTAATTACTCAACAGGTACGCCCATACAAGAGATACCCTAACGCCTTAACGGGCGCACCCGGTACCGGCTGACTCGAAGCTCACCGGTACAAAACTCAAGGACCATCTTCAAAGGTTTCTTCTTACCAGCTTCCATCACCGCTGGTTTTCTGTAAAGCATCCACCTTTTACTTTTCCCATCACCGTTTGTTACCAGTAGTTTATCAATCGCATTGCACCCTGTCAATGTTTTATTAGAGAAAAATGAAAATAAATCTTGATAAAAGCAAACAAAAAAGCCGCCAGCAAATGCTGGCGACTCTTTAGTAGCCCGTGAGAGAATCGAACTCTCGATTCCGCCGTGAAAGGGCAGCGTCTTAGCCACTTGACCAACGGGCCATGGTCAGTTGTTATTTGATATCGCTATCAAACAACTATGTTAGTATAGCAAGCTAACCCTGACCTCGTCAATAGAAAATTTAAAAAAATTTATTTTAGTACCAGTTGTACTGACGATGATGTGCTAAAGCAGCAACCGCTGAACCGTATCGATCGGCAATGTAGCTCTTCATTGCTTGCAACTGATCTTGGTAGTCAGCCGTGTTTCCACCATAACGGGCACGCAATGATGGTGACAATTGACCAATTCCGTAGTAGATACCGTTCGTCGCATTGACGTTACCACCTGATTCAAGCATGATGATGGCCTGCAAAGCACTTTGTTCATCCGTTGAATCAGCCGTTGTTGATTGGTTACTTACTGTAGCAGAAGTGCTAACAACCGTTGCGGCAGACGTGTCTTGCGTTGTAGCAGCAGTATCTGTTACCTGAGCAGTGGTTGATGCTGAAGTAGCCTGTGCTTCTGATTGTGTATCAGTTTGGCTCTGCGTATCCGTGGTCGTCGCTGCAGTTTGCGTTGACTGATCATCGGCTGACGTTTTCAACACTTGCCCAACCGTCAATTGGTCAACATTTTGAATGTTGTTCCAAGATGCCAAGTTTGACACTGTGGTGTTGAAACGGGATGCCAATGTCCAAAGGTTATCACCTGATTGGACAGTGTATGAGCCATCAGCGTTGGCTGCGTTTGTTGTTTGTGCTGATGTACTATCAGTACTTGCAGAAGAAGTATTGGCTTGACCGATAATAAGGTTTTCACCAGTGTAAATCTGGTCAACGTTTGAAATGTTATTCGCCTTCGCAATTTCATCAACTGACGTGTTGTACATGTTGGCAATGGCGCTCAACGTTTCACCGGACTTGATTGTATGTTGCTGCGTATCATTGGCTGAAGCGGCTTGATGCCCGAGGGCAACCGAGCCGGCCAATCCAGCAGCGATTAATAACTTATTCTTAATCGTCATTTTGTTCTCCTTTTTGCTTCATTCATCAAAACAACCGTCGGTTAGTAATGACTACTCCATACACTATGATACACTTCCAAAGTTTAAGCCTGCATTAAAATATCAAAATAAAACAAAAAGGACTGACAGATGTCAGCCCTTTTCGTTTATTGACCACTACGGATCGAAGCGACGTGAATGCGGTTAACTGCTCGCATTAACGCAACGTGTGCCATGGCAATTTCACGACTGTCCTTCACTTCTTGCGCGTGAGCAAGACGTGATTGAGCACGTTCTTTGGCATTTTCAGCACGGTTAACATCAATATTATCAGCAATTTCAGCCGAATCAGCAATCACCGTCAATAGGTCGTGTGAAAACTCAGCCACACCACCATTGACCGCTAACGAACGCTTTTGGTCATCTTTTTTGACAATCATTTCATCAATGGCAAGGGCAGCCAAAACTGGCTCGTGCCCTGCCATGATTCCCATTTGTCCACCTTTGGTGTTAATTACCGCAATTTCGGCACCTGTCTGGTCATAAATCTCACCTTCTGGTGTCACAATCTTAACGGCAATTCCCTTTTGTTGTTCTTGTTCAGCCATGGATTACCCCCTTATTGGGCCATTGACTTCGCCTTGTCAACCACTTGTTCAATTGGTCCAACGTTACGGAAAGCATCTTCTGGCAGATCATCATACTTACCAGCAAGAATTTCCTTAAATGAACGAACCGTTTCAGCAATTGGGACATATTCCCCCTTCACACCCGTAAAGGTCTCAGCAACTGAGAAAGGCTGTGAAAGGAAGAACTGAATGCGACGGGCACGGTTAACCGTAACCTTTTCCTCATCCGACAATTCATCCATACCCAAGATGGCAATGATGTCTTGCAATTCACGGTAGCGTTGCAACGTTCGCTGCACTTCCGTAGCAACATCATAGTGTTCCTGTCCAACAACTTCAGGATCCAAAGCGGAAGAAGTTGAGGCCAAAGGATCAACGGCAGGGTAAATTCCTTGCTGTGTCAATGAACGTTCCAAGTTGGTCGTGGCATCCAAGTGGGCAAAAGTCGTGGCAGGAGCAGGATCGGTATAATCATCGGCAGGCACATAAACGGCCTGGATTGACGTAACGGCACCCTTCTTTGTTGAAGTGATTCGTTCCTGAAGCTTACCCATTTCAGAAGCCAAAGTTGGCTGATAACCAACGGCAGAAGGAATACGTCCAAGCAAGGCGGAAACTTCAGATCCGGCCTGCGTGAATCGGTAGATGTTGTCGATGAAGAGCAAAACATCCTTTCCTTCGTTATCACGGAATGATTCGGCCATTGTCAAACCAGTCAAGGCAACACGCATACGTGCACCAGGTGGTTCGTTCATCTGACCATAAACCATGGCGGTCTGCTTCAGAACGCCTGATTCCTTCATTTCGTGGTACATGTCGTTACCTTCACGGGTACGTTCACCGACTCCGGTAAAGACAGAGATACCGTTGTGTCCCTGGGCGATGTTGTGAATCAGCTCTTGAATCAAGACCGTCTTTCCAACACCAGCACCACCGAACAATCCAGTCTTACCACCACGAATATATGGTGCTAACAAATCAATCACCTTAATTCCCGTTTCCAAAATTTCACGGGAAGTGGTCAACTCATCATATGCTGGTGCTGCACGATGAATTGGGTGACGTGCAACGGAAGGAGCAATTGCTCCTGCATTATCAATCGGTTGGCCCAAAACGTTAAAGACACGACCAAGCGTTGCTTCCCCTACGGGAACTTCGATTGGCTTACCAGTGTCTTGAACAGCCATGCCGCGCTGCAACCCATCCGTTCCGTCCATGGCAATGGTCCGGACGACGCCGTTCCCCAAGGCCAACGAAACTTCGATTGTCAGAGTCTTACCGTCTCCCAAATCAACAAGCAAAGCATTGTTAATTTCTGGAATTTCAACCCCTTCATCAAAGGCCACATCAACGACTGGACCGATCACTTGTACGACTTTTCCAGTAGTCATGCTTGTTTCCTTTCTCTGCTAACAGTGTCAAACACCGTCTTCATTAACTTATTCCAGTGCGACCATTCCACCAGTGATTTCAGTGATTTCAGTCGTGATTTGTGATTGACGAGCACGGTTATACTGCAAACCGAGTGATGAAATAATGTCATCAGCTGAATCAGTTGCAGAAGACATTGCCGTCGATGAAGCAGCATGTTCGGCTGTCTTAGCATCAAGCAACGCTTCAAAGACGAGTGACTGAATGTATTGTGGTAAAACCACGTTCAAAACAGTCGTCGCATCCGGCTCAGAATCATAGGCAGAAAGCGTATCAAAGGATTGCTCCTGACCATCTTCACCCTCTTGTACCCGTGTTTCCTCAACGACCTCACGCGTCAACGGCAATAACTGCACATTGCGCTGGTCAGCTTGAAGACGGTTAATAAAGTGGTTGTAGACAAGGTGCAATGAATCAAAAGCCTCCGCCTCATAAAGAGAAATCACGCTTTTCAACACCTGCCGCACTTCATTAAAAGTCGGTACATCTGACAAACCACGGTGTTCAAGAGCAACGGTGAAGCCACGTTTTTTATAAAAGTCGGCCCCGTTACCACCAATCGCTAAAATGACCGCATTGTCTGGCGTTAAGTTATTTTCTTTCATCAAGGCATTTGTTTTCTTGATGATGTTGGCATTGTATGACCCAACTAAGCCACGGTCAGAAGTAACCAGCAAAATTCCTGTCTTTTTAACAGGTCGCTTGGCAACCATTGGCAAATGAGACGCGTCAACATTATCCAAAACATGGGCCTCAATCAAATGTGAGACAACCGCCTTCAAACGGTACGCATATTCATGGTAACCAGTTGTTGAACGTTGAATCTGACTCAATTTGGCTGTCGACACCATCTGCATGGCTGATGTAATCTGTCGCGTTTTCTTAGTTGAGGCAATCCGCCGTTTAATATCTTGTAAAGAAGCCATTTTGCCTCCTTTTATTGATCAGCAGAAGAGCCTGTATAGCTGTCCTTGAAGTTCTTCACCGCTGCGTCCATCTTATCGGTATCTGGCAATTGCTTTGTTGTCACAATTTCATCCAACAAATCTTTTTGGCTCGCATTCAAGTAAGCAATGAATTCATCTTGGAAGTGTTGAATATCATCAACATCAACATCATCCAAGTAACCATGAGTCAAGGCATAAAGCACAAAGACCTGGTGTTGAACAGCCATTGGCTTGTGCAACGGCTGCTTCAAAACTTCAACCGTTCGCTTACCACGGTTCAACTTAGCTTGTGTTGAAGCATCCAAATCGGAACCAAACTGAGCAAAGGATTCCAATTCACGGTAGGAAGCGAGATCCAAACGCAAAGTTCCAGAAACCTTCTTCATGGCCTTGATCTGGGCATCCCCACCAACACGGGAAACAGAAGTTCCAGCATCAATGGCTGGTCGAACTCCGGCACGGAATTGATCAGCATCCAAGAAAATCTGTCCATCGGTAATGGAGATAACGTTCGTTGGAATATAGGCCGACACATCCCCGGCCTGCGTTTCAATGATTGGCAAAGCCGTCATTGAGCCACCACCCAATTCGTCTGACAACTTGGCTGCACGTTCAAGCAAACGTGAGTGCAAGTAGAAGACGTCACCAGGGTAGGCTTCACGACCAGGCGGACGACGAAGAATCAAGGATATCTCACGGTATGCCGTTGCTTGCTTTGACAAATCATCAAAGACAATCAAGACATGCTTGCCGTTATACATGAATTCTTCACCCATCGCTGCACCGGCATATGGCGCCAAGTACAATAGAGCGGCCGCTTCAGCAGGTCCTGCATTCACGACAATTGTGTAATCCATGGCACCCATGCGCTTCAACGTGGCAACCTGTTCACGAACCGTTGAATCCTTTTGACCGACCGCTACATAGATAACAATCATGTCTTGATCCTTTTGGTTCAAGATTGTATCGATGGCAATGGATGTCTTACCAGTCTTACGGTCACCGATAATCAACTCACGCTGACCACGACCGATTGGAACAAGGGCATCAATGGCCTTAATTCCGGTTTGAACTGGTTCAGAAACTGACTTACGAGCCATGACACCAGGTGCCTTGGCTTCGACAGGTCGAGTCTTTGTTGTTTTCAAGTCGCCTAAACCGTCAATGGGTTGCCCCAAAGCGTTAACGACACGCCCGATAAGTTCTTCACCGACAGGGACTTCCATTACGTGTCCCGTCCGCTTAACTGTATCACCTTCGCGAATACCTTCTGAGGAACCCAAAACAATGATTCCCACTTCAGATTCTTCCAGGTTTTGAACCATTCCGTATGCACCGTTGTTAAAAGTCAACAACTCACCAGAAAGGGCATTTGCCAATCCAGTTGCTCGTGCAACACCATCACCGATGTAGGTAACGGTTCCAATTTCTTCTACAGTCAGTTTTGTGTCGAACTTTTCGAGCTGCTGCTTAATTAAAGCAGAAATTTCTTCAGCTTGAATCGCCATGTCTTTCCCTCACTAACCTAGTAACTCTGCCTTCAATTTGGCAATCTTCGTCTTCAGCGATCCGTCAATCAAAATTGACTTGGATTGCATGGACACACCGGCAATCAAATCGGGATTGATTTGGTAAGTAGCTTCAACCGTTTTTGCGCCACTTTGCTTCAAAAAGGCTTGTTCCAACCGTCCCTTTTGCTCATCATCAACAGCTACTGCTGACGTGATAACGACGGGTTCGATTCCTTGACTCTGTTGGTACAGCTCAATGAATCGATTGGTAACAGCGCCTAGCAAGGCGAAATGGTGGTGTGACAACAAAATCTTTGTTAAATTCACAACCGCCTGGTTGGCTCCCTTAGTCAATGTGTCCAATAAGGAGACTTGGTCTTCTTCTGAAATCGTTTGTGCAGCTAAAAGCGCCGTCAATTTTGGCGTGCTTTCAACCACTTGTGTCACGACTTTCAAATCAGCCAGTAGGCTGTCAAAAGAATCTTGGTCGGCGCCGTAGGCTAAGAGTGCCTTAGCGTATTGGTCGACCACTTTTCCTTTTTTATTAGCCATCTGTCCTCCTTACTGCTGACCCAATTCTGCTAAGTATGCATCAATTAGGGCCCGCTGGTCATCAGCAGATAATTCTTTTTGAATCAACTTTGACGCAATCGTTACGGACAAGTCCGCCACGTCCTTTTTGGCCGTGTTCATTGCATCATCCTTCATCTGTGCAGCATCTTCTTGAGCAGACTGGCGCATACCAGCAACTTGCGTATTCGCTGCTTGAATCAAGGCGTCTGATTGTTCCTTGGCGGACTTCTTAGCCACGGTAATCATTTGACTGGCCTGATTCTTTGAATCGGACAATTCCTTTTGACGTTGTTCAACTAAGGAAGCGGCATCTTGGTTCTTTTGTTCAGCCTCATCCAAATCCTTATTAATCTTATCTGCACGTTGGTCCAAGACCTTTGTTAACGGTCCATAGGCCACGTTCTTGAGAATGACCATCAGTAGGAGGAAGGCAACAATAATAAAGACCATATCGCCAAGAGGCATCGCCTTTGTCATTAATAATGTTTGTGCCATCATCTATCTCCTCTAGGGCTTTTGCTTACTTGTTAATCAAAGTAAAGGCCATACCAACAACGATGATTGGTAGGGCTTCGGCCAAAGCCAACCCAAGGAAGGCACGTGACAAAAGCTTTCCAGCTAATTCAGGCTGGCGAGACATTCCGGCCAAAAACTGTGAATACATGATACCAACACCGATACCACCACCAATGGCAGCTCCGGCGAAGGCGATTCCAGCTGCAATAACTCCTAAGTTCTGTAAATCCATTTGCTTTCTCCTTTTAATACGAAAGAGCGTTTCTTCTTTACTATTGGATGATAACGGTCCCCCGTGTTGACTACATCAGCAACAAAGTCCTATTCTTCGCCTGATAACTGGGCCGTAAACACAGCCGTCAGCATAACAAAGACGTAGGCCTGGATGCCACCGATCAATAACGAGAAGGCCTGCCAAGCCATCTCTAGCGGCAATGCAATGATCCAACCAAAGCCATTTAATGAAAAGGCCATACTTGCCAGCAAATTCAACATCAATTCTCCAGCGAAGATGTTTCCAAAGAGTCGTAGCGCAAGTGTCAAAAAGTTCGTCACTTGTTCAACGACATTCAACGGGAACATGGCAGCATATGGTTTTAGGAACATGTTCTTCAGATAGCCACCCAAGCCCAGTGTTTTCACACCAGTTGCATGAGCAAGCATCAAAGACATAATGGCTAAACTAAATGCAATTAAAGGATCGGCCGTTGGGGACTTAATCAAGGTCACATCTGAAGCTGTCTTAACTTGTAGCAACAGTCCCATTTCGTTTGAAACAACAAGGAACAAGAACAGGGTAAAGCTATACAGCCCAAATTGACGGGCCAGGTTGTTAGGTAACTGGTCCCCTAAAATTCCCCTGACAAAGTCCAAGACATACTCAATCACGTTTTGCCCACGTGACGGTCGAATCGCAACTTTTCGCGTTAGGAAGACTGCCAACAAGACAACAACGGTCATCGCTAACAAAGTTGAAATCACTGTTGTCCAGGTGAAAGTCAGACCCAACAACGAAAAGGTTGATGTCGGTTCATCCATCGGTTTTCTCCTTTCTGCAGTTCTTTATTTTGGTATAAGACATTCGCTCCCATACCTCAAAATATACCCCCAATAATACGCCCACTATTTTCTAAATACAAGCGATTTTGTGCTAAATTCACAACAAATCAAGAAAATTTTAAATGTATCGTACAATTATGCAACAAAATGTTTAATATGTTGGTTAACTGCTTAGAAAAGGCTTTATCAAGCCCTTCAAAAGAAATAAATGATAAAAACTCACCAGCTATTCTTTTGTAATTTTCCTATTGAAGCGCCTCTTTTTTCTCTTTTTTGTGAAAATCCAACCAAATAGATGACGACGTAATCATACTTCTTTGGATGAGTTACTTAGTTGACTTTGGTAAACAGAGATTTAAAATCACGCCCAATACAGTCGCCAAGGCCACACCTGAAAAGTCAATTTGTGAGGTCAACGCTAAGTGGAAGTTTCCAATCCCAATAACCATCACTGGTCCGGCAATTAACAAGTTACGCTTTTGTGAATAATCGACTTTATTATCAACCAACACCTGTAGTCCGGCAGCAGCGATAACACCATACAGCATCAAACCAACACCACCCGTTACGGCGGCGGGAACCGATTGAATAATGGCCGTTAACTTACCAATAAAGGCAAAGACAGCAGCAAAGACAGCAGCCCCTCCGATAACCCAGACGGAATAGACCTTTGATAACTGCATAACCCCGATGTTTTCTCCATAAGAAGTCACGGCGGGACCACCAACTAGACCGGCAAAGACAGAGGCTAAGCCATCGCCAGCCAAGGTCTTATTCAAGCCCGGATCCGTGAAAAAGTCGTGCTCCGTAATCTTTTTCAAGACAAGTAAATGCCCAATGTGCTCAGATAACGTGACCAAAACAAGCGGCACCATCGTCAGCATGGCCAGTGGATAAAAGTTACCATCAAAGTGCCCATGGTTCATGAACAAAAAGTCAAACTTAGGCATCGAGAACCAGCTGGCCTGCCCAATTCCTGACAAGTCCACCAAGCCAAAGGCAAGGGCTAGCACATAGCCAACGACGATTCCAATTAAAACCGGAATCATCCCGAGGAAGCCCTTTAAGTATTGATTGGTAAAGATCATGACCAACAGCGTGAGGCCAGCCACCAAAAAGGCCCGCCAGTCGTATTGCCCATTAATTTGGGTTCCGGACTGTGCAGCCGTCTGGGCCAATGAAAGGCCAATCACCATAATCACCGGACCCACGACTTCGGGAGGAAAGATTCGATCCATCCAACCGGTACCGACTTTAGCAACGAGCAGGGCAATGACTAAATAACACAAGCCGACAGCCACCACACCCTGGCCAACCGCAGGGTAGCCAAATGTCTTCAGAAGCGAAGTCATCGGAATAATGAAGGCGAACGATGAGCCCATGTAGGCGGGTACACGCCCCTTTGTCACGAGCAAATGAATCAGCGTACCAATTCCAGAAGAAAAAAGGGCAACACTGGGGTTCAGTCCGACCAATAACGGAACCAAGATGGTCGCACCAAACATCGAGAAAAGATGTTGGAGAGAAAGACCGATTAAGGTTGGAAAGGGTGGTCGTTCATACAATTTATAAAGTGGGGCGTTATTTTCTTTTTTTACCATGTTTGCGCTCCTTATTTTGCCTGCAGAAAAAGCCCACCAAAACGATGAGCTTTAGTGGACTTTTTAATTACTTCAATGTCTTCTTGTCGTTAATTGACAAATCAGCGTTCAAATCATAAACGATTGGTTGACCGTTTGCGATTTCAACGTTCAAAATGTCGTCATCGGAAATGTTTTCCAAGTGCTTTACCAAAGCACGAAGTGAGTTACCGTGGGCAGCAATGACAACGTCCTTGCCGGCTTCCAAATCCTTCTTGATTTTAGCATCAAAGAAAGGCAAAACACGTTCCAAAGTAACCTTCAAGTTTTCACCCAATGGCAAATCACCGTAAGGTACATCAGCGTAACGAGCATCAAAAGCAGGGTATGTCTTACCCTGTACTTCAACCGTCTTTTCGTAGTCATCAAGCAATGGAGGCAAAACATCGTAGGAACGACGCCAGATGTGAACCTGCTCGTCGCCCCACTTCTTAGCTGCTTCCGCCTTGTTTTGTCCCTGCAAAGCACCGTAGTGACGTTCGTTTAGGCGCCATGACTTTTCTTCTGGTACGTAAAGTTGACCAGCTTCTTCCAAAGCATAGTGCAAAGTCGTAATGGCACGGGTCAAAACTGATGTGTAGGCTTGGTCAAAAACAATGCCCTCTTGCTTCAACAATTCCCCTGCGTGCTTGGCTTGTTCAATACCTTGTTCGGACAACTTTGTGTCCACCCATCCGTTAAACAAGTTCAATGCGTTCCATTCACTTTGTCCGTGACGGATCAAAACTAATTTTGCCATGTTCTAGCTCCTTTGTTTGCTTGAATAATTCTTGTTTATTATACAACATTATCCAAGTTCTTTGCATTTTTCGGACAAAAGAAAAAAGCCCAGACAAATGTCTGAGCTTTTAAAACTAATGAAAGAATTAGTCCTTAACGATGTTTACAGCTTGCAAACCGCGGTCTGAGTTTTCAACATCAAACGTTACGTTTTGTCCGTCTTCCAAAGTCTTGAAGCCGTCGCCTTGGATAGCTGAGAAGTGTGCGAACACATCTTCACCGTTTTCGCGAGTAATGAAGCCGTAGCCCTTTTCGCTGTTAAACCACTTTACAGTGCCTTTTTCCATGATTGTTTCTCCTTCGGGATCATCCCATCTGTGTCATGTATATAAATATGATTCTTTTGGTATGACGCCTTCCGAAAAAAACAAATCAAAATCAAAATTCAAACTTAAATACAAGATTAGTGTAGCACAGTCAGCTGGCTTTGGCAATTAATAAGTCCGATTTCTCACATAGTGGTCAAGACCAATTGCTAAAACCATTCGCTTAACCGTTATTTAATACGTTTTGGTAATAAGCAACTGCATCACGCGCAGCCTGTTCAGGGTTATCAACCGCTTCCTGCTTATTTTGTTGAATAAAGCTGATAAAGTCGGCGTCCTTAGCAGCTGTTTTGGCAGCTAAGATGCTCTTTAGCTTAGCCCCTTCCTCTGCAGACAGTGCAATCCAAGTACTTGGTACTTGGTAGGTCACGACTTTCGACTTAACCTCGTGGTTGTTACCAGCCCAACCAAAGAGGAACTGATAAAAGCCGTTGTCATACACGTATTCCTTCGCCTTTGTCACTTGGAAAGCCTGATTGCCATCAACATGCTCAATCGAAGTCGTTGTCTTGAGGTCAGGCTTGGCAACCGTTGTCTTCAAAGAGTTTGCTTGTACCTTGTAAACATAAGCCTTTTCACGGCCTGAAGTCCCAATTGGTTGGTATGCCAAGACACCATACGTGTTTTGGTCTTGGGCAGAATAAATCTGTACCTTAGTCGTGACCGTCTTGACTTTCATCCCCCAATGATCATGAGCGTTACCAGTAATCAACACAAGAGAACCAGCAACAGCGATAAAGGAAACAACGGTAGCGGCAATCCGTACCTTAGAATCCTTAACCAGCATGATGGAAAGGAAAGCCAGAATAACAAATAAAATTAATAGAACGATAATCATCTTAGTTCTCCTTTATTTCTGGTTGGTTGACCTTTCCGTTGTGTAGGAAGAAGGCAAGGACGAAAGCGGCCAAGGCAAACATGGCTGCCACGAAGAACGACGTGTGGAAACCGTCAAGCGTTGCCGTAATCGCCTTTGATCCATAGGCAATCGGATCTGCCGACTTCAAGGCGTTGCTTGGCATGTTGTCGTTTGCAACCGACTGCATGACGGAGGCCAAGACAGCCGTTCCAAGTGAAGCAGCAATTTGACGGGCCGTGTTGTTGACGGCCGTTCCTTGAGCATTTTCTTCCTTAGCCAACGCACCCATGGCCGATGACGTCAACGGCATCATGGTAAAGGCAATGCCGGCCATTCGAACCATGTAGAGCGCCGTAATGTAAATGGTTGGCGTTTCTGCCGTTAGGTAGTAGTAAGGCAAAGTGGCCAAGGTGACGAGGGCAAAGCCAAAGATTGCCAAGCGCTTGGCACCATATTTGTCGTAGAAAGAGCCGGCAATTGGTGAAATCAAGCCCATCATTAAGGCGCCGGGTAGCAAAGTCAGACCAGAATTCAAGGCCGTCAAACCACGTACCGTCTGCATGTAGGTTGGCAGTACCATTTCAACACCCAACATGGCGATGAAAGTTAAGGAAACCATCGTTGTCGTCAAGGCGAATTGCTTGTTCATCAGCACGCGAACATCCAAAAACGGTGTTTCCATGTGTAACTGATGACGGGCAAATTCCGCAATAACCAAGGCACCCACAATGATTGGTGCAATAACATAGCTGAATGAGTCCCAACCGTGGTCTGAAACCATGGCAAATCCGAAGAGCAACAAACCAAATCCAACCGTTGATTCAATCAATGAACGGATGTTAAGTGAAACCTTCTTCGTTTCCAAAACGTTTTTAAAGTAAAAGATGGAAAGAATAAACACGATAATGGCCAAAGGCAAGACCAATCCAAAGATTGACCGCCAGTCGCCACCCCAGGTTAAACCAAGAAAGTCATGCTTGCTGTCCAGAATCCAACCACTCAAAGTCGGTCCGATGGCTGGTGCCATTCCGATAACCAACCCAATGGAACCCAAAGCCTTTCCACGAGAATTTTCTGAGAAAATCGTCAAAGCCACAACCTGCATCAAAGGCATAACAATTCCCGCAGCCATGGCTTGCAAGGCACGGGCCAACATCAAGACCCAAAAGGCAGATGTTGGGGCGGTCCAGGCCATAAAGGTCCCTAAGATATAGACGGCCAAAGCTGTCAAGTAAAGATACTTCGTTGGAATCCGCGTTGTCATGTAAGCCGAAACTGGCACCATGATTCCGTTAACCATCAAAAAGATAGTCGTCAGCCACTGCACGGTTGCAGAATCGACATTAAATGCCGTCATCAGCGCTGGCAAGGCCGTTCCCAATGAGGTCTGCATCAAGATGATCACAAAGGAACCAATCATCAGCAAGGCCATCATGGCTAATTTATTCACCGGTTTCCCAGTGGTGTTATCCGTTGAATTTGCCATTTCTTCCTCCATATATAACAAGAAATAATCCAGACAAGTATACTACTGCTAAAAATTTTAAAAGTCAAACAAGCCCAATCTTAACAGAATCCTTAAACTAAGGTCTAGTCTTTAGCAGTACCTGGCGTAATCGACTGAATTTGGTGATAGTAGTCGACTGAAACCACCCAGTCGGCTTTTCCCTTCGTTGGGTAGATAAAGCGGTCATAGTTTTGCTGGTTCGTTTTTTCCCACACCCCCATGGCAAGTTTATAAAAGTCCAAGAGCGGCATATCAGCGTACTTGGCCCGCCAAGAATTGGGTTCGTTTGCGGACTTGACGGTCGCTAATAAATTACGGGCTAAATACCAGTCACGGATATCCTGCAAATCCGCTTCTAAAAAGACGGTTAAATCAAGCAGTTTTTTCGGTAATTGTAGGGCGACAACCCCCTCTAAAATCAAAACATCTGGCCGGTCAATGATGCTTTCTTTCCCAGGAACCCGGTCAGCCAGGGTTTGCGAATAGACAGCCGTGCGCTGAGTCTGTTGTCCATTCCGGAAATTTTCGATAAACGTTGCCATTCCTTTTAGGTCATAGCTATTTGGAAATCCCTTTTCATCAAAGATACCTTCTTGATGAAGTTGTTCATTTGTCTTCAAGAAAGCATCCGTCGAGAGCACTTGAACTGTTAGGCCCGCCGCCTTGATTTCCATCGCAAGTTGGTCAGCCAGCGTTGACTTTCCAACTGCAACAGAACCGGTTAGTCCAATCGTAAAAAAAACACCCTGATGGGCGTTTTTTACTTCTTCAATTAATCGTTCAATCATCAACGGCCTCCAATTTGTAAAGAGACTTCGGCAATGCCTGTATCATTGGCGATTCCTGGCCAGCGCCAATCAAGGTCAAACGGTGCATGGCTCGGGACGTCACAGTATACAACAGGCGACGAACATCATCTGACTGATAATGAGCGGCATCAGCTTGCCAGACAATGACGGCATCAAACTCCAAGCCCTTGGCTAAGTATGACGGCAAAATGACAGCCCCAGGTGCCAAACGCTGGTTTTCGGAACGAATGAGTGTCACTGGTTCGTCTTTTAACTCCTCGGCCAAGGCTTTCGCTTCGGCCAATGTTTGGGTGATAATGGCCGTTTGTTCGCCATCCCCCTCGTTAACGGCAAGCTGTTCACGGGCCGCTTGGACAGCCTCCGCTTCCGTCTTCGCCATCTTAACAACCGGCAAATCACCTGACCGGTTAAAGGCCTCGATGGTTTTACCGTTTTTCAACAAGGCTTTTGAAAAGTCTGTAATCTGCTTCGTTGAACGGTAAGTTTGCGTCAACTCAACAAAGTCGACTTTTTCGGGATTAAAGAGTGAGGCAAAGTCCTCTTCCAACGATGAAGCCCAGTCTTGAGTAAAGATTGCTTGGTTCAGGTCGCCCAAAACCGTAAACTTGGCGTTTGGGAATGAAAACTTCAAAAAGGCCAATTGGAAAGGCGTATAGTCCTGAATTTCGTCAATAAAGAGGTAACGAATTTCACGTTGCCCATGCTTTCCAGTAATCAAATCATACAAATAGAGATAAATGGTCGTCGTTGATAGCGATAGCTTGCGCTCCTTAACCTGCTCAATGACAGTGGCAATGTAAGCCGTCCATTCGCCTGAACTAATTTGAAAGTCGGCCAAATTCAAATACTTTGGCAGTGCCCGTAAGAGATCAACAAACTGCGCGTTAATATTGATGAATCCTGCGCGACGAACGCGCTTAGCTAGCGGACGCAGGGCCTTTGTTGCAATCTTTTTCGCCAGGAAATTACGTTCTTGTTTATCAGAAGCAAAAGTCCGTTCCTTTGGTCCTTCGCCAAGTTGATGACGACGAGTCAAATCACCCGCGTCATTAACCTGGTCATCCCCTAACCGAACTTGACCAGCCCCAACTAATTCGTCATATTCCTGCTTCGACAGGTTCTCAATGGCTAGCTCGACCCAGTCGGACTTCATTTGAACCCCAACCTGCGAGCGAAGCGAACGGATCAGACTTTCCTGGGTTGCTTCGAGTCGCTGTGACAACTTGTAGTTCTCATTATATTGGTAGTAAACGCTTTGAATCTTCTCTTTACTCAAGAGTACTTCGCCACGGAAGTTCAGATTCCGAACCTTTAATCCGGATTGATTCAAATCCTGAGCATAGCTTTGGACAGCCCGGAACATGTCAAGCGAACCAAGTAGGTGATCAATTTTCTCGTTTTGTTTATTCTTTTCAAAGCGGTCTTCCAGCGTTTGAACTTCAAACCGTGGCAAACGGTGTGACGCATACTGGTAGAAAGTCAGCTGCACCAGGTTCTGTTCACCCAATTCTGGCAAGACCTGGTCCACGTAGTCATTAAACAATTGGTTAGGTGAAAACATCACCACCTGACCCGAGTTCAACTTACCACGGTAACGATAAAGAAGATAAGCCACTCGTTGCATAATGGCCGCCGTCTTTCCAGAACCAGCCGCTCCTTGAACAAAGAGTAGGTCCGCATCCGTATTACGGATGATCTTGTTCTGCTCTTTTTGGATGGTCGTGACAATCGACTTCATCTTGGTCGTCGACTCACCAGACAGCGCATTGAGAAGCATGGCATCCCCAATCGCTTCTTCCGTATCAAAAAGCGTGACAATCACACCCTTTTCAATTTCAAACTGACGCTTCAATGTCACATCAGCCGTTTGCTTACCGGCAGGAGTCATGTAGTCGACTTTACCAAGACCACCATCGTAATAGATTGAGGCAACTGGTGTTCGCCAATCGTAGACCCAAAAACGGCCGTCATCGTCAGCAAACGAGGCCAGACCAATGTAAACGGTCTCTTTTTCACGGTTCTCTTCCGCATTGTCCAAAAAATCGATGCGCGCAAAATAGGGCTTATCCTTTTGCTTCGCCAACGTTTTGTAGCGATCTTCCGCACGAGATTTAGCTGACTGTCGTTCCTGAATCGCTTGCTGTTGCTGACGAATGGACATCGCCGTTTCCACGATACCGGAATAGGTTGATGTCTTGACGCGGACGTCATCCCAGGCAGCTGATACATCGGCTAAGGATCCCTTGGACTTTTTAACCTCGGCTTCAGCCTCTAGTTGGGCCAAGTCAATCTTCTTTAAGGTTTCATTTAGGTATTCTTGTTCGCGGACTTTTTGCTCGTTTGACACAGTACACCCCTTCTCAATTTACGTTGTATCCATTATACGCCTTACAAATTTAGAATGAAACCATCGGCTAACTCAAAGACCAAATAAAAAAGCCGACCGCAGTCGACTTTTGAAAATTTGTTTACTTGTTCGTCAATGAGGCGATACCAGGCAATTCCTTACCTTCAAGGTATTCAAGGGAAGCCCCACCACCAGTTGAGATGTGTGACAACTTGTCTGCAACACCCAAGGCTTGAACGGCAGCAGTTGAGTCACCACCACCAACGATGGTCGTCCCACCGTTTTCCGTTACCTTAACGAGTTCTTCACCAATGGCCAACGTACCCTTAGCAAAGTTTGGCATTTCAAACACACCCATTGGGCCGTTCCAAACAACCGTCTTGGCATCGTTCAACACGTCATCGAAGAGCTTAATTGACTTAGGACCAATGTCCAAGCCCATGTAGCCATCAGGAATACCAGCATCGGCATCAACAACTTCCGTCTTGGCATCGTTTGAGAAAGCATCTGCGGCAACAGAGTCAACTGGCAACACTAGCTTGTCCCCAGCTTCGGCCATCAAGTCCTTGGCTGTTTGTACCTTGTCTTCTTCAAAGAGTGAGTTACCAATCTTGTTACCCTTAGCAGCGTCGAATGTATAAGCCATTCCACCACCAACGATCACCTTGTCAGCCTTCTTCAACAATGATTGAACAACTTCAATCTTGTCGGAAACCTTTGCACCACCAATGATAGCAACGAATGGACGCTTTGGTGTATCAACCGCATCACCCAAGAACTTGATTTCCTTTTCCATCAAGTAACCGGCAGCAGCCTGGTCAACGTTTGAAGCAATTCCAACGTTTGAGGCGTGAGCACGGTGAGCCGTACCGAAGGCATCGTTAATGAAGAGATCATCTCCAAGTGAAGCCCAGTACTTACCTAATTCAGGGTCGTTACCAGATTCCAACTTGACGTATTCACCGTTCTTCACGTCTTCGAAACGAGTGTTTTCCACCATCAATACCTGACCATCTTTCAAGTCATTGATTGCGGCTTCCAACTTAGCACCACGCGTTTCAGGAACGAAGATCACTTCTTGTCCCAACAATTCGCCTAAGCGCTTAGCTACTGGTGCCAAAGACAATTCCTTCTTGTCTTCTTCTTTCTTAACACGTCCCAAGTGTGAGAACAAAACGGCACGACCGTTTTCCTTCAACACATGCTTGATGGTAGGCAAAGCAGCCACGATACGGTTATCGTTTCCAATAACGCCAGCCTTAATAGGGACGTTAAAGTCCACTCGCATCAATACTTTCTTACCGGCCAAATTCTTCAAGTCTTGTACAGTTAATTTTGCCATGTGTGCCTCCCAAATCATTTCTTTATCTAACAAGACCAATTATAAAGCAAACACTAGCAAATGTCTGCAAGCACTGCTAAATTTGTTCATTTTGTTACTTGCGGAGGTGCAGTTGCCAGGGATAAATCACTTTAATACCAAACTCTTTGTTAAATTCTTCAATGTTATTAGCTGCACTAACAATGATAAAGAAAACAATCAGCCAAACCTCCGCTTGCAAAGGCACCTTGAGAAGGTCTTGCGCCACATCACTTAATAATAATAGTAAAAGACTGATTGTTAGCTTAACGTAAAGACGCGTTAATAACTTTTTCACGGGCGCCTTCTCCAAACTCTCTTGCACTTGGCCATCTTCCTTCAAAAAGACATCTAGGCTCACACCAAAGAAATCCGATAAATGAACCAAATCCTGCATATTTGGATAGGTTTTTCCATTTTCCCAAGAAGAAATATTTTGCCGGCTCGTGTAAAATTCTTTCGCTAGCTGTTCTTGGGTTAATCCTTTTTCCTGTCGTAGTTGTTGCAGCCGTTTGCCAAACTCCATCTCGTCACCTCCGTAAATTCATCTCTTACAGGTTACGAAATTAGCGGCCGATTGCCAAGCAAGAATATCTTGCATAACTTTAAACAAGCGGAAACAAGCGGATTTTAGAAATTATGCTCATTTTGCCATTCTTCAATCCGCCGGTCCTGTTCTTCGAAAAGCTCGAGCCATTCCTGACGAATAGCTGGAGTTAATTTTTCTTCTATTTCTTCATCTGTTAAAACGGGAAGAATAACGCCTTGAACTTCTTTTCCATCAATAATCATTTCATTACTCCTTGCTCTTCTATCGCTTCAATGAGGTGAATATACCTCGGGTCTCTGATGACGATTTCCCGACCATTAGTAAAATTCGACAGGATGCCATTAAATCGCGTAAACGTATCTTTTATCACCACCGGTGGCAACGAAATAATACCGACTTGATTCAACTTTTCAAGTACAACGCCATCCATTTGTCGCCGCCGACTAATCCGATCCGAAACATATTCCTTCTTAATATCCCGTAATACCCCACCAATTATCTTTTGATACAAATGCAAAACATGGTTTCGGTTAACCAATTGATTTAAATCGAGATAGTTCTGAATGTCGATTTGTATGGTTAGCTTTAGAACAACTATCTGTTTGGCGGGCACCTTTCGAATTTGTTTTGCAAACAGCAGCGCATTTTCCTTTGCCGTCTGCATAAAATAGACATCCCCCTTTTCTGGACTACTATCCAGATAACCATAAATACCATGGCCTAAATCATTGGGATAACGCTGTCTTCCTTTTTCTATGCGAAAGCCTTCCGTTAAAATCTTTTTAGCGTTCTTTCTGCTAGTTCCGTGGTAGGCAGTAACGATCATCATTAGGCTCCTCTATTGCAGGCAGAGAATCGACCCTGATTCCCTATCAATGAATTTTACGAGCCCCACTCCTTTTACGCTTTCATTACTGTCATCATACGCCGGTAAACCGTCTTCTCCCAGCCATTATCACGATGTGGAATAAAGTTCCCCAAAACGGCATAAAAGCCACAAGGAAATCGTTTCCCGAATTTTTACAGCAACAAAAAAGCAGACCTTCCGGTCTGCTTTTTACTTGATTGCCCCTGCTGGGATCGAACCAGCGCATGGAGGTACCAAAAACCTCTGCCTTACCACTTGGCCAAGGGGCAATGCTTCAAATTTGCCTGAAGCGAGGCAATGGGAGCGGTAGGATTCGAACCTACGAACCCGAAGGAACGGAGTTACAGTCCGTCGCGTTTAGCCAGACTTCGCTACACTCCCATGTCTTAAACAACTTCTCTATATTAACAAGAAAGCTGTTTTCTGACAAGGTTTTTCAAGAAATTTTTTACCAAATTTGAATTCGAGATTCTGGGGCCAAGTACATACCATCCCCCTCTTTCACTTCAAAAGCGTTTTCAAAGTCATCAAAGTTTTTGACCGTCACGTTCGTTCGCAACTTAGCGGGGGCGTGAACATCAATCGTGGCCAATAAAGCCATGTACTTTGGTTCCGCCTTTTGCCGCCAAAGCGTGGCAAAGTTCTCAAAGAACGCTTTGATGTTGGCATCCCCGCCCGCCTTGGCAGCAGCCAAAGCGGCGGAAACGCCACCCAAATCGGCAACGTTTTCCGAAACCGTGAGGTGCCCATTGACTTTGGCACCAGCGGAATCCAACCCATCGAAAGCCTTCACAACGGCTGCCGTCTTTTCTTCAAAGTGGGCAAAATCCTCCTTTGTCCACCATTCCTTTAAGTTTCCCTTTTCATCATAGCGAGCACCGTTGGTGTCGAAAGCGTGCGTAATTTCGTGGGCAATGACCGTTCCAATACCCCCAAAGTTCTGACTAGCCGTCTGCTTCAAGTCATAGAAAGGTGCCTGCAAAATGGCGGCCGGAAAGACGATGTGGTTGAAATCTGGTGAATAGTAGGCGTTGACCGTATCAGCCGACATGCCCCAGCGGGACTTGTCAGGTTCCTTCCCCCACTTTGAGAAGTGTTCAGCAACTGATTCTTTCGAAAAGCGCTGCACGTTTTCGAGCAAAGATGCCTGTTCGTCAACGGTCCGCTTCAGTAAGTAATCCGGCAACTGTTCAGGGTACCCGACTTTAACACCTAGGGCATTCAACTTCACCTTTGCCTTGGCCCGCGTATCATCGGAAAGCCAGTCAATTTGGTCAAAACGGCCTTCATAGACCTTGATTAACTCCTGCACCATGGCCTCAACATCCGCCTTGGCCTTTGGTCCAAAGTAAGTTTCACCATACCATTTTCCGATACGTTGTGAAAAGAAGGCCCGCGCTTGACGAAAAGCAGCCTTCTCTGGCTTAACTGCTTCTTTGGTTCCAGACAATGCGCGCCCGTATTGACCAGCCAGCACACGCGTCTCATCCCCAAGAAAACCGGCGACCTCGAGCAGGTTTTCGATAATCAACCACCCCTTCACATTGTCAAAGTTTTGCTCGGCATATGCCTCGTTGGCCCGGTCAAAGAATGGCCCGTCATAGATAATAACTTTCTCCGGATTTTCCCCTACCAAAGTCGTTAACGTCTTAGCCAAGGCAACGGCCGGCACCTTCTCCTGTGCGGCAGCAACCGTCATTGGGTGATAGTTCTTCCATGAATCGGATAGTTCTTCCGAAGAAGATTCGCGATCGGCTAAGAGTTGATCAAAGGCCAATGCTTGATCAATCCAGTCTGTTCCTTCATCTGCCAAGTCCAACTTTTGGAGTAATGCCTTGACCATCGCTGACCAGGTAGACAAAAGTGCTTCTTTCTGCTCTTTATCTTGGTACGAAGTCGTGTCCGGCAAAATCAAATCTGGACTAGCTAGCCAAAGTTCGTTGCGACTCGTGTTTTTCGAATCCGGGCTGATGGTGGGCTCTAGAATCGTTGAATAGCCTGCCTTAATCAACTGACCCTCTTGCTCTTGAAAGTCTTGCCAAGACGTTAAAGCAAGCAGTGGCGCCAAAAACTTCTTAACCTCACGTTTTTCATTTTCCGCACGCTTTGACCAATCATTGGTTAAACGATGCAATTTAACAAATTCACGGAGGTCTTCTGGGGTTTCCTGTTCCCCCTTTTCAATTTGCTCAAGCACTCGGCGTTCTTCTTTTTCGATTCCCTCGACCAAATCGTAAAAACCACCAGTTACTGGTCGGTCCGCTGGAATCGTGGCTTTTTCAATCCAGTCACCATTGACTGCCTGATAAAAATCATCTTGATAACGTGTTGTCATCTCGTACCTCCTTTTGTACTCATTTCCTACAGCCATTATCCAGTAGTTCTCATTTATTTGCAATAAAAAAGACCGCAAAGCGGTCTTTAAAGACTTTATAACGTTTTTTCACCAACGTTTTTCGGCAAGGTCAATACCTCAAGTAATGGATAAAGCGAAATTAACGCCACCAAAAAGAGTGTTACCTGGTAAGCCAGACTAGTGACAAACATTTTTGAGAACAAAGCGACCAAAGTCGCCACAAAGCCGACACCAAAGGCCTGTGACAGCATCTGCATGACGGATTGTAACGTATTCGCCGCGTTCTTTTCCTTTTTAGAAAGTTCCGCAAAGGCAAGCGAATTATAGGAAGTCAATGCTAATGAACGACCAACTCCGGAAACAAAGGCGACAAAGGCAATCCACGGCTTGGCCGTTTCAATTGTAAAGGCCGCCATTAGGAAAGTCGTCATGGTGGCCAGTCCAAGGGCAATCACCAGGGCATACTTGTAGCCCGTCCGCCGGATGATTGGCGTTGTAAACGGCTTGATGGCCAAATTTCCTAAGAAGATGAAGATGACATACGTTCCTGCCTCAATGGCTGACCAGTGGAACGGTACCTGTAGTAGGAGGGTCAACAGGTAAGGCAAGGCCCCAATCGTCATCCAAAAGATGGAACCCCCCGTCTGATAAATCCGGAAAGACTTAATTTTGAGGGCGTCTAAAGCAAAGAGTGGCTGTTCGACTTTTTGTAAATGACGAAAGGCCAGAAAAGCAAAGAAAATGCCCAATATAAGGACCGCAGACCCGACGGCCAACAGCGGCAACCCACGCGATAACACTTCGGCAGCTACCAAAATCAATCCAGCAGCCAACGCAACGAGGAGAAAGCCAACCAAGTCAAACGGTGCTTCTTCCCGATCATTTTGATCATGAATCAGGAGATAGCCGGCTAGCAAAATACCAAGCCCAATCGGCAAATTCAAGAAGAAAATCCAATGCCAGGAGAGCGCCGAAATAACATAGCCCCCAAGTAATGGCGCGATGGCTGGTGCAATCAAAGCGGGCCAAACCAGAAAGGAGAGAATTTGTAACAAATTCTTAGCCGCAACGTTTTCCAAAATGATGAGTTTCCCAACGGGTACCATCATTGCCCCCGCCATCCCCTGAATCGCACGCATGACCAAAATGTAGGCTAGATTATTCACTAGTCCAGCAGCTACTGACGAGAGGGTAAAGAGCATGACCGCCAACAAGAAAAGCGTTTTGCGGCTCATCTTTTTTGCCATCCAACCCGACAAGGGAATGAAGATGGCGGCAAAAAGCATGTAAACCGAAACCAGCAATGAGGCTGACGATTGGTTAACCGATAAATCGGTTGCAATTTGCGGCAGTGCCGTAGTGACAATTGTTGAATCGAGCATCTGCATAAAGAGGGCGGCAGCCACAACCAGGGCTGCCCGTTTAAGACTTGCTTCTTTCATGATTCACTTCCTTTAGCAAAATAAAAACAGACACAACATACGCTGCGCTGTTTTTCTTATCTATTTACTCTACTCGTCAACAAGCCCTACGGTCAAGGAAGACTCGTAATTTGATGACGTACCACCGAGCGATTTCCTAGCGGTTGCACCTTACGGTAATTATCCGGGTAGGCTTGGGCAAAAGCCACCACATCCACTGGACTTATCCCCAGGCGTTCCTTCAATAGTAACCATTCAACGTCTTTCTTCAAAGGTGGCGTCGTCAAAGTTCCCATATAGGTCATCATTGTTTTTTTATTTTTAGGCAAAAAAGTTGTCAAATCAACCTTTGCCGCTGTTCCATCTAGGATTGGCTTAAAAATAGCTTCAGCTTGTGGATTTTCATCCAAAAAGACTGCCAAAACCAACGTCCCCCCATCAGCGCGTTTAAAAACAAGGTGTAGCTCGGCTGCACCACTTTGGCCGTCCCATAGGTGTTCAAAACCGTCATGAATGTGGAAACGGACGAGTTCAACCGTCTGTCCATCAATGACAAGCTTTCCATGACAAAAGAATTGGTCGCCGATGACCTGTTCTTTTTTTAGCAGTGGGCTGATGGTTAAGCCCGACCAGTCAATGGCCATTGCCGGCCCATCAACAAGCTTGTCTGCCACTACATCAATTGGTGATTGGCAGGTGGCCGTGGTCGTGTAGCGCCAGGCGTCCTGATAGTGGTAATTTAGTTTTTCCATGATGATTTTCTTTTTCCTATGTTTCCCTTCAAGTTTCCTAAATCGTTTGGTAAATGGAGAAATACATTAATCCCGCTCCAATAATAACAAAAACGTGCCAATAAACATGCCCCATTGGAATTTGTGGGACGAGATAAAAAATGGTTCCTAGCGAGTATACCACGCCTCCGGTTAATAAAAGCCAGAAAGCAGCTGGCGAAAGCGATTGCCAGATAATGGGCATCACTAAAATAATGAGCCAACCCATCACAAGGTAAATGGTCACCGCTACCCAAGGCCAGCGGCCAACAAAAAAGATGTCATAGACGAGACCAGCAAACGTCATCACTAGGATGGCAGTCCAAATGGCCCAGCCAATTGGCCACTTCAAGACTAGCCACGTATAGGGCGTGTAAGAACCCAAAATCACCAGGTAAATCCCTGCATGATCCATAAACTGAAAGACTTTCGCGGCCTTAGTAAAGACCAGCGAATGAAAAAGTGTCGAAGCCAGTAAAAATAGCAAAATTGACAAAATATAGATGGTAATGGCCGCAATCGTTAGCGGGCTGGGTGACTGACTCGAAACCTTCTGAATTAAGAAGACCGAAGCCACTAACGCCAAACAAAAACCAACGCCATGCGTGGCAGCGTTTAAAACTTCATAGACAATCGTATATGCTTTTGTCCTTTTTTTCATCTTGATTCCTCTCAAAAACGGGGCAACAGGCTTTGTAACAGTTTAGCTTAGTTTTTCACTTTTGGCAAAGTCAAATCAACAAGACGAAAATAACAAGTATACCAATTTGACTTTTTACGTTAATTCCCTTACACTATACTTGTCGTTAAGAAAGAAAACAGAAGCAGGAGGTCTATTCATGAAGTTGACATTTACTGATGCAGCAAAGGCACGTTTGGAAAAGTTCGCAACCCCTGACAAGAAGATTGTTTTGGACTTTGATGACGGTGTTGGTCCATTCTCGAAGGAAGCTAACTGCACACTGGCCCTTTCGTTCAATCTACTCTTCGTTCCAAAGAATACCGATTTGTCAGAATTTGGTGCAACAATTGATTCCAACTTGGGAACCGTCTATGCAAAGCCTTATTCAACGGATCAAATGGATGAAGAGATGACCATTGATGTCAACCAAAAGTATCTTCGTTACAGCCTATCCGGCCGTAATGGCGTGCTTGACTCTGCTTTAGGAATCAAAAACATCGACTGAACCATTCATCATTAACATAAAAAGACCGGTCTTTTTTTTCGTTACGTTATTTCCATCACTTCGAATAGGATTGGTAGTCTTTCGTCCAAATCAGGGCCATGGCCCCATCCCCAGTGTGGACCCCAATCACAGGGTCCATTTCGGCCCTTTCAAAAGATACCGCTGGATATTTGCTAGTAAAGTCCTTCAACCACTTATCACCAAGCTTTTGGTTATTACCATCAATTACGTAGGCCCGCACTGGAAAGTCGACTTTGGCCAGGTACGCTTCGAAGGCTTCTTGGATTAAGTCCTTGGCCCCTGACATCTTCCGTGCCTTGCCAACCGCCCCAATCTTGCCGTCTCCCTCAATATCGAAGTTCAAAATTGGCTTAATGTTTAACAAGCCACCAATCAGCGCCTGTCCCCGAGAAAGGCGACCGGTTCGCTTTAAGTGCGAAATATCATTGACGACAAAGCGAACGCCCATGTGTGTTCGAAAATCCGCCAGCTTAGCCAGAATGTCATCCATCGTGGCTTCTTCTTTTGACAACCTAGCTGCCAATAAGGCCTGGGCGGCCTGGCCCATGTTGACAAGCTTTGAATCCACTACTTCAACGCGATTCAAGCCCTCATAGCCTTCAGCAACCAACTTAGCCGTCTGAAAAGCACCGGAGATTCCAGACGAAAGCGTAATAATAACCGCTTCGTCATAGCCCGCGTCCTTAGCCTGGTTAAGCGCCATTTCCCACTGTGCCGGAGAGGGCTGCGACGTCGTGGGTAATTCTTTTTTCTCCCCCATCATTGTCACCAGCTGTGCGATGGAAGTGATGTCCTGACCACCTAAGAAGGTTTCCTGGCCAAACAAAATGGGAATGGCCACTTCAATAATTGAAAATGAATTTCGTAAACTCTGTGGTAGGGCGGATGATGAATCGGTAATGACCGCAATTTTAGCCATATCATGTCTCCTAAATCGTTATCTAAAGTCTTATTTCGAGTAATTGACCGGCCACCAAGCCAATAGTAAAGGCAACGAGGCCCGCAAATAGTTGCACCAGCAGGTACACCATTTGTCTTTGTCCGTTTTGCTGTTGGGCACTTTCCGTCATCATTGTCGAAAAGGTTGTAAAACCACCCAATAAACCAGTCTCCAACAAGATTACCAGCTTTTGGTCAAGATGAACAGTGAACAGGAAGCCCATGACCAAAGATCCCAACACGTTAATCCAAAAAATCCCCGTAAAATAGGACTTCTTTAAAGGAAAGATTGCCAGCAGTAAATAGCGAAGCAACGCGCCAAGACCTGCTCCACCCATGACCAACAAGAACCGTCCCATCATAAGCGTTCCCTCCGTTTCTTCCAGTTAGCCAGCCAATTCCCGAACCGCTGACCAAAAGCAAGCGAACCTAGGGCTAAGATAATACTGCTAACTAATAGGAAAAGGGCCAAAAGAACGTGCCCAGTCATCAAGTTATGACCATCTTGCAACATCAAGGTACTAAAAGTTGTGAAGCCACCACAAAAACCTGTTCCAATGAACGCCTGCCAATAGGCTGGTGCCTCATCTGAGGACTTCAAGTAGGCACCCAATGTTGAAAGCACCAAGGTTCCAAGACAGTTAATGAAAACCGTCATGGCTGGCCAGCCGCCCAAATAGGGAACCAGGGTAAGCGCAAAGCGGCAAGCCCCGCCGATTGCTCCTCCCAAAAACACGGCCAAGGCCAGCAACGGCAAGCGCTCATTTTTCATTTGAAACCCCGCTAATCACACAGAGATTGGTCCCAGCCCTTTGATTAACGTCTTGTAGAATGTTTTCAAGATTGATTTCAGCCATCTTTTCAATGAGGGCCCGGTCAATCTCTTCATAGTAAGTGGAAAGTACCGGGTTAACCTGCTGGGCAATCGGACAGTCATCACTGACTTTGTTATCCAGTGGAAAAACGCCTGGGTTAGGATCAACTGCTTGAAGAACATCGGCCAAACTAATGGCAGCAGCAGGTTTCGCTAAAACTGGTCGTGAAAAGTGATCGCCAAGGCGTTCAATTATTCCCGCACTTTGTAAATCGGCCATGAGGGCCCGAATCCGCGAAGGGTTAGTGTTCACGGAGGCCGCAATTTCCTTGGAAGAGCAGGTAGCCTTTTGGTCAGTAGTCGAAATGTAAATCAAAATGTGGATGGCATTGGTTAATTTTAACGATGGCTTCATGACCATTCCCCCTTGTTTTTTATTCTCGACTAGTATAACATACTATTTGTACTTTTATAAAATACAAGAAACGGAGTAAGCCATGACATTCGAAGAATTACAAAAAAAGCGTCGTTCAATTTACGCATTGGGAAAAGAAGTTAAGAAGAGTCCAGAAGAGCTCTTCAACATGATTAAGGAAGCCGTTAAGGAAAGCCCATCCCCCTTTAATTCACAATCAGTTAAAGCCGTTGTTTTGACGGGTGCTGCTCACGAAAAGCTTTGGGAAATGACTTTAGTAGAATTAAAAAAGGTTTCAGCCTCAGAAGAAGCCTTCCAAGCAACCACTGCCAAAGTCAAGGGCGCCTTTGAAGCTGGTTTCGGAACCGTCCTCTACTTCACTGATGAAAACATCGTTCAGGGCTTGAAGGAACAAGCACCGCTCTACGCCTCTAACTTCGACAGTTGGGCCGAAGAGGCCATCGGGATTGCCCTCTACTCGGTATGGATGCGCTTGGCTGAAGATAACATCGGCGCCTCCATTCAGCACTACAACCCACTAATTGATCAAGCAGTGAAGGAAGCCTTTGATATTCCTGCCAGCTGGACTCTCCGTGGCGAGATGCCATTCGGTTCCATCGAAGCACCAGCGGATCCAAAGACTTTCGTAAAGGATGACGAACGTTTTAAGCTCTTTGATTAATTTTCTTAGAGAAAAGACATTTTTCTTTAATTTTTGTTGACAAGGGTTGCGCACTCTTGTATGCTTAAGTCAACTTTTAATGTTTTAGGAGCAATTACATGACTGCATTTCAAACGCAATTGAATCGCCAATGGTGGCGCCGGTAGGAACGCAGCTTGACGGAATACGGACAAGCTGTCATGACAGTTTGTCCCAACCGGCTTCTTTTTAATGTATAAAAGTCTGTTTGGGTACATCACAATACCCGAGCAGGCTTTTTTCATGCAAAAAAACAGCTTGGGTAGCATTTATGGGAGAAAATCATGAATAAACGTTTATTAGCCGTCACTTCGGTGATTCTTGCTTTTCTAGTTTTTGCCTTCTTTGCAGAAGGCAACGGAACTAGCAAGAAAGAAAATAAGGTACCAACCGTTGGTATTCTGCAACTCGTAACGCACCCTGCTTTGGATCAGATTCATGAGGGTGTTGTCGCCGGTTTAAAGGCTGGGGGTTATACAGACGGAAAGACCGTTAAGATTTCCTACCAAAATGCCCAGGCAAACCAAGCGAACTTAAAAACCATGGCACAAGACTTTGCTAATAAAAACATGGACTTGACCGTTGGTATCGCCACGCCAGCTGCTCTATCGTTGGCACAGGCCGAGAAGGGGCAGTCCCCCGTCATCCTTGCGGGTATCACTAACCCGGTTGGTGCGAAATTAGTCAATTCTTTGTCAAAGCCAGGTAAGAACGTGACCGGAGTGGCCGGCGACTCGCCTTACCAAAAACAAGCTGCTGTTATTAAGGAAGTATTGCCAAAGGCAAAGACCATCGGTATCATTTCAACCACTTCCGATTCAGGTGGTACTTACAACGCGGCCCAGATGAAAAAAACCTTGCAAAAGTCGGGTTACACGGTCAAGTCCTACACCATCTCATCGACCAACGACATGCTCCAAGTCGCCAACACCATGGCTGGTGAAGTAGACGCCATCTACGCACCACAAGACAACTCCGTGGCCACGGCTATGAAAACCCTTGTCTCAGCGGCTAAGGCAAAGAATGTTCCGGTGATTCCATCAAACGATGCGATGGTTGCTGATGGTGGTCTTGTGACCTATTCACAGTCTCAGTACCAGGTTGGCTACCAGGCTGGCCAAATGGCCGCACGCGTGTTGAAGGGTGAAAAAGCCTCAAACATGGCCGTGCAGTCCGTTGAAAAGGGAAACTACGCTGTGAACTTGCAAACTGCTTCAGACCTCGGTATCACGCTGCCGGAACACATGGTTGCCGATGCCAAAGCCAATAAGGAGGCCTACTAATGTCTATTATCGTTTCATCCATCTCACAAGGAATTCTCTGGGCTGTTCTCGGCGTTGCACTCTACCTGACTTTCCGTATCTTAAACTTTGCGGATATGACGGTTGAGGGCTCTTTCCCCTTAGGTGCCTCTACCGCTGTCGCTTTAATCGCTCACGGCACGAACCCCTTTTTAGCAACCATCGCCGCCCTCTTTGTTGGTGCTTTGGCCGGCCTAATTACCGGTGTTCTCTATACCAAAGGAAAAATTCCCATCTTGTTGGCTGGAATTTTAGTCATGACCGCCTGTCTATCCATTAACTTGCGCATCATGGGTTCCGCTAACATTTCCCTCTTGGATCAAAAGACCATCTTTTCCTTGTCTTTCCTACAGGACTTGCCAAAGTACTTCGATGGTGTGGTTCTCGGCCTCATCGTTATTACGATTATTTTGGGCTTCCTCATGTGGTTCCTACAAACCGAGCTCGGCCAAGCCTTTATCGCTACCGGTGATAACAAAGTCATGGCAGCCGCCTTTGGAATTAAAACCGATCAGATGACCATCATGGGACTAATGGTTTCCAACGCCCTCATCGCCTTTGGTGGTGCAGTTATTGCCCAAAATAACGGCTTTGCTGACATTAACATGGGAATTGGCATTATCGTCATTGCCCTCGCTTCCATCATCATTGGTGAGGTGGCCTTCGGTGATTTGTCACTGAACCAACGTTTGGTCGCTGTCGTCATTGGTTCGATTATTTACCGCCTGGTCTTGTTGGCTGTTTTGCAACTTGGTTTCTCAACCAACGATTTGAATCTGATTTCATCCATCATTTTGGCTATTGCCATGATGATTCCGCAGGCACGTAAGTATCTTAAGCTCGATAAAGTCCTACACATGGGAGGTAAGGCACATGACTAACCCAGTCTTTTCATTGAAAGAGGCCACTGTGACCGTACCAAATGGTACGACCATCATGGACCACTTGAACCTAGACATTTATCCAGAAGACTTTATCACTGTTCTGGGAACAAACGGGGCCGGAAAATCCACCCTTTTCAACGTCATTTCTGGCGACCTCCCACTCAGCTCTGGTAGGGTTGAACACAACGGGGAAGACATTACCGCCGTTCCTGCTGTCAAGCGAACAGCCTTCCTCGCCCGCGTCTTTCAGGACCCAAAATTGGGTACGGCTCCTCGAATGACCGTTGCCGAAAACTTACTACTGGCAGAAAAAAGAGGCTCCCGCCGGACACTCAAAAACCGGCAACTAACGGCAAAGAAGCTCGAAAAATACTACGAGCTGACAAAGACTATGGGGAATAACCTTGAAGATCGATTGCAAACCGCCACTGGCTCCCTATCCGGGGGACAACGCCAGGCACTTTCTTTCTTAATGGCAACACAAGTCAAACCCGGCTTGCTCCTTCTAGATGAACACACCGCGGCCCTTGACCCAAAAACTTCTGACCAGCTGATGGCAGCGACAAACCATCAGGTCAAGGATAACCACCTCACGTCCCTCATGATCACCCACAATCTAAAAGACGCCCTCACTTATGGCAACCGGCTCATTGTCTTGAATGCCGGCAAAATCATTTTAGATGTTCGTGACGAAGAGAAAGAAGCTTTAACTGAAACAGACCTTCTTCGCTACTTTACACGCTAACGAAAAGGAATAAAAAGTCGGACAGAATGTAATAAACATTCTGTCCGACTTTTTGATTGTCTAAAAATCAAAGGGATTTTCTTCCGAGTTAATCTTATCAAATACGTCAAAAAGATGATCACGCTCGGTAATTTTATATTTCTTCATTTTGCGATCATAGATCACTTCAGATTGAACCGCTTCACCCTGTTGTAAGTCGGCCAAAAACTCCCGAATCGCAGCAATGTCTCGCTGTACTGTTTTTTGCCCAACGAAAAAAAGATCTTCGATTTGCTCCACTGACATGGCCTGCTTTGAAATTAAAATTGAATACAGTCGTAAAATTCGTTGTTTATCATTAAAGACATTCTTTTCGCGTGACATAAGTAACTCCTCTGCTCATTGTAGCAAAAAAAGAGAAAGAGACCTAATTAATTCACTCATGCCACATAAAAAGCAGGCCGAAGCCTGCTTTTTATCGTTTTTTATACAGAACGACGCTGGAAAATCATGAAAGTCAGCGCATAAATTACCAACAAATAGGCGATATAAACCAACCAAATCACCCATACATCAGCACCAAAGTACATCTTCAACTGGAAGTTCATCATTTTGCTTCCGTTAAACTGTGATAGAAGTGCTTGTACCGTGAAAGGATTCCACTTGAATGGTTCCCAGAAGCGAACCAAGTAGGTCGTAATGGCAGTAATCACTGAAGTTGCTACTGACAAAACAATTCCAATCGAAACGGCCGCTGCTGAGGACTTAGCTAGGTTTGATACGAGCAAAACAATGGCGAAGAAGAACAACGTCATGACAACGTCCATAAACTGGGCAAAGAAGAAAGTCTGCCAGTCAATATCAGTCCCTGTCGTTCCATGCATCATTTGGAAAATCGCACGCCCCGCCAATGTTCCCAAAATAGCAGAAGCAAGAACCAAAACGTATTCGACGATAATCATCACAATCTTTGAAATGAAAATTTCAAAGCGGGAATACTGCCGTGATAGGAGTGGGCGAATCGTTCCATAACCAAATTCTTGTGTAAAAGTCAGTGCCGCAATCACCGACCCGGCGATGGCAACGATAATGCTTGCACCACCAAAGTAGTAATAAGCGTAAAACTGTTGTTCAGCTGGAATCAATGTGTTCAGAACGGCAATTGGCATAATGAAGGCCAACAAAGCCCAAATGTAAAAGCGGTTTTGCTTAACAGCCTTCATCCATTCTTGTTTTAATAGGGTAATCATAATTTCTCCTTTGCTAAGGTTTAAGCGCGTGTGCTGTTTTCAGATAGCACTTCCATCAAGTGGTCTTCCAAGTTGACAGTTCCTGTCTGGATGTCTTGTACTTCCACATTAGCCTCAGTTGCCTTGGCCAAAACAGCCTGTGCATTCACACCGTTTTCAGCGGTAATCAACACTTCACCATCTTCTGACATCTTAACCTGCCAACCAGCAGCTTCTGCCGCGAGCACCATGGCGTGGTTATCCGAAGTCTTGACTTTCACTTGCGCCTTGTCTTCCGAAAGGAATTCCGCCATCGTCGCACGACGGATAATCTTTCCCTTGTTAATAATGACCACGTCATCAGCTAAGCGCTGCAATTCATCCAAAAGATGGGAAGAAATCACAAAAGCAATGCCTTTTTCCGCTAAGTGTTGGATTAGCGAACGAATTTCTCGGACTGATTGGGGGTCCAATCCATTCATTGGTTCATCTAAGATAACCAACTTGGGCTTGCGAACCAAAGCAATGGCAATTCCTAAACGTTGCTTCATTCCAAGAGAAAAATGCTTAGCCTTACGCTTACCGAAGTTTGGACCATCAATACCGGTCAACTTCATCAATTCATGAATGTCTTCTGGATCCTTTGAATCCATGGCGTAATACTTCATGTGATCTTCGGCTGTGAAGTTTGGATAGATTGATGGGTATTCAATTAAGTTTCCCATCTTAGACAGAGCTTTTGTCTTAGAGAATTTAACTGGTTGTTCGTCAAAAATGACTTCACCTGAGTCAAATCGCATTAATCCAGTCATTGCACGCATGGCAGTGGACTTACCGGCACCGTTTGGACCAATCAATCCGACAATGCGACCGGGTTCGACGTTGAATGACACGTTGTCCAAAGCTTTGTAAGAACCAAAGCTTTTCGACACGTGACGCAGTTCTAATAATGACATATGCGTTGTCTCCTTTTGTAAACGCCACATAGTGAATTCTTCACCGGGCTTAAACTTATTTCGAGTCGTCTTCATTATAACAAAGTGAAGGGGTTGGAACAGTCATTCCATTATCCTTAACCTTTCTATAAAAAAAGCTCCCCTTACGGGGAGCAATTCAATTCAATCAGACACCTAACCGGGAGAGAAGGTATAAATTAGGTTTAGAGAGAAGTATTTATATGGTTAGGTATCTGATCCTTTGATATATTGCTATATCATGTTTCTTATTATGGTCTGATGAGATTAAACTAATGTTAAAGCGGTCAAGCTTTTTGCTAAATTTTCATCATTAATCAAAATTTATTTAACTGTTCCCAAGAAATACTTCTTCTTACCACGACGAACTAAGACATACTGCCCTTCGTAATCCGCTTCCGGGTCAACTTCAGCGTCAACATCTGTTACCTTGTCACCATTAATCCGAATGGCCCCGTTCGTGACGTCCTCACGAGCCTGACGCTTTGACTTTTCGATTCCCGCGTTCACCAAGAAATCGACAATGTTTTGCTTATCGGGCGCCACTTCAAAGCCGGGTACCCCTGAAAAGACATCCTTTATTTGTTGCACCGTTAATTCAGCAACATCCCCAGAGAACAAAGCCTTTGACAAAGTTTTTGCCTCTTCCACAGCTTCTTTTCCATGAACAAAGGCTGTCACTTCTTCAGCCAAACGCTTTTGTCCCAAACGAGCACCTGGATTTTCGGCTACTTCTTTTTCAAGCGCTTCGATTTCTTCCTTCGATAGGAAAGTAAAGTACTTTAGATACTTCACAACATCGGCATCTGCCTGGTTATACCAGAACTGGTAGAACGTGTAGGGTGAGGTCTTTTCAGCGTTCAACCAGATGGCGTTTCCTTCTGACTTACCAAACTTCTTTCCAGTCGAGTCCGTCATCAACGGAATCGTCAATCCAAACGCTGGCGCATCGTTTCCTTCAATTGTGTGGATCAAGTCCACACCTGAAGTGATATTTCCCCATTGGTCGGAACCTCCAATTTGAAGACGGACGTTTTCTTCTTGCCAAAGATGCAAAAAGTCGATGGCCTGCAAGATTTGATAAGTAAACTCCGTATATGAAATGCCTGTTTCCAAACGAGAAGCCACGACATCTTTTTTCAGCATGACATTAATGGAAAAAAGCTTTCCATAATCACGCAAGAAGGTTGGCAAAGACATCGTGTTTAACCAGTCGGCATTGTTAACAATCTTCGTTCCGTTTTGTCCGAACAGCTTAGTAACTTGAGCAGCAATTCCCTTTTCATTTTCCTTTAACTGTTCTTCAGAAAGCAGCTTTCGCTCAGTTGTTGGGCGGGGGTCTCCAATCGATCCCGTGGCACCACCAACGATGATAACCGCCTTACCTCCAGCGTTTTGAAAACGCTTTAAGACCATGAACGGAATCAAATGACCTAGGTGCAGGGAATCCGCCGTTGGATCAGTCCCCACATAGGCACCAATCTGCCCTTCATTCATTGCCTGTAGCAACCCTTCTTCATCCGTTACCTGATTTAAGGCACCACGCCACTTTAAATCTTCAATAAAATTCATGATTTTCTCCTTACTCACCTTGTTTTCAATGATATAAAAAAGTCGCCCTAATCCATTCGAATTAGGGCGACTCCTGCCGCGGTACCACCTAAAATTACCCAACTGGGTCACTCAGACTGCCTTAACGCGGCGCAAACGTCATTTTGTTTTGTTGTGTACCCGAAGAGGTTAAGCCCAACTCACAGCAACCGTTGGTTCTCTTTTCCCCAGTGCCCCTTCGCTCTGCAACAAATGATAGGTTCATTATAGCAAGAATGCGCTTTTTTTGCACTTTTTACCTGTAAGAACCGGTTAGAACTTTGACATCATTCCCCGTCTTTTTTACAATAGAGAATGTGAATAAAAGAATAAAAGCGCTAACAAAGTGATCTATTCTTAACTTAAATTGATGAGAAACGTTGTTCTTTTTCCATTAACAACGGGGTGAAAAAACGATGAAAATTGCATTAATTGGCGCAGGGCCTCGTAATCTTTCGATCCTTGGCCGACTTCTTTTTACAATTAATAAAGCAGCGAAGGTTGAAATCGACTTATTCGACCCTAGTCCCATTGGTGGTCGGGTTTGGGATCCGTTCCTAACCAATAACCACACTTTTTTAATGAATACTTTTGCCAATCAAGTGACGTTATTCGATGATTATGAGCTTTATGATAACGATTCACCAATTGATCGACCAAATCTGCTTGACTGGGCACATACTAGGGCCTTTGACTACTTAAAGGAACATCCAGAATATCCTAAAGCATATGAAAACGAAGTGATTTCATTAATCTCCTCGAATACCTTTGCTTCCCGTGGTTTATTTGGCATATACGCTGCTTGGTACTTTGATGAACTATTAGCGGCTAAGCCCGAAAATATCACGATTCGCTTTCATCAAACAGAAATCATCAACATGACGAAAGGTCCCCGTCGCTTTAAACTATGGACCCGAAACAACTACATTGAAAAATACGACCGCGTGATTTTAGCGCCTGGTCATATCGACAATCAGTTAAACGAAAAACAAGAATCATTACGAAAATTCGCCGACAAAATGGGTTTTGTCTACTATCCTGCCTCGCACCCCGCTGAAAACGACTTTGAAACAATTACTGGATCAGATACTGTTTTAATTGAAGGGTTGGGTCTTTCTTTCTTCGATGTTCTTCTATCCTTAACCGCAGGTAAAGGTGGTAGTTTCATCACGAACCGTAACGGATCTTTAACCTACCGTCCTTCTGGACGTGAGCCGGTGATTGTTGCCGGTTCCTTCAACGGTCTTCCCCCTCGCTCAAAGGGCATTAACCAAAAGGAAGCTTCACAACTGTACGTTCCTCGCTTCTTTACACTAAAGCACTTAAAATCAATCGCCGCCATGAACCACGGCAAGATTCCTTTTAGTCAATTTATGTCACTTCTTAAGCAGGAAATGACTTATAAGTTTATCTACAATCAAGTCATGCAGTCTGATTTACCCTTCGATTCGACCAAGGCCAACATCTTACATGCGCTCGATAATCCACTTAGCTGGTCTTCTCTAAATGATCGTTTCAACTTAGATCTTGAAACTGAAATCGATTGGGATGGAAAAATCTTCCCAGCCATGAACTGGCAGGATACTGAAACTTTTAATAAAGAGCTCCTTACTCACATTGAAAACGATATTCAATCGGCTCAACTCGGTAACAACTGGTCGCCTTTGACCGGCGCTTATGATCTTCTACGAGACATGCGCGATATCGTTCGCACGCTCTATAATGAAAATTACTTCACCGAAGATGGCTACGAAAAGATGCTAACCCAGTTCCGCCAGTTCGATAATCAACTATCTGCTGGTCCTCCTCTAGTTCGAATGCGTCAATTACTCGCATTACTAAAAGCCGGAATCATTACCATTGCTGGTCCCGGATTTAAGACGGGTCACAACGAGCATTTCTTTGAAGCGAGTGACAAATTCGGTCAACATTTTCAGGGAACCGTTCTGATTGAAGCACGATTATCAACAATTGATTTTCGAATTGCTAAATCACCATTAATTCGTTCACTTGCAAGGCAAGGGTTAATTGAGCCAAATGATCGCTTTAAAAAAGAGAATGGTCAATTACTATTTGGAAACACGATTAAAATTGACCCGAACACCTTCACCGTTTTGAATAAGAAAGACCAGGCAGTTGATGGCTTCTACATCTCTGGTATTCCATTGGAAGGAGAACGCTGGTTTAACACAGTTATTCCCCGTCCTTATGTCAATACCTTGATTTTCCAAGAGTCTCAGCGATTAGTCGATTCTCTTCTCGCTCGCTCACCTCAATTGCACCGGATACTAAAGAAAAAGGACTGAATTTTTCAGTCCTTTTTCTTTAGCCTTTTTTAAGAAATTCTTTTTTCATCTGATACACGTCCTCCGTATCAAAATCTAAAATGCCGTGATGACCTCCTGGTAACCAGTAAGTAACGGCCTGCTTTCCGGACATCTTCTCATATCTTTCGACCATCTCTTTACTTTGTAGTTCAGGAACAACCTGATCTGCCGATCCCGCCATCGCAAAAATTGGTGGCATGGCTTTTGTAAAATAGTTTGCCGGGTTTGCTTGGCTAACAGCAATTGGGTTATCAGTTACCTGATGGCCGGCCACTGCCATCCCTTCAAAGGAGTTAGCTTCGCCCGATTCTGAATATTTCTTTTGAACATGCAATCGCTTAAATTGTTCATCAAAAACATCAAACTCATAAGGGCCATAGGCAGCAATGACCTTTTGAATGCTTGGCATATCGACTAATAAATCATCTAAGCCCTTTTTACGTCCAACTTTAACCCCTGCTGTTACAGAAGCAACCGTCAATAACGCCAGTTGGGCTCCAGACGACTCGCCAGTTAGGTAAAAGCGCTGCGTATCTAATCCGAATTCTTGCGCTCTTTTCTTTAGTTGAATGAGCACCGCACGCACCTCGGCAACTTGGTTCGGGAAAGAATAATTACGTTCTGAAATCAGCTCGTAGTTCATGGATGCTACGGCAAAACCATCTGCTGTTAATCGAAGATTGGGTTCAAGCTTTTCAGTAGACTTAGCCCCCCTAACAAGCCCACCACCTTGTAAATCTAGAAGCAGCGGCTTTAATTTTTCTTTACCTTTTGGTAGATACAAATCATAGCGTTCCCATTTTTGTGGTCCATATTGCTGATTTCTCACTACTTCTTCAACTGAATCCGGCACTTTAGCAGCTTCGAATGATACTTCTAGGTCTTTAAATAGCATTTCCCCCTCCTTCAGTTCTCGTAAAAGAACCATTTAAAAATGTTTCACGTGAAACATTTTTAAAGAAAAAGCTAAGCACACGGGCTTAGCTTACACTACTCTTTATATTCTTAACATCTTCTTAATTTTTGTCGTTTTTGCGGTTTCCCCAAAGGTAGACAACCAACAACATAATTGTAGCGAGGTTAGCCGCTAACAAGGCAATGTCCTTCGAGTTAAACACCCAAGTGACGATTGAAATGAATAACAACACAAGCGCTGCAATAGCCGTATAGACAGTAGTAACTTTCATGATTTCTCTCCTTATTTATCTTTCTTGATATCCTTCATTAGTTCAATCATTTCTTTCTGCAAGGCAATGTTTTCCTTGACCAAGGCATTGTTTTTCTTTTGCAAAGCCTGCATATCTAATGAATCTTGGTGCGGTTCATCGTAACCCCACTTCTCCTGTTCCGTACCAATCAACCAATTATTGATGAACTCAATAAAGTAGAACACGGCGAGCGCAATGGAGATTAACGTCAGCGAAGAAGTAAACAAATCAGACAAAGCAGATAGTGTTGAATCAAAATTCAACGGATGACCTGATCGAACAATCCAGCGCCATAATGCATAAAAGAAATGTGAAACGGTGTTCACTAATTCTTTAACCGTTGAACCAAATGCATTACCAACAACAACAGAAATGACAAAGGTTAGTAGGTTCGGTGCAAAAATAAAGCGGCGGAAAGATACCATGCTTTCCGATGATTTTTTAAGCAGTCGGTCACGGGTATCTAAAAATTCCTTTTTTTCCCGAGATTTAAACAACATGACGCCTCCTAAAATAATTTAGTTCCCTACCATTATACGTCAATTGTTCTTTAGAAAAAAGGAAAGCAGGTTAAATTAACAAAAAAAAGGACGAAATATTCGTCCTTTTTATTTCTTTAAGAAACCGTAACGATGGAAAGCATAAGTTGCCGCCACCATTAAGACAATCATTATAACAATCGTTACCCACCATCCAGAGCTATGACTAGCAAAGGGTAAGTAATCGACGTTTTCGCCGTAAAAACCAGAAACAACTGTCGGAATCGTGAATACAATTGAATAAACAGTCAAGACTTTCATCGTCCAGTTCAAATCACGGTTTCCAAGTGTACCTGTAGCCTTCGTCACGGCGTTAATCACTTCCATCGCTAAACCAGCCATGTCACGCGCCTGTTCAACTTCGACTCGCACAGCATCGAGGAGATCCAAATCATCTTCGGTCGCATTAGTCTTATACGATCGCCGAATTTGGTTCAACATAATCAAATTATTGGCTAACGAATTCTGTAAATAAATCATTTGAATTTGCAGATGTAACAAATCATTCGTCTGCTTCGTTAGTTGCTTACGATTACCAAATTGTGCCTGAATAGCTCGTCGCTGTCGATTAATCTCAGTGATTTCCTCACCATACATGGTCATCAATGGATAAATCCCTGTAATTAAGAATTCAAAGACAGAGAGCTGTTCATCTTCCGGCCGCTTGCCATTGATGGAACCAGTCAGAATTTCCTTCTTAATGTAATCCGTTGGCCGATGCGCAAAGGTATAAAGGTTCCCCTTCACCAAAACAATTCCAACGGGTCGTGTTAACACGGGTTCTGGTTCGGCCGAAATGACGTCCAAAATGATGAGCGCTTCATCAGCATCCGAATCGAATTCCATCCGGACGGATTCATTTCGATCGTTCGCGTAGCCAAGCATCTGCTCAGTCAACCCGTGCTTTGAAAGCAGTTCATCACGATCTTCAGCTGACATATTGGTCACGTGATACCAGCAAAATTTCGGGGTCTGTTTTAACATTTCAATCATGGCGAACCACCTTTTTAAAATATCAAGGACAAGTAACCCTTAGCGCTTCTTCGAACGCTTGGCCTTCCGCATCTTACGAGCCTTTGCCTTTTCTTTGGCACGGGCTTCTTCACGTTCCTTCTTCATTTTGAATGGGTTTTGCAAGATGAAAGTCTGAATCATCTGGAAGAGATTTCCAACTACCCAATAGAGGGAAACAGCAGCTGGCACGGCCAGTGACGTAAAGAAGATAATGAATGGGAAGATGAACGGCATCACCTTCGTCATGGTGTTTTGTTGAGGACTAGCCTGCGTGGACAACCATGATGATCCGAAGGTAAAGAGCGCCGCTAAAACGGGCAAAATGAAATATGGATCTTGATTCCCCAAGTTCAACCAAAGGAAAGAACCCGACCGCAAAACTGAAGAATTATGAATTCCTTGATAAAGGGCAATCAAAACAGGCATCTGAACAAGCAGTGGCAACATGGAAGCAAATGGTGAAACACCATGTTCCTTATAAAGAGCTTGCTGTTCTTGGGCTAATAGAGTACGCGTCTCGGTATCACGGCCAGCGTACTTTTCTTGAAGAACCTTCAACTGTGGCTGAAGAACCTGCATTTTCTTCATTGAATCAATTTGATAGACCATCAACGGCAGGATGAAGAAACGGATGAGAATGGTGAACAACACAATTCCCAACCCATAAGATGTTCCAAACCATGAAGAAACACCAAGAATGGAACGGATAAAGAAGGCAACAAAGCCCCCCCAAATTCCTGAACCAGGAACATGACCGGTGTACGACAGGTCGGCTGCAACAATCCCAACAATGGCCAGGGCCGCTAGCAAGAGCGGAAGGAAACCAATTGTCTTAACCCACTTATTAATTCTAACCATGTTTTTCATCCTTTAATAATTTTGCCAATCCCAAGACGTGCACGAGTTGTTTTTTGATAAAAGCCTGTGAAGCCCCGGCAATGTTTGGTCGTGCAATCACTAATATATCGCTTTGCTGGTCTAACAAGGGCTTTAATTCCAACATCGTCTGCCGAATCCGCCGTTTAACGTGCACGCGATCATGCGCCTTTCCAATCTTTTTTCCGACTGAAAGACCTAAACGAAAATGTTTTTGATCCTTCTTTTGCAAACGATACACCACAAAGTATTTATTGGCTACTGAGTGATGGTGATCAAAAACCTTTTGAAATTCCTCTGGCTTTTTAATACGAAATGACTTACGCATACTGTCCACCTAAACTGTTATGTACGCAGGTTCCCCTGCATGAATCAATGAAAATAAAAAGGCCACTGCAAGCAGCGACCTGTTTAGGCAGATAATACCTTGCGGCCCTTCGCGCGGCGGCGAGCCAAAACCTTACGACCGTTGCTCGTTAACATACGCTTACGGAAACCGTGCACGCGTGCGCGATGACGCTTCTTTGGTTGGAATGTACGCTTCATTAGGATTTACCTCCATTAACTATTTGTCTGCAAAATTCTTTGCAATTCGAGATTAATCATACCATGGATACCCTACCCTGACAAGCATGGAAAGGCTTTTACCTCAAAATCGACTATATAATAGAAAAAACTTATCCACAAATTTATCAAAAGGAAATCAAAGGGACTTGAATAAAGCAGCTAATAAAACAAGTTACCCAGCACTTTTACACAAGTTATCCACTTATCCACAGGTTGTTGGTGCCAATCTGGGGATAACGTGGATTATTCGACAAGATCTTGACTTAATAGGCCTTATCCTGTGGATAACTCTGTGCACTTGTGGATAAAGCGAATTTTTGTTCCCTTTGCTTTCCACATTCACTTTTTTTATTTCCCACAACCGGGGATTTTTTCAATTCGACTTTCATTTCTGTGGATAACTAGGCTAGTCACTTTTTTTTTGCTATACTGATTTTAGTTTCATCATTTCATTTTTACGTTTTTACTGGAGATTTCAATGGCTGATACCCTCTCCCCAAATGAACTTTGGGATAAGCTCAATTTAAAACTGTATCAAGATCTCGGTCCACTTAGCTTTGATGCCTTTGTCGCACCCTTAAAGCCAATTGGCATTGAAGATAAGCGCTTCCTTTTAGCGGTGCCAGAAGAATTCGCTGACAAGATTATCGATCAATGGAATCAAGAAATTTCCATGAAATTCGTTGAATTTGTTAGTAACGAGACCGGAACCTTCATAAGACCTGAATTCCAACGTTCGGCAGTAACCCAAACACAATTAGCCGACGGTCCTCAGACTTCACTAACGACCCCTGCCCCTAGCGAAGAACATATTCCCTTTTCACAGGATGCCAGTTTGAACCCCGACTTTACCTTCGAAAAATTCGTCATTGGTTCTGGAAACGAGAACGCCAGAGCCATTGCGCAGGCAGTTGCGGAAGGCCCCGGTAAAGTCTATAATCCCTACCTGATTTACGGTGGCGTTGGTTTGGGGAAGACGCACCTGATGCAAGCAATTGGAAACCACTACGCAAAAACCAACCCAAACGCTCGCATCAAGTACGCCACGGCTGAGGATTTCTTGAACGACTTTACTAACTCCCTAAGGAAGGGAAACGAAACTAACGCAACTGCCCTTTTCAAAAAAACATACCGTTCGTTGGACATGCTACTGGTCGATGATATTCAGTTCTGGGCTGGCAAACCTCAAGTGCAGGAAGAGTTCTTTAACACCTTCAATGCCCTGACCAAAGCCAACAAACAAATCGTCATGACGTCGGATCGTTACCCGAACGATATTCCTGATTTACAAGACCGTCTAAAGTCCCGTTTTGAACAAGGAATCACTTCAGACATCCAAAAACCCGATGTGCAAACAAAAGTTGGTATTCTGCGAAACATGCAGGAAAAAAACGAACTCGATATTCCAAACGACGTTCTCCAATTAATTGGTGAATCAATTGACGGCAATGTCCGAACGCTAGAAGGCGCCTTTCACAGCTTTGAAGCGAAAATCCGTTTTCAAAATAAGCCCGCAACGATTGAAACAGCCAAGATTATTCTGGAAGAGATCAATGCTAATAAAAAACCAGTGATTACTGTGGAGCGCATCCAAGAGGTTGTGGCGGATTACTTTATGCAAACGGTTGACGACATGAAATCGAGTCGTCGGCAGTCTGACATTGTTGGTGCCAGACACGTGGCCATCTACCTTACTAGGACCATGACGGACATGTCGTTACCACAAATCGGGAAGGCGTTTGGCAATCGTGACCATTCTTCAATCTCCCATGCTTTCACGAAAATTGAAGAACAGATTGAAAAAGATACCCGTATGAAAGAAATGGTACAATCACTGGCCGAAGAGATCAGCGATGGCCAATAATCCTGTGGATAACTCATTAAATTTCGTCTGAGTTTTTCACGGACTTTTCCACAGGCTAAAGCCTCTGTTTCCGGGCTTTGTTCCCTAATCCCCGGAACCCACAGCCCTTATTACTATTACTAGTTATTAATTACCCTATTTATTTATTAAACGC
>NZ_JQBH01000007.1:89824-98221 GCF_001438695.1 Fructobacillus fructosus KCTC 3544
CGATTAACCGTCAAGCATTTATCAAGGCCTTGAATGATGTTTCTCGAGCCATTTCATCAAAGACAACCATTCCGATTTTAACGAACTTAAAATTAGACTTAGAAGAAGATCAACTCGTCTTAACTGGTTCAAATGCTGATATCTCCATTCAAATTTCATTAGCAGCCGATGACACGGCAAATGAACTAGTCATTGAGTCAACTGGTGGCATCACGCTTCCGGCGACTTTCTTTATTAACATCGTTAAGCACCTACCAGCAACGAATATGACCCTTTCAATCGAAGGGCTACAGGCACTCATTACTTCAGGATCGGCATCCTTTAAAATTAACGGACAACCTAGTTCGGCTTACCCAAAGCTACCTGAGCTATCAGAGAGCAAATCATTAAAGCTATCAGCAGCTCAATTAATTGAATTAATTGCCCAAACAAAGATTTCGGCTTCCACTCAGGAAAGTCGTCCAATTTTAACGGGAATTCACCTTTCCCTATCAGGTAATCAAATGAAGGCGGTCACAACCGATTCACACCGCCTTTCACAGCGGATTATTACCCTTGTCGGGGCTGAAAACATCGATGATGCCTCCGTTATTATTCCAGCTAAGGCCTTTAATGAGTTGCAGTCCTTGCTTGAAGGTCACAACGTCGTTGAAGTGAAGCTATCGGCCAACCAGGCTGTCTTTATCTTTGGCCGAACGACTTTCTATTCGCGACTCTTGGAGGGAAACTACCCTGAAACCGACCGGTTGATTCCGTCTGAAGCCAACACGGAAATTGAGATCGATGCTGGTGTCCTATCTGGGGCCATTGACCGTGCTTCACTCCTCTCACACGAATCGCGAAATAACGTGGTTCTGCTGACGATTAAAGATCAGCAGGCAGAAATCTCTGGTAACTCCCAAGAAGTTGGTCAGGTGAAAGAAACGCTTTCGGCAGACAAAATTGCTGGGGATGATTTGGAAATTTCCTTTAACCCTGATTACGTCCGCGACGCTTTGCGTGTGCTTCAAGGGAAGACCGTTGAGTTGAAGTTCACCACGAACCTACGTCCCTTCATCATTATTCCTGAAGGTGAAACGGATAATAAGCAACTCCAGTTGATTACGCCCGTCCGGACGTTTTAATTTAAAATTGTAAAAGAATCATAGTACCTAGCCGGTATTGTGGTTCTTTTTTGCTAGGAAAGCGGCAAACGGCTTTTGTCTTTCTTTGGGAAAAGTCACTCAAAGAAGAGAAATTGCTTAAATCAAGCGTTTAGAGGGAAATAGCGATAAGTATGGTATAATAATGGGGTAAGTCTGTTAGGAATTAGGGGTGGCTCATGGCCGAACGATTGGCAATAACAACCGAGTACATTACGCTTCAGCAATTGCTGAAAATCACCAACATTATTCACTCTGGTGGTCAGGCCAAGGGTTACTTGGCTGAGCAACGAGTGTTGTTGAATGGCGAAGAAGAACAGCGTCGGGGAAAGAAACTCTATCCCGGTGACTTGATTGAAACGGCTGGTCAGGATTTTACCATTGACCGTGAGTCGGCGGAAGAGTTGGCCGAGCGTGAAGAGAAAGCAGCCATTTTGGCCCGTTTTCAAAAGCAGCAGGCCAAGTCGGCAAAGGCCAAAGAAAAGGCCATGACAAAGGCTGCTCGTTCTAAGAGGTCGGAGCAAAAGAAACCCTCTCAGAAAAGGCCAACGGGACCTTCTTCGTGGAACTAAGCGAATTAACGCTCAGTCACTTTCGTAACTACGATGAGGCGCACCTGACTTTTCAACCTGGGGTCAACGTTTTTCTGGGACAAAATGCTCAGGGAAAGACTAACTTGTTGGAATGCATTTATGCCTTGGCTTTGGCTCGTTCCCACCGTACAAAGGTTGATAAGGACCTTATTCAGTGGGGCCAGGATCAAGCACGGGTAGCAGGGATTATCGTGAGTCGCTTTGGGAAAACGCCGCTTTCACTGACTTGGTCGAAAAAAGGAAAGCAGGCCCGGGTGAACCACCTGGACCAGTCTCGCCTATCAAGCTATATTGGCCAATTAAACGTCATTCTCTTTGCTCCAGAAGACTTGGACTTGGTCAAAGGCGCTCCCGCCGTCCGCAGACGCTTTATTGATATTGAGTTTGGGCAGATGAACCGAACTTATTTACAGTTGTCGGCGCAATATCGCAAAGTGCTCCGGGACCGGAATGCCTATTTAAAGGCCTGGTCCTTCGGCGGAAAGAAAGATGCTGTCTTTCTTTCGGTATTGACGGAGCAATTGATTGAACTTGCTAGCAAGCTCATTCTTTTGAAGAAACGTTTCTTAACGGAATTAGAACAGGCTGCTGCGCGTATTCATCGTCAGGTGGCGAATCAACAAGAAGAACTTGTTATCCAGTACAAAACGGCGGTGAACGTCCAGGAAATTTCGGACGAAGAGACGCTGAAACAGGCACTGACGCTTGCTTTTGAAAAGCATGCCGATCGTGAAAAAAAACAAGGAACGACACTGGTTGGTCCCCATCGCGATGACTTTGTCATTGAAGTGAATGGGGTGGACGTGTCAAATTTCGGTTCACAGGGCCAACAACGCACGGCGGCACTGGCGCTAAAACTGGGTGAAATTGATTTGATGCACGAAGAGACCGGAGAATATCCGATTTTGCTGCTCGATGATGTCCTGTCCGAACTGGATGCTTCGAGACAAACCCACTTATTGATGACAATCGAAGATAAGGTGCAAACCTTTATTACCGCTCCCTCCCTTTCCGAAGTTGCTCGGTCGTTGATCAAAGAACCTAAAATCTTTTTGGTCAAGGACGGAACAATTCAGGTGGAAGAATCAAATGAGCAAGAGGAGAATCATGGCTGAAGAAGAAAAAAATGAGATGGAAACCGTATCCGTTTCCGCCGAGGATATCGAAAACGCCAGTAAGATGACTACTGATGCGGACGACTATAATGCCGACCAGATTCAAGTCTTAGAAGGGCTTGAAGCGGTTCGTAAGCGTCCTGGTATGTACATCGGAACCACTACTGCACAAGGACTTCACCACCTTGTTTGGGAAATTGTGGATAACGGAATTGATGAAGCCCTTGCTGGTTTTGCAAGCCATATCACGGTTACGATTGAAAAGGATAATTCCATTACCGTAACGGATGATGGTCGTGGTATTCCGGTTGATATCCAAAGTAAGACTGGAAAACCAGCATTGGAGACGGTCTTTACCATTTTGCATGCTGGTGGAAAGTTTGGCGGTGGCGGATACAAGGTTTCGGGTGGACTTCACGGTGTTGGAGCTTCGGTCGTAAACGCCCTCTCGACTTCACTTGATGTTCAAGTTGTTCGTGACGGTCAGCTTTACTACATGGACTTTCAAACGGGTCGTGTAAAGACTGGCATGACAAAAAAGTCTGGTCCGCTTCCAATTGAACGTGGCACAATCGTTCACTTTAAGCCTGATCCTGATATTTTCCAGGAAACAACAATTTTCAATTACCAAACGCTCCTTTCACGTGTCCGAGAACTGGCTTTCTTGAATAAGGGACTGCGGATTTCCATTACGGACAACCGTCCGGATGAACCAGTATCAGAATCCTTCCACTTTGAAGGTGGAATCAAGGAGTACGTTTCTTACTTGGACGAAGGAAAGCAGGTCCTCTTTGACCAACCCGTCTACGTAGAAGGAGAAGAAAACGGCATTGTCGTGGAAGTTGCTCTTCAGTACACGACGGAAATCAAAGAAAACCTCAAGACTTTTACAAACAACATCAACACTTACGAAGGTGGAACACACGAAACCGGCTTTAAGACCGCGTTGACGCGTGTTATTAACGATTATGCCCGTAAGCAAAAGATGATTAAAGAAAACGGTGAGTCATTGACTGGAGAAGACGTCCGGGAAGGAATGACGGCCATCGTGTCGATTAAGCATCCGGATCCCCAATTTGAGGGGCAGACCAAGACGAAGCTTGGTAATTCAGACGCTCGTCAAGCGGTTGACCGCATGTTTTCCGAAACGTTTTCACGCTTTATGCTGGAAAACCCAACGGTTGCCAAGCAAATCGTTGAAAAGGGAACGCTTGCTCAAAAGGCCCGGCTCTCCGCTAAACGTGCGCGTGAAATGACCCGCCGTCAGTCTGGCCTTGAAATTTCAAACTTGCCAGGTAAGTTGGCCGACAATACGTCAAAGGATCCAGAAATTTCTGAATTGTTCATTGTCGAGGGTGACTCAGCCGGTGGTTCGGCTAAGCAGGGTCGTAATCGTTTGACACAGGCTATTTTGCCTATTCGTGGAAAGATTTTGAACGTTGGGAAAGCTTCGTTGGACCGTGTCTTGGCTAACGAAGAGATTCGTTCCCTCTTCACTGCACTTGGGGCTGGTTTTGGGGATGACTTTAACGTTGAAAAAGCCAATTACCATAAAATCATCATTATGACCGATGCCGATGTTGATGGTGCTCACATTCGAACACTGTTACTGACGCTTTTCTACCGCTACATGCGTCCAATGATTGATGCTGGTTTCATTTACATTGCGCAACCGCCTTTGTATGGTGTGACAATTGGAAACGCGAAGCACATGACCTATTTGGACACGGATGAAGAATTGGCCGATTACCTAGCCCAATTGCCATCGAACGCCAAGCCAAAGGTTCAGCGTTACAAGGGTCTTGGTGAAATGGATTACGACCAGTTGGCCGATACGACCATGGACCCAGCAAACCGTCGTTTGTTGCGGGTAGATCCAGCCGATGCGGAAGAAGCGGATGCCGTCATCGATATGCTGATGGGTGGCGATGTGCCACCACGTCGTCAATTCATCGAGGACAACGCGGTCTACGTACAAGACCTTGATATTTAAGCCACTGCTTGATTCGGAGTAAGAAATGCCAGAAGAACAAGATAGTCGTATTAAAAATACCCACCTCGCGCAGCAGATGAAGACCTCCTTCCTCTCCTACGCGATGTCGGTCATCGTCGCCCGTGCTTTACCGGACGTTCGTGATGGAATGAAGCCCGTCCACCGTCGAATTCTCTATTCGATGATTGAGCAGGGCAACACGCCTGATAAACCACACAAAAAGTCAGCTCGTATCGTCGGTGATGTCATGGGTAAGTATCACCCCCACGGGGATTCTGCCATCTATGAATCCATGGTGCGAATGGCTCAGGACTTTTCCTACCGGTATCTTTTGGTTGATGGACACGGAAACTTTGGGTCTGTCGATGGCGATTCAGCCGCTGCCATGCGTTATACCGAGGCTCGCTTGTCGAAGGTTGCCATGGAAATGGTTCGTGACCTGAACAAGGACACGGTTGACTTCGTGCCTAACTATGATGGCGAAGAACGTGAACCCGATGTTTTGCCAGCCCGTATTCCAAACCTACTCGTGAACGGGGCAACGGGAATCGCCGTTGGAATGACCACAAACATCCCAACGCACAACTTGGGTGAAGTCATTTCGGCTTTGCACATTTTGATGAAAAACCCCGCAGCGACAACCGCCGACTTGATGGAAGCTTTGCCTGGTCCTGACTTTCCAACTGGTGGAATTGTGATGGGGAAGGCTGGTATTCGAAAGGCTTACGAAACTGGTCGTGGAACCATTACCATCCGTGCCAAAGTCGATATCGAACAAACCAAGACTGGTCGCGAACAGATCATCGTGACCGAGTTGCCATATGCGGTCAACAAGGCGCGTTTGATTGAGCGGATTTCAGAATTGGTTCGTGACAAAAAGATTGATGGGATTACCGCCATCCGTGATGAATCAGATCGTGACGGACTCCGTATTTCCATCGATGTTCGTCGTGATTCTTCTGCTTCGGTTATTCTCAATAACCTTTACAAGCAGACGTTGCTGCAAACCGGTTTCTCATTTAACATGCTGGCCATTAGCCATGGTGCACCAAAGACACTTTCCTTGAAAGAAATTCTGGAAGCCTACTTGGAGCACCAACGTTCGGTTGTTCGCCGAAGGACACAGTTCGACTTGAAGAAAGCCGAAGCACGGGCCCACATACTGGAAGGTTTGCGGATTGCTCTTGATCATATCGATGAGATTATTCATATCATCCGATCATCAAAGACTTCGGATGAAGCCAAGGGACGTTTGATTGATGGTTATGACTTGTCGGACAAGCAATCCCAAGCAATCTTGGATATGCGTTTGGTTCGCTTAACCGGACTGGAACGCGATAAGATTGAGGACGAATATCAGAAGTTAGTCGCCTTAATTGCTGACTTGAAGGACATTTTGGCTCACCAAGAGCGCATTGATCAGGTCATCTACGATGAACTGCTCGAAATCCAAAACCGGTTCGGGGATGCCCGTCGTACCGAATTACAGGTTGGGGATGTAACCAGTATTGAAGATGAAGATTTGATTGAAGAAGAGGATGTCATTGTAACGTTGACTCACAATGGTTACATTAAGCGTGTGGCGGCATCCGAATTCAAGGCACAAAACCGTGGTGGTCGTGGTGTTCAAGGAATGAATCTGAATGATGAAGACTTCGTGGCACAACTGGCCAATTTGTCGACGCATGATTCGCTCTTCTTCTTTACCAATAAGGGAAAAGTCTATCGAATGAAGGGTTATGAAATCCCTGAATACGGTCGTTCAGCGAAGGGAATCCCTGTGATTAACTTGCTGAACTTCGATCAAGACGAAGCCATCCAAAGCTTGTTAACGGTTCACGGTAGTCCTGCCGAAAGTGAAGACAATCTCTTCTTTGTTACTCGTAAGGGTGTCGTTAAGCGAACGAAGGTGCAGGACTTTGCTAACATTCGGACTTCCGGATTGAAGGCGTTGACACTGCGCGAGGACGATGAAATTCTAAAGGTTTTGGAAACGAATGGTGAGCAAAACATCATCATTGCTACCCATAATGGCTATTCCGTCACCTTTGCTGAAGAAGCCGTTCGTTTGATGGGTCGTTCGGCTGCTGGTGTTCGTGGTATCAACCTTCGCGAAGGCGATGAAGTGGTTGGTGCGGATATTCTGGTGCCAGACAGCAAGGTGCTCATCATTACTGAAAAGGGTTATGGTAAGCAAACCGCTGCAGCCGAATATCCGGTTAAGGGCCGTGGCGGTAAAGGAATTAAAACGGCAACCATTACGGAGAAGAACGGACCACTGGCCGGAATGGTCACGGTTGATGGCGATGAAGACATCATGGTTACCACAAACCTTGGTGTGATGATTCGATTCTCAATTGCTGATGTTTCAACAACTGGTCGTTCAACTCAGGGTGTTCGTTTAATTCGTTTGGAAGATGATTCCAAGGTTGCTACTTTTACAAAGTTGGAACCCATGGCTGATGAAGCGGATGTAGAAGAAGCATCCCAAGATAACTAATTAGTACAAAGCTAGCGAATGCAAGCGCTAAAAAGCCGGTCGATAAAATATCGACCGGCTTTTTTTAGTTCTTTTGTAAGGAGGCAGATGTGCGCGGGTTTTCAGATGGCCAACGAAGAATTTCTCTTAGCCGACCAGCGTAATGGCGCGAAACGGGAATGCGATCACCAGTTATCAGTAATAACATGTGTTCGTCTGCATGATAAGCATGCAAAAAGGCAACATTAATCATAAATGACGAGTGAACGCGGTAAAGATTCTTATGACATGATTCAATTTCACGCATGGAAGCACGAATCCGTGAAACATGGTTCTCCTCATGGATGAATAAGTGATGACTGCCACTGTCGGTTGTTAGGTAGATGATTTTGTTTAAATCAAACAAACGACTATTAGCACCATCCGGTAGCCGAATGGGGATGGGGCGAGACTCATGCATTTGACGAAGGTTTTGTTCGGCACGGGAAATAGCCCGAAGTAACCGGGCAAAAAAGGATGTACTGAAATCACGCTTAATGATAAAGTCAAGAAGACCGATTTGCGCTTCAAAACATTTTTCGGCAAGAGTGGCCCGTTCAGCAATCATAATTAGCTGGCTATCTGGATCATGTTGCCGAATAATTTTAGCAGTTTGTAAGCCGGCTTCATCAAAGGAACGAATTGAGGAGTCCAAGATAATAATCTGTCCATGATTGGTTCGACCCAGTGCATGGAGGAGTGAATTAGGTGTTTCAAAGAAGAGCGAATCGACAAGTACCTTTTGAAGGTAGCGTCGATCTTTTGCTTTGTCGGTTAAAATGTAGCAAGGCATGGCTATCTCCTTTTCTATAAAAAGAATCTTTCTAATAATATTATACGAAATCATGACGAAAAAAGTGATGATTAATTTAAAAAAATAAATTTTAAAATCGAAAAGTAAAAAATATAAAATAAAATAGCTCAAAAAGTCTAATAAAATTTGGCCAAATGGGAAGTCATCAAAAATCTAATAAAAAAATCAAAAAAAGCATTGACCAAGAGGAAGAAAGTCAGTATACTAATTATTGTTCCTTGC
>NZ_JQBH01000008.1:0-34161 GCF_001438695.1 Fructobacillus fructosus KCTC 3544
GATAATTATACAGTGGACGATGCATAAAATCTGTCCATTTTATCAGCATACGAGCAATTGCCGATGCTGCTGATAAGGCAAAGAAGGCAGTCGATGCCGATGATTCCTTGACGCCAGCTGACAAGACTAAGCGGAAGGCGGCCATCGATAAGGCAGCCGACAAGGCCAAGAACGACGTTGACAACGCGAAGAGTGCTGACGATGCCATTAAGGCTACGACGGATGGTGACAAAAACATCGCCGGTTTGAACGATGCCAAGAACGCAGCTGATGCCAAGATTGACCAAGCTGTCAAGGACACGAAGGCCAAGATTGCATCTGACGATGCCCTTTCAACTGATGAAAAGAAGGCACAAAGTGACAAGGCTGATCAGGACGCAGCCACAGCTAAGTCCAACATCGATGACGCCACGAACAATGACGAAATCGATGCAGCCACAACTAAGGGTTCAGAATCAATTGATGCCGACTACAAGGCTGGTTCCATGTCTGGTGTTAAAGACCAGAACAAGACCGACATTGATGATGCAGCTGATAACGCCAAGAAGGCTGTCGATGCCGATGATTCCTTGACGCCAGCCGACAAGAGCAAGCGGAAGGCAGCGATCGACAAGGCTGCTGCCAAGGCCAAGAACGACGTTGACAATGCGAAGAGCGCCGACGATGCCAATAAGGCCACAACGGATGGTAACAAGAACATCGCCGGTTTGAACGATGCTAAGAACGCAGCGGATGCTAAGATTGACCAGGCAGTGGCTGACACAAAGGCTAAGATTGCTTCTGATTCATCATTAACTTCTGATGAAAAGAAGGCACAAATCGACAAGGCTGATGAAGATGCTGCCACAACCAAGGCAAACATCGATGACGCCACGAACAGTGACGAAATCGATGCAGCCACAACTAAGGGTGTTGAAGCTATTGATGCTGACTACAAGCCAGGATCAATGGACGGTGTTAAGAACAAGAACAAGTCCAATATTGATGCAGCGTCTGACGATGCTAAGAAAGCAATTGATAACGATGGTTCCTTAACACCGGATGCAAAGGATAAGCGCAAAGCTGCCATTGATAAGGCTGCTGCTAAGGCTAAGAGTGACATCGACAATGCCAAGAGTGCGGATGATGCTGACAAGGCCACGGTTGATGGTAACCAGAACATCGCCGGTTTGAACGATGCCAAGAACGCAGCGGATGCCAAGATTGATAACGCCGAAAAGTCAACGAATGGTAAGATTGATGATGATTCAGCGTTAACAACTGATCAAAAGAAGTCGCAAAGCGATAAGGCTGCAGCTGATGCTGCCGCTGCAAAGGCCAACATCGATAATGCAACCAATAGTGACGAGATCACGGCAGCAACAGTCAATGGTGTTAAGGCCATTGCAGCTGACTACAAGGCTGGTTCGATGGATGATGTCAAGAACCAGAACAAGGCCAACATTGATGATGTGGCAAACGATGCCAAGAAGGCCATTGATAACGATGGTTCATTGACGCCGGCTGCCAAGAATAAGCGTAAGGCTGCCATCGATGAGGCTGCTGCGAAGGCCAAGGCTGATATTGATAACGCGAAGACCGCTGACAAGGCAGGTACAAATGCTGATGATGGTGCAGCTACTATTGCTGGCTTGAACGGTGCTAAGGATTCTGCTGGTGTTCAAATTGATCATGCTGCCGACAAGGCTAAGTCCGATATCGACAATGATGCTTCATTGTCCGGTAAGGAAAAGAACAACCAGGATCAGCAAGTTGATCAGGCCGTGGCAAATGCTAAGGCGGCCATTGATTCAGCGATTGACCTGGATGCAGTGAGCCAGTTGAAGGATTCTGGTCTTGCCGTTATTAACAAGATTCATCAATCAGGATTACCACTCGGTCAACAGCAACAATCCGCTAATCGCTTTGTTGAAAACGAAGCAGCAAAGGTGCGTGCTGAGATTGAAAACGATCCTTACTTAACACAAGCTGAAAAGACTGCTCAGTTCGCAGCTTTGGACGCAATGATTCAAGACGTTAAGCAGTCAATTGCCTCTGCTAAAGATAGCGATGCACTTGAACAAGTACTCGTTTCTGGCAAGCAAAAGATTGAATCCGTTTACCATATGGGTGTCAAGAAGACGGAACAACCAGTTCAGAAGCCGGTTGTAAAGAAGGATAGCCCAATGCCTGAAACAGCTAGTCGTGTGAGTCGTCATGCTCAAGAAACGATTGGCCTGGCATTGACCGCTAGTCTTTCAACATTCTTCTTAACTAAGAAGCGTCACGATAAGTAAGCAAGTGTAAAAACTGCTCATTTAAAAAGCAGCTGAAAGAATATTCTTTCGGCTGCTTTTTCATTTTGGATATTAAATTTAAGAAAGGAGCCTCCTATCATAAAAGATAGGAGGCTCTTTTTGTTTACTTGGCCAGACGCTTATCAATGTAATAAAGCAGGTAGCCAAAGACTAGGAAAAAGATTAGTAGGGCAGCGACAAAGCAGAACACAGCATGCCAACCAATTAGCTCAGAATTGATAAAGTAGTAAGGATAGTGCTCACCGGTCAGTGGGTAGACAATTTTAAAGTTGGCTGCAATCACAGTGAACGCATAATAAATAAGCGGAATGCCTAACCAATAGAGAGGCGCTTTGATGGAAAAACGGCCCTTTTGATCAAAAAGGAGCCAGTCTAGGATAACCATGCTTGGTACCACGAGGTGAACCAGTAAGGTACCGGTGAATTGCCAGGCACCGTGGATATTAAAGGAGTGAGGTGCTAAAATTCCCCAATAAATTAGCATAGTCACCGTAATGGCGAGTGTTACCGCTCCCTTAATGTTTGGGGAACGCACTTGATTGTGATGGATCAAAAGACCAATGAAGTATAGGATGCAAAGTACGTTTGACAACGTCGTATAGTAAAGTAGCATCGCTGGCTTAAGTTCCGTGTTGATGGCAACACCCACTAACCCAATAGTAATCAGTAGTATACGGTAAATCTGTCGGAACCGTGTAGAACGAATCGTCATGATAAAGTCATCCTTTCATGCAGCCGATAGTGAATCTTGACTAATTGAGTATACTATAAAATAAAAGGCAAGTCATGTAATTGTTTTGTAACTTTTTTGTAATCATTTAGAAATGATGATGTTTTTATTTATACATTTCGTGAAATAATTATCAAGTTTGATAAAAAGATTGCTTGTTTGTGTTATAGTAAATCGGTATAAGGGGAAGGTTTGACTTTCTTAGCTATAATTATACAAACAATCAGATGAGGAACGCCACAATGAAAATTTTAATTATACAAGGACAGCCGGACGATCAATCTTTTGCCCATGCGAATGCCATGCATAGTTATGAAGTTCTTCGGGAAGATGGTGTGGAAGTCAGGTTCGTTGATTTGGCGATTGATGATTTTGATCCAGTTTTACGTTACGGGTACCGTGCTCGAATGGAAAGCCAATCTTACATTCAAGAGGTACAACATAAAGTTGCATGGGCAGATCACATTTGTTTTTTCTTCCCAGTATGGTGGGGGGCCGAGCCGTCCGTTTTGAAGGGCTTGATTGATCGCGCTTTCACACCGGGATTTGCGTATAAACGGAATGGACCACTGCATGTGCAGGGACTGTTGCAGGGTAAAGAAGCGAGTCTTTTTTTGACGTCTGATGACCCCGCCTTTTTTCAGCGTCGGTATGGTGGTGTTGTTTCGCATTGGAAGCGTGATATTCTTGGCCATGCTGGAATTAAGCTGACCAAAACGATGATTCTCGGTGGGGACCGTTGGCTCAATGATGAGGAAGAACGGACCGATTTTATTGATCGTTGTTCCCAAGAGATTGAGGCAATGGCCGTTCGTGATATGCACCATTCACTTCTAAAAGAGTTACTTAAAAAATAATGATGACACAATAAAAGTCGCCACCCATCGTTTAGAGGGTGACGACTTTTTTAGTGATTAGGCTCGATCAAACCATTGACGGTTCGTTGTCTGGTTTAATGGGGTTAAGCGAGCTTTCGTGTTTTGCTTTGTTTCACGACCAACATTGGCTGTTGCCAAAACCCCGGTTTCTTGTTCAATATAGAAGAGGGGCCGGCCTTTAACTTCGGTAAAGACTTTTCCAATGTAGGTGCCAACTACCCCAATGGCGATGAGGTTAAGTCCTCCGAGGAGCCAAATGGAAATCATTAAGGACGACCAACCGGCGGTTGGATTACCAATCAATTTTTCAACAATCGTATAGATAATTTCAATACCAGCAATTGATGAAACAACAAGACCAAGGTTGAAAAGCAACTTAATTGGTTTAACAGAGAAGGAGGTAATGCCGTCAATGGCAAAGTTTACCATCTTTTTCAATGGATACTTTGACGTGCCAGCTTCTCGTTTGGCCCGCTGATAGTAAACCTTAGCGGATGGGTAGCCAATCAAGGGAACCATGGCCCGTAAGAAGAGATTCTTTTCTGGCATGGCGAGTAATGCTTGAACGGCTGTCTTTGACATTAAGCGAAAGTCAGCGTGGTTTGGAACGAGTTCGACGCCTAGCCAGCCAGCGACTTTGTAAAAGGCCAGAGCTGAGTTTTTCTTAAACCAGGTATCGGTTTCACGAGAGGAACGAACCGCATAGACAATTTCGTTTCCTTCAAGATACTTGTCGACCATTTGACCAATAATTTCCGGGCTATCCTGTAAATCGGCATCAAGCGTGATGGTGATGTCTGCCAGTTTGATGGCCTCACTGAGTCCGGCAATTAAAGCCGGTTGGTGACCGAAGTTACGAGAGAGTTTGATCGTTAAAACATCTGTGTGCTCTCGTTCTAAGCTCTGCATGATGGGGTAGGTTTGGTCCTTTGATCCGTCATCAACAATTAGAATAAAGGAGCCAGTGGCGATTTTATTTTGTTGAATTAAATCATCTTTAATACCCTGCAACTTTGACACCGTGTGTTGGAGCATCTCCTCTTCGTTATAAGCAGGTAGGATGAGTGCTAACTTAGGTGTCTTTTTAACTTGTGTGAGCATGGCGAACTCCTTTCTTTTTGTGATTATGAAGCAGCAGAGGAAAGGTCATAGAGGGTAGAGTTACCTGATTGGCCACCCATGCCACCCATTTGCATGCCAGTTGACTGGCTTGAACTTGATGAAGAAGATGAGCTGTAGCTAACCTTTGTACCATTCTTCTTGACCCATGTCAGGATCTTTGAAATGTCACCAGTCGATGCCTTGGTGTTCCCAATAACGAAGTAGCGGAGTTGTCCACTTTTGACGAGCTTCTTAAATTGGGCTAAAGTCATTGTCGGATCAGTACCGTTATAACCACCGATGGCCATGACCGCCTTCTTCGACTTGATGATGTAGCCAGAAGCGGAATTGGAATCAGTTGTTGCAAAGAGGTACTTAGCAGAACCTTGGTGCTTTTCTGTGTAAGAAAGCAATGCTGAATCAACTGAACCACCCATGTCGGAAGATCCCTTTGAGGAAAGTAGTGAAGGGTTAGCATTGGGGATTGCTGCCGAAGTGTGTGACAGGGTTGGCGTTAGTGCCCAGAATCCTGAAAGCAGCGAAACGACGATGATTGAGAGAGCAATCTTGAGCTTTGTGGCCACGATTTTGTTAAAGAACCAAAGGGCGGCAACCGCAAGGCCAAGCAAGATAATGATAATGCCTGCAACCGGGTAGTAAGACCAAGCATAGTAGGCTTGGAGGGCTGTTGTGCCAACAATCGTGATGGCCAGAAGAGACTTGGCAATGAGACCTTGCTTTAAGCCGCCTTCCTTCACCATCTTAGCAACGGCAACGGCCCCAATGGCCGTCAGGGCTGCGATGGCTGGTGCTAACATGATCGTGTAATAAGGGTGGAAGAAGGAAGCCACGGAGAAGAATCCGTAGACTGGAACGAACCAGCCGGCCCAGAGAAGAACGTCTGATTGTTCGTCTGAAATACTGTACCACTTGCCGCCCTTCTTGCGGAAGGCCCACCAACCAGCACCAATTCCAAGGACTGCGAATGGTAAGAACCAACCGATTTGAGAACCAAGATCAGATTGGAAAAGACGGAAAGGACCGGCAGAACCGATGGCAAAAGCTGAATTACCACCACCGGCCATACCACCCTTACCACCTTTACCAGGGTTGCCCATCTTACCGGACGGCTTCGTGCCTGTTGGGGCACCGTTTTTGGAACCTGATGGTTTAGTCCCTGTTGGTGCTCCTGTTTTAGAACCAGTCGGTGCTTGACCTGTTGGAGCAGTTCCCTTTGTACCGGTCGTTCCACCAGGAGGTGTGTTCCCGGTGTTGGTACCCGTTGTACCAGTCGTCGTGTTCTTAGTAGTAGACTTGGTACCTGTTGGTTTTGTGCCGCCAGGTCCGCCGTTGCCACCCGTCTTCTTAGAAGACTTGCCCATACCAGCGAATGTGCCGCCAGTACCGGAAGTTTGTCCCAAGAGTCGTTGTGTACCGTTATAACCAAAAGCTAATTCCATTAAGGAGTTGGTTTGAGAGGAACCAATGTAGGGACGGCTCGAAGTGGAGACGGAATCAACACTGGCTGGATAGGCAACGGTGAAGATACCAAGAGAGGCCATGGCAGCCAATAGCCAAAGGACTTTTTTCTTCCAGGGCAACTTGATTGCCACCCAGTAGAAGACAAGCATGGCTGGTAAAATCATGAAGGCCTGCAACATCTTGATGTTAAAGGAAATACCAATGAGGGCAAAGGCAATGAGAACGAGCCAGAACCTCTTTTTGGCGACGGCCCTGGTTAACGTGTAAACCGCTAAGAGTAAGAAGAAAACCAGAATAGCGTCCATGTTGTTGGTTCGCGAGTTGGCAACGACCGTTGGCGTTAAAGTCATCACTAGTGCGGCTAAACGACCAGCCCATGGACCGAACTTGGGGGTAATTAACTTGTAGAGAAGGGCGACGGAGCCAATCCCTGCCAGAACGGAGGGAAGGACAATTGACCAACCGTGAACCCCGAAGATTTTGGCTGAAATCGCCATGAACCAAAGGGCAACTGGTGGCTTATCAACGGTGATAAAGCCGGCTGGATCGAAAGCCCCATACCAGAAATTATGCCAGGATTGAACCATTGATGTAATGGCTGCTGTATAGTAAGAATTAGCCGAACCAGCATCCCAGATTCCCCAGCCGTATAAAAAAGCGGCGAGGATTAGGATACTGAATAAGTACCAATCCATTTTTTTCAAAGACAGTTTTTTCATCAAACTTGCCTCCTTCGATAGGATAAACATAGTTTAAATTGGTATGCCTATATTAAAATTAAATGAGTTTCAAGTGAAAATTAAATGTTTGGACCAGGTGAATGGCAATAAAAGTGGTGCACTAAATAGAAGGAAAAGGACTTTTTGTTACGATTTGCTAGTAACAAGGTCGTCTTTTCATCAAAGAAGTTATGGTAAACTAGTCACACGTTTTGACTGTGGAGGATGGTATGAAGACAAGTCAGTTAGTGGATTATGAAGTGTTTGGTGCTGGAACACCCATCGTTTTCTTGCACGGGATGGCGTTGAATAAGGAAAGTAACCGTCTCTTTTTTGAACCGTTTTTGCGAACTTCGGATTACCAGCGAATCTATTTAGATATTCCGGGGATGGGGGCGAGTGCGCCAACGTCGCAGGCAACGGGGCAACAAGTGGCTGAAACGCTCTTTCGTGCCATTCGAGAAATCATCGGCGAACAGTCTTTTGTTTTCTATGGGCATTCCTTTGGTGGTTACATGGCTCAGGTTCTTACGGAGATGTTTGCCGGCCAAGTCATTGGTCTTTTCCTAACGGGCTCAGTGGTAACCGCCGACAAGTCCAAGCGCTTACTTGCGAAACCAACCCAGGTAATTGTTGACCAGGTCGAAGTAACTGCCGATGCGCACTATTATGATGATTTTTTGACGATGAGTAGTCAAATTAGTCAGGCCAACTGGGAGACCTATCGACGACTGATCGTTCCAGGACTAAAAACCGTTAACCATGCCTTTTTGCAGGAGCTACACCAACATTACACCGTTGCAAATGAAGACCAATTACGGCAGAAGAATTACCGGATACCGTTGACAATGATGATTGGTAAAAACGACCAAGTGGTCGGCTATCAGGAACAGTGTCAATTAGCTGAGCAAAGTGAGGGAGACGAACTTTTTTTGTTAAGTCGAACGGGACATAACGTGATGATTGACCGACCGGTCCTTACGAAGCTAGTCTTTCAAAATTTCTTGACCACTGTTGCGACTTTTAGCAAGGGATTATAGGACAAATAAAAAGAGGAAGACCTCAGATTGCGGGCCTTCCTCTTTTTAGTGGGAACTAGGTTGTCCGTGGTTTAGCCAAACCACTTGTTTTCAATTTCCTTCATGTAGCCATCCTTCTTCAGCTTATCGAGTTGTTCGTTAACTTTCTTTTGCAAAGTTTTGTCGCTCTTCCGGAAACCGACCACATCGTCATCTGCTTGGAAACCGCCATCGATGATTTGGTACTGGTCGAGGGTTCCTTGCTGCTTCAAGAAGTAGCGGGCGTAATCTTCATCAACCAAGATTCCGGTCAAGCGGTCAGCATTCAAGTCCGCGAAGGCCTTGTCGAAAGTGTCATAGCCCACCGCTGTTTGGTCTTTGATGTATTGCTTTAGAATCTTTGGTTGATCAGCCAGTGCCGTTTCAGCAGAAGATTGCGTCTGCAGGCCAAGGGTTTTGCCCTTCATGTCAGAATACTTTGTTACCCCGGAAGATTTCTTCACAACGAGGGCTAAAGGCGCGTTGTGATAGGGCTTTGAGAAACTGACTTTTTTGGCCCGATCGGCTGTTTTCGTGTAGCCGTTCCAAATAGCATCGATGTTTCCGGTGTTTAACTCCGTTTCTTTCATCGACCAATCAATTGGTTGCCACTTGACTTTGATGCCAAGGTTGTCAAAGACCTTCGTGGCCAAGTCAATATCAAAACCAACGATTTGGCCGGAAGAGTCGCGGAAGCCCATCGGAACGAAAGTGTCATCTAGCCCAATCGTGATGGTTTTTTTCTTTTCAATCTTTGACCATTGATCCTTTTTCCCAGAAGACTGACTATTGCCTGGCTTGAGCCCGACAACGAGGAGCAAAGCGATGGCACCTGCAAAGATGATTCCGATGATGCTGTTGATGATGATTTTTTTATTCTTTTTCATTTTGATACCTCTTTTGTAAAGTCGAATGTGCGGTCTGAAATGGTTTTTTCAAAAGGCAAGTCATGGGTGACCACTAGTTGACTAACGCCCTCTTTTTTCAGCTGTAACATAATGCTTTCCACCTGCCTTGTTGACTGTTCGTCCAAGCCAGAAGTCGGTTCATCGTAGATGATGACTTGTGGCTCCATTGCCAGGGCTCTGGCAATCGCGACCCGCTGTTTTTGCCCACCAGAGAGTTGGTATGGATATAAGTTGGCCTGTTCGGTAATGTTTAATTTACGGAGTAGTTCGCTTGTCTTTTGGGTGATGCTCGGTTGATCTGCTTTTTTCACGATTTTTGGTGCTAGTTCGATGTTCTCTTTCACGGTTAAGTGTGGGAAAAGGTTGAAATCTTGGAAAATGAGGGCAAACTGTTTGCTGACCTGGGGTGTTCCCACTGGAAATTGTTCGTTTTCAATGGTAATCGTGCCAGACTGGGCTTCCTCTAAGCCGGTTAGGACTTTAATCAGGGTTGTTTTCCCAATTCCGGAAGGCCCCATGACAGTGAGAATTTCACCGTCATCAAGTGTGAGGGACAGATTCTTGAAGATTGTTTTGTCACCAAATTGTTTGGTTAGGTTTTGAATTTGAATCATGGGTTACCTCCAACGGTTTAGTTTCTTTTCACTTTGGCGTAGTAGGACGGTGACAAAGCCGGTCATGAGCAGGTAGAGAACTCCAACGATTAGGTAGGGGATGAGTGTCACTTCTCGACTAGCGGCAATGGAACCTGCTCGAAGGATGTCGCCTAGTCCAATCACGTAAATTAATGAAGTGTCCTTCACCAGATTAATCACTTCGTTACCGAAGGGCGGCACGATGATTTTGATGACCTGGGGCAGGATGATGCGGAAGAAAGACTGACTTTTACTAAGTCCCAAGACCTGAGCAGCTGCCAACTGTCCTTGAGGGATCGCCTGTAGGCCACCACGGAAAATCTCAGCTAGGTAAGCCGCATAGTTGATAATAAAGGCGAAGATAGCGGCATCAAAACGGGAAAAAGTGATGCCAACCATTGAAAGGCCGTAGTAGATAAAAATCAATTGCAGTAAGAGGGGAGTTCCCCGCATGATCCAGATATAGGCATTAATAATCCAACGTAAAACAAAGTATTCTGAACGCATGCCAATGGCAACAAGAATGCCAATCGGAATCGACCCGATTAAAGTTAAAAGAAAGACCAGAACGGTCATTTGTAAACCGGACAGAATGCCCGGTATAAAGCTGATAAATTGTTCCATGTTAAGTTCTCCAATAATAAACAAAAACGCCCCCTAAGTATTACTACTTAGAGGGCGTTGCACGCGGTCCCACCTCATCATTCTTTCACCATCACTGATGAAAGCTCACGGCGTTTGTTAAGAACGCCTTGTCTGGTAACGGGGATTAATCCGGCGCTGGCTACTGATATTCACCAACACACTCCCAGGTGTGTTTCGTTCATTGTCATTGTCTACTTTCAGCTAACGTAAACTCTCTTAGAATGACTGATGAATTACTCGTCCCGGTCGTTGCTTTAGATTGAATGCCTGTATGAAGCACTCTTTGATTTGTTTTCTTGCATTAAATGATGATGTCGTTGGTTGCTTTTTTTCTGGCCATGTTTTTCAAGGCCACCAAAGCACTTACTTAAAATTTCAGTTGATTCAGTCATCTATCCTTCTCCAATCGAAATAAAAACGCCCCCTAAGTATTACTACTTAGAGGGCGTTGCACGCGGTCCCACCTCATGATTCTTTTACCATCACTGGTAAAAGCTTAAGACGTCTGTTGACGTCTGGTCCGTAACGGGGACAAACCGACCTAACCTACTGATGATTCAATCAGGCACTCACGGGTGTGTTTCGCAAACCTGCTCCTTGTGATTCTCTCAGCTGTGAATCACTTTCTGTTAAGGAGGATCAGTTGCTACTCTTCCGCTCAACGTTTTAATTTTCATTTATTATAAAACGATTCATTTTTTAATGCAAGTTTAATTTTAAAAGAAATTAAAAAGTCGCATTCCAGCGAACGCGACTTTGAGAACTAATCTTTTTGTTGCAGCTTTGAATGGCGAACGCCGTAGACAAAGTAGAAGATGATACCGGCAACCAGCCAAATGGAGACCGAAGTCTTCGTAATACTTGGCAGCATGAAGATGAAACCAATGGAACAGAGGCCTGCAAAGACAGGGAGTACTGGGTACCATGGCATCTTGAAACCATCGTTTGGAATATCCTTGCGACGACGCAGTGGAATAATTCCGAATGAGATGAAGGCAAAGGCAATTAACGTTCCAGCGTTAATCAGTGAGGCAAGCTCACTAAGTGGCACAAGACCGGCAAATACGGCTTGAACAACGGTAGCGACGATGATGGCTTTATCTGGAACCCCTTGCTTCTTGGAAACATGTCCCATAGCCTTTGGCAACAGTCCATCGCGACCAAGGGCGTAGACCAAGCGAGAACCACCAATGAACATGGTCATCATGGCGGTAAAGATACCGAAGAGGGCACCGACCGTAATCAGCTTGTTGAAAGTGGCGAGGTGTACGACTTTCATAGCGAAGGCGGCGGGATCATCGACACCAAGTTGCTTGTAGTTGACAATTCCCGTCAAAACAAATGAGAAAGTCACGTAGAGGACAACGGCGATGACCACCGTTCCAAGGATTCCACGGACAACGTTCTTTCCAGGGTTGATTGTTTCAGCTGAGTTAGCAGCCAGGGCATCAAAGCCGATAAAGGCGAAGAAGACGGTGGCCGCAGCTGTTAGAATACCGCCCATTCCAAAGATACCGCTATGGAATTCACTTGGGTAGAATGGGACGTAGTTATCGGACTTAATGTAGAAAACACCAACGGCGATAAAGAGGATAATGATGGCGACTTTGACGACAACGGCAAAGTTTTCAACCTTTGTCGACATGGCTGAACCGCGCATAATAATGGCAGCGATAATCAACACAATGGCGACGGCCGTAATGTTAATCACGCCACCTTCCATTGGTCCAGCCTGCAGTGCCTTTGGCAAGTTAATACCGACGGCGGACAAAAGGTTATCATTGAAATAAGCAGCAAAACCGGTGGCTTCGGCTGAGACAGCCAGGAAATACTCCAGAATCAGCGACCAACCCAGAATCCAACCGATAATTTCACCGAAGACGACCGATCCGAATGAATAGGCGGAACCGGCAACGGGCATGGCGGATGAGAATTCGGCATAAGCCATCCCCACCATTCCCGAAACCAAAGCAGCCAACAAGAAGGCGATGGCCACGGCAGGACCAGCGTGTGAAGCCGCTTCATGGCCTGGCAAGATAAAGATACCAGTACCGATGACGGCTCCGATTCCAAGACCAATCAGATCCTTGGTCTTGAGTGTTTTTTTCAATTGGGCGTCAGCCTGCATATAGGAGCTGACGGATTCTTTTTTGAAAATGTTCATACGTTCTTCTCAAACTTCCTTTATTGATACAATCTATCTTAATTGATACACTATGATAAGTAAAATTAATAAATAAAATAGTTATATAAGGAAAAACGATTGAAATGAATCGACTACTCGTGCTTGAAACCATTATTCAGATGCAGTCTTTCACTAAGGCTGCCAAAGTCCTCGGCTACACTCAGTCTTCAGTATCGCAGATGGTTGCAGGCTTAGAAAAAGAGTTTGGAATTCAGATTTTAAAACGTTCCCGGAACGGCGTTTCGTTAACTGCTGAAGGAGCGGAGATTTATCCACTCATTATTCAGACACTTCGCCAGTACCAGGCCTTGCAGGAACGGGCTGCTGCTTTGACTGGGTTAAAGACGGGAACGGTTCGGATTGGGGCCATTACTTCTGTTTCGTGCTACTGGCTGCCTGAGCTCTTTAAATCATTTAAGGGAATGTACCCAAACATTGAGTTTGTCTTACAGCAGGGTGATTACGGCATGATTTTGACGTGGCTGAAGAATGGTGAGATTGACTTCGGGCTGATGACAGCCAACTATGGCGAGGGCTTCAACAAAGTCATTTTGCACACAACCGAGATGAAGGCTTTCCTGCCAAGTGGCCATCCATTGACGAAACTTGATCAGATTCCACTTCGAAAACTAACATCCGATCCCTTCATTTTGGTGGAAGGGGGTGGCTACGCCGAACCAATTGAGGCCTTTCAAAAGTCCGGTTTGCTACCAAACGTGCGGTATCGGATTCAAGATGACTATACCATCATGTCCATGGTAGAAGCCGGTCTTGGTATCAGTGTTCTTTCAGAATTGGTGGCTTCACGAACCAACTTTGATGTACAGGTCCGTTCCGTTGAACCAAAGATTGAACGGCCAGTTGCGATTATTTACCGTGATAAGGCGACGCTTCCGATAGCTAGTCAGCACTTTATTGACTTTTTGATTCAACATAAAAAAGAATTATTGTAGCAAAAAGCGACCTGATCCATATCAAAGGGACGGGTCGCTTTTTATTGTTCATCGATGAAGAAGGCGTCGGGAAGAAAGTTGGTCACGATAGTTGCCATCTCAGCGGGTGATTCTGGTGTGCCACGCTTTAGCCACTCAAAGAGAACAGCCGGTAAGGCACCCGTGAAAAAGGGGATGAGGTAGGGTTCGTTCCAAGGCAGTTCCTTGGGTTTTCGTCCTTTTTTAGCAGTGTCTCGAAAATAATTAAAGATATAGGCGGAGAGACCGCTATCAAAGAGAAGGATAAAACGCTCTTTTTGTCCACGGAAAAAGACGAAGACGTCTTTTAAATCCAATTGGACGTCTTTTCGAGTCCAGGCGAATTGTTTGGATTGCTGCCGCCGCTCATCAATGAGTTCTTCTAAATAGTAATTGAGGATGTCTTCCTTACTATCAAAGTTTCGATAGTAAGAGGTCCGTCCAACACCGGCTGTCTTAATTAAAGAAGCAATCCGAATTTCTGAGAATGGATGCTCTTCCAACTCTTTAAAAAGGCCGTCGACAATCTGTTCTTTTACCCGTGCGTTTTCTTGCTGACCGTAGTTCATGGTAATGCTCCTCGTTCTGCTTAGCTACATTGTACCAGATATTTTTTAAGTGGAACATATTGACACAGTCAAAAATCGTGCTAAACTAGATTTTGTGATTAAGTGGTACAAAATGTACCATATTAAGGAGAATATTTATGGAAAACAAACCAACCTATAACCGTGGGCTTGTTTTGGCAATCATGTTGATTGCGGCCATTGCCGGTGCGTTAATGCAGACTTCTCTTGGAACGGCTTTGCCAACCCTGATGAAGGCCTTCGACATTGACCTCTCAACTGCCCAACAAGCAACCACTTGGTTCCTGCTCGCAAACGGGATGATGGTCCCACTATCAGCCTACTTGGCTAAGAAGGTGAAGACCAAGACCTTGCACGTTGTCGCCTACGCGATGCTGCTCGCCGGTGTCTTGATTTCAATGTTCACGCCTGAAAACGCGGATTCATGGTGGATCTTCGTGGCTGGTCGGATTTTGGCCGCCATTGCCGTTGGAATCATGATGCCCCTTTTGCAGATTGTCATCGTCAACATGTACGGTCAAGATGAACGTGGGGCAGCCATGGGAATGATGGGACTGGTTGTCGGAATGGCACCAGCCATCGGCCCAACGTTGACTGGTTGGATCTTGGATAAGGACCACAGCTTCCTCGGTTTGACTTTGTCAGCCCACTGGCAGTCGATTTTCCTCATTCCGGCTATCATCTTGGCCATTGCCGTGGTCTTGGCACCAATCATGATGAAGAACGTGGTGCCAAACCAGAACGTTAGCCTCGATGTCTTGTCACTCGTGCTTTCAACGGTCGGCTTCGGCTTCTTCCTCTGGGGATTCACGAACGTTGCCACTGCTGGTTGGGGTGACTTTGCTCAGGTAATTGCACCAATTATTGTTGGAATTGCCTTCCTGCTCGTCTTCGTCTGGCGTCAATTGAAGTTGGACGTACCGTTCTTGGACGTCCGTGTCTTCAAGGTAAAGTCATTTACGACTCCAACGATTGCCTTGATTCTTGCGATGATGGCCATGTTCGGTGTTGAAATGATGTTGCCAACTTACCTACAAAACGTTCGGGGCATGTCAGCCTTGAACTCTGGTTTGACTTTGATGTGGGGAGCACTCTTCATGGGCTTCTTGTCACCAGTTGCCGGTGTTTTGTACAACAAGTTCGGTGTCAAGTTGCTCTCATTTGTTGGTTTCGGTCTCCTCTTTGTGGGAACCCTACCATACATCTTCTTGACGGCCGAAACGCCAACCATCATCGTTACGGTGCTCTACGCCATCCGAATGGCTGGTGTGGCCTTGACTTTGATGCCACTGACGACCGCTGCCATGTCGGCTTTGCCTGATGAAAAGGCGTCGGATGCAACGGCTGCCAACAACACGCTTCGTCAGGTTTCAACGTCAATCGTTGTTGCCTTGATGACTTCTGTTGTTCAAAACATCATCAACAACCAAACGCCTGGTAAGGCATTGAAGTTGTCTGATCCAATTGCCTATGCAAGCAAAGTCTTGACAGCTTCGCTTGATGGGTTCCAAGCGGCCTTTGCCATTTCATTGGCCTTTGCGGTGATTGGCTTTGTTATAACTTTCTTCATTAAGAACCAAAAGGAGGCCAAGTAATGTTAATTTGGATTATTGCGCTGCTTGCCGTACTGACAATGGTGTCGATCTTCGCTCTTAAAATGAAGAGTTTGAAGGTTATCTTTGGTGGGCTCTTCGCCATCTTGATGCTTGCTTCTTCTGTTATGCTTGCTGCCAACATGAACGGCCACTACGGAATGGAAAAGACGACCACGACTTCAACAAAGCAGGTTTACTCGATCTTGCCCGCCCAGTCACCGGTCGGTGCCGTTGCTGTAAAGAAGATTGGTTCTGACAACTACGTCTTGGTTTACAAGGATGCAGAATCTGATGTCCAAGCAAGCACTCACTTTGTGCCGAACACAAAGAAGGTTGTTGAAGCGGTCAAGCAAAAGGCCACCTATCAAAAGGGAAACGTTACCACTGCAGAAGTGAAGACGAAAACCGTTAAGTGGACCTATAAGTCCGACTTCTACAAGTTCTTATTCAAGCAAAAGGATGAAGACAATATTGTTTCTGTTCGCCACACGTTGATCGTGCCAGAAAATTGGCAGGTCGTGGAAAAATAGACAAAAAGAACGAACTTATCAAAAGGAGAGAGGGGGATTTCCCTTCTCTCCTTTTTTTCAGCCGATTGTTGCTAAAATATGCTAATATAGTATGGTTCGCTTCCACGGTTTCTCGTGGTGAAGTGAAAAAGAATTGAGTAGAGAGATTGGGAGAGAAGTAAATGACGGAAGAGAAACAAGCCGCGGTAAGCAGCACCAATGATGTTGTGAATCGTTTGAAGAAAGTATCAAAAAAGAATTGGCTCATTATCGGAGCAATTGTTGTTGTTTTGCTTGGCTTTTTCATGTGGAAAGATTACCAGAACAAGCACCTTTCTGGTTCTTATAAAGCAGAGGTTAACTTAGTTCTAACTTCAGCAACTGATACCATGACGTTTGATGGTGATAAGGTAACGGAAAAGAACGACGGAGCGACGAACAAGGGAACTTACAGCATTAAGGGTGACCAAGTAACGGTGAAACTTGATGGTGAAAGCTATACTGGCAAGTTGTCGAGCGATCGTTCGTCATTTGATATGAATATTTCCGGAATGCATTTGACATACAAAAAGTAAGTGTACGCAGCCGTTTTGAAGGAATCAACCTTTGAAATGGCTTTTTTATTTGTGACAAAAGAGTAAAAGTTAATTAGTGTATAATATCGATAAAAAATGACGGTTTTGTACGGACAGGGGACGAAGATGAAAATTGCTGTTATTACCGCTTACCCAAACCATACTGGGTATAATTATGCGATAAAAAAACAAGTGTTAGAACATATTCATGGTGAGCATGATGTGGTAGATGTTGATTTATACCAAGAACAGTTTAATCCCGTTTTGCAATTCGATGCTGAGCATCGCAGGCGGGACCTTGATAAGGACCCATACACGGCAAAGTATCGGGATATTATTCAAGAAGCGGACTTTTTAATTTTTATCTATCCGATTTGGTGGAGTAGTATGCCCGCTATTCTAAAGGGATTTATTGACCGTGTTTTTGTTCAGGGATACGCTTATCGTTATAATGGTGTTCTACCTGTCGCATTGTTAAAAAACAAAAAGGCTTGGATTATTACAACAAATGATACACCGCTACTATATGCTAAATTTTTCCAACAGGATTATGGAAGCATCTTAAAAAAGCAAATTTTGAAAATGTGTGGGATTAAAACTGTTAAACACTCACAGCTTTATTTTGTCCGTAATTCGACAGCAAAGAAACGGGAGCGATTTTTGGAAAAAGTTGGCAGAACTGCGAGTGATTTGTTTGGCTGAGCATTTTTTGAGGTCAGGAGTACTGAGTTTTTGCTTGATACAGTAGTTATTTGGAGGGAGTGATGAGGCAACCTGATAATCTTTTGTCTGTTTGTGGAGCAGGCATTCTTTACGCTTTGATTAATAATTTTATCTATCGCATGAATGATAATTGGCTAGTCGGTGTGGCTGTCTTTTTGATTATCTACATGATGCTGCGTTTTGCCTGGGTGCTTTATAGAAAGTTAACGGCTGATAAGGACAACGGATAAAAATAAAAAAGCCCTGCTCACGTTCATGTGAGCAGGGCTTTTCGACTTTTTAAGCTTCTGGTTTAACCAAGAAGTTTTCTTCGAAGTTGCCGTTCAAGGCGTTTTCAAAGTTCTTGTATGAGATCGAAATCATGTCGTGCAAGGCGTTTTCCGTGTAGGAACCAATGTGTGGTGTCACCACAACCTTTGGATAGAGCGCCTGGAATTCGGCCATGATGGAACCCTTTTCTTGCAAAGCCGCTGGCTTAACTTGACCGAAGTAAGCGCGTTCGTTTGAAATCACGTCCGTGGCAAAGCCCTTGATGTCGCCGGCCTTAACAGCGGCGATAATGGCTTCTTCGTCCGTAATTTCGGCACGGGCCGTGTTGACCAAGACAGCCGATGATTTCATCAGCTTCAACTGGTCAGCAGCGAAGAACTGGTCGTTTGAACCCTTGAAGTAAGGAACGTGCAAGGAAACAATGTCTGCTTCCTTCAACAAGTCTTCCATTGAGGCGTAAGTCAGGATGTCTTCGATGCCATCCTTGGGGTATGGGTCGTAACCCAGCACCTTGGCGCCAACACCCTTCCAAAGCTTGGCTTCAGCCAAACCAATCTTACCGGTACCCAAGATACCAACCGTCAAGGATTGGAATTCAGGAACGAAGGAAGCGGGGTTTGGACGGAAGTCGCCGTCTTCTGACGAAGCAACGGCACCGGCCAAGTTCCGGTTTTGCATGATCCCCAAGCCAAAGGCCAAGTCAGCCACGGCGTATGGAGAGTATGCTGGCACGTAGGCCACGATTTGGCCGTTTGCCTTGGCAGCGTCCAAGTCAATGTGGTTGTAACCAACCGTCCGAGTGAAGACATACTTGATGCCCCATTCAGCCATTTGGTCTAAGTTTTGCTTGTCGGCCACGTTGTTGGCCCGGAGCAAAACACCGTCAAAGCCCTTGACCAAATCGATGTTGTCATGGGTCAGGTTTTCGGACTTGTAAGTCATTTCGAAGCCTTCTTTGTTCAAGGCGTCGAAGTGGGGAACTTCGTTATCACGAGTTCCAAAAGAAATAATCTTAAAAGCCATGTTGGCCTCCTAATTCGATTTTGTTTACTTAAAGAGTGACAAGTCGCCCAAGAGTTGCACGATGATGATCCAGAATGGGATGGCCACCGTTGCAAAGATGGTTGAGATAAGTGACGTGTTTGACGCCATCAATGATTGGCGGTTGAAGGCCATGGCGTAGTTAACGGCCACCGTTGCAACCGGCGTTGCCATCATGATGACCATGGTTGCCAAGGCAACGTGGTCAACGGGCAAGATGCCCATGGCTGAGGTGACAACAACGAGCAAGATCATGATGATAGGCACAATCACGACTTTGTTAAATGAGTAGTACCAAGCCGTCTTGTTCTTCAAAGCTTCGCCGAATGACATCTGGGCCAAGTTGGCACCGATGGCCAACCAGGCAAGTGGGGATGCCAATGATGACAAGGTCTTAAACCATGAGTTCAACCATGGCAAAGTCGCATCGATTCGGTAGAAGGCGACGTGTTGGGCCACCGTCTTACCAGTCGTTGAATTTGTTACGTTGGCAAGAACCTGTGGGGCAGCGTTTTGAACCAACCAGAGGATTAAACCAAGGAAGGTGGCGATGACGATTGGGTTCAAGAACATCTTCTTGATGTGCTCGGCCTTCATCTGTTGACCTGACATCTTGATGTAAGCGTATGAGTACAAGAAGATTCGGTAACCGATGTTAAAGATGGAAGAGTACATGATTCCCTTGGCACCGTAAACGGCCCCAACGATTGGCATTCCGAAGAAAGTCGTTGAACCAAAGGATGTCAAAATACCTAAAACATCACGTTCATCCTTACCGTACTTGGAGTATAACCAAGGCATGCTAATAATTAAGATGATGTAAATCAAGATTCCCCAGACCAAAACAGACATTCCCTGTTCCAAAGTCTTTTGGTTCAAAGGGGCCATAAATGACGTGAAGGCCAACAGTGGTAAAGCAACGGTCATGGTAACCGTTGTTAATGTTTTAACAGCACCTTCCTTGAGGCGGTTTGTCTTGCGCAACCAGTAACCAAGCAAAATCGTACCAATCGTAGCAACGATGGCGCCGATGATGGAGGCGTTGGTCACGACTTTGTGAATTGAATCTGCGATATTCATGAAAGTCTCCTATGATACTTTGTTATTAAATTGTCAAACTCAGACATACCAGTATCTCATTGCCTTCTTAAAAAGTCAATAATATAGGGTGTAAAATCATAAAAAAGTTTAAAAATTTTAACGTACGGAACGGTTGTTCGATTTTAAATTATCATGTATAATAAGGGTATTCTTTATGAATAACGAAAAAGCCCCAGACCATTGGTCTGGGGCTTTTTCGTTATTCATAATTGCTATTAAGGGAATTAGCTAGAAATGGTCTAATTCTTTTTTGAAGGGTTTCACTTACTAAAATCAACGGTTGGATTAGCCTGGGCATTAGAATCTGCTTGGAAGTAAGCCATCTTTTGGTGGTTAGTCATGGAAGCAATCAGTGAGGATGGGAAGGAAACCACGCGGTTGTTGTAAGCTTGAACGGCTTTGTTATACTTTTTGCGTTCATAGGTAACCCGGTTGTTAACTCCTTCTAATTGAGCCATCAACGTGTTCATTTGATCAGAAGATTTTAAGTTTGGGTAGTTTTCATTGATGGTTGAAACCATCAAATTAAAAGCACGGTCCTGGGATTGCATGGCACTCGTCTTCTGGTCTTGGCTGCTAGCGTTGTCGTATGACTGCTTAGCGGAATTATACTGTGTTCTGGCTTCAGCAATTTTACCGTACACGGCGGATTCTTGTCCTTGCGAACCTTTAACGGCATTTACGAGGTTTGGAATCAAATCCGCACGGTTTTGTAGGGCGGTTTGCACCTCACCGGTTGCGGCATCAACGTTTTGTTGTTCGCGGTTTAAGCCGTTTGAACCTGAAACAAAGAAGGTGATGAGTAGGAGGAAGAGGACGCCAATACCGATCAAAATTTGAAACGAACGTTTTTTATAGAAGGGTTGTGTTGCGTTGATAACTGTCATGTTGTTTTCCTTTATCTGCTTTTGTTAGTGTTATTTTATTTTAGCTCAGCTGTTTTTTCAATCTAAAAGTCGGAACCGCCACCGCCGAAGTCGCCACCGCCAAAGTCACCACCGCCAAAGTCACCACCACCTGCGTCGCCTCCCCAGCCCCCAAAGTCGGAACCGCCACCAAAGCCACCGGAACCATCAAAGTGGTCGTGGTGATCATCGTCGTGATGGGAGAAGAGCCAGGAAAGCAGCCAGCCAATAGAGAACCAAGAAAAGCCGTTCATTCGGCCAAAAGAACCACGCGAAGGATTCGACCGTGGACCTCCGCTGGTGTCTTGATAATTTTCGTAATCATAGGCTCGGTTCGTCGGTTCTTTTTTCTTTTTTAAGGAAGAAAGGACTTTCCAAATGGTTAAGACGACAAGGACGAGTAAGAAAAGAACAAGGCCATTCGGTAGGTCGTTTTGTTCTTTCTGAGTGGTTGCTTGCTTTCCCTGTTGAGTACCCGTTTGATTGTGGGGGGATGGATTACCCGCATAGGCCCCCCGGACGTCTAAGAAGAGGTCCAGGATTCCTTGGTCGTTTTGACTGGTGCTCGAAGACTTTAGTTTCGACTGGTTTTCAAGCAATAGCTTGTGAAGGGTGGCATCTGGTAGGTACTGTTCCATCCCCGTTCCCGTTGCAATCCGGACGTTGTTCTTACCACCGTTTTTAGCAAAGACAATGAGGACGCCATTGTCGTATTTTTTGGAACCAGGGTGCCAATCACTTCGGAGGGTGAGGTCGTTGGTAAAGTCGGCGATGGATTGGCCATCCGTCGAATTGACGGTCAGAACGGCAATTTGGACTTGATCGTCATAACTGGCCATCTTTTCGTTAGCCTGACGAATTTGGTTGACAGTATCAGATGATAGGATGTTGGCATAGTCCGAGACGAGGGGGTAGTTGCTGTTTGGCATGAGCGTTTCGGGGTTTTCCGCTGAAACGGGGTGGGCCTGGTAAAAACCAAGCCCTGATAGAAAGAAAAGGGTTGCCATGAATAATAGCAATCCCTTCTTGTTGTGAATTAGGTTAACCATTGATCCTCCTGTTAGTTCTTTGGATCGGCTTTCTTGAGCTTATTTGCTGAGGCGCCACGGTCATTGGCTTTGTTGTCCAAGATGAGTTCGCGAATCAAGTTCACGACTTCGGGGTTTTCTGGCAGCTTGGAATGCTGGGCATTGTCTCCCGAAACAGTGGTTTGTGTGTACTTAGCAACGTGTTTTTGGAAGATGTACTTACCAGATAACACTGATTGGACGTTCACGGTCCCATCGTCCGTGTAGTCATCAGAACCTGCAACCGAATAGACGGACAAATCGGTTGGTAACGAATCAGCCCCATTGATAAAGTCACTGAGCATCTGTGTCTTCTTCGTGGTCGAGGATTCCGAGAAGTTAAAGGGCGTTCCAAGGGTCATCAACGTCCGAATATGGAAGTTAGTGGCTGAATAATAGTTTTCCAAGTAATCCGTCCAGATCAATCCCCCGTTCGAATGGCCGACTGCCGAAAAGTTACGGAAGTGGTACTTCGATTGCAATTCAGTCATGACGGTACCCAGTGATTGGGCATCGGCCTGGATGGTTGGATAATTATCCTGGTTTTTCTCAAAGCCAACAACGATGAACGGCTGCCGGTTTGAAGTGGAGAGGTGGCCAGAATAGGAAAGGGAACCATCGTTATTAACCTGTACCTTCAGAATAGAATGGGCCGTTCCCTTGGTTTCGCCATTCAGCGTTGTGAATAGCGAGTTGAAACGTTGGATGGTTGCCGATGATCCAGGCACGAAAATGACGGGTTGAATTCGTGATTTTTGGATGGCGCGATCGTTTTGGTGCTCCGATAGCATCCAGATACGGCCCAAAACAGCCAAAATAATGACTGCTGTCACGGTTAATACGAGGGCGATTCGGGAAGAACGAGCAGCGTTTTTCCAAGTTTGCCAGACTTTTTTTGGAAAATGAATCACTGACTGGAATGGGTTAAACATCTGCTTCCTCCTTTTCAATTGCTTTGGCGAATGGCCAGTAAATTAGCACGGCTCCGAATAGAATAATCCCCGTAACGATGATGGCATCAAAGGGGGTTTGCGAAGCAAAGAACGACAGTAAAAGGTGGGGCGTTCCACTAGGAACTGAGAAAACAGTTGGTCGTAAAATGCCGACTTTGATGAAAAAGGAAGTGACTAAGGCGCCGTAAGTAGATGCTAGGACCATGGGAACCAGCGTCAAGGGGCGAAAAAAGAGTGGCAGCCCATAGGCCAGAATCTTATTCGAATCGAAGACGGCCGGTACAAGTGACCAAAGTCCGAGTCGGCGAAGCCGACGACTTTTGAGGAAGAGTAAACAGATCGTTAGGGCCAATGTCGAGCCGACGCCTCCAATTAGAATGGAGGTGGTCAAAACGGAATAAGGGTTCTGTGGGTAGGGCAAGGTGGCCATGACGGCTTGGTAAACAGCGTTCAAGTTCGCATTTACCTGTGAAAGGTCGGTCGCCGCCGTCGTTAAGTCCGTCGGAATGGCAAAGCCTAGGGTAAAGAGTATGGGGGTCAAAAAGGCCGTCAGCGCCAAGCCATACCAGTGAGAGAAGAAATTCATCGAAAAGAAACCGTTAAAGGAACCTTGGTTGATCTGTGATGGAATGGCCGAGTAGAGGTAAGCAACGCTGGCGAGCACAATCGCGGCCCAGAACAGGTAAGCAAAGCCAAAGTCTGTTAAAAGACCCTTTGTCCATTTGCTTAGATAAACGTAGCTGAGATTCGTTATATAGGTAAGAAGGAGAACAAGAATAAGGTGAATGGCTGACTGGTTACTGTACGTAAAGGTCGCAAAGCCATAGAGGAGGGCCAGCGCAAAGTTAACCAAAACTGGCAGTAGTTCATCCTTTGAAAAACCAAGGTCGTCTAACTTTGCTTCTAAGTAAGCCTTTGTCCACAAGGCGGCGACGAGTGCTATTAATAGGTAGTCAAACGCTGAAGTCAAAATGGTGATGCTTTGCGAAAGGGCAATCATTCGAATCCGGATATGGAGGATGGCTGGAACAATGGCGGAGGGGTCAAAGATTAGCTTCAGTGCCAAATGGAGATAGACATTGATGATGGCCAGTGGAATGACTTTTTGGAAAGCGGAGAAAAGCGTTTTAATTGGTAAGATGTCAATGAAGCGTTTATCGAAGCGAATCAGTTTATTTAAAGATTTGGTAAACATGGGGGCCTTCTTTGTTCTAGTCCGCCCTGGTCAGGTATACACACGTACAATTTGTGCTATAATAGGCGAAGTATTTTGATGTGAATTGACGGTCAGTCTGCCGCCAATTATACACTATTTTAGAAAGAATTTGGGGGCATGTCGCGATGTTTCAGCGCTTCATTAAACGGCCCTGGGTTGCCTTTGTGGCAAAAACCTTGGCCTATTTTCTAATCATGTTATTCTTGATTTATTTATATGGTTATTCCGGCGTTACCGGCGGTCACTTTATCTATAACGAATTTTAAGAGGTACTCATTATGATTGAAAATATTTATAAGCATATTGATCAATACGCGGTTGCACATCCTGACCAAATTGCCTACGACGAAATGGGTGTTACGCACACATATGGTGATTTGAAGGCTTATTCGGATTCCTTGGCTGCTTACCTTGACGAACAAGGAATTGCTGAAAAAGCACCCATCATGGTTTTTGGTGGGCACCAATTCGAAATGGTCGCTGCCTTCTTGGCCGCTGTTAAGTCCGGTCACGCCTATGCGCCGGTTGACAAGGACTCAACCAATGATCGGATCGAAAACATCTTGGAAATTGGTCAACCAGCGGCGGTAATTGCCTTGGACGAACTGCCAATGGCCATTTCCTCTGTTCCGGTATACCAAGGGGAAGAATTGAAGAAGGCCTTTACGGCTGGTAAGTCTTACGACTTGACCCATGGCGTTGTTGACGATGAGAACTATTACATCATCTTCACTTCCGGAACGACTGGTAAGCCAAAGGGGGTTCAGATTTCACACAAGAATGCCCTTTCCTACATCAACTGGATGCTTGGGGATGACTTTGATCTAAAGGATGGTCAAAACATTTTGACCCAAACGCCGTTTTCTTTCGACGTTTCAGTCATGTCATGGGCCGGCGCTCTCTTGGCCGGTGGTGTGATGAAGGCCTTACCAAAGGAAGTGGCTGACGACTTTAAGCAGCTCTTTGCGGCTTTGCCTGCAATGGAATTGGACCGTTGGGTTTCCACCCCTTCCTTTGCTAACGTGGCTCTGTTGTCACCAGACTTTAACGCTGAAAATTACCCACGTTTGAAGACCTTCCTCTTCTGTGGCGAAGTCTTAACTTCTGCTACTGCAAAGAAGTTGCGTGAACGCTTCCCAGAAGCAAAAATTTACAACACATATGGACCAACTGAAGCGACCGTTGCCGTTTCAGCTTTGGAAATCACGGATGCCGTTTTGGCCAAGTATGACAAGTTGCCAATTGGGTACATGAAGGAAGATATGACGGCCACCATCATGGACAAGGAAGGCAACGTATTGCCTTCTGAAGAGCCTGGTGAATTGGTACTTTCAGGTCCGGCTGTTTCAAAGGGTTACCTGAATAATCCTGAAAAGACGGCTGCGGCTTTCTTGGAAGTGGATGGTCAACCGGGTTACAAGACAGGGGATCTCTGTTATGCCGATGCCGATGGGCTTTTGCACTACAAGGGCCGGATGGACTTTCAGATTAAGTTGCATGGTTTCCGTATTGAATTGGAAGAAGTTGCTCAGCATTTGACGCAGTCAAAGTGGGTTGAACAAGCTGCTGCAGTTCCGCGTTACGACCAAAATGGCGACGTCAAGCAGATGTTGGCCATTGTCGTTCCCAAGAAGAACGACTTTGAAAAGCCAATGGAACTGACCAATGCTATTCGTGAAGATTTGAAGGACATCATGATGCCTTATATGATGCCAACCCGTTTTATCTACCGTGATAAGATGCCATTGACGCAAAACGGAAAGATTGACTTGAAGGGCTTGATTGCTGAGGTGAACGGCAATGCCTAATTTACAACCATACGCAGATCCGAATTACTTCGTTTACCTGCTATTGGCGCTAGTCCCACTGGCAGTTGGCCTGTACTTCGGTAAGCGCTTCGTTACTTATGAAGTGCTGGTGTCACTAGCCTTTATCTTCTTGATTTTCGATGATAAGAGTCACTCGGGTCAGGGCTTGGCCTTGATTATTTACTCCATTTGGCAATTCTTGTTGGTTTGGGGTTACATCACCTACCGAAAGAAACAAAATACTGGCATGGTTTTCTATGCCACAGCGGCTCTATCGATCTTACCGATATTCCTGGTTCGGTTATCTGGCGCAGGGATTTTCCACGCCCAGTTATCACTCCTTGGATTCTTAGGGATTTCTTACTTAACTTTCCGATCGATCGGTATGATTATTGAGGCGCGTGATGGTGCCGTGAAGGACTTCCATCCGGTAATGTTCTTGCGCTTTATGCTCTTTATGCCAACGCTGTCTTCCGGTCCAATTGACCGCTATTCACGTTTTGCAAAGGATGCAGCAGTGGCGCCAGAACGTGAGCATTACATTGACTTACTTGGTAAAGCCGTGAAGAACCTCTTTCTCGGTTTTGCTTACAAGTTCATCATTGCCCACTACGCCGAAATGACTTATCATTACTTCCAAGGAATGGCGATGTCGGATGCTCATCATGGCATGTTGTTGTCATGGTGGTTAATTCCGGTGGCCTATTCCTATGGTATGTATCTCTTCTTTGACTTTGCAGGGTACTCGTTGTTTGCCCTGGCAATTTCATACGTGATGGGGATTGAATCACCCATTAACTTTAATAAGCCATATGGTGCCAAGAACATTAAGGAGTTCTGGAACCGCTGGCATATGTCACTTTCCTTCTGGTTCCGTGACTTTGTCTTTATGCGTTTCGTCTTCTTATTCTTAAAGCATAAGTGGATTAAAAACCGAAACACCGTGTCAACGTTGGCGTATTTTGTTAACATGTTGGTGATGGGATTCTGGCACGGCTTGACATGGTACTATATCCTGTACGGATTCATGCACGGTGCTGCCCTAGCAGGAAATGATGTTTGGATTCGCTTCAAGCGCAAGCACAAGGATAAGATTCCACATAATAAATTTACCGAAGGTTTTGCGGTCGTTTTGACCTTTCACTTTGTCATGTTGACCTTCCTGGTCTTCTGTGGCTTCTTGGATACCTTCTGGTTCCATCGTTAAAAAATGTTATTTGAGTAGAAAGAGTGAGGAAATAAAAATGGATGTAAAAGCAGGTGTATTAGAAATTATCAAGGACGTGACTGGGGAAGACATGTCAAATCAAATGGACGAAAACCTCTTTGATTCAGGTTTGCTCGACTCAATGGCAACGGTCGAAATGCTCTTGGCTTTGGAATCTCGTTTCAACATCCAAGCCCCTGTTTCAGAATTGGCTCGTGAAGATTGGGATACCACTAACAAGATTGTTGCCTCTGTCACTGCTTTGATGGGATAAAACCTCATGTCGAACAAGAAAAAACTTTGGCAGATTTTTGGTCCGGTTTTAGTAGCCTTTGCACTGCTAGCCTTGATTTTCCTTCTGCCATTCTCTTTGACTCACTATAGTCAAAAGAGTTTACAAGAATCCTCTGTATCTTTCTCCACTCAGTTGGTGAAAGGGGAAGCGGTTAAAAATGCCGCTTTTGCGGATAAAAAAGTAAATTATGTACCGTTCTTTGGGTCATCGGAGCTTTCTCGAATTGATTCGTTGCATCCTTCTGTTTTAGCGGAGAAGTATCACCGTAACTACCAACCTTTCATGTTAGGAAAGGCAGGGTCGGATTCGCTGGTTCATTTCTTAAACATGCAGGAAATGCAAGGCACCTTAAAGACTAAAAAAGCCGTTTACGTGGTTTCACCGCAGTGGTTCACCAAGACTGGTTCTGATGCTGGGTTTGATTTGTTTTACTCACCACTTCAGTTGGTTGACTGGTTGTTAAACATCGGAACGAACAAGCCGACGACGACCGATCAATTTGTCGCTTCTCAAGTACTTGAAAGGTCCGTTGTTAAGAACAATGCTTACTACAACCGCCTATTGAAGCAAATTGAAAATGGCGATTCACTATCGGAAGCTAGTTTGTCAACGTTGCGCTTCAAGCATCGCATCCTATCGCGACAAGATGCTTTGTTCTCCCGCTTAGAAAAGTCTTCTAACTACAAAAATCGAGTGTTACCGGCTGCTAAGTCATTGCCACAAATCTATTCAAAGAACGCTTTGGATCGTTTGGGTTATGAAGAGGGAAAGAAGGGAACGTCGAACAACGCCTTCCACATTAAGAACTCTTTCTACACCACACGTGTAATGCCGGAAAAGAACTCGCTGAAGAACTCACAGAAGAACTATAACTATGAGCAATCAGTTGAGTACGCTTACTTCCAGTCGGTTCTTGATAACTTTGCAAAGAATCACACAGACGTCATGTTTGTGATTACGCCGGTTAACCAGCGTTGGGCAAAGTATACTGGTTTGAACAACGAGATGTACCAAGCTTCTGTTGCTAAAATCAAGTATCAACTGCAAAGTCAAGGATTTAATAACATTGCCGATTTGTCTCAAGACGGTGGTGAAGACTACTTCATGCAGGACACGATTCACGTTGGTTGGCGTGGTTGGTTAGCGCTGGATCAATATTTGAATCCTTTCTTGTCGAGTGGTACGACGAAGACTGATTATACGATTAACAATCGTTTCTTGTCGAAGGAATGGCAGAACTTGAAACCAAGTGCACAAAACCTGTCTGATTTTAAATAAGTATGAAAATAAAGCGCTGCAGTGGGAATTATTAGCCCCTGCAACGCTTTTTTGTTAAAATAAAAATATGATTATTGGTATTGGAAATGACATGGAATCTATTAGCCGGGTGGCTGCCGTTATCGAACGCCGTCCGCATTTTTTGTCAACAATTTTAACCCCTGCAGAGATTGAAGCAGCTAACCAGCGCTCGGGGAAACACTACCTTGAGTTTATTGCGGGCCGTTTTTCTGCAAAAGAGGCGTATTCGAAGGCGCTCGGGACAGGGATTGGGAAGAGTGTGTCCTGGCAGGATATCACGATTTTAAACGCCGCTTCAGGCCAACCGATTATCCGTGTGCGGGGTCAAGAAAACGCTCTGTCCGTTGCCATTACCCACTCAGGGGATTTTGTTTCGACGATAGTGATTATTGAAAAACGATCCTATTTAAAACGATTAATGAAAAAGTTCTTGGAGAAATAGACCGAATGACTGATCAGAATGAAGCCTTAAGACGCCGTGGGCTGGCTTTTCTTCGTTCAAAAAAAGCATTGATTCACAATGCCAAAGTCACGATGGCATATGCGGGCGCCAAACGTCTGATTGCCGTTATCAAAGCCAATGGCTACGGCCATGGCGATGTATGGGTGGCCAGAACCCTCTATGATAACCTTCATGTACATGATTTTGCTGTGGCGACGCTTGCCGAAGGGGAGCGTGTTCGGCAAGCCATGCCCGAAGAAGAGGTCCAAATTGTGTTGCTCGGGGTTCAACCCGCGGAGTTCGCTCCTGAAATGGTGGCGCAACGTTTGGCACCCGTTGCTGGGTCGCTTGATTGGTTGCTGCGTGCAGTCGCTGCGCTCACGCAGAGTGATACTAACGGTGTTTTGTCCGTTCACCTTGCCGTTGATACTGGCATGGGACGGCTTGGTGCTAAGAGTCAAGAAGAGTTGGCTGCCATGGTTGACTTTGTTCGAACATGTCCGAAATTATCACTGGCCGGTGTCATGACGCACTTTGCGACTGCTGATGAAGATAATCCTGGATATTACTGCCAGCAGTTGGCTGACTTTATGAAGATGGTAACGGGCCTCGGCATTGAGAAGGATAAGTGGCACTTGGCAAACTCAGGTTCGGCTCTTTTCCACCGCGATGATGTGCCAACTGATAATATTCGAGTGGGGTCCGTTCTCTATGGTTACAATCCAGCGATGCAGGATCGGGCTTTGCCAGTTGAGTTGAAGCCTGTCGCTTCGCTTGTGGGTCGCCTTTGGGGTGTGCATTTGCTTAAAAAGGGCGAATCACTTTCTTATGGGGCAACGTACACGGCTAAAAAAGACCAATGGGTCGGGACGATTCCAATTGGATACGCGGATGGATTGAAACGAGTGCTTTCCGGAATGTCCGTTTTGGTAAATGGAAAACGAGAGAAAATCCTGGGTCGGATTACCATGGATCAAATTGTGATTTCGTTATCGGAACGAGTTCCGATTAATACCCAAGTGACCTTTATCGGTCGTGACGGCGAAGAAGAAATTACGATTGAGGAAATGGCTGACTTTGGACACACAATCCCCCATGAACTATTGACCGGTTTCTCCGATCGAATTCCAAGGGTGGATGTTGCAGAATGATCGAAAGGGTTTTTAACCCGTACATAGACAAGAGGAAAACATGACAGCAGATTATGAAAACGTCCGACGAGGCGACGTCTTTTTTGCCGACCTAAAACAAGGAATCGGTTCAGAACAGGGTGGGCTCCGGCCAGTGTTAATTGTTCAAAATAACCGCGGTAATCAAAATTCACCAACAACCATTGCGGTGGCCATTACATCCAAAATATCAAAGGCAAAGTTACCAACACACGTGGTGTTGCCAGCCGAGTTGGGTGTGATGAAAAAGGATTCGATTATTTTAGGAGAACAGATTCGCACAATCGATAAATTGCGACTCCGCGACCGAATTGCTCATATTGATGAAAATGATGGTACGATGAAAGCGGTTAAACACGCTTTGGAGATTTCGTTAGGTATTAAATAGTAAGCGGAAAGCGCCATTATTCCGTGTTCATCTTTAATTTATTCTTAATCTATTCTTGATAAATTGAGACATAATCATTAAACATTTTGGCGTGATATAGAAGGGAAGGTAAGCATGGCAAAGGCAATTAAAATTTTATTGATCGAGGATGATCAGAATTTAGCAGATAACATCGTTGGTTTCTTGCAAGACTTTGCGGACGTTAAAACAGTGACCGATGGTTTGGATGGCGAATTCGAAGCAAAGGAATCACCTTTTGATTTGATTATTTGTGACTTGATGCTTCCCGGTCAATCTGGTTTGGAAATCATCAAGAACGTTCGTGATGCCAAAGTCGTGACGCCCGTCTTGATTTTGACTGCTAAGGCATCATTGGATGATAAGATTGAAGGCTTCAACGTTGGGGCTGATGACTATTTGACGAAGCCCTTCCACCGAGAAGAATTGTTGGTTCGTGTGAAGGCGCTTTTGCGCCGTACTGGTGTGTATTCGGAAGATAACACCATCACGGTTGGTGAATTGACCATTAACCTTGAAAACCGTGGTGTGCAAGTACATGGGAAGTCCGTTAAGTTGGTTGGAAAAGAATTTGATATTTTAACTTACTTAGGTCAAAACAAGAACATCATCGTGACCCGTGATCAGATTTTCGATCGCGTCTGGGGTGTCGATTCCGACACAACGATTAACGTTGTGAACATTTATTTGAATAATTTGCGTCGTAAGTTAGAGGCAGTTGGACAGGGAGGCCTGATCAAGACATTGCGTAACATCGGTTTTATCCTTGAGGTGCCTGATGACCAAGCTGATTAACCGCCGGCAACAGATTGATAATTTTGCCACCTTAGCACTGGGTCTCATGGTAATCTTCTCCTTTTTAGCAGGAGTTATTTTTTGGATTTATACCTTTACGATTTACGATAATTCGGACCGGGTGATTAACCAGTATGTGGCTTATTATCAGCAATCTGATAATGACGACAGCACCGATACGGATCCCGGAAAAAAGTCCACGAAGTCCGTGACCATGAATCACTACCCCGAAGAATTTCGTGGTAACATGCTCTATTTTGATGAAAAGGGCAATCAGATTGAGGGCCAAGCGACAACCGGAGCAAAGAATGTCTTAAATCGCAAGGTGACGCTGAAGTTCGATAAAGATGATTTGGGTGAAAGTCCAAAAACGGTTTATAAAAACAAGACTTATCTTCGAATCCAGGCCGTTAAGTTTAAAAAAGGTTCGGTCATTGTTCCAGGTAAAGATGGGGTTCAATCTGCGGCCTATGGTTATGTCTTTGTCGATGTAACGGATACCGTTGTCAACCTCAAGAAGTTCCAGGATGTCTTGATTTGGTCATTTATTTGGGCCTTCATCTTCGCTCTTTTCTTTGCTTACTACGTCTCCCGCCAGTCCATGAAACCAATTTTGCGGGCCTGGCAACAGCAGCAAGACTTTGTTAATAACGCAGCACACGAGTTACGTACGCCAATGTCGGTTATTCAAGGGAAGCTGGAAACCATGTTGACCAAACCAACGGCGACGATTCGAGAAGAGTCGGAAGCGGTGATCCTATCATTGTCAGAGGTCCGTCGTTTAAATTCCTTGACGAACAACATGTTGACGCTGGCCAAGTCCGGCTCGAACATGACAAAAATCGAAAAGGAAAAAACGGATATTAAGGCCTTTATGGATAAAGTCCTTTCGCCATACGTTGAAATGGGCAGTTTATCCTACAAAAAAGTTTCGCTAGACGTGGATGTTAACCAAGAGGTAGGAATCGACCGAAAACGTATTCATCAGTTGCTGGTTTTACTAATGGATAATGCACTGAAGTATTCGGACGATGGTGACGCAATTCGGGTATCAGCTAAAATAGAAAAGCGGCGCTTGGTCATTGCAGTCGCTGATACTGGTCGGGGGATTTCTGCCTCCGCCAAGAAACACATCTTTGATCGGTTTTACCGTGAAGATAAAACGGGAAATCGTAAAACGGGTGGAACAGGTCTTGGATTATCAATTGCTGAATGGATAGTCCGGGCACACAATGGTAAAATTGTCGTAATGGATAATAAGCCGAAGGGAACGATTTTTAAAGTTGTTTTACCCTTATAAATTGGCATTGATTAAGAAACGCTGAGAGGATTTGCAGACATGCGTCGCAACATTCATATTCTAAAAAATCATTTTTGGGTAACGGTTTCGATGGTTGTTGCCCTGCTGGTGGGTGCTGCCGTTGTGTACGGATCGACTTTGCCAAATTCTTGGTATCAAACCCGCTTAGCCAAAGCAACGAATACAAACGCAGCAGGGACGGCGACTGTTTCAGCGGTTGCCTATACGTCAAACGATCAGGAAAAAACAGCCTTTTTGAAAGTGAAAGATGCTGTCGTAACAGTTCAAAACTTACAAAAATCTGCTTCGCTTTCAGATGGTGCGGATGCCTTTGATTCACAAAACAAGAAGACGGATAGCTCAAATTATGAAACGGCTTCTGAGGGTTCTGGTGTGGTACTACGTGCTTCTAACGGAACCGCAGACATTATCACAAATTACCATGTGATTGAAAGCTCGGCCAAGATTCAAGTAGTGGATGCCAATGGTGATAAAGCCACGGCTACCATTATTAAATCGGACGCTAACCAGGACTTGGCCTTAATTCGGGTGAAGTCCGCAGCCTTCAAGCAGGTGGCCACCTTGGCTAATTCTGACAAAGTCGTCACTGGTCAAAACGTGATGGCCATCGGTTCGCCGTTAGGAGCGGCCTACTCATCGACGATGACGAAGGGAATCGTCTCCCAGGCTAAGCGCTCGTTAACTGCTAGCGAAACTAACAATCACACGGTTTCGGTTATTCAAACGGATGCCGCCATTAACCAGGGAAATTCCGGTGGTGCGTTGATTAATGAATCGGGCCAGGTAATCGGGATTGCTTCCTCAAAAATTACGGCCTCCGCACAAAACACGAATATCGAGGGGATGGGCTTTGCCATTCCATCGAATCAAGTGGCTGCGTTCATCAAGTAGCTAGAAGAAAAAGAGGGGCGGATTCCTTAGGAATCTATTTTAACTTTCAAGGCATTGCATAGGGTCTCAAAAAGCCCAGTGTAAAGCCTTTTTTATTTTTCAGCTTTCACTAAATAGCATGGTTTTTCAGACAAAATGACACAAAAAGGGACACAAAAACAAACTCGATGATTGGGTGATATGACGGCGGTTATGCCGTTTTTTATTTGGAAAACATACATAAAAAGGAACACAAAAGTAAACGATTATTAGAAAATGTTTAATAAAGCTCTATTATACGTTGACTTTTCGTTTTGCTAGGGTTATCATACATACATAAATTGATTGTCTTGTAGTTCAGTTGGTAGAACACCGCACTGTTAATGCGAAGGTCGCTG
>NZ_JQBH01000008.1:34353-87335 GCF_001438695.1 Fructobacillus fructosus KCTC 3544
ATTGAAGTCACTTTCAGAGTGGCTTTTTTCATTGCAATAAAAAAACGCCATAACTTATGACGGATTTTGTTGATCATTTAATTTTGTTACAAAAATACTAATCATATCACTTCCATGAACTTCACCATCGGGAACGTTACACCATGGGCAAAAAATTAGTCTAACATTGTCTGTATCAGATTCAGACCAGTCATGTACGGTATATTTATATGGTTGCCCACAGTTCTTGCAAATTGCCTTAACTAGGTAGTTGTCATTCGAATTGTTAGTCATTAACTGATACCTCGTTTACTTTCTAAGGCTTAGTGTACTATAAAAAATACCCAAGTCTCAATAAAGAAACATGGGTATTTTTTTCAGTTTGTTAAAATAATTATTCCTCGAAGGCATCGATAACTTGCTTAACGACGTCTTTTGTTCCATCAGCTACTTTTTTGCCAGCCTCCTTAGTATCGTCAGCAAACTTCTTTCCTGCTTCCTTTGTTTCAGAAGCAAACTTCTTAGCATCGGATTCGAATTGTTCCTTCTTGGCATCGAACTTTTCTTCAAATGACATGGGCATTTCCTCTTTTCAGTTTTTCTAAAGTCAGTATACACCTAAATAAAAATAGTAGATGGTTAAAAGATAGTTATTCTAGTAATCCTGTTGAAATGGCAGTAAAATAATGTCAAAGGAGAAACTACTATGATTAAAGTTTCCGAAGCATACAAGGTGATTGATTCATTTGAAAACCCACTAAACAAGCAGGAAGAGTTTAGCAACAAAGAAAACTTTCATGTTAAGAATAATTTTATTGAGTATCATAACCAAAAGGAACACTGGCTTGCTTGGTTGGACTCAAAAGCGCCCACAGCGGACTTTAAGGACGTTTACGTGTATATTCGCTGTGCTCCCATGTTGAGTTACTTAGCGGACGGTTTGGGGCTTGATACGGACGATTTTGTTACTTACATTCAGCACGTCAAAGGGATTAACAATTCTAATGCTGTTGTTGAGTCACGTATGTTTCGTGAAGCCTTTCCGTATTCCGTAATCGAAGAAGCCATGAAAAAGAAAATGTAATCGAAGGGGTGGTGATTTGCCACCTCTTTTTTGTTACATAAAGAAAAGCCCACCATGGTGGCCGACTTGTTAATTAGTATTGCTAAGCATTTACTTTTGTTTTGCTAACCAGTCTGTCTGAAAGATAGCATAGCAATCAATGTTTACCCACTTTCCTTCGTAAAATGCCTCATCTTTGAGAGTGGCCTCTTTGACAAAACCAGCTTTATTATACGCCTTGACAGCTCCAATATTAAATGGGTAAACCGATAACTTCACTTTATGCATGTTAAGGTTATTGAAAGCGTAATCCAAAATCAAATTGAGTGTCTCTTGACCATATCCCTTGGCACGGTCTTCCTGTTTTGGAAAGCCAATACCAAGTTCACAAGAATGATTCCGAATATTGAAATCGAATAAGCTAACAAAACCAATTAAGCTATCGTCGATGACCTTACGCACTGTAAATTCGACAAATTCATTACTCTTGGATGCTTTACGAAAAATACTTTCCCAATCTTGTGCCGTCAATGGGTGGATCATATCCATTGACAGTGGATTAACAAAATCATTATCCCATTGCCAGCTTGCGAAGTTTTCTCCGTCTGAATCGTGGTAATGTGACAATTTGACGTTTTCACCTATGAACATATTAATCTCCCCTAATCTAATGTTTTTTTAATATATCGTATTTGTAAACGATTGTAACACAATCTGAACAACCGTACCTGAAAGTACGCCTGTGTAATCAGATAAATAGACATAATAAAAACCCCTGACCTAGTCGTCGGAGTTTTTTTTGTTTTGTTGTTCTTCTGCTAGCGCAGTTTTAGTAATGATATTAATACTTTCATTTTTCAATTTATTTGATATTTCTTTCAATAATTTATTATGTTCTAAACTTTTATTAGAAGCTACGTAAACTAAATTATCAATAATTGTTAGCAATTGTGACCTCAAACTAATATCACTGATTTGTTCATTAAAATTAAGTTCTGTTTCTGTTGACTCCTTATTTAATGTATTTAGGTAAATAAGAATTGGGGTAAGTTGCTCTGACTTTATGCGGTCTTGTCTGGCTTGCCATTCTCTGTTTAATTGTTGTCCTCCGTTTTCATCAAAGCGCGAAAGAAGTTTATCTAATTCGCTTTGATCAATTACAGGAATTTCTTTATTTTCATTTTGACTTGAGAATATTCCGTCCATTGCATGACGATAAGGGCTTGTACCCTGCAAATAAGCAACATCTACGTTGAAAAAGTCCGCGAGTTTTTGCCATGTTGCTAGTTTGGGTTCACGTTCGTTTCTTTCGTAAAGTGAAATAGCTTGGGTTGAAATACCCAAGTAGTCCGCAAGTTCACCTTGGGCTATATGTTTATTTTTTCTTAATTCTTTAATTCTATTCATGGCTTAATTATAAATTAAAAATAACTAATAACAACAAAATGATTATATTTCTATCTAAAATTAAACTTTTTGTTGATTTATATTGATGACGATGCTATATTTATTTTGTTGATTAAACAAATTGTTGAATTTTTATAGGAGGCGAACAATTGCCAGTAATTAGTAACGATATGGCCAAGGCCATCAAAAGACAACGGGGCGAACTTAATTTAAAAGTGAGTGATCTAGCAGAGCAGACAAACTTGTCACGCTTTACCTTGTACCGTGTTCTAAATAGTACAGGCGAATACGTGACAAACAAAACCTATAATTCACTAAATGAATGGTTATTGAAGGAGGAAACAAAATGATGGCATGGATATTTCAATTCATAGGATTGTTGACTGTTATAGGTGGCGCATTTGTCACCGGACTTACGATTGGAGCGGAACTGAATGAAAAATGACACAAAAAAAGCCCTTGAACGAAAGTTTGGCGACCGAGTTCAGGGACTGAATAAAGATATTCAACAAGATTATATCATTTTGTCGAGTGAAGGTTAATAGGAAAGGAGGTTTAGTTTGACAGAAGAAAAAAAGTTACCGCCCTTTATTTACTTAGATGATAAAGACAAGGAAAAGGTTGATCAGCATAAAGTTGTTGAGATTATTTTAGACAAAACCAAATTTTTCAATACAACAAAACATTTAGCTGGCTATTATTACAATGGTCAGTATTGGGAACAACTAAAAACTCGTGCCGTCCGTGATACGTTTTTAAAAAACTTTACTAGTCGGTTATTGAAAGATTATGTTACCTCTAAGTTACTTCGTGACATTTTGGAATTAGTTTTAGCTAGGTCTTTAGATGACCAGAAGGCCTTAAATTTTGAAAAACGAAAGTCATTCGCGTCTTTCAAAAACACAGCGGTTGATGGGGACTCAATGGAGTTTGTTCCGAATAGCCCATACCTTTATTTATTAGGTGGTTTTGATTTTGAAATTAAAAAAGGAGATTGTGACAAAACAAAGGCATTATTTGAGTCAATTTTAGGTGAAAACAGTCAATTTATGATTGAGTACGTTGGTTCAATGTTTCATCGAACCTATCGACCATTTCAATATATGGTCATCATACAAGGTAAAGCCGGTTCAGGTAAGTCTTATCTTGTCGAGTTAATTCGTAATGTGCTTGGTAAAGATATGACAACTAGTTTATCTTTGGAGCAAATCTCGCAAGACAAGTTTATGACAGCCAACCTTCTAGGATCGTATGCCAACATCAAAAGTGATTTGAACAATGATTTTATCCCAACGTTTGAAGTTATCAATAACTTGACCGGTTCTGACTCTCTTCAAGTTCAGTTTAAGGGAGAAAACAGTTTCGCTTTTGTTAATCATGCGAAATTACTTTTTACTGCTAACGAAGCCCCATCAATTAAGGTGAATGAAGGAATTCGTCGACGGGTTAAAATCCTCAACTCTAAAGCACCAAAGCATGTTGTCGAAAAAAACGAAGAGACAGATTATTCAAAATATATGGAAGAACGTTCAGCATTTGTGTACTTTGCCATGTCTTCATACATGAAGGCAAAACAGATTGGAGATATGAAAATAACACCAGACATTGAAAACACGACAAAAGAATGGTTTGTTAAAGGCGATGTTGTAGAAAACTGGGCTAATGAACACTTACAAAGTGATGAAAATATAAATCAAAGAAAAGACTTTATCTATACCATGTTTTCTCAAGATTTAATTTATGATGGAGAAAAAATTACAACCACTAGGCAAAAATTTTATAGGCGACTAGAAGAAATAGGATATACCTTGAGTAAGTCGAGGTCTTCAACATCAGGAAATGATGACACATATGACAAAGGAACACCTGCTAATAGAATTATGGGATTTAAGTATGTTCCATAAAAACTGAATATGTTCCAGAAATGTTCCGGGCTTTTACGTTGGCACTACTGGTTTGTTCCAGATGTTCCATAAATTATTAAGTTATAACGTATAGAAAAAATAAATAAGAATAAATATATATATAGTGAGTCACACTTTTTTGGAACTTTCGGAACAACCGTTGATATATAAGCATTTCTGTTGGAACATTCTTGGAACAAAACCGGAACAATGCGTATATAACCGGAACACTAACACTACACAAAGGGGAAATAACCATGAACCAATCAATTAAACAATTAAACTCACTATTTGATGAACCTGTATTTGTAGAAGAGGGTAAAGACTTAAGGTTAGCAACACCGGATGCTATGAAACGATTGAAAGAGTTAGCAATGAAAATGGGGTGCAAGTCATGAACAAGCTGGACAATTTAGACATGTTGGAAATCAAGGCAACAATTGAAAAGGAATTAGTCAACCAGACACGATGGATTATTGGTTCGCAAATTGTAACGGTAATTATCGTAATGATCATCATGAAACTGTCTAGGGGGTAGCCATGGCTGATGAAGTAGACCGTAAGTTTAAGATGTATTTTTCTGGGATTTGGCAACATAACCTAGACTGGCGACACTTTGAGTTAGACCACCAACGAGCGCCAACTGATGACAATATTGGTGGTGGCAGGTTGCAGAATGTAAACGTGGCTAAGAACGCTGTAGAGTCTAAAGTAGCCCGTAAGATAGATGACCCCATCGTTCATGACTTGACGATGCGGATTGAGTCAATGGAACATTTTTTGCAGATACTATCAGACCGTGACATCAAGATGTTAGAGTTGCGATTTAAGAAGAACCCGGATAAGTGGGACATTGTCGAGTCTAAGTTGTTTCGGTCAGCAAGGCGTTTAAGTGCCGACCTAAAAAGAATTAAGGCAGAGTACCGAAACGGTATTTATTGGATAGATTAAAAGGAGAAGATACATGAAACAAGAAGAGAAGTTTACTGACCTTGAATTGATGCAACAAGCAGTGATCCAAAAGTTACAGGAAGATAAAATTGAGATGGCTCATGATTGTCAACGACATTTTACATTGTCACAGACACTGGCTAAGTTGTTTGGGTTGCTTGGAACAAACGTTCCTAATGTGATACGTGGAGACTATACAACACACCCAGTATCAGAAGAGGAACGCAAGCGAATTAAGCGTGAAATTAATGAAGGGTTTAAAGAAGACATTATCTAGCCTGTGGATAACTAAAAGCCTGTTGACAGTGTCCTTTTCTCGTCCCTTTAACAGCCCGTTTAACCCATAGAAACATGGCATAATTGTAGTATGGAATGATAAGCGGAGGTACGTAATGAGATTACATCGATGTGCCGAAGTTGGTTGTCGTGAGTTGATTAAGTTAGGACATGATTATTGTGACCAACATTATCAGACAAGAATGTCTGCCTTTGATAAGAAACGTAAGCGAGACCAAGAGTTAAGTAGTCAGACCTTACGAGGACAACATGAACGTTATCGTTACTTCAAGAAATACAACGAAGAGGTTCGTCCAGAGTTAGGTCATGAGTTTTATCAGTCTAAAGAATGGGAAAAGATTAGTTTATATCTCAAGCAACGTGACATGTACACAGACGCTGTTGATGGTCGAGTGTATGACCAAGGCAATTTAATTGCTGATCACATCGTTCCTCGTCGTTTGTTGAAGACGAAAGCCGAACAGTTGGACATGTCGAACCTATGGCTACTATCTCGCTCTCATCACAGCCACAAGACGGCTATTGAACAAAAGCTATCAGACAGTCAGCTCAAACACGTTAATCGTGAATGGTGGATAAAAGTATTGAAGGATTGACTCGGTCAGTCCTTTTTTTATTTGATACCCCCCGCCGTTTACGTTCGTCAGGGGAGCACATACCAGGGCTGCCTTCCTCTTTAAAACAAACAATTATTTTTTCGTTTTTGGAGGGCTGACCAATCAGATTAGAAAGGAGGTATACAATGCCAAGAAAAGCAAAAATTACAACTTCTGACAGCGATAGAGCCTATCAACGTCAACGAACAGAAGCCTTGAAAGAAGCTAACTCAGAAATGGCCAAGCTATCAGAAAAACCACCTCTTCATTTAAAGGGAGTGGCTAATCAATTGTGGGCAACGCTTGTTCCAGAGTTGAACAAGTTGGGATACATTACTAGTTCTGATAACTCGACTGTTGAAGCTTTTTGTATTAATTACAGTGTCATGCGTGAAGCTTACGATAGTATCAAAGAAGTAGGTGCTATCTATGAAAATCAAGGTCGATATTATAAAAACCCAGCTACTGCTGTATTGAACGATGCAACAGGTAAGGTCAAGTCCTTAGGTGGAGAATTAGGATTAAGTCCAAGTTCTCGGGCAACCTTGATTGAGCGAGCGAACGATGGTGACTCATCCTTAACTGGTGATGATCTAGTCAAAATGTTTGGTGATAGCCAATGATTGAAAAATATCAAGATGTTATCAAGGAATACGGATTAGAAGAACCAACGATTCATTACTGTGTGGATGTTCTTAATGGAAAAATCATTGCTGGAGAGAAAATTAAGTTAGCCTGTGAACGGCATTTGTCGGATTTACAACGAGTTAAAAGTGACCCAACGTTTCAATATATTTATGACTCCGAACGAACACAGCGAGTAATTAAGTTTAGTAGCTTGCTTGTTGATTTGGAAAGCCGTGAGCCCTTCAAAATAAGCCCGTATGAGTCTTTTATAGTTGGGCTACTGGAAGGTTGGGTCGAGCCTCAAATGCACGGTAAGCGTTTTGATAGGGCAATTATTTCAATGTCCCGTGCAAATGGTAAGACTGCCATTATGGCGTTAATTAGTTTGTACAACTTCCTGTTTGGTCAACCTAAAACAAATCGCCAATTGGCGGTAGCAAGTGCAGATACGGCACACGCTGATGCGTTGTTTAAGTACATGTCGAGCCAATGGGCAAACTTAGCAGATGGAACGTTCTCAAAGATGGCCAAGCAGTGGGGAATTGAATATAACCAACGTGAAATGCGAATTAAAAGCCAGTCAACGACCATGAGAAAACTAAGTGCTTCATCCAGTACCACTAGTGACGGAATTGGTCACTTTAGTTATGCGGTTGTCGACGAATACCATTTGTTTAAAGACCGGTCGTTTATTAATTCGATTACATCAGGTCAAGCATTCTTGCCGGGGTCACAAACTATTTTCATCAGTACCAGTGGGACAGATGTTAGAAGTCCAATGTATGCCGATTACAAACGTTATAGTTCATTCCTTAGTGAAAGAACATGGCAGAAGATAGATAATATTTTGTTCCTTGCTTGGGAACAAGATAGCGATGATGAGGCCTTTGGAAATCCTGATTTATGGCAAAAATCGAATCCTCTTTTTGAATTAGCTAGTAAAAAACAGTCAGCGATTCCCAAACTAACAGCAGAGCGAGATGAACTTAATTCTCAAGGTCGTTTACCTGATTTTTTGGTAAAGAACATGAACCGTTGGCAAAATGCCAAAGAGAACGCCTTTTTACCTGTTGATTTACTAAACCAAGCGATTATATCAGACTTTGATATGGCTGGTAGAGACGTTTATATTGGTTTTGATTATAGCCAAACAAACGATGATACAGCTCTTGCTTTTGTATTCCCATATGCTGATGAAAACGGTAACCAGAAATACCATTTATATCAACATTCTTTTATTCCACTAGCCAAACTTGGGACAATTGAGGCAAAAGAACAGCGGGACGGTATTAATTACCGTGATGTTGAAAGTAAAGGGTTTGCCACGATTACACGAGACAGGTTCGGATTAATTGACGAAGATGAGGTGTTTAACTTCATGTTGTCATTTATCGAAAGGTACGATCTCAACGTAAAGGCCATTCTGTACGACCAATGGGGCGCTGGAAAGTTTATTAGACGACTAGATGAGGTCAAAAACGAATATTTAATCATACCGGTTCGTCAAGGTATCAAATCGTTAAATGAACCAACGAAGTTTTTGCAGACATCATTTGTTAAAAATCAGATAACCATGTTTGACGATAGCGCTATGTTTGGAGCATTGGCCAATGCAGTCATTGTTGAAGATAATAACGGTATCAAGATTGATAAACATACTAATAGCGCAAAAATCGATATTGTCGATGCTGTAATCAACGCTTTATATGAAGGTATGTGGTATTTTACGCAATTTAGCAATGCACCAGAAGATAATAGCAAAAGCCCGTTTGTTGGCATGTCCCAAGAAGAAATTAACGATTATTTTACGAAAGAGTTTTCATTTTAGAAAGGAGTGTAATATGCAAAGTTTAGGTAAGTACTTACCATTTATCTTGATTGTATTAGGTATGCTTGCCATTTCCTATAGTGCGATGATGATTTCAATGGCCTTAGGTTGGCTGGTAGTTGGTTTGAGTTTATGTACGGTTGCTTATATTCTTTCTCCTAAAGGAGGAAAAGTATGAGTCTAAAAAATCCATTTGAAAGACGGCAGGTAATTACAACCAGTAGTTACTTGCCTTTTATTATGAGCAGTTCAGGAACATCAATTGTCCCTAATGAATTAATTGGGGCAGAACGTGCTTTGAAGAACAGTGATTTGTACAGTGTCACGAGCCTGATTAGTGCTGATGTAGCCGGTTCTAGTTTTGTTGGTAATGATAAAAAGGCGTTGTCACTATTAAATAAACCAAGTCAATTGACTAATCGTTATAACTTTTGGCAGACAATGGTTTTAGAGTTGCTATTGTCAGGTAATGCTTTTGCCATTATTGGCAAAAATGAGTTGCGATATGTTCCTAGTCAGTCCGTTGTAATTGATTTAACAGACGATAAGTTAACTTATCAAGTGAACCCATTTGGTGACTACCAAGGTGGTAACTATTCGTCCGATGAGGTCTTACATTTTAAAATCATGACCTATGGCATGAATGGGCAAGAATTGGTAGGACATAGCCCATTAGAAAGCTTGACCAGTGAAATTAGTCAGCAAGAACGGGCTAATCGTTTATCTTTGGCAACACTAGCACAAGCTATTAATCCAACGTCCGTTATTAAAGTTCCAGATGCAGTATTGAGTCCCGAAGCAAAGGACAATGTCCGTAAAGAGTTTGAAAAAGCAAACACTGGTAATAATGTTGGTCGCAGTCTTGTATTAGATCAAAGCGCAGATTTTCAAACTATTTCAATCAATGCAGATGTGGCTAAGTTCCTAAACAATGCGACTTATCAACGTAGTCAGATTTCTAAGGCTTTCGGTGTTCCCGATAGCTATTTGAACGGTCAAGGTGACCAGCAAAGCAACTTAGAGATGATTCAAAGTATGTATGTCAACGGTCTTAATCGTTATATCGAGCCTATCGTGAGTGAAGTACGGGCCAAGTTTAGCCCTGATATCAATCTAGACATGAGTAGTATTTTGGATTATTCAAACGCTATTTTTAAGCAGGACGTATTGAACTTTGTTGATAAACAGATTTTAACTGCCGAGCAGGCACAAAAGATTTTAATTGATAAGGGGGTAATTACTTTATGAAAAATAAAGAAATTCGCAACTTGTCACTTTCAGAAGTGCAGTACCGGAATAGCGATAATCAAAACTTTGTCGGGGTTATCTCTGGTTATGCAGTGGTCTTTAATAAGGCTAGTCAAAACCTAGGTGGATTTGTTGAATACATTGAACCAACGGCTTTTGATGGTGTTGATATGTCCGATGTAGTCGCTTTGTATGATCATGATTTCGCTAATGTATTGGGCAGAACATCTGCCGATACGCTAAAACTAACCATTGATGAACAAGGTTTGTATTTCGAGTTAAATATCCCAGATACAACTGTTGGACGGGACGTTTATACCAACATCCGAGCAGGTAACCTTCAAGGTATGAGCTTTGGTTTCACGGTTGTTAGTGATAGTTGGCAAAACGGAAGTGATGGCGTAGCCATTCGACAAGTTGACTCAATTGGACAACTTTTTGAAGTCTCTGTCGTCACCATGCCGGCATACCAGGATACAAACGTTGAGGCTATTCGGTCGTTAAGAATGGTTGCTGATAAGCAAAAGATGTTGTTATTGCTAGATGTATATGAAAAGGAGAATGCAGAATGAAAACGTCAGAAATTGAAGGACAAATTAAGTCCTTGAAGAAACAGGAAGCAGAAAAAATTAATGAGGTTCGCACATTGGCAAACAGTGATCAGTCAGATGTGGCTGATGTACAGGCTGGAATGAAGGAAGTAGAAGAATTGCGCAGTCAATTGGCTAATGCTAAGAAAGAACTAGAAACGGTTCAACGTGCAAAAGAGCTACTTGATGATGAAGCAAAAACAGAAGAAAAAAAGGAGTCCGAAGACATGAAAATTAACCCTAACCAAGAACAAGAAACTGCAGAAGTACGTGATTTTATCCATTACCTAAAGACTGGTGAAAAGCGTGATAACGGAATGACAACAGTAGATGCCGGTGTTGTTATCCCAAAGGAAATTTTGAACGTACAAAAAGTACCAACTGACAATCGAAACTTGGCCTCATTGGTAAACCGAGTAATGGTTTCATCTGGTATGGGAACATTGCCAATTCTGCAAAAGAACACGGCACGCTTGACGACTGCCGAAGAACGAGCAGAAAATCCAGAAATTACTAAGGCTATTTTGAAGAACGTTGATTATAAGGCACTCACGTATCGTGGCGCTTTGCCTTTGTCTATGGAAATGATTCAAGATGCACCTAATCTAAAGGAATTGTTGAACACTTATGTACAAGAAGCCAAGGAATTGACGGAACAGTACCAAATTGGTCAAGTTTTGCAGACTGCAACGCCTGTTAAGGCAGGGTCAGCCGATGAGTTGAAGACGGCTTACAATACTGGGCTGGCTAACTATAACCGCCAATGGGTTGTGACAGAGTCATTTTACAATGCAATCGATTTGTTGAAGGACGCTAACGGTCGTTATCTGTTGCAAGATTCGATCTCTTCTGCAACTGGTAAGTCATTGTTTGGTGCAAATGTAACGGTTGTATCTGATGATGTTCTGGGCGGTGGAGCAAAGGGCTTTGTTGGTGACCCTAAGGCCTTTGTTCTTGAGGCTTTGCGTTCTGATGTGTCAGTAGAGTGGGATCACAACGAAAACTATGAACACATTCTTGCTGTTGCTTTGCGTGCTGACTTTAAGCCAGCAGATACAAACGCCGGTAAGTTTGTTTCATTTGGCGAAACAGGTAAGTAATTGTCCATAAGTGGACAACATAAACATTCCCCAGTAGTGGGGAGTACATATATTGAAGGAGAACAGCAATGAATATTGTCACTAAAGAGGAATTAGCTAAAGAATTGAATATCGACTTAACACTAGATGAAATGAGCACAATAACATCATTAATTGAGTCTGCTAAGGCTTTGATTAGTTCAGCAATTAAATTAAACGTCACTGATGAACAGTTATTAAAAATTAATGGTGAGCTATATAACCGGCTGATTAAGACATTGGCAACGAGCTTATACTATGACCGAGAGCTAACGTCAGGATACTCAAAAGGAACGATGATTATGTTGACGAATTTACGTTCAGAGGCGTTGGGGGTTAGTGATGAAGTATAAACCAAGTGATTTTAATAAGATTGTCCGTTTGGGGTCTATCGAGAGTGTTCCTAATGAAATCAATGGAAATCTTATGGAAACGTTTGTGGAAGACATGAAGCTACACTATGCACCAAAGACACGAACGATGACACAACAGTATACGCTGTTAGGAACGAAGCTAGAAGACACCATTTTAATTGTCATTAGACACAATTCTGCTGTACAGGATAAGATGCTGGCACAACTCCCAGACAATAAATACTATGAAATTGTGGGTATTAGTCCTGACGAATCGAACAACATTATTAAATATGACATTGTCACATTGAAATTAAGCCAAAAAGGAGTGGAGTGATGGAAAAACTGGAAGTAATGGAATGGCCGAAGTGGTTACGTCGTAATCAAGCCCACCGTTATTTAAGCGTTGCGGATAACACGTTTATGAAAAACTATGTAAAGAATGGAAAAGTTAAAGCTTATCCAACTGCTCATGGTATCCGTTATGATCGAGATGAAATTGATGAAGCCGTTCGTCACTATTACGACTAATGTTAGTCAGAAACTAAATATTGTGGAATAATGAAAGCGTGTTAGTTTGAAAAAACCACGCTTTTTTATTTTGACTTTTTACTCAATCATCAGAAGGAAGAATAAAAAATGCAAATCAAAGAAGTTGATAGCAGAAGTGGTAAAACGTATGAAGTAGTTGGATATTTAGGCCGAAATAAAGACGGTACTAAAGCAAGAGCAAAGAAGAGGGGATTTGACACAAAGAGAAGCGCAGAGCAATGGTTTAATAATCAAAAATTACTGTTTGAAAATGGCGAGAGTCGTTACAATAAAAAAACAACCCCCGATGTCATGACCATTCAGGAGTTGTATGATATGTGGCTAGAAACCTACCAGTACACTGTAGAAGAAAGTACACTTGGTAAAACGATGAAAACAATTGAATTACACATACTTCCCAAGTGGGGTAAGGTGCTCGTAAGTGACATCAAGCCAATTGATTTACAACGCTATATTAACACATTGCAGGGTCAGTTGTTGCACTATCGAAAAGTGGTCGCTCATTTGAAAAGGTTGGTTAGATTAGCCGTGAGAATGGATATGATACCAGTTGACCCATTCACTAAAGTTGAAATGCCAAAGCAACGAAGGAACAAAAATAAACCAAAGCAGTTTATGGATGTTGATGAATTTAAGGCTTTTATTGATGTATTAGATAATCAATATTGTAATGTAAACCGACAGGCTTATGTCTTGCTAAGGTTGGCCGCATTCACAGGTATGAGAACAGAAGAATTACTAGCCTTGCAATGGAAACACATTGACTTTAATGGCGGATATATCCACATTGTACAAGCGCTCGGAAGAGGCCTTAGAGGTGGAACGTACTTGAAGGAACCGAAAAGCGACAGTAGTAAGAGGACAATAAAAGTTGATAGTGGTATGATGTCCGTACTCGCTGATTTCTATGATAATAGTTCCAATAAAACAGAAGATGATTTTGTCTTTAATGTTCATGGAGATAAATTAAACATAGGCCGTCCGAATAAGTGGATGCATGATGTCAGCGAGCAGTATGGCGTGGCTGTTGGGTTATCTATGCACAAGTTACGCCATACTTGGGCAACGTTGGCTTTAGATCAAGGAGCCAGTATCAAACAGGTACAAACTTATTTGGGTCACGCTGATGTCTCAATGACATTGAATGTGTACAGTGATATTACGAAGCGAGCAAGTGATGAGACGGGTAATGTTCTCTCAAAACTAACATTAGAGGAACACAAAAAAGGGCACAAAGTGCCCTAGATATAGGGGCGATGCTTAGTAAATGATTCCTAAGGAATCCACCCCTCTTTCAGTGTATATGGTTGATTTACTTCAAAGTGTCTTCATACCATTCAGTAATTTGCTTTGGCGTCAGGCGCTCCCCATGGCCGATTTGGTCGATTTTTTGTCCGTTTTCAAAGAGGACAAAGGCGGGAATCCCCTTCAAGCCAAACTGGCTGGCCCAATCCAAATTTTGATCGCGGTCAGCATCCATCCAGTCGGCTGTTTTTTCAACTTGGTCGCGAATGGCTTGAACGAAAGGTTTAATCACTTTGCAGTCACCACACCATTCGGCTGAAAGGAAAACGATGTGACGGCCAGGTGCTTCAATAAAGTTTTGGAGTTCCTGGTTTGAATGTTCTTCTGGTTGATACATAATTGACCTCCAATTTTTCTTCCATTGTAGCACAGAAGTTAAAATTGGACTAGTTGCATTTTTGATTGAGGAGAGGGCTAATGTGCGGGAAAATGATTTGTGAATTATACCAAAAAAGGCACGGAAGAGTTCTTTCAGCTGAACTGACAAAACAGAAAGCAGAAAAGCTCTTACAAAGTGGTCTAACAAAAAGAGAAGAAGGATTCGCGTTCTTTTCTCTTGTTAATCAGGGGCAAACAGAAGACGACTTTACTTCCTTGTTGGCCCTTGCTGGGCGTCTCCAACGAGCGATTGACCGACCAATCATGGTTCATCTTCGCACCGGCGATTTAAGTCCGCAAATGCTTCCTGAGTTTTTCGAGCAGATAGCAGAAGCAGAACTGGTTAATTTTTTGATTATCGGTGGGGATAAGCGAGTTCATTCCGGTGGTTTTTCCACCACCGAAGATTTGCTGAAAGCCTTGAGAAAGGGGACACCCGATCGCTTGTCCCTCGGAGCGACTATCGATCCGAGCCAACCGGCTGCCCCGTTGAAGGCAAAAGTTCGACAGGCAGCGGGCGCCGATTTCCTAATTAGCCAAGTTCTTTTTGATGAACAGCCCCTGTTAGCGTTGCAGGATAAACTACGCAAAGCAAATCCGACGTTTTCAATACCACTCATACCGGGACTTTTGTTGAAGCCGACTCTTGGTCAGCTTCGTTGGGTGAATCACGTGTTAAAAGTCGCTATTCCTGATGACTATTATGCCCAACCAGCGCTAGCCGGGCAGAGGCTACGGACACAACTGAATCAAGTAAATTTTGTTGGGGAGCATTTTTTTACAGTTCCTGAAAAATAAGGCTTGGTAAAGACCTACCCACCTTTTTTTCTTTTGTTAAAAGGGGTACAATAAATACTTATTAAAGAATAAATTTGGAGAGAAACCATGTTTCGAAACCTTAAGCGTGTTGTCATCGGAAAACCTTTGAAAAGCTCAGAGGCAGCAGGACAGTCATTGACCAAGTCAAAAGCGCTGGCCCTACTTTCTTCCGATGCGCTATCATCCGTTGCCTATGGAACGGAATCAATCACATCTGTATTAATTACCGCGGGCGCTGTGGCCCTGTGGTTGCAGTTGCCAATTGCGATGATTATTTTAGTCTTGCTAGGGGCAATCGTCCTTTCTTATCGACAGATTATTAAAGCCTACCCAAATGGTGGCGGTGCCTACACCGTTGCCAGTCAGAATTGGGGGGCCAAGGCCGGCTTAGTTGCTGGTGGTTCTCTTTTGGTCGACTATATGCTAACGGTTGCCGTTTCAGCTTCGGCAGCGGCTGACGCTATTACGGCGGCGGTACCTGCTCTTTTAAATTTTGCGGTACCACTATCCATTGCAACAATTTTGATCTTAACGGCTTTGAATTTGCGTGGGTTACGTGAATCGGCTAACTTCTTAATGGTTCCCGTTTATTTCTTCATTGTTGTGATGACGATTACTGTCCTCTGGGGGCTCTTTCAGGCTGCTACCGGAGCAATTCCCGCTCATCAAGCCGCACGAATCGGCACCGACTTTTCCGGTTTGACCTTGATTTTCTTTTTGCGTGCTCTGTCTTCTGGTTCTTCCTCTCTGACTGGTGTGGAAGCCATTTCCAACGCGGTACCAAACTTTAAAGAACCGAAAGAAAAGCATGCGGCGACGACTTTGACCATGATGGCTGCTATTTTGGCCTTCTTCTTCCTTGGCATTACTTTCTTGTCTTACTGGTATGGCATTCAGCCAAACAGTCATTCGACTGTTCTTTCACAGATTGCTGCGCAAACTTTTGGCGGCCATAACCTGTTCTTCTACTTAGTTCAGTTGGCCACTGCCCTTATTTTGGCAGTAGCGGCGAACACAGGTTTTTCTGCCTTTCCGGTTCTGGCCGTTAACTTGGCCAAAGACAAGTACTTGCCCCATCTTTACTTGGACAAGGGGGACCGTCTCGGCTACTCGAATGGGATTTTGTCACTTTCCATTGGGGCCATGATTTTGACGGTGATTTTCCATGGGAACACTGATAATTTGATTCCGCTTTATGCTGTGGGTGTTTTTGTACCGTTTACCCTATCACAGTCAGGCATGATCATTCACTGGTATCGCAATCGTCAGGAAGAAGGTTTCTGGTGGTTTAAGTCCATTATTAACTTTATCGGGGCCGCCATGTCGGCGGGCTTGGTGATTGTCCTCTTCGTGACCCGTTTAAATCACGTTTGGCCCTATCTCTTCATCATGCCCCTCGTGATGTTCATGTTCTTCCGCATTCGTCGTCATTACGAAGCAATTGCTCGACAGTTGCGTTTGCAGTACGTTAATAACGTTGAATCGGTTCGCCATGAATACGATGGTTCAACGGCCATTGTCTTAGTCTCGAACTTGACCCGTGTCACTTCAGAAGCCGTTGATTATGCGCAGTCAATCGCTACCAAAGTCGTGGCGATGCACGTGTCCTTCGATGACAACCCTGGACGTGAGGAGAAGATTCAGGCGCAGTTCAAGGCAGACTTTGGGGATGTACGTTATGTTGACGTTCACACGTCCTACCGCTCCATTGTTAAACCAGTCGTGAACTTTGTTTCCAAAGTGTCGAAACAGTCAGAAAAGGTCAACCATTCCGTAACCGTGATTATTCCGCAATTTGTGCCAAAGAAGCCTTGGCAAAACATTTTGCATAACCAATCATCGTTGCGCCTGCGAGCGGCCCTGTCCACAATGGATAACATCTCCATTTCAACTTATTATTACCATCTATCCGAATAAGGAAAATAAAAAAGTCGGTCAACCATGCTTCAATGTATGGCTGACCGATTTTTTGTTTATGTGCACAAAAAAGAGCAGTGAAGACACTGCTCTTTTTTAGAATGTTTCTGCTGGCACTTTTTCAAGCTTGGCCTGCCAGTCGACGTCTGGGTACTTGCGTTCCAGAGCCGTTGCCAAGACACGCTTAGCCAGGTTACCATTGCGGGTAAAGATGGGACCGTGGAAGTAAGAACCGTAGACGTTGTGGTAAATAACACCTTCCGACTGGTCCATACCATTGTTTCCGCGACCAGAAACAACGGTTCCAAGTGCTTTTTCACCCTTACCTAAGAAGGTGCGTCCTTGGTGATTTTCAAAGCCATGGTAGGTTTCACCAGTTTCGTTGTTCTTGATGACGATGTCACCGGTTAAGCGAGTACCCTTGGCGACTTTGACGGATGGGTCGGTCATGTTGGTTGTGTAGTGGTCCATCACACCGATACCATCGACTTTACTACCATCGGCCATTTCCATGTAGTGACCAAGTAGCTGAAAGCCACCACAGACGGCCAATAGGGGACCATCGTTTTCGATGTATTCCTTCAGGCCTTCTTTTTTGCCAGCCAAGTCGTTGGCGACAATGGTTTCTTCGTAATCCTGACCGCCACCAAAGAGGACAAAGTCGTAAGCCTTTGAATCAAAGTCATCGTTCAATGAAACCAGCTGATCATCGATTTCAACGCCGATTTGCTTGGCGTAGTAGCGTAAGGCAATAATGTTACCATAATCGCCATAAGTGTTCATTAAGTCACCATAGAGGTGGGCGAGTGTCAGTTTATAATCAGCCATTAGTACTCCTCCTTGATGTAGCCCTTTTCGCGTAAGACGGCCCGAACCTGCAGCATGGCCGTGTAGGTGGCAGCCAAGTAAACCTTATCGGTTGGGGCTGCTTCAATTGCCTGGACAATTTCTTCTGTTTTTGGGAAAGTCTCTTGGATGGGGAAGCCGGCCATTTTGAGACGGACGGTGATATCCTTGTAACGTTCTCCCCCGGTCATGACGGCCTTCAGTTGGCTATCATGGAGCCGTTCAAATTCGGCATCCCAAATCCAGGAGGTGTCGATTCCGTCAGCGTAGTTGGCGTTTAACATGGCAATCAGGGTAAAGGGTGCTGGCTCGGTTTCCATCATGTCAATCACGGTGTTGGTACCGACCGGATTTTTAATCAGCAGGATGGTGAGGTCTTTATTACCAATTTTGAGCGATTCTTGCCGACCGAAGACTTGCTTGTCTTCATCGAAGGCAGCAGCCATTTGGGCTGGCGTCACGTCGAATGCCTTTCCAACGCTGTAGGCGGCCAGTGCGTTGTAAATGTTGTATAAACCACCAATTTCCATTTTGAGTGGTTGCCCATCAATGGCAAAGCGAGAAGACTTTGGGGTCAGCTCATCAATGGCTGTGACCGCCGTGTCGAGATGGGGGCGCTTAAAGTCGTCTGTGACGGAGAAGTAACGGCCAAGGTTGGCGTAGGTAATGAAATGATAGTGGAGGACGGAGTGATCAGTGGGGCTCAAGATACCATCTGTATTATTAGGGGCTTTTAAGTCTTTGTAATCGCTTTCTTTAACGTTATCAAACCCGTAATAGAGGCGCTTATTTGGGTAATCACCACGAGCAAAAATTGGTGAATCACCATTGGTGATGACTGTCGCATCGGGTGCCTGCAGAATGCCGTCAATGATTTTTTGATAAGTCGTGTAAATCTCACCGTAACGATCCATCTGATCACGGAAAATATTGGTCAAGACAAAATACTTCGGCTGGATGGCCTTAGCGAGTGACAACACGTTGGCTTCATCTACTTCCAAAACTGCAATTGGCTTTTTACCATTGGGCGAAGGAGTGATTTTAGTTGTTAATAATGTTCCAGCGATTCCCTGAACCATGTTGGATCCGGAGGGATTGGTAATAACGGAGTAACCCCCCGCTTTTAAGATGCGTGTGATTAGAGCGGTTGTTAGGGTTTTCCCGTTGGTTCCCGTGACCACGACGAGATCAAAGTCTGTGGCTATGGCTGACAACACGTCGGGATCAATCGAAACGGCTAGTTTCCCAGGTAATGATGTACCGCCTCGTTTCAAAACGTCGTGTAAAACAAAGTGCGCTGATTGGGCCGTGAACTTGGCCAATTGGCTTTTCAAAGACATGAAACGCCCTCCTTTTCTAAATCCTTATTTTACCACGGTTCGAAAGCTTTTGAGAAATTGGTCTGGCCCATCGTCAGATGGCCTAAAAATTGCTATACTAGATAGGATAGAAAAAAGAAAAATGGTGAATCTTTTGGCCCAGTTATACTTTGAATATGGAGCAATGGGCTCCGGTAAATCAATTGAAATTTTAAAAGTCGCACACAACTACGAATCGCAAGGAAAGCACGTTCTTTTGTTGACGCCCTTGATTAACGATCGAGATGGCGTGGGGATGATTGCTTCGCGAATTGGCTTGAAACGCCCCGCCAGGGTTATTGAGCCACAGGCCAATCTTTACGACATGATTCAAGAAGAGTTAACCGAACGGGAACTCACGGCTGTTTTAGTGGATGAAGCGCAGTTCTTAAAAAAGGAACAAGTGGATCAGTTAACTTTGGTAGTGGATCGCTTGGATTTGCCGGTCATGACTTTCGGTTTGAAACAAGACGCCTTTAACGAACTCTTTGAAGGGGCGAAGCGGCTGATTGAGATGGCCGACAAGTTAGTTGAGATGAAAACCATTTGTTCTTTTTGTGGTCGCAAGGCAACGACGCAACTACGTTTTGCCAATGGGCAACCTCAGTATGAGGGAGAACAGATCCAAATTGGTGGCGATGACACCTACAAGCCGGTCTGCCGTTACCATTGGTACCATCCAGATTTGACGATGTTAGAGAAACAGGGGGATGCGTAATGGATCCGATTTTTGCTCAAATTCAAACGGTGGTTGACCGTTATGATGAATTAAACCAAATGTTGGCCGATCCCGACGTGATGGCTGACTCACAAAACTACATGAAGTTATCCAAGGAAGCTGGTCAAATTCGCGAAACGGTTGAAACCTACCAGCGTTATCAAAGCGTGGTTTCCGGCATCGAAGAAGCCGAGTCGATGTTGGGTGATCCTGAAATGGATGATTTGGCCAAGGAAGACTTGGCGACTTTGAAACCTGAAAAGGAAGAGTTGGAAGAACAACTCAAAATTTTGATGCTGCCAAAGGATGATAATGATGATAAGAACATCATCATGGAAATCCGTGGCGCAGCCGGTGGGGACGAATCTTCGCTTTTCGCAGCCGATTTATTAGGCATGTACCGGCGTTATGCTGAATCGCAGGGTTGGCAGTTGCAAATCATTGATGAAACAACTACCGAAGTTGGCGGTTACAAAGAAGTAGCGGCCATGATCACCGGTGATAAAGTCTTTTCGAAGTTGAAGTTTGAATCTGGCGCTCACCGTGTACAACGGGTACCAAAGACTGAAACACAAGGTCGTGTGCATACGTCAACGGCCACGGTTGGTATTATGCCCGAGTTCGAAGAAGTTGATGCGGAGGGGTTAATTGATCCAAAGGATGTTCGCGAGGACGTCTACCGTGCCTCTGGTGCCGGTGGTCAGCACGTCAACAAGACCTCTTCGGCAATCCGGTTGACCCATGAACCGACCGGTATTACGGTGGCGATGCAGGATGAGCGTTCTCAGCAGCAAAACCGTGCCAAGGCCTGGAAAGTCTTGAATGCCCGTGTTTACGATCATTTTGCACAAGAAAACCAGGCCGAGTATGCTGAACAGCGGAAGACGGCCGTTGGTTCTGGTGACCGGTCAGAACGAATCAGGACCTATAACTACCCACAAAACCGGGTAACTGATCACCGAATTGGCTTGACTTTGAACAAATTAGACCGCATCATTGCCGGTGACTTAGGTGAGATTATCGATGCCCTCGTGTTGGCCGAACAGACAGCTAAGTTGGCTGCCTTAAATGAACAATAATGGCTGAAGAAGACAAGCGAACGCTTGGTGAATTGAATAACGTTGGCATGGGACGCTTTGATCGACAGGTTGGTCGGTCCTCAAAGTATGGGGGCACGAACCAACCGAAAATTGCCCTTCTAGAAGCCAGAAAGTGGGCACTGGCTGAACTTTTGGCTGCTGGTTTTGATGAAGCAGAGTCGCTTGATAACATCGACTTTCTGTTGACGGGTGCTTTAAAAGTCAATTACGGCATGTTACGAGCAAACCTGACCCGGATGATGCCAAATTGGTTGGCCGAACGTTGGCCGAGCTGGATTGCGGGACTAGTTCAAGGAAAGCCAGCCCAGTATGTTATTGGTGAAGCACCGTTTTACGGTCGCGACTTTTTGGTTGACGAACGGGTACTAATACCAAGGCCAGAAACGGAATTGCTGGTCGATTGGATTTTGAACGATTTAAAGCGTTCACCAATTCAATCTGAACGTCCCACCGTCCTTGATGTTGGAACTGGTTCTGGTGCCATTGCTTTGACTTTAGCAGCGGAGCAGGCATCGTTGACCCTCACTGCAGCGGATATTTCAAGGGATGCTCTGGCGGTTGCCTGGGAAAATCGTAAACGATTCCAAGTGGAAAATCGCGTGAAATTAGTTGAATCCGACCTCTTCGAAGCGCTCGGCGATAAACGATACGACATCATTGTGTCTAATCCGCCTTATATTAGAAAAAATGGGCAAGATGAAATGGATGAGTCCGTGGTGGCCTATGAACCGGACTTGGCACTGTATGCCGATCATCAGGGGCTGGCCTTGTACGAGGCCATGGCAAAGCAACTGGCTGATTATTTGCAGCCCGGTGGTCGGGCCTATTTTGAGATTGGTTATGACCAGGGAACGGTTTTAAAAAAGATTTTTCAAGATGAACTGCCACAAGCCCAGGTCGATTTAAAACAAGACCTGGCAGGCTTAGACAGAATGATTCGAGTGAAACTTGATGGAAACAAAAACATTAAATAATTCAACAAAAGCGATTGAAGTAGCAGCCAAACTCTTGCAATCAGGGGAAGTCGTGGCCTTTCCAACGGAAACTGTCTATGGATTGGGAGCTGATGCCACGAATGACGAAGCAGTCAAAAAGGTCTTCGTGGCAAAGGGACGCCCGTCCGACAATCCTTTGATTATGACCGTCGGGGCCATTGAACAACTGCAACCTTACGTTGAGTTGACGGCACAGGCAAAGGAATTAATGACGGTTTTCTGGCCGGGTTCTTTGACCATTATTTTACCGATTAAAACGGGAATGGTGTCGATGCTGGTGACAGGGGGACTCGAAACGGCTGCCGTACGAATGCCGGCCAACCAGGTGACACGCCAAATGATTCGACTGGCCGGTGTGCCAATCGTTGGGCCCTCAGCGAACACTTCTGGTAAGCCATCGCCAACCACGGCTGCTCATGTTAAACACGATATGGCTGGTAAAATTGCGGCCATTGTTGATGATGGGCCAACTCAGGTAGGGGTTGAATCGACGGTGGTTGATTTAACGGCTAAGCGACCAACAATCTTACGAACCGGAGCTGTGAGCCAAGGTGATTTGGAACAGGTGTTGAAGACTGAAGTGATCGATGCAACTAGCCAAAAGGCATTGGCAGCAGACCAGGTACCGAAGGCACCGGGGATGAAGTACCGGCATTACGCACCAGATAAAGAGGTGGTGATGTTCGACCCACTCGATTGGCAGGACTTGCAACGGGTACTCACTACTAGTGATGCGGTTATGGCAGAAGATGCCTTGTTGATGGACATTGATGCGAGAAAGCAAGCATCCTGGTCTTTGGGAACTGGCCTGGAGCAAGCGAGTGAGAACCTTTTCGCTGGATTGCGTTACTTTGATGACCAATCGGTAATCAAACGAATTTACGTCGAGTCCATGCCGGATATGGGAATTGGAAAGGCTTATAATAATCGCTTGGGGAAAGCCTCGGGCGGACGGCTTTTCCAAGGGCTTGACAGTGAATAATCCTTGCTATTTTGTAAGCGCTTTGATAAACTTAAATCGTGAATAAGACTTTTCCAAAAGGAGAAAGAAACATGGCAGAAACAAAAGAATTTAACATCATTTCCGAAACAGGTATCCACGCTCGTCCAGCAACTTTGTTGGTACAGGCTGCTTCAAAGTTTTCATCTGAGGTAACCTTGTCATATCAGGGTAAGGAAGTTAACTTGAAGTCCATCATGGGTGTGATGTCACTTGGTGTTGGCCATGGCGCAGATGTGACCATTAAAGCTGACGGTGACGATGCTAAGGATGCCATTCAGGCCGTTTCAACCGTTATGCGTAACGAAGGCTTGGCAAAGTAAAGCAGTCGTTGACTGATTTTCTTTTAAAACCGCTTTAGGCGGTTTTTTTATTTGAAATGAAGCCGTTCTCTAGTAAAATGAATAGGTAGAACAGGCATCATAAGGGGGCTGTAATGAAAGTTTTGGCAATTGATACAAGTAATCAACCACTACTGGTGGCGCTTTCTGAAGATGGTCAATTGGTTAATTCCTTTTCGACCAACAAACCTAAGAATCATTCGGTCGATTTGCTGCCAGCAATCCAAAACTTGCTAAAAGAGGCGGCCTGGTCACTGCAGGATGTGAATCAAATTGTGGTGGCGAAGGGACCGGGTTCCTTTACAGGCCTAAGAATTGGCCTAACAGTAGGAAAGGTGCTTGCTGATACGTTGGATAAGCCACTGCTGGCTGTTTCGTCTTTGAAAGCCCTTGCTCGTCAAGTCCAATTACAGGCTGGTCCTAAGACCGTTGTATTGGCGCTTTTTGATGCCCGTAACGATAATGTTTTTGCAGGTGCTTACCTCGGAAATCAGGTAGTGTTAGAAGATGGTCACTACCCAATTGATGAGGTGTTGCCGTTGATTGCCCAGGTAAACGAGCCGGTGATCGTGATTGGGGATGGCCAGCACTTTGAGGATGTACTTAATGAGGAGCTGGGCCGTATGCCACTCACCATTCTCTCTGAGGAGGAATCATTGCCAAACGGGACGGGACTGATTAGTCTTGCTCCTGAAACCAAAGCCGTTTCAGATGTTGCGAATTTAACGCCTGCTTACTTGCGTAAGACACAGGCTGAGTTGAATTGGGAAAAGGCCCACCAGGGTCAACCATTGGATAAGCCTTATGTTTTTGAAGTTTAGGAAGAAAAAGAAAAAGAAAGAAAAGCCCGTCGCCCAGACACTCATTGACTTTCCAACCGAACGACTTGAAATCAATGGGGATGTGCTAACCCTTCGGTTGGCGACGGTATCTGATATTCCGGGCCTAGTTGCCATCCAAGAGGCAGTTTACAACGGGTATGCTCCTTGGGTTTCTCGTGATTTTTATCATGAACTGACAACTGAAAAAGATCGCCTTTACCTTGCGGTCTCCAAAAGGGATCAAGTGGTTGCCTTTATCGCACTTGTTCGACGCGAACAGGTTCCGGACTTGCATATTGCTAACTTGGCTGTCTTGCCCGTCTGGCAAGGACAAAAGGTGGGTTCCTACCTCATTAATACGGCTAAAGCCGTTGCCTGGGAAATTGGATTACCGAAACTTTCCTTAGAAGCCAGACGCTCAAATACGGGGGCGTTAGCGCTATACGACCGTCTGGGCTTTCATGTCGAAGATGTGATTGAAAATTACTATGTCGATAACAAGGAAGATGCCATTTCCATGGTGGAAAACCTTGAGGGCTAGGCTGGCAACGGTATTGGATGCACCCATGATTGCGACTTTGTTTCACAACGCCTTTGGTGGGCATAGCCCTATACCCGAAGCAGTGATTGTGCAGCAGCTACAAAGTCATCGGGTTCACTATTTGATGGAGGAACGCGGCCGTGCTGTTCTTTCCTTTACCGTTGTTTTGGACGAGGTTGAGATTGACTACTTGGCCGTGCTGCCGGATAATCAGCGTCAGGGACTTGGGCAAGCGCTATTGGGTCACTTATTAGAGCAACAGGCCGGAAACCGCATTTTGCTTGAAGTGGCGGCCAATAATCAGCCTGCACAAAAACTTTATGCTAAGATGGGCTTTCAAACCTATAACGAACGGAAAAACTATTACCAAGACGGTCAAACCGCCATACTAATGGAGAAAAGATCATGACAACTTTGATTGCATTTGAATCCAGTGCGGATGAAACTTCGGTGGCTGTCGTCAAAGACGGCAATCAGGTGCTATCGAATGCGGTGGCCACTCAAATTAACTCTCACCAACGATTCGGTGGGATTGTTCCTGAGGTTGCCTCCAGACATCATTTGGAGTGGATTACTAAAACGCTGGATATTGCCTTAGATGAATCTGGTGTGAATCCTGACGAGCTCGATGGCGTAGCTGTTACTTATGGTCCAGGTCTTGTTGGCTCTCTGCTGGTCGGGTTAATGGGGGCAAAGACCTTTGCAATGGCTCATAACCTGCCGTTGATTCCAGTGAACCATTTAGCTGGGCACATTGCAGCGGCAAACTTCAACAAGGCAATTGAATATCCCGCCATCGCGTTGATGGTCTCTGGTGGTCACACGGAACTGGTGTTGATGGAAAAAGAAAATTCCTTTGAAATTCTCGGGGAAACCTATGATGATGCGGCAGGGGAATCATATGACAAAGTCGGTCGGCTCATGGGCTTAAACTATCCGGCTGGAAAGGCGATTGATGAACTCGCTGATCAGGGAGAAGTGACCATTGATTTTCCACAGGCGATGGCCCATGAAGCTGGCTATGACTTTTCTTTTTCAGGACTGAAGTCTGCGGTAATCAACCAAGTGCATAATGCCGAACAGCGCGGTGACGTGATTGACCAGAAAGACTTGGCCGCTTCCTTTCAAGCTGCTGTCATTAAGGCTTTGATTGATCGGACAAGACGGGCGTTGCAGGATTTTCCTGTGCGTTCACTTGTCTTGGCTGGTGGTGTAGCAGCTAACAGTGGATTGCGACATGCCTTAGCGGAATTGATGACCGAATTTCCCGATACTGACTTTATCCCAGTTCCCAAACAATACACAGGGGATAATGCCGCCATGATTGGGGCAGCCGGTTATTGGAATTATAAGCAAGGTATCTTTGCTGATTTAGATTTAAATACACATCCAGGGTTGGATTTTCCTTTGCGGGAAAAGAAAACGGACTAAACAGGGAAAACCTGTTTTTTTTTATTTAATTAATTTAGAACTGTTAAGGTTTTATGTAACAATAATGTGATAAAAGTATTGTGAATTTTTAACAAGTTTCTTTTTTAACGCTTGATATTATGCTATAATTTATACATTATAGTTCACAAGGAACTGGACTTTCACAAAGTATTGAATGGAGACGAATATGAACGAACAAGCGCAGATTCCACGCGCAACTGCTAAACGGTTGCCGATTTATTATCGTTATTTAACTTTTCTTGAAGATGCGGGCACAAACCGAATTTCTTCAGCCGAATTAGCCGAAGCAACGAAGTTTGATGCTGCTACAATTCGTCGCGACTTTTCCTATTTTGGTGCCCTTGGTAAGCGTGGGTACGGTTATGATGTGAAGGCCTTGCTTTCTTTCTTTGCCAAGGTTTTGGATCAAAATTCGTTGATTAACGTGGCATTAATTGGGGTTGGAAACTTGGGGCATGCGCTGTTGAATTTCAACTTCCACCAATCATCAAACATGCGAATTGCCGCTGCCTTTGACATTAATGAGCACCGGGGCAAGATTTTGTCTGGTGTGCCAATTTATGATATGTCAGAATTAGAGGAGCAAATTAAGGCACAACGAATTAATATTGCGATTTTGACAGTTCCTCAAGAAGCTGCACAAGACATTACGGACCGTTTGGTTAAGGCTGGCGTGAAAGGGATTATGAACTTTACACCACTCCGTGTTTCAGTTCCAAAGGGTGTTCGTGTTCAAAACGTTGACTTAACTAACGAATTACAGACTTTGGTGTACTTTATTCAAAACTATGCATCCATCACAACGGGGAAGTAAAAAATGGCAGTTCTTGATCTGACAAATAAAACAGCAGTTAAAAAGTTTCAAGACTTTGTACGAACACAGGACGGGGGACAGGTCACTCAGGACCCCAAGTGGGGTGAACTGAAGGCGAACTGGGGGCATCTTTACCTTTATCGTGAAAACGCTGCCGGCGAACTGACGGCCGCGATGGCTGTTTTAACCATTGAGGCGGTTCCTGGAAAGCTGTTAGCTTACTGTCCTAAGGGACCTGTTGCTGATATTGACGATGTCGACTTGATTAAGTCCTTAGTTCAAGAAGCGTTGGATAACTTACCTGATAACGTCTTTTTGCTTCGAATGGATCCAGAAGTTTTGTACAACAAAGGGTTGAATGCCCAATATGAGGCGGCCGGCTTTGTTACCCGAAACACAAACGTGACCTATATGCACGGTAACATTCAGCCTCGACGAAACGTCAACCTCTTTTATGACGGCCGAGGTGAGGGCGCCGAGGTCATTACCAATGAAGATGAGCTCATGCATCACTTTAAGAGTGATTACCGTAATCAGATTCGTCGGGCAATCAAAGACGGCGTGACCATTACCTCCGGTCGTTCAAAAGAAGACATTGATGCCTTCTTTGAAACGTACAAGATGATGGCGAAGGCGCAAAATATTACGCACCGTCCGATTGATTATTTCTACCGAATGCAGGAACTCTGGGCCGATGACCCCGCCTTCCGTGTGTTCTTAGCCCACTTTGATGGTCAGGTAGTTGCTGCAGGGATTGGCTTTGCATATGGCGACAAGATCTGGTACATGTATGCCGGTTCGAACCGTGCCTATGCCAAACACTATGGTCCATATTTAGTGCAGTGGGAAATGCTGAAGTGGGGCTTGTCTGAAAAGAAGACCCGTTATGACTTTGGTGGCGTTGGTTCCTTTACCCCAGACGATGGGCTCTACAAGTTTAAGCACGGCTTTGCTTACCACGATCCACATGTGGAGTACATTGGTGAACTGGATTGGGTTGTTGACCAGGCGGCCTACGAAAAGTATCTAGAAGGTTTTGCTGAATAAGTGATGAGCCATTGAGCCGTCCTTCGACTAAACAAGAAAGGCGAACTATGACGATTAAATTAATTGCCTCCGACATGGATGGTACGTTTTTGGCTAACGAAGACCAGTATGACCAGAAACGTTTTGCAAAACTATTAAAAGAGTTAAAAGAACGAGACGTCCGTTTCGTTGCTGCTTCAGGTCGCCGTATTCAAAATTTGCGTGAATTGTTTGCGCCGATGGGAAATCAAGGACTCCTTGATCAAATTGATTACGTTGGATCGAATGGTTCCGTTGTCCAAACTTCTGACGAAGAGTTGTACGCTGTTTATTTAACGGCTAAACAAATTGAAAAAGTCATTGAATGGAACAGCTTGAATCCGCAGTCAGCAGATAATTTGATTGTGCTTTCAGGTACGAAGGGAACCTATGTATCCAACCATGCCAGTCAGGCTGTCATTGATCAATTAGCTCGCTTTTACCCAAACGTGATGCAAGTGGAGAAATTGCTCTCGATTGATGATCAAATTCTTGGTGTTTCCTTCATTTGGCCACATGACGAAGTTCAGAAGTATGTCACGGCGATTGAAGAAGTTCTGGGACATGAAATTCATGTTACGGGCTCTGGCTTTGGGTCTGTCGACATCTTGCCAAAGGATGTCAACAAAGCCAATGCGTTGGCTATCTTGCAAAAACATTACGGCATTTCAGATGATGAGGTGATGGTTTTTGGTGATAATTCCAATGATTTGGAAATGCTAAAGAAGTATCAGGAGTCCTTTTTGATGCCGAATGCGGCGGCATTTATGCACCAAGTTCATGACCGAGAGGCGCTGGCAACGAATGAAGAAGCCGGTGTGATTAAAACGATTGAAGAAAAACTCAATTTGTCGCAAAAATAGGTTGAAAAGAGGGGGGGTATCCTCCTCTTTTTATCATTTATATTCATCATCTTTGCTGACCGCGGTGTCACTTGATTCTGAATTGTGTTACCCTAATCAAAGATAAGAGGAAGAGATATGAAACACTTTACGGCTTTTTTAAAACAACACCAGCGCATCACTTGGACAGCAACGAGTTTGTATAAAGTCCTGGCTTGGCTTTGCTTTTTCTTTTTTGAATATTTGGCCATGGCGATGTTGCAGGGGTCGATTTTAGTTTCGGGAAGAGAACGTTATTTGTGGCTGCTTTGTGGTTTTTTGCTTTCTTATTCATTTATTCGCTTTGCCTTTCAAACCTTAAAACAGCCGATGCAAGTTCATGCAAAACGAATTCGGCAGCGCTTTTCGTTTAAAAAGGTCGACTGGCCAAAACAATCGGAATGGTTAAATTTAGCCGGCATCTACTTAATTTCGCTTTCCGGTATGATGATTTGGGGTGTTTTCGAACAACTCTTCTTGTCAAAATGGACGAGTGGTACAACCGAAAACCAAGCAGCATTGGATGATTTAATGCACTTCAGTGGTGTTTACTCGACGGTCATCCTATCCTTTATTATCGTGGTGATGGGACCGCTAATGGAGGAGTTGGTGTTTCGTGGCCTCTTTTTCCACTATTTTAAATGGGCAAAGGCGCCATGGGTAACCGTGATTTTGTCCGGATTGCTTTTTGGACTTTACCATTTAGGCTCTTATACTTGGCTGTCACTACTTGATCTGCCACCATACTTAATCATTGGAACTGGCTTGGCCTATGCCTACAATAAAACCGGAAAACTATCATCGTCGATTTTGATGCATATGTTTCATAATGGTTGGATACAAGGAATGTCATTGCTTGTCTTATTACGTTAAAGTTGAAATAAAAAACGCCTGCCGGTTAGGGTGGGCGTTTTTACTTGTTTTAATCAATGCCCGGGAATTTCTTTTCTCGGATGATTTCATCGAAGAGGGCGTAATCCTTTTGAAAGGAATGCGGAGTTGATAACGAGGCATTCCAGATACGAATTACTTGCATGTTTCCAAGTAGCCACAGGATATCAGAGGATGAGGCCATGGCCGTTAGTTCTTTAAAAACAGCGTTGTAAAATTGGTCTTCGAAGGTTTTGTCTTGCAGCTGAAAGTCGAGTACGGATAGCGATTCAGGAAAGGTGAACTTATTGATTGTGGTGAATGGCTGTTGGCGGAAGGATTCAATATCAATCTGATTGGCCATCACGTGAAGTGCTTGTTGAATGATGACATCCAGTAGCTCATACTTATCATCGAAGTGGCGATAAAACGTATTGCGGTTAACTTCGGCTTTCTCACAAATATGCTTTACGGTTAGCTTGGAGAAGGGGATGACGGCTAGGAGTTCACCAGCAGTATCCAGAAGGTGTTCGTGCATTAGCGTGTAGGTTTTATTAGCCATAAAAGGGACACTTTCTTTATTTTGTAATGTTTGTGGGACAGTATCTCAATTTTACCCCTTTACCGTTTTTATTTCCATGCCTAGAATGAATTCAGATGTTAAATCAATATAAAGGAGATTCATTATGCTTAAGCGATTGGGAGAATGGATTTATCAAAATAAATTCAAGACCTTCTTCGCCTGGATTGTTGTTGTGTTGGCTTTGGGAGCAGGGGCAGTTGGTCTCGGTTCGCACTATAGCCAGAGCCTAACCATTTCAGGTATTCCGTCGACGGATATTCAATCGACTTTGCAAAAGGAATTTAATCAAAATCCAAATGCAGGGACGATGAAAGCGGTCATCCAAGAAAAAAATGGGGACGTTACAAATGATGCCACGAGGGCCGATGTAGCAGCCGCTATTAAAAAAGTTCAGGACAAGTATGGTAAGGACATTAAGTCCGTTGCTAATCCTTACGAGTCGAACGCGGTTTCATCCGATAAGACAACCACGTACGTGGATATTACTTATAAAAAAGACGCCAATGATGTGCCGCGAAAGGCCATTGACGGCGTGATGGATATCTTTAACGATAAAGTAAAGACTGCAAACGTCAAAGTCGCCTACACGGGTTCTGTACAAGTTCATGAATTTGAAGTTGGTGGTGCGTCCGAAGTCATTGGAATTGTCATTGCTTTCGTTTTGCTACTGGTACTTTTCCGTTCCTTTGTGACGGCTGGAATGCCAATCATTTCCGCCCTGGTCGGCTTGGTTTCTGGTATTTTATTGGTAACAATTGGAACCAACTTCTTGACAATGGCCTCCGTTTCACAGACTTTGGCCGTGATGCTGTCATTAGCGGTTGGAATCGATTACTCACTCTTTATCCTAAATCGTTATAAGACAGATTTGGCTGATACCAATGGGAACAAGCAAGAAGCTTTGGGTCGCGCTGTTTCCGAAGCTGGTGCTTCGGTTGTCTTTGCCGGTGTAACAGTGATTATTGCTGTGCTCGGCTTGGCCTTCGCCGGTATTGAGTTTGTGACGACGATGGGAATTGCCGCAGCCTTTGCTGTTGCCTTTGCCGTTTTCTCAGCCTTGACTTTCTTGCCAGCCTTGATTGCTTTGCTTTCAAAGTTCATCAAACCTGCTACTAAAACAGTTGATGAAATGGCTCAAAATCCATCAAAGATTACGAAGTTTTTGACGGGGCACCCCTGGACGGTGATTGTTGCCGTTGTTGTTGCCCTGGGTGCGATGGCTATTCCAACGCATAACATGCGTTTGGGTATGCCATACAATGGGTCACTGCCTGAAGACCGAACGGAACGTCAAGCCTATGACATGATTTCCGATAAGTTTGGTGAAGGCGTTAACTCACCATTGGTTGCCGTCGTTAAATTGGATACCGATAAGGATGCCAACCAAAACCAGGCTAACCTAGAAAAGATTGCCAAGCACATTGCTTCTTTGAAGGGTGTTAAAACGATGCAGACTTTGTCTGTCGATCAGACAAAGGCAGCGGCTTTGCAAGAGCAGCTAACCGCCCAGGCTCAGCAACAAATGACTGCCCAAGCGCAAGCAACTGGGCAAATGCCAACGCAGGCAGAACAGGACGCAGCTGCTGCTAAGATTAAGTTAGCAATCATGGCCCAAGCTGGTCGTCAGTACATGGTGTCAGATGATGGTAAGTATGCCCTAATGCTGATTACACCAACAAAGGGTTCAGAAGCAAAGCAGACAACGGACTTGGTTAACAAAATCAAGGACTACTCCGATACGACCAAGTCTAAGTATGATGCCAAGATTACTTTGACTGGTATCAACGCAGTGAACCTCGATATTACGGCTAAGTTGAACAACGCCACGCCAATCTTTGTTGCAACAATCATGATTTTGGCCTTCTTACTTTTGATGGCGGTTTTCCGTTCCTTCGTTGTGCCCGTGGTCGCCATGGTTGGCTTTGGCTTGTCATTACTGGCTTCCTTTGGCTTTACCACGCTCGTTATCCAAGAAGGCTTCATGAAGGATGTCTTCGGTGTTTCAAAGGGTGCGCCATTAATTGCCTTCTTACCAATTATTGTGACCGCCATTCTCTTTGGTTTGGCAATGGATTACGAAGTCTTTATGGTGTCACGTGCCCGTGAAGAGTATCAGAAGACGGGTGATAATGACCGTGCGGTTACTGTTGCCATGCAGGACTCTGGTCCAATCGTTGTGACGGCTGCGCTAATCATGATTGCTGTCTTTGGATCCTTTGCCTTGAATTCAGACCCAACGGTTAAGTCCCTGGGCTTGGCTTTGGCCTTCGGAATCTTCTTCGATGCCTTCTTTATTCGCTTGCTCTTTGTTCCAGCGATGTTGAAACTCTTCGGAAAGATTAACTGGGCGTTCCCCGGTAAAAAGAATTCATAACAAATGCCATTAAAAGCCTGACCAGTCGGTCGGGCTTTTTTTGTTTAAAAATAATTGCTAAAAAGTCTTGCGGCAAATGGCTAGGCTTGTTATAATATTTAAGTCGTAAGGCATTCGGGAGTGTAGCGAAGTCTGGCTAAACGCGACGGACTGTAACTCCGTTCCTTCGGGTTCGTAGGTTCGAATCCTACCGCTCCCATCGCTGCTGCAATAAGCAGCTGGTATCTTACGATTGCCCCTTGGCCAAGTGGTAAGGCAGAGGTTTTTGGTACCTCCATGCGCTGGTTCGATCCCAGCAGGGGCAATAGGCCGTTATGGCAATCACTCTTGGCAGACTAGTTAGTCTGCCTTTTTAATTTGTTTAAAACAAAAAAAGACGCTCATTTTAATTAGTGAGCGTCTTTTTTTATTGAATATATTGTCGGTAGCGAGCGATTTCTTCGCTAGAGAGTTTGACGGTGATGAGACTACCACTTTCGTTAAACTCCTGTGCGAGTAGTTCGTGTTCATCTAAAATGTTGGCAGTCACGGCAGAGTCAGCAAATGGGATGGCCAATGTTACTTTTTTACGGTCCGCAAAGAGACGACTCTCGATGAGTTCTAAGAGAGCATCCTGTGATTTGCGGTCACGTGCTGAAATGGTAATCGCAGCATCGCCATCGAGCATTGGGAAAGCCATATCCGCCTTATCTGCTTTGTTATAAACAGTAATCATCGGCTTATCCTTGATGCCAAGTCTTGCTAATGTCTCCTCAGTGGTCTTCATCATATCCGCATAGTGTTCATCCGAAATATCGACGACTTGTAGGAGTAGGTCGGCTGTTGCGGCTTCTTGTAAAGTCGATTCAAAGGCAGCGACCAAATGGTGCGGCAGTTTTGAAACAAAGCCAACGGTGTCTGACAGAAGAAACTTGCTTTTGTCGGACAGGGTTAACTGGCGAATGGTGGTGTTTAAAGTGGCAAAGAGCATGTCCTTTTCGAAGACTTGCTTACTTTGATCACTTTCAGCTCCTTGACCAAAACGAACGAGAAACTGGTTCATTAAAGTCGATTTCCCGGCATTTGTATAGCCGACCAAGGCAACGGTTGGGATGGCTGATTCCTGTCGCTTCTTTCCCTGTGTCTGACTATCCTTTTGCAAAGCGGCGAGTTCTTTCTTGATAGCAACCATTTCAGAAGTTAAGCGCCGACGGGATTGTTCGAGTTTGGTTTCACCAGCACCACGAGAGGTAAATCCGGCTCCACCGGCACCGGTCTGCTGATCAAGTGAAACGGACATTGAGGTTCGTAAACGAGGTAATTGGTATTCTAGACGGGCTAACTGTACTTGTAATTTAGCAACCTTTGTTTGAGCACGTTTGGCAAAAATATCTAAAATTAAGCCAGTACGGTCAACCACTGTTGCCTGTGTTGCCTTTTCTAGGTTCCTGATTTGAGAAGGTGAGAGCTCATCATTTGTCACAATCAGGTCGGTTTCGTAGGTGTTTACCGCGATACGCAACTCTTCGACTTTTCCTTTACCGAAGTAAGTGGCGGGGTTGGGCCGTTCAAGTGACTGGATAAAGGTTTCGACCGGTTCTAAGCGATTGGCCCGGGCGAGGTTTGATAACTCCTCTAGTTCATAATCTAAGTTCTGCTTTTGATTCTGCTTTAAGGCAGCCAGTAAGACTTTACGAACTGGCTGGGCTGTTTGATTTTTTTCTTCCATGTACACCCTCTTTTAAAAGTCATTGTTGACTCTGTGTGTTGTTTTACAGTGTATCCTGGCTATCGTTAAATAGGTCGACCCGTCCACTGTCTGTGCCCGTTAGATGAATCTTAGTGACGGCCCCGTTGTCAATGGCGTGTGCCGCCATTTCTGGATGGCCAAAGTAATTAACGATGGCACGGATGGTCGTACCATGAGCAACAACCAAGATTTGGTCACCGTCTTTGTGTTCGCGAAGTAAAAAGTCAAAGCCGTGTTGGATACGTTGAATAAATTCGGCATAGTTTTCGGCAAGGTGGTAGGGATCTGCCAAAGCAAATAAGTTCATTGATTCCGCCATGCCTCTCTTTTGGATCATATCTGAATAATCACTGTATGGATAATCCGTAAAGGCGTTTAACTGTGTCAATGCCACTTGGGAGTCGATACCCTCAAACGAACCAAAGTTTTCCTCTCGAAAGTCAGGGAGTTGTTGTGGCCAAATTGGTGAACCTGCTTGATTTTCGGACAATAGGTACTTGGTAGTGTGAATGGCACGAGTTAGATCAGAAGAATAAGCACCATCAAAATGAATGTTTTTCAGGCGTTTTCCAGCACGGTGACCATCTTCAATCCCGGATTCAGTGAGTGGTGCATCGGAGTGTCCCTGTAGGCGACGAGTGAGGTTAAAGTATGTTTGACCATGGCGAACGAGGTATAAATCAATGGCAGTCATGAACAGCCTCCTTTAGTAGTTCTTTTCATCGATAATTAGTAGTCATTAACCCTTAGTTTACCACGAAAGAAAGATAGTGGGCAGGGCATCGTTATCGTGAGTAAAAGAAAAAGGCAGCCGAAGCTGCCTCACCTTTTGTTGGTTAATCTTTCTTTTGATCTTCCTGATCGTTTTCCTTATCACGAAGGTGGAACTTACGGCGCTCGTTGCTCTTTTCTTGTTCTTCGTTGCCGTTTTTATCGTCTTCCTTATCATCTTCGGACTTCGGTTCGGGTTCGGGGTCAAGTTCCTTAACCGCAAACTCAGGGATAAAGGCGTTCTCGTAATCTAAGGCAGTAACCTGATAATTGGCGATGCGAAGTGAATCACCCGTTCGGAAATCAGGATCGCGTTTTAAGACATAACCAGTTAGGGTAACCGCTTCATCTTCATCAAGTTCTTTCACATCGGTGTGGAAGTAACGTTGGAAGTCATAAAGGGTGGTCTTACCGGAGACCTTGTAACGGCGGTCACCAAGCTTTTCGATGTATTCGTCGGATTGGTCATCCATCTCATCACGAACTGAACCGAAAAGTTCTTCATAGATGTCTTTGTCGGTGATGATACCGGCCGTACCACCGTATTCATCGACAACCACTGCGATTGGTGAGCGCTTCATCACCATTTCATCCATCACGTCGTGCAAATCCATGTTTTCAGGAACAGCAGGAATATCGCGCATGATTTTGGCAACAGGTTCTTGACCTGAGATACGACTTTGACGAACCAGGTCGTAGTTGAAGACGTAACCAAGCACCTTATCTTTGTCACCGTCAGCAACGACAGGGAAGCGAGAATGACGCTTTTGCAAATATTCATCAAGACCAGTGGCGATTGAATCTGATACGTCAATCACGTCCATTGATGTTCGGTCAATCATGACATCGACAGCGACTTTGTCATTCATTTCAAAGGCACGTTGCATGAAAGTCAAATCTTCCCGGTCAAGTTCACCCGCCTCAGCGGCGTTTTTTGAGAGGGAGAGAATCTCGGTCTGTGAATAGATATCGTCATCGTTTGTCACTTGGAAACCAAGTAAGTGAGTAACCCAGTTCGATAGATGGTCCAAAATCCAAATCATTGGGAATAAGGTGATGTGGAAGAAGCGGACCGGTTTCACGATGAACAAGAGGACTTTGATTGGTTCTTCAATGGCAATGTTCTTTGGCACCAGGTCGGTAAAGACGGCGTGTAGGACAGTGAAAATAACGATGGCTGCCACAGAGGCTACTGGCTTAGCAAGGTCAGTGGGTAACAGGTGGGATTGAATGATTAAATCAGCCACCGTTTCTTCACCAACCCAACCTAAGATAAGCGAAGTCAACGTAATTCCAACTTGAGCGGTTGAAAGGAACTCCGTCAAGTGACTCACCATGTGGATGGCAGAAGCGATGTTTTTTGAAGGCTTGTCGCGATCAGCTTGCAGCGCTTCAAGAGCGGAAAGTCGCACCTTGACTAATGAATACTCGGTCAAAGTGAACAATACAGCGAGTAAAAGAATAAAGACAATAATAATTGTATTAATTAAATACGAAGGACCAGAATCCAAAACAAATACCTCTTTCAGTTAAAATAAGTTATTTATCTACTATTATAGCAAAAAAGGGCAAAAAGTGAGTAATTGAAAACAGACTGGTCGGCAAATGCTTTTTAACTTTCACAAGGCTCGGTAAAGGGCAACTGGTTACGCTAGCGCTTTTGAGCTAAAAGATGAGAATGAGGAAATGTCATAAATGACGAGAATCCGAACGATCCGAGCTGAGAACTGGTTGTATACAAGAGCACAAAGTCAAAAATAAAACCCGGTATAGTCGGCTTTTACGAACAAATGTTTGTGCAGACATATTTAGACCTTGAAGTCTATTTTTAAACCGGTAAACTAGAGATTGTTCCGTCGGTTCATCCCCATCAAAGGTGGGGGTTACTAACGATAAATTTTTAGAGAAAGAAGGACCAAAACATGCCACAAGTAACGGTCTTTACCAAAAATAACTGTGTTCAATGCAAGATGACAAAGAAGTATTTGGACCAACTGGGCGTTGCCTTCAGTGAAATTAATATTGAAGAACAGCCACAATACTTAGCACAATTAAAGGAACAAGGTTTCAAGCAAACGCCTGTTGTTCAAATTGAGGGACATGATGCCTTTTCTGGTTTTCAACCGGCAGCATTGAAGAAGTTGACTGCTTAATCTCTGTGCCGCTGTCAGAGCTTCTCAGCAAGGAAGTACAGACAGCGATTAATGCTTAAAAAGATTCTCCCTTTTTGGAGAGAACGGAAAGGAATGCTATGTCCTTATTAGACATTGACATTGATAATGTTAAATACTTTGACTTGAACAATCAGGTGAACATTCCCAAAGATGGCCAAATTCAATTGGAAAAGGATCAGGAAGCCTTAGCTGCTTTTATGGAAGAGAACGTTCGTCCAAACATGAAAAAGTTCTCTTCTATTCAAGAACGTTTTAACTGGATGATTGACCATGACTTTTTGGAGGAAGGGTTCGTTAAAAAGTATGACATGTCTTTCATTGAAAAGCTGTATGCCTTTTTAGAGGGCGAAGGTTTCGAATTTGCCTCCTTTATGGCGGCCTTTAAGTTTTACAACCAATATGCCCAAAAGACTAATGATAAGGCATACTACGTGGAGTCTTACATTGACCGTGTTGCAGTGAACGCACTTTTCTACGCGGATGGGGATGAAGAACTGGCGCTTTCCTTAGCCAATGAAATGATTCACCAACGTTATCAGCCCGCAACGCCTTCTTTTTTGAATGCAGGACGTGCCCGTCGTGGGGAATTGGTATCTTGTTTTGTTTTGCAGTCAACGGATGACATGAATTCGATTGGGCGGATTATTAACTCCGCACTGCAACTATCTAAAATGGGTGGTGGTGTCGGGATTAACCTATCGAACGTTCGTGAAGCCGGTGCACCAGTGATGGGAATTGCTAATTCAGCTGGTGGCATTGTGCCCATCATGAAGTTGCTGGAAGATTCCTTTACATTTTCATCACAGGTGGGTGCACGGCAGGGTGCTGGCGTTGTTTACTTGAATATTTTCCACCCCGACTTAATGACTTTCATGGCCACTAAAAAGGAAAATGCGGATGAAAAAGTCCGTGTGAAGACCTTGTCACTTGGCCTGATTGTCCCTGATAAGTTTTATGAACTCATCAAGGCGAACGATGAGATGGCCCTCTTTTCACCAGCCGATGTCGAACGTGAGTACGGCGTACCATTCAACTATGTTGATATTACGGCTGAATATGACAAAATGTTGGCTAACCCGAAAATTCACCACCGCATGGTTTCTGCTCGAGTGGTGGAAGAAGAAATTTCGAAGTTACAGCAAGAGTCAGGCTATCCATACATTATGAACGTTGATACGGTGAACCGTGCCAACCCGGTTGCTGGTAAAATCGTGTCTTCAAACTTATGTTCCGAAATTTTGCAGGTGCAAACGACTTCGCAGATTAACGACATGCAAGAATATACCAAGATGGGTGAGGATATCTCATGTAACTTGGGGTCCATTAACATCGTGAACATGATGAAGACGCCTGATTTTGCGGCCTCAGTTGAATCGATGATTCGTGCTTTGTCCTTTGTTTCTGATAATTCTGATTTGAACGTCGTCCCATCGGTCCAAAATGGAAACCAAAAGAACCACGCCGTTGGTTTGGGAGCCATGGGCTTGGCGGCAATGTTTGCTCAAAATCAAATGATGTATGGTGATGAGGAAGCACTGGACTTTACCAAGACATTCTTTTCAACTTTGAACTATTATTCCATCATGGCTTCCATGCACATTGCTGAAGACCGTGGTGAAACATTTGCGGATTTTGACAAGTCCGCCTATGCGGATGGTTCCTATTTTGATCAGTATTTGAACCAGGACTTTTCACCAAAGACTGAAAAGGTGGCTAAACTTTTCTCAAACATTCATTTGCCAAGTAAGGCCGACTGGGAGCAGTTGAAGAAGGAAGTAATGGCCAATGGTTTGTATAATGCATACCGTCACGCCATTGCACCGACCGGTTCGATTTCGTATGTCAATAACACGACTGCCTCCTTACACCCCATCATTAACCGGATTGAGGAGCGCCAGGAAGGGATGATCGGTAAAGTTTATTATCCAGCACCCGGTCTTTCAAACGAAACCCTCCCTTACTATCAATCTGCCTATGACACAGATATGCGGAAAGTCGTTGATGTGTATGCTGCTGCGCAGCCACACATCGACCAGGGAATGTCTCTGACCTACTTCATGCGCTCAACCATTCCGGAAGGATTGTACGAGTGGAAGGATGATCGAACAAACAAGATGACAACGCGTGATTTGTCGATTTTGCGTAATTACGCCTTTAAGAAGAATATTAAGACGATTTACTATGTTCGTACCTATACCGACGATAACCAGGAAGCTGGCGTTAATGAATGTGAGTCTTGTTCCATCTAATTTTCATAGCAAGCTTTGCTTGCTGTACATAGCACGTCCTTCTCTTTCGAGAAGTTTGTTTTAAACTGACTGACAAATGGAATCATTTGTGGAAAGGAGCATAATGGCTGAATATCGAATTTTGTATACCTCGATTGAGGGCAATACCACATCCTTCATTAACAAATTGAAAGAAGAAGCTGAAAAATACGGTGACCAATTGTCCATTCTGGAAGTGGGAGATGAGGTCGAGTACGCTCACGAGGAACAACCGTACGTTGCCTTGGTACCCACCTATTTGAATGGTGGGACTGGGACAGGTCCAGAAGTCGTTGAAATCTTTACAAACGGCTTGGGAGACTATATTGATTTTGGTAACAACACCCGCTATTTACGTGGGGTGATTGGTTCTGGGAACCGCAATTTTAATGATCAATACATTTTGACGGCTAAACGTTACGCAACGAAGTACCATGTGCCGGTGATTGGTGATTATGAGTTGCGTGGCACGCAGCGTGAAGCTGAAAAGATTTATGCAAGTATCAAAGAAACGTTAGGAGAGTAGCGATGCAACACGTTAATCAAGGGTCTTATACGGCCGTTAACTGGAATAACATTGAGGATTCGCTTGATAAGGCAACTTGGGAAAAGCTGACTCAGCAATTTTGGTTGGACACCCGTGTTCCCATTTCCAATGACTTGCGGGTTTGGCGAGGGGAACTAGATGATTCAGAACGCCGTGTCTATAATTTGGTTTTTGCTGGTCTAACGACTTTGGATACCTTGCAGTCGCAGGATGGAATGGCTTCACTCCGTGCTGATGCTGTGAACCAAAAAGAAGAGGCTGTTTTGAACAATATCCAGTTTATGGAATCCGTTCATGCCAAGTCCTACTCGTCTATTTTTGAGACGTTGAACAATAAGTCTGAAATCGATGAGACCTTTGATTGGGCCGATCATGATGAATTCCTACAGTACAAGGCCAACAAAATTAATGATATCTATCAGGATGGGACGCCCCTTCAAAAGAAGGCGGCTTCAGTTTTCTTGGAAACGTTCCTTTTTTATTCTGGTTTTTATACGCCACTCTATTATCTTGGTCATAACAAGATGGTCAACGCCGCAGAAATTATCAAGCTGATTCTCCGTGACGAATCGGTACATGGCACTTACATTGGTTATAAGTTCCAAGTGGGCTTCAATAAGTTAACTGAGGAGGAGCAGGAAGAATTAAAGGCTTGGATGTATGACTTGCTCTTTGATCTGTATTCAAATGAAGAGCAGTTCACGCATGAAATTTACGATGAAATTGGTTGGACGGATGATGTTTTGACTTTCTTACGTTACAACGCCAATAAAGCGTTGATGAACCTTGGTCAAGAACCGATGTTTCCGGAATCAGCTGAAGATGTCAATCCCGTTGTGATGAACGGTATCTCAACTTCTACTTCTAACCACGACTTCTTCTCTGCCGTTGGTAATGGTTATTTGCTTGGTGAAGCTGAATCAATGGAAGATGACGACTATAACTTTTAATCACACAAAAAAAGCGATGCTAGATCAGCATCGCTTTTTTTCATGGTTTTGTTATTACGCTTCTTGATCTTTGAATAACCAAAACTTCTTTTTTAAGAAGGTTGCCACAGCAGGGTAAAGGGAAGCACAGAAAATCACCCAAACGTAGGCTAATAAGAAAGCGCCAATGGTATCCGTCAGGAAGTGAGCAGAAAAGTAAAGGCGAGATAACATGGTCATCAATGATAATGTTATCAAGAACCACTTGGTTAAGAGACGAACTAGAGTCGATGAAATGTTTGGTGTAACCAACAAAAACATAATGAAAACAGTTAACCACATGGCTGTCACGTGCTGTGATGGAAAGGATGCGCCACTATCTGTCAATAAATGACCAAGTGGACGGTCGCGGTGAACCAAAACCTTAATGATTTGCGTGACCACGATACCGCCAACGACCGTTAGGAAGACCCATAGAGCAGGAAGCTTCAAGTCTGCCAATAGCAAGACGATGGCTAACAAGATACCGTAGAAGAGGTTCATCGCTGGTGACCCAAGGAATGTGGCGATGGACATGATAACGTCGCCATAGGAAGTTTGGATGGACGACATGAACGAGCGAACGGCTTCATCCATGTTGGCGGGCCAAGTGGCGTTTGTGCCAATCAAAACGGCTAAGACAATGAAAAGTAAGGCGGCAAGTAAGGCGTGCCGTCGTTGTTTATTAGTTACGGATATAATCATATTGGCTACTCCAAGTTCTTCGTTACATATGTTTAGTATAAAGATTGCGGCAAGACAAAACAAGGTAAAGCCAAGTAAAAACTGTTAATTTTTTGCAAAAAAAAAGTTAGCCGTTGGCTAACTTTCTTTACTTTGTCTTGGGAAGCTCAACGTCTTTTCCCTTTGCCCATTGTTGCAATTGTGCAACGGCATCCAGGCGACGCTTCTTCTTTGCATCGTGGCCAACCTTACGGCCGCGGGCAAATGAGTTCAATGGTGTCTTGATTGCCATAGTGGTAACTCCTTATATTTAAACTTTAAAATCTATCGTACAGAATTTGATTATACCCCAATCACAGTGGCTTTTCAAGTGTTATACTATTGGTTATGGAGAATTGGAATCAAGAAACAATTGAAAATTTCCGGAAGGATTTATTAGCCTGGTATGATCAGGAGGGGCGGGCTCACTTACCCTGGAGAGAAAACACTGATCCATACCGTGTGTTAGTTTCGGAGTTGATGCTTCAACAAACGCGCGTTGATACGGTGATTACCTATTTTAACCGGTTTATGACGGCTTTGCCAACGGTACAGGCTTTGGCCAATGCACCAGAAGAGCAGGTGCTAAAGTTGTGGGAGGGTCTAGGTTATTATTCCAGGGCTAGGAACCTTCACCAAGCTGCCAAAGTCGTGGCTTTTGACCTAAAGGGGGCCTGGCCAGAGTCCTACGATGATTTATTGTCACTTCCTGGTGTTGGACCATACACAGCCGCAGCAGTAGCGTCAATTGCTTTTAATCAGGCGGTTCCCGCCATTGACGGCAATTTTTTTCGAGTATTTTCTCGTTTATTAAAGATTGACGATGACATTGCCAAGCCAAAGACCCGGCGTGTTTTTTATGATGCTGTGGCACCGATTGTCGATCCAAAACGGCCTGGGGACTTTAACCAAGCGATTATGGACTTGGGGACGTCGTACATGAAGACGAATGATCCAGATACCCTTCATTCACCAGTAGTCAAGTACAATGCTGCTTTTCGAGACGGCGTAGAGGATCAGTATCCAGTTAAATCGAAGAAGAAAAAGCCAATTTTACAACGATTTCAAGCCTTGGTTTTGTATAATGAAAAGGGCGATTTACTGTACGAACAGCGTCCGGATTCTGGCCTGTTAGCCGGTTTTTGGACGTTACCATTACGGCCAATCGACTCGATTGAGGACCTTCAGGGTGAGCAATTGACTATCAAAGCAGTTACCCATGTTTTTTCTCACCGTAAGTGGGAAGTCTGGCCTGTCAAAGTCGAACAGGTCGAAAAGCTAACTCATAATCAGCGTTTCCTATCACCGGCTGAGCAGGAAGCAATGGCTTTACCAAAACTACAACACAAGTTATTAAAGAATTTAAAGGAGCAACACGATGTTTCCAAATGAAAAATTGAAACACCTCTTCTTTTGGACGATTGAACTCTTAGCGATTGCGACACTACTATTCATTGTCTTTCGCTTTGATTTCCTAATGAAACCAATTTCGGTATTTGCTGGAACTGTTTTTATTCCATTGTTGGTTTCTGGGTTCTTGTATTATTGTTTAAAGCCATTGCAGAAATTGATTGAAAAGATTCCCTTGGGCAAACGCAGGGTACCCCGGAGTGTGGCGGTTTTACTAACTTTTACCATCTTCATGGTAGTGATTATCGGCGCCTTTATGATTTTCGTTCCCCTGATTTTAAATGAAATTACCAATTTAATAACGGCAATGCCAAGTGTTGTCAATCATATTCAGGATTATGTAAAAGACATGCTGGAAGAACCATGGTTCAAGAAATTGAATTTGTCGATTTCCGATGATGACATTCGTAACGCGGTGTCCACTTATGCTTCATCATTTGTCCGTATCACTGCCGGAACGCTCACCGGCTTTGTTGGAGCTGCTACTTCGTTTACAATTGGGGCTTTGACAGTGCCAATCATTCTCTTCTACATGCTTTCCGATTCCAACCGTTTCTTACCGGCGCTGCAAAAATTCTTTCCCAAAAACCGTTCGGAAGATGTCATGGTTCTCGGACGTGAACTCGATAAAACAATTGAACGCTATATTTCTGGTCAAGCTATCCAAATGCTATTCGTTGGCTTCACCATGTCGATTGGATTTGGCATGATTGGGTTACCATACATCTGGCTCCTTGGCTTTATTGCCGGTGTGGCGAACATTGTGCCATACGTAGGGCCTTTTATTGGGGTGTTCCCAGCGTTGCTTGTTGCGATTTCCATTAATTGGAAGATGCTAATTGGTATCATTATTTTGATGGCGATTGTTCAGCAGGTCAATGGTTCCATTATTTACCCAGCTTTAATCGGAAAGTCGCTCAGGATTCATCCGTTGACCGTGATGCTTTTATTGTTGGCAGCCGGAAATTTGTGGGGCATGGTTGGAATGATTGTTGTAGTACCGTTTTATGCCATTATTCGAACAATTATTTTATACATTGTTAAGTTACGACAGGTTCAGCAGCATGAAGAAACCGTATCGAATTTGACGAAAAAAATTGAAGAAGACTAATTTAAAAAGGACAGTGATTTAATCACTGTCTTTTTTCTAACTTTTTCCTTGACGAAGGTCTGAAAATCCAGTATCATTTAATAGTCGCTTAAGACATGCGGATGTGGCGGAATTGGCAGACGCGCTAGATTTAGGTTCTAGTGGATTATATCCGTGCAGGTTCGATTCCTGTCATCCGTATAACCAAAATATTTTATCTTTTGGTTGTCAACGAAGCTAGCATTTGCTACAATTATTGAGTACTTATTTTGCCGACTTAGCTCAGTTGATAGAGCACCTCACTAGTAATGAGGGGGTCAACGGTTTGAGTCCGTTAGTCGGCATTTGATATGATTTTATGCAATGCAGCTAAAGCCCGGTGTTATCGCCTTTAACGTGATAACACCGGGCTTTTCTTTTGTTTTAGTAGTCAGTTTTTTCTGCGTAATTCTGCCTAATTCTGTGTGTTTCTGTAAATATTTAGACACTTTTTAGACACTTTTTGTCCTAAAAAATAGACGTCATGATACGCTGTGTCTTTTCCTCTTCACTTTCTTTTTGTGAGCTGAGAAGGTGGGTGTAAACGTTAATTGTTGTTGAAATATTTTTGTGCCCAAGCCTCGATGAAACATATTTTATATCAATACCTTGGCTTAATAATAAAGATCCGTGTGAGTGCCGCAATGCATGAAATGAAACTGGTTTAATGTTTAATTCCTTGATTGCTGCTTTTAAAGCCTTTCCGGCACCATAATTACTGATGTCGGCGATTGGACCTTCAATACCTATTAGCTCATTTAGTAAGTCATCATCAACAGAGATTATGCGGTTGCTTGATTCTGTCTTAGTGGACTTAACATGACGGTATTGATCAAGTGCCTTATTAACTGATATTGTCTTTTTTTCAAAATTAATGTCGTCAGATTGAAGGGCCATGATTTCACCAATACGCATCCCGGTATGAATTGATATATAAATTGCTAAGTATGATTTAGCATGTGGATATGTAGCAAGCTTACTTTTAATATAATGATCTAGTTTAATAAGTTCGTCTTTTTCAAGGAACTTTTCTGATGCTGACTTTCCAACTGTTCCTGTAAGTTGGATGCGAATAGTGGGGTTATTCTTAATTATTCCATCAGCAAAGGCATCTTCTAATGCTTGGCTAATATGGTTCTTTCGTTTAGCAACTGTTTCTTTTGAATGGTCTTTACCAAATTCATTGATGAAATTCTGGAAATCAGTACGTGTGAAATCAATAAGAGTAGCGTCAGGCATATACTTAATAATATTGTCGAGCGTATTTTGATATTGATACTGAGTGGCTGCCTCCATTTTTGATTTATAGGTATCAACCCAAGTCTCAAAATAATCTGATAACAACATCTTTTCATATTTACTTTGTAACTGATCAGTATAACCAGCTTCTATCTCTGATGCCCAAATAACGGCTTCTTTTTTAGTACGAAAACCTTGCTTGCTAATTTGTTTGTATTTTCCGTTTTCTTTAACAGACACTCTTGCCCGATATTTTCCTGCAGTTGTTTTATGGAATGTAGCCATGATTACTCCTTTAATTTTGGAAAAAGTACAAAGTTAAAATAAAAATATGTTTTTAAAAATCAACAAAATGTCTGTTTTGACGATTTACAACTAAAAATTAAAGTAAACAAATGTTCAAAATGCTATTTTTGTACAAATAAAAAGGCCTGTGGGCCTAGTTAAAAGTATATTTTGAGTTAGCTTTATTGCATTTAAAATAGGTTAATCCATTTACCCTAGTATTTATGATACAAATTTTTCTATCCATTTTTTTCTATCTGACCATGGTAATACGTCAATTCCATAACGATTGAAAGCTGTTGTAAATTTTGGAGATATATCATTACTATCATTTGCAATTACAAAAAATTCTGAATTAGGTTCATTATCCTTGGTATCCATTATGCTAAATAAAGGACTTGTAATTTGGCTACTAGTTGGATTATTAACAACTTTAAATAAACTTCCTTTGTGTTTTCGTGTACGACCGATTTCTATTTCAAAAGAATTTAATCTCCCAGCACGACCGAGTATCATACGATTTTCAGAAATTGGAATTTCTTTATCCAGAAAATAACTAGTCACATCTTCTATAAAAATACTAGAAACATTGCTATGCGAAGTCATTAACATGTCATTTATCGTTATAATAGCCTGAGTTAACCGCATCTGTATGTTTGGTATATCAAGTTTATCTTCAGTATGAATGCTTAAAATGTCTTCATTGAGTGAAATGCCAAAATTATTAAGTGTATTTTCTAAGAATTGTTTTCTACGTCCTTTTTTATTGAAATTAATTCCTAAAATATCTAGTTCGCTAAGGGTATATCCATCATCATCAATTGTAAATTTATTCCCGTTCTGAGATAGATAGAGTGTAATAGCATCATTATATAAGTCAACAAACGGGGTGATTATTTTGATTGAATCTTCTAAATTAGTAAATTTTATTTTTTTAGTGGCCCATTTAGCATACGATTCTTGTAAATTTTCTAAATTTAAATTCATGGAATATACCTCCTTTCAGCAATAAAATTATATATTAACAAAATTTCCAATTAAATATCTAATGAAGTTTCTTCTGGATCACAAATACTTAACTGATTTCTATTGGCAATGTTAATTCTTTCTAAGAAATCATACACAATATTTTGAACACAAATAACATCATATTTGGTTAATCTTAGTCCTGATTCTGGTGCGTCTATGGGTAAGGCAACTTTTATTCCATATAATGAGTATGAAGCAATGTGAATATGGGGTGTTTCAATAATTGTATCACTATACTGATAATTACCTCTTGGATTATGATGTTCTGGGCCAATTACATCTAGTCGAAGCAACACCTGGGATTTATCTGATCCACTTCTAAGTTGAAGAGTTAACTTTTTAACTCGATGTCCATTACGTGCAAAGTCAACAAAATATTTTTCAGAACTTGATTTTGCATTGTAGTATAACTTGTTTCCATGTTCTGGTAGTTCTAATAAATTTGGTTTGTCTGTAATTAATTTTTTTAAGTCATCAATCATTTGTTGGATTGTTTTATTTGACAATATAATTCTCCTTAAATATATCTAATCCTTTTAATGTGGTTGCAGCACATATGTACGCCCCAATGGGCAGTGATCTAGTTTACCTGCTGAAATGCCTTTTCTAATCTTTCAATATTAGCCACCACCTTTATAGTTAAAGTTATGTACGCCCCGAGAGGGCATTGTTACTTTGAATATCGACCGTTAAGGAAGGTGATATCTTGAGTATCTGAATAAGTGCTATAGGCCTTTACGATTGATATAATGAAATCAACTAATGGCCAGATTCCAAGAGTAATCCATGAACCAATAAGCAACTTAAAGATTCCAAGGCCAATTTGACCACGAACGAATCGGTCAACGCCTAAATAGCCGACTAAGAAGTTGCAGACCCACACAAAAACATGCTTGTTAATCTTGTTTACTTTAACGTTACCTTGAATAGTTGTTTCCATAAAAACGCTCCTAACAGCTTTTAACGTGGTTCGGTTATTGCACGTATTATGTACGCCCAAATGGGCTTTGTGTTAATAAACAATAGTTGTTTTTGGCTTTTCTTGAGTTACTGTCTTTCCCTGATATAGGATAGCACCAAGTCCATCATCTTTATTATCATCTGCTTTGTAAACAGTTGTAACGCCAGTTTGATAGTCGTCGATTCGATACATTTTTACATTACTGATGGTTTCTGAATACATCATATTACCGTTTGACATCTGTGTTCTTGGCACATAACTTGCTTGATCAGCAAGTTTCTGAGTAGATTTAGATCCAAAATACTGGGCTGCTGATTTTTCACTATTTGAATCGTCTGCTTTTTTCTGCTTTTCATTATTATTTTTTTGGTTGACTTGTTGTTGAATAAATTTAGGGCTTCCGCCAGTCAATTTTCCGTCAGCAAAATAGAGGGTATTATTGCCGTATGTCATGACTCGGTCATCTTGGCTTGATGGCTTTCCTAATTTATCCGAAACTTCATTTTGAGTCATTCCTAATTTTATGTTTTTGAAATCATAACCATCAGATTTTGTACTGATTTTTTCAGCGTTATTTGATGATTGACCAAAAGTAGGAATTGCAGTTGCCACGAATATCGCAAAAAATAATAAAGTACCAATAAGAGATGATAATAGTTGCTTCTTAGTAATAGTTTTAGTTACGAAAAATTGTAAGGTAGACTTAATCGTCAACACCATTCCAGTTATAAATAATAAGAAAAATATAATACAAATCGCTGCTATTAAAATTGAAAACATATACAATGTTCCTCCGTTATTTTTTTAAAAAATCTAGATACTTAGATGCACTTTCCAACTTGGTTATCATTTTAGTGTAAACTTCTTCTTTTTGCTTATTTGTTATTTCTTTTGAAGCTCTGAAATGAATGATTCCATAATCTGTTTTTAGGTAAACGTCGATTACATCATCAGGAGAATTAACGCTTCCAAATTCAGAAGGCAAGCACCTATAGTGAAAATCAACTTTATCTGGGTTTTTAATTTCTATCATAATATTTTTCCATTATTAAAACGATGATTGCTGATGAACTAACTTACCAATAATTTGAATTGGTGGTTGTCCATTATCAACGTCTTCTTTACTATACTCGAAGGGTTTGAACTCTTCCTTTAACCAGCTATCTGGTTCAAATCGAATACGATCAGGGTACTGGTACACGTGTTTTAGAGTTGCAGATTCTCCGTCAATAATAACACCGCAGATGTCGCCATTAGTAATTTCGCATGTATCAATTTTTGCCAAAATAGCTACAGCACCATTGGGTACAACCTTGTTCATGCTCTCTCCGTTAACACGAAGTCCAATTAAATTATCCTTGCCGTACCTTTCGATGAGTTCATCGTCTATTTTAACGTTGCCTTCAATGTCTTCCTTGGCCCCCTCAGGGTATCCTGCAGAAATGCGACCATAGATAGGAATGGATACAGTGGATGGGTTAGAACTGATAGGTAATTCATTAGAAATATTATTAGGGACATTGTCAACAATACCAGCCATTTTAAATATCACAGATTTGTCAACTCTTAAACCATGAGCAATTTTTTCAAGGGTACTTGGCTTTGGTATGCTACGTTTAGCATTTTCTACTTGAGATAAAAAAGGATTAGATACACCAGATTGAAGTGCTAATTGTCGAATGCTAAATCCTTTATTTTTTCGCAAATCTCTTATATTGTTTCCAAATTCTTCCTTAGTGACATCATTCATTTTAATTCCCCTTGCTAGACTATTATATAAGGAGTTTAACAAAAGTTTATACATATTTTATAAAAAGTTTATCAAAAGTGCTTGCAAAAGTATTCGTTCGATTGTATAATTCTTATATACTATTAGAAAGGTGATGAGTAAATGCCACGATATTGGAAGGTTAAGAATCCTGATAAATGGCCTGATTTGTTATCCGAAAACGGTTATAGTGAAACTTCTATGGGTCGTAAAATTGGTGTCAGCTATCAATCTATGTACGGATATAAGAATTACGGCGTTGGAATGAGCCCGGAAAAAGCAAAAAAGGTTGCTATTTTATTGGGTGGTGAAATCAGGGATTTTTTTTATCAGTAAGTGCTTGCAAAAGTATATCTTATAAAGGAGGCCAACATGGCAAACGAAGTAAAGGTATTTGACAACCTGAAGGTCAAAGAAGAAAACGGACAAGTTTTGTTCGACGCAGAAAGTGCAGCTATTGGAATTGGAATTATCACTTTTGCCAAAAGTGGCAAAAATTATGTTCGGTGGAGTCGTGTTAATGAATATTTAAATTCTGCCACTTCTGGCAGAAAAGTTGGGAAAGGCGATTTCATTACTGAACCACAGTTTTACAAGCTAGTTATGAAAGCTGGAAGTACTCAAGCAGAAAAGTTCCAAGATTGGGTTACATCAGAAGTCCTGCCAAGCATTCGAAAGACTGGTAGTTACTCGGTACAAACTGACCCAATGGCTATCTTAGCGACAACGTTTGAAGCATTGAAACAACAAGAAGATAAACAGGAAAAGCTTGAACAACGTTTGAATAAGTTCGAAGCTGATCAGGAAATCCGAAGTTGGGAACAAGCAGAGCTATTACAGCTTCGTCGCAATCGGGTGTTTGCGGTTCTTGGAGGTAAGTACAGCCAAGCATATAAAGAGTTGTCTAGTGAAGTGTTCCATGCGATTGCAAAGGACTTTAAGCGACAGTTCAGTGTGCCTCGTTACAACGCACTGCCACGAAAGTATTTTGCAGAAGCAAAGCGGTTCTTGAGTTTGTGGGAACCAAATAACTTAATGGATCTAGCAATTCGTGGTGCTAACCAGGACCAGACGGCGTAAAGGAGGAGTATATGAAAAAAGAAAAGGCAAACGATATATCAAACGCATTGTCAGGTATCAGCTATTCAGATTGGAAAATTGTTCAAAGCGTTATCGAAAAAAGATTCCATCAAATTAAAAAAGAGCTAACTTCCGAAGAAATTGGCTCAAGGTTAACAGCTTTTAAATCAAATTTTGATGATTAGTCATCGACTATTTGAAAGCTAAGTGGGCTAACTCGATACTCTTTGTTTTCAAATAATACATGAACAAAAGGGTAGTCAGTTAGATATCCAGGAATTGTATTCATTTCAATAGAATCTAGAATACCGTTGCTTTTGTACCAAGTAATCGGATCCATACGGTCTATTGAAACAACACAATTTGGGTCAGTTGTTAAGTCTATCCACCCCATAGGGGCGAGATTTGCGTATATGTGTTTAGACATAACTATTCTCCTTTCAATTTACTAGGCATTGGGGTGCCAGTGGTTAAAGGATAGCAAAAAAAGGAGGAGACATGGAAAAGAAAGATAATTTTTTGGAATTAGCAAAAAAGATGTTTCCAAATCCTACGCAAGAGGTTTTAGAAACACCTAAAAAAGTCTATATAGATGGACATCCAATTGATTTCGTTAGCGAAGTGGAGTCGGAAGTTTTTGGTAAGGACATAGTAAAAGTGAAAATGACCTTTTTGGCTAAAAGCTTTAAATCAGAAAGCATGAAAGAAAAACCAGAACTATCTCAAGAATTAGAAAACATTAAAAGCACGCTCGATAGTATTGATGTAAACAAAGAGAGCAGTGCTGACACACTACTCTCAATGTCTGCAAAGATTATTAACTTAGCTAACAAAATCAAAGCTTCTCGCTGTCAATAACATAAGTTCCGGTATCAACGTTCTCTTTAATGGACTGAATTGTTTTTTCAGCGCTACTTTTCAAAAGATAAGTTTCACTTTGGGCAACTACTTGGCCATTTTCAGATTTCAATAAGAAATAGTATTGGTCATCGATTGATTTTCTAATTACAAAATACATGACACTATCCTCCTTTCATTTACTAGGTACGTCACTACCAGTAACAAAAGGATAACAAAAAAGGAGCGAAGCATGAAAAAAGAAGATGAAGAATTTTATCAAATCCCCAATTGGGTTTCTATAGTCGTCAGTATAATCGGCGGTCTCATTGGTTCACTAACAACTACATTCCTGATGTATATGTTTTCAAAATGATACCAAAAGAAAGGAGGCAAAAATGGTTTTTGACCCTAACGGCAGTCGAATGTTCACCATTAAAGGGCTAATGGAAGAAATGAAGACGTCGCGAGAAAAAGTTGAGCTTCTTATTAACATGCCTGGATGTCCTGAATTTTATTACCCAACACAAAAGAGGCCGGTATATCCAGAAGCTGAAATGGCAGCGTTTATTAAAGCGCATACGACTTATAGAAAAGATATTTAGAAAGGAAGTGATGAAATGACAAATAGCATGTTTTGGAATGGAGTAATCAACTGGTTCTTCCTATTTGGGGCAATCGGTGGATTTATTTACATTGTGACCCTGTCGCTGGATAAAAAACCATTGTTTGGTGACAACGACGTGGATCGTGACATTGCACATAACGAACGCAAGAAAGCACAACGATTTTTTAAAGCACAGAAAAAAGCTCTCAAGGCTGCAACCAAGAGAGCTAAGGCATAAAGTTTCCCAGAAAGAAATTTATGCCTCTAGTATATCACGGAGGATAAAAATGACAATTGAAAACAGCATGATGATGCACCCAGAAAACACGCAACGGATTGAACGGTATGAACAATTGCAGGATGCCATTTATGCAAAGCGTGACGAAATTAATGATCTAAAAAGTACCAAGGAAGACTTGGAGGCTGACATTGACGAGAAGTACGCAGAACTTGGTGACTTACAACGGGAGGTTGCAGAATTATGACAGAAGCAATTACACTTCCGTCTGAATTAATTCAAGACGGAAAGATTGAGTTTAAAAACTTAGATCAGTACCTATCCATGGCCGATAAGTATGTTGAATATGGCAACAACTTTGTCGTGACAGAAGAAACCATGAAGGGTGCTAAGGACGAAAAAGCGCTGATTAACAAGATGGTTAAGGAGTCGGCTTCAAGGCGTTCTGACATTGAAAAAAACATGCTTGCTACTTGGCTACCAGTTAAGGAAAAGATGATGAATGCCGAGAAGAAGCTCAAATCGGCAG
>NZ_JQBH01000009.1:0-4202 GCF_001438695.1 Fructobacillus fructosus KCTC 3544
TTCGTCCAGTTGCCTTGTTATAAGCAGCCAACATTTTTGAAGCTGTCATGGGGTCAATGACGTCATCAACGCCCTTATGTGTATCTAATCTATTAGTTAATTTATTAGTTAATCTATTATCTAGGACATTTTTGTCCCTAGGGTAGGGACGTTTATGTCCCTGGGGTAGGGACGTTTGTGTCCCTAGGGGGGTGACATTTTTGTCGTTAGGTAGGGACGTTTGTGTCCCTACCCCCGGTTCGATCAACTCTAGATACCGTTTTTCAATAATTGTGGTGCCATCTTTGTATTTGACCGTACTTTTTAACAACCCTTTTTCATACAAGTCGCTTAGTGCTCGCTGTACTGATCGGGTTGTCTTGTGGTACTTGTCAGCCAGAAAGCTATTACTAGGAAATGCATGTTGGCCTGTGTTTGATAGCGTGTAAATGAATCCAAGCAGTCGAACTTGGAAGTCACTAACGTTGTCTAACTCATCAACCCATGCCGGTATCTGTGAGAAAAACCTAGTATTTGCCATCTCTCCTCCTTTCTCTTCCAACTAGGTCATCTAGCGACATTTCGAAATAGTCTGCAATGTCAATCAAGACGTCAAAACTTGGCTTCGAATACCCGTTCTCAAGGTTGTTAATCGTGCCTGCTGACATGCCGATATGCTTCGCCATTTTTCGCTGTGTGACCCCTTCTTTTTCTCGTAGACTTTTGAGCCGTTTTCCGAATTTGAACATAGCTATACCAATTTCTTAAAATGGCAGGTCATCATCACTAATATCAAGTCCGTCATTATTGTTTGAAAATGGATTAGCAGTGCTTTGTTGTTGCGTAGGTTGCTGGTTATTACTTGATCCGTTTTGCTGACGGCGGTGTTCTGATTCTGCCCTGCTTTCAAGTAGTGAGAAGTTATCAACCGCTACTTCCGTCACATATACACGCTGTCCTTGGTTGTTTTCATAGTTACGTGTCTGCAAGCGACCCTCGATAGCTACCAAAGCTCCTTTACCCGTGAAGTTGGCAAAGTTTTCGGCTGCCTTACGCCAGATAACAGCGTTAATAAAGTCGCTCTCACGTTCTCCGTTAGCGTCTTTAAATGGGCGTTGGACTGCTAGGTTAAAAGATCCAACCGCTACCCCAGATTGCGTGTATCGCAGCTCTACGTCTTTAGTTAATCGTCCAGTTAATACCACTCGGTTAATCATGCTGTTTGCTCCTCTTTCTTAATTTCAGCTTTATCCTTGGCCTTTTCTAGTAAATCGTTGACAAACTTTTCAGCCTGCTTGTAATCGTTTTCGTTGATGTCGCTTAGTTTCGCCACTCCTAGTTGGCTTGTTGCCCAACTTAATAAATGTTTACCAGTTACTTTTTCAGCATTTTGGATAGTAATATCGAGAATATTAGCCTGTTCTGGTGTGATTTTTTTAGGATCTACGTCTGGTAAATCTTCTCCGGCGTAGATATAAATACCGAGTCCAAACATCGATAGATTTTTAACTAAACAACGCATAATTGCCTTGTTTTCGTCAGTCGAAGTTGGCTTTAATAGTGACTTGTTACGCACATCCATGACTGGCAGTTGCATACCAAGTGTTCGACCTTGAATTGTGACAGTTGTCTTTACCATATAACCTTTTTGTGGGTTTCCAAATAGATACTCACCGTCTTCATTCTCTTTCATTTCGTAAGTTGTATCTGGGTAGCGTTTCATCACTTCCGATATTGCCCAAGGCCATGACAAATATTTAAAATTTCCTTTTTTGTCAACATGTTCGTTTACGTTAATCTCACTCAGTGTTTTAAATACCGATTTTGTCTCAGTCATGCCGACTCCTCCTAACCTTCACTAGTTCCTTGAAATTGGATACCCTTGCTATTCAAGAAGTCAGCAATCTCTTGCAACTCTTCACGAGTACATGCAAACACCTTAAATGAACGGTCATAGCGTTCTTCAACAGGCTTAATCACTTCGCCTGTCTCTTCGTCAACTTGCTTTGTTTGCGCTTGTGAGATGGCGCGTTCACGTTCGGCACGTTGCGCCGCTTCCTTCGCTTCTCGTTGTTGGTTAGCCATCCGCACATCGAACTTCATACCTTCGGTCACATCAGGCAGCGAATGACTATCCAACTGTTTGATGTAAGGGGCTGGATTGACATTTAATTGACTAGCAAACTCCTTAACCATGTTGATTTCATTTTGTTCAGTCTTCTGGTTGGCTTTGTCAGTCATGATGGATAGTGTTAATTCGTTATCAATGAAACTGTCTTTTGGTTCAGTTCCGTTGAAGTTCTTCTTGTATAGCCACTTTTCATCAATTGGAATCCGTGGTTCATATGGCGTGTCTTGATACTGGCTTTCAATGTAAAGTTTGATATTAGCCCGCCACTTTTCCTTCAATTCTTCATCGTACTTATCAAGTTGAACCTTGATGTTATTACCTGCCGATTTAAGCCTCTTCTCGGCATTCATCATCTGTTCCTTAACTGGTAGCCAAGGAGCAAGCATATTTTTTTCAATGTCAGAACGCCTTGAAGCGGACTCCTTAACCATCTTGTTAATCAGCGCTTTTTCGTCCTTAGCGCCCTTCATCGTTTCTTCTGTCACGACAAAGTTGTTACCATATGCAACATACTTATCGACCATGGCTAGGTACTGATCAAGGTTCTTAAACTCAATCTTGCCGTCTTGGATTAATTCAGACGGAAGTGTAATTGCTTCTGTCATAGTTCTGCAACCTCCTGTTGTAAGTCACCAAGTTCTGCGTACTTTTCGTCAATGTCAGCTTCCAAGTCTTCCTTGGTACTCTCCATCTTCTTGATTTCGTCACGCTTGGCATAGATTGCATCTTGTAGTTGCTCGTATCGTTCAAGTCGTTGCGTGTTTTCTGGGTACATCAACATGCTGTTTTCAATTTTCATGGCTGCCTCCGGCGAAACCTTTTACTACGGTCTCTTTGTCTAATCGTTCTTGATATGAAACAACTAGATCAGTTAATGATGTAATCACATCTGCTTGTGACTTAATCACTTCGCTCTGTGCTGTGATGATTTCTTTATCGTTCATATGTCCTCCGTGATATACTAGAGACATAAAGTTTCCTGCAAAGAAATTTATGCCTTAGCTCTCTTGGTTGCAGCCTTGAGAGCTTTTTTCTGTGCTTTAAAAAATCGTTTGCCATCTTTAGAGGCATCATTTTCAAGATCACGTCTAACGTCGTTGTCACCAAACAATGGCTTCTTATCGAGCGAAAGTACCACTAAGTAGATAAATCCACCGGTTGCTCCAATTAGGAAGAACCAGTTGATTACTCCATTCCAAAACATGCTATTTGTCATCACACACCTCCATGCTTTTCTATCTTTTCTACAAACTCTTCAATTTTTGTCCCTCGATAAAGAACCAAATTTCCTGATTTAAAATATGGCTTTGGAAACCATTTATGATTACGCCAATGCGCTTCAAATGTTTGGCGAGAAAATCCAACATTTTTGCAAATTTCTTCGATAGACCATGAATATTTTGATTTGAAACTAATCATTTTGTCATCCTTTCTTTTGGCATCATTTTGAAAACATATACATTAGGAATGTAGTCGTTAGCGAACCAATGAGACCGCCGATTACACTAGCAATTACAGATACCCAATTGGGGATTTGATAAAATTCTTCATCTTCTTTTTTCATGCTTCGCTCCTTTTTTGCTATCCTTTAGTTACTGGCAGTGACGTGCCTAGTAAATTGAAAGGAGAATAGTTATGTTTGAATTTCTCAATATTAATAGCAATGAACATCAGTTCATTAACAATGTATTGAAAGTAGACGTTACGTTAGATGACGGATCAACTGTTACTTTTGAAAATGATAATTACAAAGCCTCAAAATTACTGTTCAAAGATAATTGGGTGAGCGCTAAATTCAATGACCAAACTTCATTGTCTGGACGTATATTTACGTTAATCTCATCTGAGTCGTGACATTGAAATAATATAGTCAATCCTATTGGTTGGCTTATTTTTTTCGTCCATTACTCGCTTAATTTTTACATTCTTTAATTCATAATCTTCAAAAAATGAATTAAGCGAATCTAACGTTTTGTTTTTAAGTGCCTCTTGTTTTGTAATATCTTTAAAATTTGAAATTGTTTCGCTGTCTAGCTCACTAACAGATAATTGAGGAATAAATTCATTTATTTCATCAATTGCATCACGAAGC
>NZ_JQBH01000009.1:4421-9235 GCF_001438695.1 Fructobacillus fructosus KCTC 3544
ACCACGTTCGTCACGATCGATATGATGTAGAGCTCCATACTGATGAACACGTTTAGATACTGCTCGTGCAATAGCGTTGCTATCAGTGGCCGTGATTACTTGATTTTCGATATATGTATCTACTTTTGTTTCGATACCATGTACCTGTTCCTTAAGCTTGGTTGTCCCTTGGGCAATCAATGCAATCTTGTCGAAGTCATCCATTGGCTGAACTGAATAGCTACCAGTCTTGCGAATGCTTGGCAGGACTTCTGATGTGACCCATTTCTTGAACCGCTTTGCGCTATCTAACTTGCTACCAAAGATAAGAGCATAAACACCAGATTCATTAATCAACGTTGTTTCTTGTGTCCGACCCAAGTTATCTGTGACGCCCTGTTTTAGGGCGTCATCTTCATCAACATGTTTGTTAATTGCATTGCGTGATTTTGAATAACCCAATGTTTCCGCTACATCTTTACCAACGAACCATGGTTCGTTATCAATAAGTACTGTGCGTACTTCGTTACTTTCAAAGTTGAAAGCTTTTACTTCATTCATTTGCTTCTCCTTTTTGATAAAATTAATTTAAATGTCATCAAGTTAATTTAAGGTAACTCTAACGACAGTTACCTGATCTAACTATCTAATAATCTGAAATAACTAAAGGGTGTGATAGGTATGAAAAATGAAAATTATGCTAACCTAAGCGAAAAAGAAATCGAAGAGCTACAATCTTTACACTTGTTAAACATTTATTTAGAAGAAAGTTTAATCAAAGGTGATAAGTCGTTTTCTATCCCATTAATCGCTTTCGACGGTATCTTTAGCTATAAAGAGCATATTTTAAAGTTTGAAGGCACTAACAAACATTCAATAACGCATACCATCGATTATGTTGAGCGTGTTGTTAAATTTCGTATAGATTCATAATGTTTTCTGCACGGATACTAGATAACGTAAATAATCTCTTGTTTACGACTAGCAAAGTTGATAGTTCACCTTCAAATGAGTTATCAAGTATAATTTGAGAAACTAGCAAACCATTGTATGGAACAGAGTTAATCATGAACGTTCCAAAATTGGCTCTTCCTTGAAACGATATATTCTCTCGAGAATTTTTAATCAACAACAAGGCATACTCTTCATTGTTTCTCTTCTCAGCTTCTCTTTTAACTTTTCGATAATGTGTAATCAACATATCAATTGTTGTTTTCATAATTTTTCCTTTATCACTACTGCCAGTAATACAGCCACCTATATGGTGGTTTTTTTGTTGCCGGACACTCGTTGACTGATTATTGTTAGCTACCTATCTATTTGACTTTCAGGTTGTCAAAAACCTTTACTTCGTTTGCCATGTGGCCTCCTTTATGCTGGTTGATAGCTTGTATAACTTAAAGTTGACTCGCTACCAAAAAAAATATAATCTTTCGGAATTTCATAGATTTCAGAAAGATATTCTGACAAAGCTAATGAAATTTCTGAACTGTCTTTTTCATAACGTTGGATAGCTTGGCGTGATAATTTAACACCATACTTCTCCTTCAAGATGTTTGATACTTCTTTCTGTGATAGACTGCGATTCTTTCGAGCAGCAGCTAATGTAATTTGAAATCCGCTCATCGTTTCTTCCTCCTTTCGATAAACCAATGATAGTATAACTTTAAGTTATAGTCAATAGCAAAATAAAACTTTTGTATAACTTTATGCTTGAAAAAATAACCTAATGTTATATACTATATATGTAATCAATTAAATTTTAAGGACACCTTTATGTCGAATGAAAATGTAATCGGAAACCAAATAGTTATTCTTAGAAACTCTCATGGATATACTCAAGATGATTTAGCTAAGTTGCTTGGTTATTCAAAGCAAACAATATCTAATTGGGAAACAGGACTCAAGACACCCAGAATGGGCGCAATTCAGAAATTATCTGACTTCTTTCATGTCAATAAAAGTTACATTATTGATGGAACTAATAGTTCTGATAAATTGTTAAACGTTTATAACCAATTGAATGATAACCGCCAGGAGAATGTTTACAAATATGCCACCAACCAATTAGATGAGCAGAACAAAGTTGTTCAAATGCCAACGTCTAACACAGTTGAAGTATATGGTGCCGTATCTGCTGGTACTGGTGAATACATGGTTGATAATCAACCGGAAGAAGTTGAATTTAACGGTACAGTTCCTGAACATGATTTTGCCGTTACTGTAAACGGTGACTCAATGACTCCCCTTTTCGATGACAAGCAAATCATCTTCGTTAAGAAGGCACAGGAGGCTCGTTCAGGTCAAATTGTCATTGCTGATTATGATGGTCAGGCTTACGTTAAAAAGTATGTGCAGGACAGCGATGGATGCCGTCTTGTGTCACTCAACAAGAAATATAGTGACCTACCAATTGATGAAGAACATGAAATGTCACTATTCGGAATCGTAGTCTTATAAGAAGGATGGATAATGAACGTCGACGAATTAGATCAATACATTAAATCAAATTGTCGCGCTTACAATATTTTTATTGAAAAAGCTCGGGAAGAACAAAACGATAAAAACTCAAGGCGACAACCTAAAAAACGTTTTAATTCTGAAAAAGTAGAGCGTGAATCTCAAAAGATGTGGGAAGCAGTCATCGCCAACCTACATTCAAATTTACAAAGTGACAAATCACTTAAAAGAGGCGCTGCTATTCGCTGGATAGCTTTCATGAATGAAAACAATATTCTTGAAAGCTTTGAAGATAGTATGGGCGAACTTGAATTAAGTGAATAAACCGCATTAGCGGTGTACATATACGTGCAGGACGGAACCACGTTAAAAGCTGTTAGAGGAGCTTCTTCAAAATGGAAGAGAACAAAAACAACGAGCGTAAAACACTCGCAATCTTAGCAATTGTATTTGGTTCAATTGGACTAGCGTTTTCATGGGTACCAATCATTAATAACTTGGCCGCTATTTTTGCTTTTGCTGGTGCTGTGATGGGTATCATCGCACTTTTGCTTAACCGAAAGTCAAAGAAGACAAAATCTATTATTGGGTTAGTTTTGTCTGTTGTTGCTATCGTTATCGTATTGGTAACACAGTCATCATATTCAAAGGCTTGGGATAAGGCCGTTGATAACGCAACAAGTACATCAAAGTCTGATTCGAAGACAACAGCAACTAAGTGGACGCAAGCTGATTTTGATGCACTCAAAAAGGGTGACATGATGGCTGGTGCTGAAGGTGGTGATAAGTTATCTGACCTAACTGACAAGTATGGAAAGCCTTCTACTACTACTGAAGCAACTGTTAACAACATGGACACTAAGACCGTTATGTGGTCAAATACTAATGGTTCTGCTGGTTCAAATGTCACGCTTCAATTTATGAAGGCAAACGATGGATCATATCTTCTTTATTCATCTGCATCAACTGGACTAAAGTAAACAATGCCCATTTGGGCGTACATACACATTTAAGGCCACAGGCCTTTTTATTTGTGCCAAAAAGGAGGAAAACATGGCAACTTTTGAAAAAAGAGGAAATAAATGGCGTGCCAGAGTTAGCTTTAAAGAAAACGGCACATTTCGACAAAAATCTAAGGGTTCATTCAAAACCAAAAAAGAAGCCTTGGAGTGGGCTAATGAACAGGAACACGAAAAATACCATGATCGCATGAATATTCGTGATGGCCTGTTTTCTGATTTATATTGGTCATGGTTCGAAACATTTAAAGAGCCTCAACTTGAAACAAACTCTAAGAGCACCTACAAACAAGGACTTAACCTTATAAATAAGTACTTCAATGATATGAAAGTCTCAGAAATTAGGGCATCAATGTTCCAACGTGCAATCAATGACTATGGAAAAACGCATGCCATGATCACCGTGTCAAAAGTTAAGAACGTAATTCAGCAATTTGTTATCTACGCTGTTGATGAAGAATATATCGGCCGTGATTTTACCAGAAGCACAAAAAGCTATTCTGCTATTCCAGCGAAAGATAAGTCTCTTAAATTTCTTGAAAACGATGAGCTTGAATCGTTAAAGAAGAACGCCATGGAGTCTGACGATGTCACCTCTCACATGATATTAACTGGTATTTACTCTGGTTGTCGCTATTCTGAAATAGCGGCACTTACTAAAGGAGACTTCGATTTCAAAAATCACACCCTAACAATCAATAAAGCATGGCAAGCAACTGATCGGGAAATCAAGAAAACAAAGACTCCTTATTCCGTTCGAACCATTGATATGCCAAAAAAATTCTTTGATATGGCCGAAGATTGGCATTTTGGAAAAAACTTTGCATTCACGTATGATGACAAAATGCCCCCAACTAATAATGCTTGCAATAAAAAATTAGCCAAGTTACTTGGTGACAACTCTAAAACCGTCACATTCCATGCCTTAAGGCACACACACGCTTCTTATCTACTTGCTAATGACATAGCTTTACAATACGTCAGCGAGCGTCTAGGGCACTCTGGTGTTAATATAACGCTTCGTACTTATGCTCACTTATTGGATGACAAGCGTACCAGTGAGCGAGATAAAACGATATCACTCCTGGAAGGATTTTAGTCCTTCCTTTTTTATTGGTCTAAATAATTTTTCCAATAATTATCTAACAGCTAACAAACGCTCAAATAAGCCAGTTTACTTCAGTTTACGAGAGTTTATTTTGGTCTAAATTTGGTCTAAATAGTATGAAAACTGACGTAAGCTTAGGTAATCTGACGACAATTGAAAAATGCAAACAAACCGCTACATATCAACGTTTGCAAACAAAAAAGGCCATTCTCTAGGAATCCTAGAAAATGGCCGAAAAGGTGGTAACC
>NZ_JQBH01000009.1:9400-86608 GCF_001438695.1 Fructobacillus fructosus KCTC 3544
GGAATCGAACCGGTGATCAGGGTGTTGCAGACCCATGCCTTACCGCTTGGCTATACCACCATGAAGCGTTAAACAACGCTTATGATTATAAAGAAAAATCCAGACTTTTTCAAGCACAAAGCGCTGAATGAGCGATTTGATTCAAGAAAGGCACACTAGCCCAGCTTATTGTCCAGCAAAACCTGTTGCATTTCCTTTTGGATTTCCTCAGGCTTGACCCATTCATCAAAATGGTCGCTTTCAATCGGCAACTGCTCGTAGGTTTTATTGATGTAGTCTTCGACTTTTATTAAGTGAGAAGAACGAGGAACGTTCATCTTTAAAATGCGCACTTCCTTGATAAATCCGTGGTTAGCAGCGTATTCGGCGCGCGAATTCTCGGTTACGTTACCGAGTTCGTAGTAGATTGACCCGTCGTTACGGGTAATTTCTTCAATTAAATTAAAGGTCTGATTCATTTAAGATACCCCTTCCTTCCCGGTGAAAGGCGTGTTCCACCAAGAATATGGCGATGGTAATGGAACAAAGAATTCCAATCATGCCAAGCAACATGGTTACCACTTCAAAAATCAATAACTTGCCGTTCATGAATTCCGAAAACGAATAGTGTAGTCGGAAAAACCAAACGAGCAGTGGAATGTTGGCACCCAGCATTCCGAAGAAAAGCGTGTTAATCGCTGTGCCCAAAATCTGCTCACCAATGACTTTTCCCTGTGCCTGCAGGTTAGCAGCTGAAATATTAGGCGTTCGCTCCACCACTTCAAACAAATCAGCGGTAACTGCCATGGCCGCCTCGGCAATGGCCCCCAAAGCTGACATGACCATGACAATGATGGCTAGGTTTGAAAAGTCAATACCGACCGACAAGGACAGCCCCTCCAACTCATCCGAGTTTTCGAGCGTATACCCCTGCAAGTGACCAAAGTGCTGCGCCAAAAAGGCTAAGATCAGGATAAGCACGAGGACGATCACCGAACTCTGCCAGGTGATTTGCAAAACACGTGGTCGGCCAGCCGACAGATATATGGCCACGGATAGAATCAAAATGGCCATAATTGGAAGCACAACGAGTGGCGTAAATCCCCAGTTAACCAAGGTAATGAGGATGAAAATCGGGATACAGTTTAAGAAAAGACCAAAAAAAGTCATCAGTCCTTGCTTACCACCAACAAACAGGAGCGATAACAGAAGCAAAATAATCAGTAAGAGAATGGCATTCATGAGTTGATGGCCCCCTTCTTTGTCAACAAAGTGGCCGTGATGAACGCGGTTACCGGCACCGCCCAGACAATGCCCAAGGCGGAAACAACCGTTTGCAGAATCCCAAGGTTCATGGTCTGATCCAAAATATAGGACCAGTTATTCCCATTTCGTAGCATTAAAATAACCATCGGCACCGTTTCGGCAATAAAAATCATGAACAAAACGTTGGTTAAAGTTCCTAAAATTTCACGACCAATTGAACGGCCAGCCTGCCAGTAATCCGCAAAAGTCCGTTCAGAAGATTCTCGTTTCAGCCCAAAGAGGCCAGCCACAATATCCCCTGATTCATCCATGACCGCCCCCAACACACCAATCAGTGCCTGCGCATAAAAGACGGGTTGTGGTATCTGAGTAACGTAAGACATGGTTTCAAAGTGAATCCCCTTGGCGCCCGTCACGGCAATCACAGCGGCCATGGCAAGCACAGCCAAAAGGGTGGCCAGACAGGTTGCTAACCAGGTAATCCACGCCTGTAGTCCCCAACCCAAGACAAAGTAAAGCGCTAAGGCCGAAAGAAGGAGGGCCAACACGACAAAGACCGGTAAAACTGGCAACGAACGGGACGTGGCATCCCATAAAATGGTGGCCAAAAAGAGACCAGCGTTGACCACGATTGAAAGCGCTAAGAAGGAAAACTTCCGCCGACTCATGGCTAAATAAAGGCCGGCAAATAGCAAGCCCAGCAGAGCAAACAAAACGTTGTCTCGTTTTGCCATATCAATCTGATAACCATCATCCGATTTGGTTAACAGTATTTGGTCACCCTTTTGGTAGCGAATCGTTTCGGCCTGAGAGGACAAGTAGGAATTTTTGATGACTTTTTCCTTGTCTTTTCGGTTCAACAACTTCACCCGCAGCTGCTGATCAACCGATTCGTCTTGATTCCCGTGCTCATCCGTTGTTGATTCCGACGAAAGTGTCTTCACCGCTGTTACCTGACCAACAGGCTGTTGGTATAAAACGCTGTCGAAACGGCCCAAAAAATAACCAAGTGCCGTGATGACAATTACGAAAAGTATTTTTTGCCAATTTTGTTTCATTACAAACCTTCTTTGCTAGCAAAAAAGTCGAAACGGCTTTTTACTGATTTAACCGACGGTTCCGGCCAGCCATGGCCACTGGCCTTGACAGATACAACACCCGTTGCATCAAGCGGGCGGCTTTCCCAGGCTCCTGCCCTTCACGTGTTTGCGCCAGATACTTTTCAAGCGAATCCAAATCAAAATTCGAAGTAAAGCAGGTCGTTAACTCATGTTGCATCCGGTATTCCAGAATCACACCCAGAACCGAGTCCCTCGACCAAGCCGAAAGCGTGTCAGCACCCAAGTCATCCAGAATCAAAACAGGCGCCTTCTTGGCTTCATCAATCAGGGACAAAACGGACTGATCGCCATTTTGACCGAAAGATTCCTTCAAACGTTCAATCAACGAGGCCCAGTGAACCATCATTACCCCAATCCCATTATAGGCTAGGGCATTGGCTAAGGCCCCCATCAAATAGGTTTTTCCAACCCCAAAATCACCCGACAAATAAACACCAGGAACGAAATCCTGACTATCTGTATCGCGCTGATTAACCAAAGCGGAAAAAGTCGCCACAACGGCCGCCACCGCAGGCGCACGCCCTTCATCCTGACCAACCTCTTCAACGATTTGGTTCAAATCGGCTTTGGCGACTGACTTTGGCACCGCAATGGCACGCAGTAATTCAGCCTGTCGCAGCCGCTTTTTTGTGGCTTCCGTTGGTTCATAGGCGACGTGCGGGTAGCCCTTTTCCAACACGAGCGTTGGTCGGTAACCAGGATAGAGTGTCGCTTTACCTTCCGCTCCCCGTTTCTTTTCCCGAACATACTCAAACAAATCCATCATGGAAATTTCGAGTGCGTCTTTTTTCAGATAATCCTGATTTTCCCGCCAAAAAGCCTGGACATCCGCATCGCCCAAAACGGCCTCTTCAACACTCAGCCCCTTACCGACTGCTGGTGCGGGATATTTCTTTTGAAACTCTTTCAAGACGCTTGCTAAATCACGCATGGCTTAATCCTTTGTCTTATAGTTTTTCATCAAATCTAGGGCCTGCTTAACGGCAGCCTGATCCACCTGCTGCTTCTTAGCAGCTTCGTTTGACGTAAAAGTCGGTTCCTGCTTGTTGGTTGAACGAGACCAAGTCGATGGCCTGCCCGTTGCCTTCTGTCGGCTCTTATCCTTGTGTGCCTTAATTGCTGCCACGGCATCTTCAGCCGTTCTCACACCGGCCTTCGCCCAGGAATTGGCAATGGCATCGACTAAGTTTCGTTTCAAGTCCGACTGGTCCATGTTCACCAAAACCTGGTAAGTGAGCAGGTTAATGGCTGGCACCGGTAAAATCCGCTTTTCCAACAAGTCGTTTAAAATTCGCCGTTCATTCTGAGTAACATAGCCGGCGTTTTGTTCCTTAATTTGACTAATAAAGTCAATCGGCGACAGGTTATTGGCCGCTTGGTAAAGCGCATCTAAAGCCCGGTTCCCCGTCTTGGCTGTTGGCTCCTCGCTGGAAACAGTTTTTGTGGTTACCGAACGATCAACTCCCTGATCGGCCAACTGCTGCTTCTGCTTCCGGTTTGACCAGGTACTAGCCAAGTAGGCAAGGAAGGCTTGCTTATTGACCTCGTGGTCATCCAAGTTAATGGAACGGGTCAGCGCTGTCGCCATTTCCGCCTCATTCAAGCCATAGAGCACCTGCTGCGTTAAAATCAATTCCCGCACCTTTTTGACTTTTTCCACGGTCGTTCCGTGCACCAAAGCAGCCATCCCCTCAAAATCAAAGGACACCTGGTCAAAGTCAGCTTTTGGTGCAACAGTCTTAGCATCCTCAATGGCCACATTCGGCTTATGCTGTGTATCTGGCAAATCAAAAATTGATAGGAACGAAGCCGAAAGTTCTTTTTGCTGCTGCAATGGTGCACCGCGCTTTGCCTGATAGCGCTTGGCTAATACCAAAAAACGTTCCTCGCCAACATAATGGAAAAGCAATCCTGACAAAAGATCTTCGTTAAAGAAAGCTTCCGCCGTCATTGGTCGCTGCAAAACATAGCACAGTTGTGGCTGCCCCATTCGTTCCCCAGCATAGGTCTTCAAGAGCGATAAGGCTTCCAGAGCCTGCCTTGCTCGAATAAATTCTGGCGAAGACAGGGCCAACGAATCTAACAAGAGATAGTGATTTTTGAACGCCGTCTGCCCTCGCTGGTCTTTCTGTTCTTCGTACAAAAATTGGTAAAGGGCGTACGCCTTAGGACCCAAAAATGGGAGGTAAAGATTAAAGAGCAAAGTCACATCATCGTCACTGATTTGGCTTGCTTGCTCAATCAAAAAGGGCGTTGCCGCCTGAAAATCAGTAAGCACTTGTTTGACCATTTACTCCTCCTTTAGCCTGTTTAAATAATCAGCAACCTTTTGTTGCAGTTCGTCAGCACTCCCGTTGTTTTCAATCACAACATCGGCCTTGGCTACTTTTTTCGCCACTGGCATCTGGGCCTTGATTCGTGACTGGGCCGCCCATTCATCCAAATGGTCACGGGCCATCAAACGGTCCAACTGTTGTCGTTCACTAGTGGCAACCACCACGACTTGGTCGAACCACTCCGTATCTTCATAGTGCTGTTCAAAAAAAAGTGGAATCGCACAAAAGACAACCGTCTTCCCCTTCATTCTGAAAAAAGAAAGTTGTTCTTGAATTCGAGAACGAATTTCTGGGGCGGTGAGTGCCGTCAATGACTTTAATAAAGTGGGATTCGAAAAGACGCGTTCACCTAAAGCATGGCGATCCAGAACCCCGTTTTTGATGATGCTTTGACCAAAGCGCTCCTTGACCTGTTCCAAGGTGTGGGTTCCAGGTTCGAGCACCTGGCGGGCCAACACATCCGCATCAACAACCGGATAGCCAGCTCGTTGAATCGTCTTAGTGACTTCTGTTTTTCCAGAGGCAATGCCTCCTGTAATGGCAATGACTAACATTTACTTTGTTTCCTCAATGGCATGTGCAAAAACTTGAGTCGAATAAACGACGCGACAAGCATTCAAATACGGTGTTACCCAAAAACAGGCCAATCCCCCGGTAACGATGGTCAAACAGTGCCAACCAACGAAGGAAAGTTCCAAAAGGAAAAGCTCTCGCTTACGACCGTTCATCACCCGCTTGGAAATGGTAATGTAATCCGTTAATGACCGCTGTTGTTTCTTAAAAAGCAGGTCCATTTTATAAGCATAGTAGGTCTGTGAGTAAGAAAAGACTTTGATAAAAACAGGAAAGAGTAATAGGGACCAAAAGAACAGTAAAATTTTTTGAACAAAGGCCAAGAGAAAAGAAGTCAACACCTGTTGGGGACGAAACCCTTGTAAGGCCTTCGACCAACCAATCGTCACATCAGGTTTCTGAAAGGTATCGATGATCGCCCACTTGGCAGACCAAGTAAACAACAGCGCCAAGGCTGAGAAAAAGGTGCGTAGAAGGTACCAATCACCGGTTGACTGATCGACCGCCAAGCGGTAGCCAAAAACGGCCAGCCCAATCGTCAACAAAAGTAGCAAATTCTGCACCATTTGCATTAAAATAACAGGCCAAGTCGCCTTGATTTCGTTTTTGAAATGTTCTTTTAATTGTTTTTTAGCCGTCAGCTTGACACGGCGACTAGAGATAGCTGCTAATTCTGTCATAATTCCTTTGATTATAGTTTAATTTGGCACTGAGGACAGAACGTAGTGCCCCGTTGCCCGACTTTGATTTTTTGCAAAGTCGTTCCACAGCGAAGACAAGGTAGTTTTGCCCGACCGTATACCTGTAGTTCATTTTGAAAATGGCCAGTTTCACCAAAAATATTTGAAAATGAGTGAACCGTTGTCCCGTGATGGGCAGTGGCTCGGTTAATTTCTTTGATGATGTTTTGGCGTAGCTCGGCCAGTTGTTCATCACTCAACTTATCGGTCGTGGTTTCCGGATGTATCTTGGTCATCCAGAGAACTTCATCGGCGTAGATGTTTCCCAAACCAGCAATCTTTGACTGATCTAACAAGAATGACTTCACGACCCGATGACTTTTGTGGAAGATTTCCTTCATGTAGTCAAGCGTTAAGTCCTCTTCGGTTGGCTCCGGTCCCAGGTCTTTCAAACCAGAAACCGTCGCCATTTCATCCCCCGTTTTGACCAAAGTCATCCGACCAAAGCGTCGAGTGTCATTATAAAACAGCTGCCGGTCATCTTCTAAATGAAAAACCGTCTCCGTGTGCTTGTGAAGAGCGGCTCCCTCAGGTTCCACTGAATACTGCCCTTCCATTCGGAGGTGTGAAACCATGGTTTCATTCGTTGAAAAGCGGAAGAGGAGGTATTTACCACGACGATCGATACGTTCAATCGTTGCGCCAACCAAGTCATGTTTAAAAGCAGTCAAATCGGATGTGACGACCTTCGGATAGGGTACATCGACTTGACGAACAATGGCACCCTTCACTAAATTCGTCAGTCCACGACGGACCGTTTCTACTTCGGGCAGTTCAGGCATCTCTCTTCCTCCATCTTTTTCCCATGCTAAAAAGGAACAAAACCAACTTATCAATATCGAAACACAATTATCCTAAAACCTAATTTTACCACAAAAAAAGAACAGCTAAGAACGTCTAGCTGTTCAGCATGATGGATGCTCGTCTATTCCATTCCATGCTCGCCTCGCATATAAAGAGCGTGTGACAAAAGAGCATATTTATAAAATACCGTATCGTTTTTCCAAAGCCTGCGTTAGGATTTCAGATACATTATCACCGTTTTGCTTAGCAAGAATTCCTAAATAACTTGGAACAGTCACGTTTTTTCTCACTGTCTTCGAAACGGCTTTTAAATAATCCAACAAAGAAACGTTCACCATCTGAACAAAACCCTCCTCTGGATGAAAATCATCAAATTTCGTCGGACTAGGAACATCTAAAGTACTCGACAGTGCCAATTCAATCGCCTCTTTAAGATTTTTCAACACTTCCTCGACTGAAGCACCGGTTGTGAAAACGCTGGGAATGTCAGGAACGTTGGCCCAGTATTGCCCATCTTCCTCATGAATGATAACCGGGTAGGTTGCATTAAATTTAATTTTCTCTGTCATGGTTTTATCCTCATAAAAAATTCGTATCTAAGACTTACGCTTCTTATCCATAGTTTATCTCTTTAAAAGTTACCCACAATGAATGATACGAATAAAAAAAGACCCCTACCATCCGAGAGGTCTTACCTTAAGAACAGCTCAATGAATCAACAATTGAACCGTCTACTAATCTTTTTTCTGTGCCCACTTGGGCTTGCCCTTGTTTTTCTTTTTACGGGCCTGGTGTTTTTGCTTGGTCTTTTTAATGGCTTTTGGATCGTCTACTTTCTTAGCTGCGGCTTTTCGAGCGGCAAAACCCTTTCCCGGTGTTTTAACAGAAGCCGGCTTCGCTTTTTTCGTTAAGGCCACTGTAACGGCGGCCGGTTCATCCGCTGGTCGATTTTCAGAAACCGTTGCTGCTTTTTTCTTTTTATCAGCTACTGAAGCCCAAGAAAACTTGGTCAATTCCAATTCATCTGGCAAGTACTGCTTTAACAAGCGAATATCGTGGTCGTTTCCAAGGGTCAAAACCTGGCCCTTTTCACCAGCACGTCCTGTTCGGCCAGAGCGATGGAGATAAGTGGTCAAGTTGCGCGGTACCTGGGCATTAACCACCAGGGGCAACCCGGTAATATCCAAACCACGACCAGCAACATCTGTTGCCAAAAGTAAGTCAAGGTCACCTTTTTTGAAAGCCTTCAAGGCGTCGGCGCGCTTCAAGTGTGATTTTTCGTTGTTTCCCACCGACATGACGGAGGCGTGTTCGTGACGCAGAGCGGCCTGAGCGGCTACCAAAGCATTGATGGAGTTGAAAAAGACCAGGGCCTGAACGTGCCGTCGGGCTAATTCAATCAACACCTTATGGTTGGCGCGCCCGTCCACATGTAAATAGGTATGGGCAATGGTTTCGGGTGATCGCTGGCCAACAGAAACTGGCTTCACCGCATGACCAAAGAGTCGCTCAACCCAAGCTAAATCCACGCCAGAGGTTGCCGAAAAGAGGCAGACCTGCTGCAAATCTGGCAGCGAATCAGCCAACTTTGCCAATTCCGCCTCGTGCTCCTCCGTCAAAGTCGCGTCCGCCTCGTCCACAACGAGCATGGAAAAGTCCTTGGTTTTCAAGGCCTTGCCGTCAATCATTGTTTGGATACGACCAAGCGTTCCCACGACGACAGCGGGCTTTTCTTTCTTGAGTTTATCCGCCTGACGTTTTCCATTGGCACCACCAATGAGCGCAGCGACTTTGACACCGATTAGCGCCGCATAGGGCCGAATTACCTGTGCCAGTTGGGCGCCCAATTCCTGGGAAGGCGCTAAAATGAGCAATTGGTGCCCCTTTTTAGCCAAGTCTAGTCGAGATAACAAGGGCAAAGCAAAGGCCAAGGTCTTTCCAGAGCCAGTCGGAGCCAAGCCAAAAAGCGACTGCCCCTCAGAAAGCGGACCAAAGAGCGCTTCTTGAATGGCCGTCTTGGATTCAAAATGCTGGTTAAATTCTTGTTTAAGTTCAGGTAAAATCATGCGTTTCTCCAAAAATACGGTTCCCTCATCGGCTTTTTTCTGCTAAAAAAACCCGGTCGCCCAGGTTTTTTCTTAATCAGAATATTCAAAGACAAAGTTTGTGTTGTTAATGCGGACGTCATCGCCATCCTTTGCACCGGCTTCGCGGAGCTTGTCGTCAACGCCCATGTGGCGTAACTGGCGGGCAAAACGCATAACGGTTGCTTCACGCTGTAGGTTTGTCATCGCTGCCAACTTCTCGACCTCAGGTCCAGAAATCAACCAGCACTTCAGCTCAGCATTCCAATCAACGGAAATGTCGGCTTCCTTCTCCTCATACTTATACAACTTGTCGTCCGAATCAGTTTCTTCTTCCAACTTGTAAGATTCAGGAACGGGAGCCTTATCCAGCATATCTGCGGTTTCACGAAGAAGTTCATCAACGCCTTGATGCGTGACGGCAGAGATTGCCATGATTTTAGGTTCGGTCTTCAAACCAGAATCAGCCTTAACCTGCCGAACAAAATCCTCATACAGACCTTCAGAATCGGGCATATCCATCTTCGTTGCCACAACAATTTGTGGCCGTTCTAAGATAGTTTCATCGTATTGTGCCAATTCCGTCAAAATCTTACGGTATTGCGTGTAGGGATCTTGTCCCTCAATACCAGACATATCCACGAGATGCAGGATAACACGAGTCCGCTCGACGTGACGTAAGAACTGGAAACCAAGACCCACACCTTCCGAAGCCCCTTCAATCAATCCTGGCAAATCAGCCATGACAAAGTCGCGGTCATCCGGCAGACGAACCATTCCAATGTTTGGGTTAATCGTCGTGAAATGATAAGCAGCAATCTTTGGCTTGGCGTTCGACACAACGGAAAGCAAAGTCGACTTTCCAGCTGATGGAAAACCAACAAGTCCGACGTCAGCCAAAACACGCAGTTCCAACTTAATGTGACGAACCTGACCCGGTTCTCCGTTTTCTGACAATTCGGGTGCTGGGTTAGCAGGAGTGGCAAAGTGGATGTTTCCACGACCACCACGGCCACCACGGGCAACTAACAACGTTTGCCCCTCATAAACCATGTCGCCTAGGAATTCACCCGTATCGGCATCGGTGACAATGGTCCCTTGGGGAACATAGATCACCTTATCTTCTGCTGAAGCCCCGGTCATCCCCTTTGTACCACCTTTCCCACCCGACTGGGCCTTAAAGTGGCGGTTATAACGAAAGTCCATCAACGTGCGGAGGCCTTCATCAACCTTCAAATAAATGGAGCCACCATGGCCACCATCACCACCGAAGGGACCGCCCATGGCAACAAACTTTTCATGTCGGAAGGAGACGATTCCATCGCCACCCTTACCGGCTTTTAATTCTACTTGTGCTTGATCAACAAATGCCATGAACCGGTCTCTCTCCTTTTATTCATTCGTGTTACAGACATTTAAGTATATCACGGAACCAACTGTCTGCCTAGCGCTAAAAGTGCAATATAAAATTAATTATACGCTAAATTTCCAAAATGAAAAAGTCATTCTTCGATGAATCAAAAAAGTTGGTAAGCCATACTTACCAACTTTCGTTATCTCGATTTATTTCTCCACCTTCGACTGTGACAACGACCAGTGGACCAATTGAGCGGTCTTCTTAGAAAGACCAAGCGCTTGTAGTTCTTCAGGCGCAGCCGCTTCAATTTTTGACAGCGAACCAAAGTTCGTCAAGAGTTTCTGTCGCGTCTTTGGTCCCACGCCCGAAATGGCATCAAGACGGGATGCCAAGGACTTTTTCGAACGGGACTTCCGATGGAAGGTAATGACAAAACGGTGCACTTCGTCTTGTATCCGCTGTACAAGGAAGAAACCTTGTGAATGGTGGTCTAAATGAACCACCTCCTCCGTTTTACCGGAGATTAGGTCCGCTGTTTTGTGCTTTTCATTCTTAACCATTCCAGCAATCGGGATGTCCAAACCTAATTCATCCTCCAAAACTTCCTTGGCGGCGTGTAATTGAGCGATTCCCCCATCCATCAAGATTAGGTCAGGTAGCTCATCATGCTCCTTTAGCAGACGGGAATACCGCCGGCGAATGACTTCTTGGGTTTCCAACCACTCGTCGGCATGGTTCGTGGAACGAATCTTGTACTTACGGTATAGATCCTTGTTTGGCCGGCCATCCTCGAAAACAACCATGGCTGAAACAATTTCATCCCCCTGTGTATGGGAGTGGTCGAAGGCTTCAATCCGGTGCCCCATGGAAATACCAAGGGCATCGGTCACTTCTTTCATGGCCTGGGTTGTCTTTTGCTCGTTTAATTCCATCAAACGGAACTTTTCTTCCAAGGCAATCCGGGCGTTTTTTTCAGCCAAGTCCAACAAATCCTTCTTCTCCCCACGAACCGGTGTCCGAACGGGCAAGTCCAACGCCTGACTCAAGAGTTCCTTGTCCACTACCTTGGGCACTAAGACTTCTTTTGGCTTTTGAATGTTTTTTTGCAAATAAAACTGCTGAATAAAAGTTGTCAGCTCGTCAATGCCATCCGACACGACGGCAAAAGTCTGTTTTGATTGACGAATCAAACGGGCCTGCCGGAGAAAGAAGACGGAAACCGTCATCCAGCCCTTATCCATGTAAAAGTTAAAGAGATCGCGTGGCGTTGAGTCTTTGGACAACATCCGCTGACTTTCCACCGTCTCATCGATATACTTCAGTTGATCGCGCAAATCGGCGGCTCGTTCAAATTCCATGCTGTCGGCGGCTTCACCCATTTCCTTTTCTAGACGCTTTTTGACGACTTTGGTATCGCCGGACAAAAAGCGCTTAATGCGATCAACTTGGGCATCGTATTCGGCCATCGGTACGGATTTAAAGCAAGCCCCCAAGCACTGACCCATTGAATAGTAGAGACAGGGGCGACCTTGCCGTCCCTTACACCGACGCAATGGGTAGTTTTTCTCCAAGAAATGAAGGGTTTCTTGGGCCGCATAGACGTTGGGATAGGGACCAAAGTAAAAGGCGCCATCCTTTTTCACTTCCGACACCAAAGCCAGACGCGGATTCCGTTCCTGTGTAATCTTAATGTAGGGGTAACCCGTCCCGTACTTCAACCGAATGTTGTAGTATGGTTTGTACTTTTTAATCAACTCGTTTTCGAGCAAAAAAGCTTCTTTATCCGAGTTGGTCACGATAAAGTCAAAATCAACAATGTTTTGGACCAGTTCGGCTGTCTTTCCCTCATGATCCTGCTTAAAATAAGACCGAACGCGGTTCTTCAAGTTTTTGGCCTTACCGACATAAATAATTTTGCCGGTATAGTCCTTCATTTGATAAGAACCTGGCTCCGCCGGTAAAAGGGATAATTTATCCTCAATATGTTTTGAAGTTTTTGCTAACATAGGTCCATTATATCCTTTCCCGACTAAAAAGACCGCCCAAGAGCGGTCTTTTATTCAGTCCAACTGAATTGAATTAGTCCATTACTTTTGCTTTTCGTCTTGTGCAATGGCTGCCTTGATAAAGGCGTGGTACAAACCTTCTGGACGGTTTGGACGTGAGATGAATTCTGGGTGATACTGAGCGGCGATGAAAAAGTCGTTCTTTGGATATTCGATGACTTCCATCAACTTATCATCGGGTGAAGTGGCTGAGAAGAGCATGCCGTTATCCTCAAACTGCTTCCGGTATTCCGTGTTGAATTCGTAACGGTGACGGTGACGTTCGTCCACTTCTTCCTTGTTGCCGTAAGCCGCTGCTGTCTTTGAGCCTTCCAACAGGCAAGTTGGGTAGAAACCAAGACGTTGCGTTCCACCAAGGTCCGTCACTTCGTTTTGTTCGTTCATCAAGGAAATCACAGGATGGGTTGTCTCTGGATTCAACTCAATGGAGTTAGCATCCTTGTAACCCAAAACGTCACGGGCGAATTCAACAGAGGCCAACTGCATTCCCAAACATACTCCCAGGAATGGGATGTTGTTTTCACGAGCGTACTTGATGGCCTGAATCTTTCCTTCGGTTCCACGAGCACCAAAGCCACCGGGAACCATGATGCCGTCGTAGCCCTTCAAGAGCTTTTCAACGTTATCGGCGTCCACCGTTTCAGAGTTGATGTGGTCAATGTGCACATCCGTGTTTTCGCTGTAACCACCATGCTTCAATGATTCGTTAACCGAAATGTAGGCATCGGGCAGGTCCGTGTACTTTCCGACAACGGCAACCTTAATCGTCTTCTTAGGATGCTTGATGCGTTCGACCATTTCGGCCCATTCCTTCATGTCGGCTTCAGGGGCCTTCAATTGCAACTTTTCCAAGACAACGTCGTCCATGTGCTGTGCTTGCAAGTTCAAAGGAATTTCGTACAAGGTATCCACGTCACGTGATTCAACCACGGCGCTTGGCTTGACATCCGTGAAGGTTGCCAACTTTTCCTTCATCGCGTCGGTCAAAGGCTTTTCAGTACGCAAGACCAACATGTCAGGTTGAATGCCCAAGCCACGCAGCTGCGTTACTGAGTGCTGGGTTGGCTTTGTCTTTGCTTCCCCTGCGGCACGGAGGTAAACAATCAATGACGTGTGGATGTAGAAGACATTTTCGTTACCAAAGTCAGACTTCATCTGACGCAAAGCTTCGATAAATGGCAATGATTCAATATCACCAACCGTTCCACCAACTTCGACGATGACGACGTCGGCATCGGTTGATTCACCAGCTTTAACAATCTTGTCCTTAATGGCGTTCGTGATGTGCGGGATGACCTGAACGGTTGCGCCGTTGTAGTCCCCACGACGTTCCTTTGCCAGAACTTCAGAATAAATACGACCAGTCGTGACGTTGGAATACATGTTCGTGTTGATGTCCATGAAACGCTCATAGTGTCCCATGTCCAAGTCGGTTTCCAGACCGTCTCCCGTCACGTATGTTTCCCCGTGCTGGTAAGGTGACATGGTTCCTGGATCGACGTTAATGTATGGGTCGAGCTTTTGGATGGCCAACTTCAGTCCGCGGTTCTTCAACAAGCGTCCCAATGATGCTGCCACAATTCCCTTACCAAGTGAGGAAACGACCCCACCGGTCACGAAGATGTACTTGGTTTGTTTCTTAGCCATAATGCCTCCTGTAGCGCTGCCTTCAACACGATCTCATCCCGATGGGTTTCGGTCAATCGTTATATATAAAATAGAAAAACTCCCAAGCAATGGCTTGGGAGCTATAAACGTATTCACATTAAATGTGAGCCCTAATATATATTACTGATTGCCCAAGGGGTTGTCAAGAAATTTTGGTCAAAGTCTGGCAAACCCTCTAGACCAATTTTAGCCCTGCCAATTCCAGGGATTTTCATGCCAAGATTGGAAGGATGCGACTTTTTCAGCCGACAGACCCGTCCGTTTCAGATAGGAAGACAAAAGGGCGGAATAGGTAATTACCGATTCAAAAGTCAGCCCGGCTTCCGCAAAGTTTTGCTCGGCATCAGGGAACCCGTATGAAAAGATACTCAAGACACCGCTCACTTGGTAGTCCGCTGCCAAGACGGCCTTTGCTGCCTTTAATACGGACCCACCGGTTGAAATCAAATCATCAATCAAGAGAACCCGATCGTCCTTTCGAATCACGCCCTCAATTTGACTCTTTGTTCCGTGATCCTTAGGCTTTGAACGAACGTAGACCATGGGGAGGTCCAGTTCTTCAGCAACTAATGCCGCTTGGGGAATCCCCGCCGTGGCAACACCAGCGATAACCGTTGTTTTCGGATAGTGCGTGGTCACTAATTTAGCTAATGCCTGTGTAATCGCTCGCCGAGTTTTTGGAAAAGAAATTGTCTGACGCAAATCCGTGTAGATTGGCGAATGAATCCCGGAGGCAAAGGTGAAGTGCCCCTCCTCCTTAAACTTAACGATATCTTCATCAATTAAATCATTAATAATCGTTTCTTGTAAAGTCATCCTGCACTCCTTTTCGACTAAACCGAATGGCTATTTTGCCAGTCCGCCAAGTAGCATTCGTAGGCCGCTAGCGGTTCTTCACTTTGGTTGATTGGCCGACCAACAACAATCGCACTGGCCCCATCCGCCTTTGCCTGAGCGGGTGTGGCCACACGAACCTGGTCCCCGACTTGCGCGTCAGCCATGCGGATGCCCGGCACGAGGTAGAAAAAATCATCCCCAACCTGCTGGTGAAGGGCCTTTAATTCCAAAGCCGAACAAACAACGCCATCGCAACCAGCAGACTTTGCTAGCTGTGCCAATCGAACTACCTGTTCTTCTAATGGCAGACGGCAGTTTTGCTGATTGGCCAAGACATCTTCGGAGATGGACGTTAACTCCGTCACTGCCAACAGTTTTGGCAGTGGCAAGCCACTCTCGTTTGCCCCCCGCTCCAAACCACGGCGGGCTGCTTCCAGCATGGCTCGTCCTCCGAGTGCATGAACCGTGACGTAGTCAACGCCTAAGCGAGCCAATTGCAACATGGCCTGTTCAACCGTATGGGGGATGTCAAAGAGTTTCAGGTCCAAGAAAATGGCAAAGCCACGTTCTTGCAAGTCCTGTAACACTGCTGCTCCCTCTTTATAATAGAGTTCCATTCCGACTTTGGCCGCCTTACCGCGTCCCGGGGCTAGCGAGTCCGCAAGATCCAACGCCGCTCGTCGGTTGGACACATCAAAAGCAACCATCAACGACTGATTCATCTTCTCTCCTCTCACAGTTCACGCAACTGACCACGAAAGTCAGCGAGACGCTCATAACCCTTTTCGGTCATCAATGCTTCCAATTCTTGAGTCAACCGATCGTAGACGCCGAGTCCCTCTTTGATGACCTGTGTTCCAACGGAAACCATGTCGGCCCCGCAAAGAATGTGAGCAAAGACATCGGCCCCCGTGGTCACCCCACCAGTTCCAATAATGGCAATGTTATCGTTCAAACGTTGGCGGAGCGCCCGAACGTTTGCGAGGGCAGTTGGTAAAATCATGGCTCCACCAAGGCCACCAAAGCCACCCTTAGCCTTGGTCACGACCTGTTCCTTGGCCACGTCGACAACAAGGCCGTTTCCAACAGAATTCACCGTGTTGACGTGTGTGATGGGAAAGTCGTTTAAGACCGCCGCGATTTGGTCAAAGTGAACAAGGTCAAAGTATGGCGGCAGTTTCACTCCAATGGGCTTCGTGAAAAATTCAAAGACCCGTTCTAAGACTTTTCTCGTCGCGACAAAATCATAAGCCGTCTGTGGCTTACCTGGTACGTTAGGACAAGAAAGGTTCAATTCCGTGATTCCTTGGTATTTTGAATCCTGAATATCACTCAACACTTCAATCACGTCGTCTGCCGAAAGACCAGCGACCGATAGAATGGTTGGCTTTGCTTTTTCCTGTTGCACGTAATCTAAGTAGAAAGGATAGCCCAAGTTCGGCAAGCCCATCGAATTGATAGATCCGTATGGCAAGTCATGGTAACGTGGATTCTCATTACCCTTTCGCGGAAACAGTGTGGCGGATTTGGTCACAATGCCAGCAAGGTTCGAAGTTTTGGCCAAATCAGCCAATTCGGCACTCGTTTGGCAGTGAATTCCCGAGGCATTCAACAAAGGACCGTCAAAAGTCACGTTGGCAAGTTGCGTCGTCAAATTCTTCTTTGTCATCGTTTCATTCTCCTAATGCTTGGCTATCGAGGTCAGCGCTTGAAATGGTCATGGCCTGGCAGTAGGCCATGAAGGTGTCGAGGGCGGTCAGAATGGCAAGGCCGTCGTTCATGGCGAGTTCCCGAACCCGCGCTTTGGCTGCGTTCTTTTGTTCAAGTAGTTCGTTCGTATCAACCACCAAATCGACTTTTCCAGAAGCAAAACAGTCAATCAACGCTTGTTCATCTGCAATGCGTTCAACCGGCAGCTTTTCTTTAGCTAAAAAGTCAGCCATTGAGCCGGACGCTTGAAAGTGATTGCCCCTTTCAGCAAGTTGCCGTAAGGCGGGTAAGGCCTCCCGCCTTTCTTTTTCGGACAAGTCCAGATACAGACGTGCCCCTGAGGTTAAGTCCGGTAACTTTGCCGAGAGAAAGGCTTTTTTCAGGGCTTCTAAGTAGCTGTCCCCCGATCCAATGGCTTCCCCGGTCGATTTCATTTCAGGGCCAAGCGTTTGGTTAATTTGTGGTAACTTCTCGAAAGAAAAGACAGGTGCTTTGACATGAACTAACTTGGATTCTTCAGCCAGTCCGGAAGTGTAGCCTAAACTCTTCAACGAATGACCAAGAGAAACCAGGGTAGCCAACTGTGCCATCGGCACCTTCGTGACCTTGGAGAGGAAGGGAACCGTTCTTGATGCCCGGGGGTTCACTTCAATGACGTAAGGTTCCTGGTTGTGAATCACAAACTGAACGTTCATCAACCCAACCACCTTCAAGCGCCGGGCCAATTTAGTTGCCGCTAGAATCATCTTTCCCTGAATCTCTGAGGATAGATGCTGGGGTGGATACACAGCCATTGAATCACCGGAATGGATCCCCGCTCGTTCAATGTGTTCCATGATGCCCGGAATTAACACGTCTTGCCCATCGGAAATCAAGTCAAGCTCTGCCTCCTCACCCGTCAAATAGGAATCAAGTAAGACCGGATGCGTGCGGGAGACTTTTACCGCTTCTTTCATGTAGCGTTTTAGTTCAGCATCGTTTTCAAGCACTTCCATTCCCCGACCACCAATCACGTAAGAAGGACGAATGAGCAACGGGTAGCCGATTTGTTCGGCAGCCTGCTCCGCTTCTTCAACCGTTGTAGCAGACGCCCCTTCTGCCTGGATTAAGCCCAGTTCGTCCATTACCTGATTAAATAAGTCCCGGTCCTCGGCCTGGTCAATCATGCTAAGATCCGTTCCTAAAATTTTCACGCCAGCCTTGGCCAGCCCTTCAGCCAGGTTAATGGCCGTTTGTCCACCAAACTGAACCAGTACTCCGAGCGGCTTTTCAAGGTCAACAACGTTCAACACGTCTTCAATCGTCAATGGTTCAAAGTAGAGCTTATCGGAAATGGCAAAGTCGGTCGAAACCGTTTCAGGATTTGAGTTTTGGATGATGGCTTCAAAGCCGGCTGCCTGCAGGGCCTTTACGGCGTGAACGGTGGCATAATCAAATTCCACTCCTTGACCAATTCGGATGGGTCCAGAACCAAGTACCAGCACCGATGGTCGATCAGTTTTCACTGATTCATTCTCCTTCTCATAGGTGGCGTAGTAATAAGGGGTTTTCGATTCAAACTCACCAGCCGCCGTATCAACCATCTTATAGACTGGCCGAATCCCGGCCGCTAAACGCCGTTCACGTATGGCTGTTTCACTGGTGTTAGCGAGCTTTGCCAAAGTCGCATCCGAAAAGCCATAGACTTTCGCCTCTTCCAACAAACGATTGTCTGCTGGCTGTTGTTGAAAAGCCCGTTCAACTTCAACAATGTGTGCCAACTTATCCAGGTAAAAGAAGTCAATCTTCGTGATGTCGTGCAGGCTTTCAAGGGACTGCCCCCGCCGAATCAATTCGGTCAAAACGAAGAGGCGGTCTTCCTGAGCAGGCATCAAAACTGCCAGCAGCTCCTCCGTCGAACGATTCTGGTAGGCTTCCCCCAACAAATCCTTCTGGTCGACTTCTAAAGAACGAACGGCCTTTTGCAACGATTCTTCAAAAGTCCGGCCAATCGCCATGACTTCACCGGTGGCTTTCATCTGAGTCCCCAGGGTCCGGTCAGCGGCTGGAAACTTATCAAACGGAAAGCGCGGTATCTTCGTGACAACGTAATCCAAAGCCGGCTCGAAAACGGCCCAAGTGGTCTTCGTAATCGGATTTTTAATTTCATCCAAAGTCAACCCGGTGGCAATCTTAGCGGCCATTTTGGCAATCGGATAGCCTGTTGCCTTGGAAGCTAGGGCAGATGAACGAGAAACGCGGGGATTGACTTCAATGATGTAGTAGTGGAATGATTCTGGATCTAGCGCCATTTGAATGTTCACGCCCCCCTCGATTTTCAAGGCGCGAATAATCCTCAAGGCGGCGTCCCGCATCATTTGGTACTCACGATCTGCCAGGGTTTGCGTTGGCGATACAACAATTGAATCACCGGTATGGATACCGACTGGGTCCACGTTTTCCATGCTAGCCACAATCAAAGCGTTGTCCGATCGGTCACGCATGACTTCAAATTCAATTTCCTTAAAGCCAGCAATGGACTGCTCAATCAACACTTGATTAACTGGTGACAGATCCAGACCATGGGTCGCAATGACCTTCAGTTCCGTTTCGTTGTGAACAAATCCACCCCCAGAACCTCCCAGCGTGTAAGCGGGGCGGACAACCAGCGGAAAACCAATTCTTTGACCAATCGTCATGGCTTCCTCAAGGTTTTCTGCAATGGCAGATTGCGGAACAGGTTCCTTTAATTCATCCATTAAGTACTTAAACAGTTGGCGATCTTCGGCCTGTTCAATGGCCTTCAACTTAGTTCCCAGCAACTCAATGTGCATTTCTTCTAGTAGCTTCGAATCAGCCAGTTCCTTAGCAAGGTTTAAACCAGTTTGCCCCCCTAGCGTTGGCAGAATGGCATCAGGCTCTTCTTTTCGAATAATCTTCTTCAAAAAGTCTTTTGTCAGGGGTTCCATGTATACCCGATCAGCCACTTCTTCGTCCGTCATGATGGTAGCCGGATTTGAATTAACTAAAACAACTTCGTATCCCTCTTCCTTTAGGGCGAGACAGGCTTGGGAACCGGAGTAATCAAATTCCGCCGCCTGACCAATTACGATGGGCCCCGACCCAATTACTAGAATTTTATGCAAGTCGTTACGCTTAGGCATGCCCCACTCCCTCTTTCATCATGGTAATAAAGTTGTCAAAAATATACTCGCTATCGTGTGGTCCAGGACAAGCATCCGGGTGGAACTGCACCGAAAAGGCCCGCTTGTTTTTCAAACGAACCCCCTCAACAGAACGGGCATTAATTTCCTCATGGGTAATCTCCAAATCAGTGTTGATTAAGGAGTCGGCTGCAACCGCATAGCCGTGGTTTTGGGAGGTGAAGTGCTTGGCCTGTTGGTCAATGTCCCAAACTGCATGGTTGAAGCCGCGGTAGCCGAATTTCATTTTATAAGTGGTCGCCCCGTTTGCCAGTGCAAAGAGCTGGTGTCCCAAACAAATTCCAAGCAGCGGGTAGGCGTCTTGTAGTTTTCGAATTAACGGGTAGGCAAAGGCGTATTCCGTTGGGTTGCCCGGACCGTTTGAGAGCAGCACCCCGTCCGGATTCGAAGCAGCAACGGTTTCAAAGTCGGTATCAGCGTCAAAAAGGGTCACAGCAATCCCGCGTCTTTCTAAGGCTTTCAAAATCGAATTCTTCATGCCAAAGTCAATCAGTGCAACGTGCAACTGCGCGTCTTTCTTATCAAGTTGCGCCACTGCCTGTTGCTGTTCCGCACGACGAGTACGGAGAATATCTTCGTAATTTTGGGCAAACAATTCATCGATGCGCTGTTGGTTCAAGTCATCAACCAACACCGCTTTCATCGAACCCTGTTCGCGGATTTCTTTGGCCAACTTGCGAGTATCAACTCCCTGAATACCAACGACCCCGTTTTGTTCAGCATAGTCAGCCAGTGACATGACCGAACGGAAATTTGACGGACGGCGGGCCAGTTCCTTAACGATGATGGCATCAACCGCCGGGTCGTCCGCTTCATTATCATCCAAATTGATGCCATAATTACCGATTAAGGGGTAGGTAAAAACCATGCTTTGGCCATAGTAGGATGGATCCGTCATGGTTTCTTGATAACCCGTCATGCCCGTTGAGAAAACCACTTCCGTCAACAGTTCCTTTTTTGCACCAAACCCCTGGCCCTGGTAGATTGAGCCATTTTCCAAAACTAAATAGCGTGCCATCCGATTCTCCTTACTTCTCAGAAAAAACTTCTTCCCCGTTCACAAAAGTTCGCTTCACTCGCCCGTGGACTCGTTCACCCGCAAAGGGTGTGTTGCGCCCCTTCGAATGGAAGTCCGCAGGGTTAATTCGGAAAGCCTCTTTTTCATCAAAAATCACCAAGTCCGCTGGGTCGCCCACTTGCAACCGTCCAGCATTACTTAGCCCAAACGCTTCGATTGGCTTTTCATTCAACCAAGACACCGCCGTTTGCAAATCAACCAAGCCACTCGCCACAAAGCGTTCGTATACTAACGCAAAAGTCGTTTCTAACCCAACAATCCCGAAGGCGCAATCTGCCATGGACCCTGCCTTGTCCTCTTTCGTATGGGGCGCATGGTCCGAAGCAATCATATCGATGGTGCCGTCCAGCAAGCCAGCGATCAATGCATAACGGTCTTCCTTTGTCCGAAGTGGTGGGTTCATCTTGAAGTTGCTATCGTCACCCTTAATCATGGATTCATCCAAGAAAAGGTGGTGCGGCGAAACTTCCGCTGTAATCGGAAGGCCGGCCAATTTAGCCTGTCGAATCAATTCAACCGAGTACCTACTTGAAACATGAGCAACGTGGTAACGAGCACCCGTTGCTCGGACCAGTTCGATGTCGCGAGCCAACTGCGTACTTTCAGATAGCGCCGTTAATCCCGGTAGATTTAACCGTTTGCCAGCCTTCGGATCAACAACCCCACCGTTTGCTAATCCGTTATCCTCCAAATGGACAGTTAACACCCCACCGACTTTGCGGACATCCTCCATGGCCGAAAGCATCGTTTTGGCCTCCTGAATCCCATGCCCATCGTTTGAAAAGGCGGCGGCACCAATTGCCTTTAAGGCGGCCATTTTGGTTAAGCGGTTTGAAGTTAATTCTTCAGTAATGGCGGCGATTTGTCCGACTTTGACAAGGCCCTTCTCACTGTTTAAAGCCAACTGCTTCTTCAACTGCTCTTCTTGATCCACCACTGGCAAAACGTTAGGCATGGCCAAAACAGTGGTAAAACCACCGGCCGCCGCGGCCGAAGACCCAGTAGCAATCGTCTCCTTCTCCGTCAATCCCGGCTCACGAAAGTGAACATGAACATCGACAAGACCAGGGATGACCGTTAACCCTTCAGCATCAATAATTTCGGCCCCTGGGCGAGCAGCGACAGCTGAACCAATTCCTGTAATCCGACCGTTCTCGATAACGATGGCTGACAATTCGCCATTTATACGGGCATTTTTGATAATTTTGTCCATTTATTCTTTCTCCAACAAATCGCGTTCTTCCAAAATTCGGGTTAGCATCGCCATGCGGGCATAAACCCCGTTGGCCATCTGATCAAAAATTCGAGATTGCTTACTCTCAACCAATTCATCATCCAATTCGATCCCGCGGTTAACCGGCGCCGGGTGCATGATGATGGCCGTTTTCTTCAACCGTTCAGCACGGGCCTTGGTTAACCCATACTGTTGGTGGTAGTCATTAGCTGTGAAAGTCGCACGACCAGCCTGCCCGATTCGTTCCAATTGGACCCGTAGGCACATGCAAACATCCACATCCGCTAGTAAATCGTCTAATTTTTCGAAGGAACCGAATGGTGCTAACTCTTCCGACCACCATTCTTCTGGCCCCGCAAAGCGAATGGACATCCCCAACTTACGAAAAATTTTGGCGTCAGAATTAGCCACCCGCGAATGGCTGAGATCACCGACAATGGCCACTTTCAGCCCATCAAAGTGCCCAAATTCTTTTTTAATCGTCATTAGATCCAACAACGTTTGGGAGGGATGAACACCAGCCCCGTCACCAGCGTTCACAAGCGAAAGATGGAGGTTGCGATCCGCCACCAATTCTCGATACCAACCAGTTGCTGGGTGTCGAACAACTGCGATGTCCATGCCGATGGCTTGTATCGTCTTGATGGTGTCTTCTAGGCTTTCCCCCTTCTGTACTGAGGATCCAGCGACACTGATATCGAAGCGACTCAAACCGAGCCGGTGCTCAGCCATCTGAAAGGAAGTAACCGTCCGGGTCGAGTTCTCAAAAAAAAGATTCGCGATGCGAACATCCCGCTTTAAAGTCGGAGCGTTCTTTCCCTCCTGATACATCAGAGCTAAATCAAGTAAATCATTTAGTTCCCGTATCGATAGCGTATCTAAATCCACTAAGTTTTCCATTTCAGTTAACATAGCCCCCGTTTCATCCGACAAAAAAAGCCCTGATCGTTGATCAGAGCTTTGTCATTAGATATCATATTGAGTTATCCGGCTACTTTTACTTTTTATTCGCTAAAAAGGCTAGTCTTTGCCCATCATCTTGATGGACGCCACCCATTTCGGGCGTGGACAACCGCAATCGCATACCTTGGTGATTCTCTGATCAACATTAAAGGTGTGATTCGATTTTTTATAGCTTATCATTTGCCCGCCAAGAACACAAGCAACAAAATAAAAACCTTTCAAAGTTTAGTCAAACTCTGAAAGGTTTCTTTGATTGCTGTCTTATGCCACTTCGCCGTTCTTTTCGGCCAAGTCCTTTTTCAAATAGTCATAAAAGCCGGCGTATGTCAGGTACATGTAAGGAAGCAAAATCACCATTCCTAATCCAAATACCAACTCAGCCAAAATCCCCCAACCAATGAAGGACAAAATCAGAACAAAGTATTCCCATTTGTGTCCATCCATCAATTGACGAGAACGCGTGATGGCATCACGGAAGCGAATATCTTCACCAGCAGCCTTGGCATCCTTGAAAACAAAGAAGGCTTGTGAATATGCCAATCCCTTAATAATTCCGGGAATAAAGAGGAGCAAGGTCCAAAGGAAAGTCCAAATAAACTGAAGAATGGCAACCCCAATCGTTCCCCAGAACAGTCCCTTTTGCTTGTAGGCATTGATTGATTGCAAGAATGGGTGTGCCTGCTTTTCACCAGAACGATAAAAGTCCAACAATGAATACATGGCAGCGGTTCCAGCAATAAAGGCCAAAAGGCTCATAATGGTTCCATTGCTTACATTCATGAGTGATGGCACGACAAGGGTACCACTTGCATGGCCATCACTCCAATTAGTAGCATAGCTCGTGGCTACATTGGTAACTGAATAACTTTGATTGCCAATCCAACTAAAAATAACGGCGGGCAACGTAATCAAAATCAAATAAATCCAATTGCCTGCCATTCTTTCCTTGGCTTGCGCCTTAATTTGACGGCGTACTTCTTTTTTTGTCATCTTTCCCTCCGAAATTTTCATCAACATGTTCCAATGTAACATGTCGAACAAGACTTTGCCAAATAAAAAAACGCCCATTGGACGCTCTTTACAAATTCTTATTAATCTTTGCGGTGCTTGATGAAGTAAACCACCAAGACCAAGGCCAGCAATGAGAAACCAATCAAGAGTGGAATCTGCGTATCTGGGTTGATGGTCATGAAGACCAGGGTGATGATCAGCATGAACATGGCAAAGTAGTTTGAAATTGGCGACAAGGCCAACTTGAAGGGGTGTCCCTTCAGGTACTCAGGGTGTTCCTTCCGGAACTTAATCTGTGACCAGAGGATAACGAACCATGGCACCATTCCTGGCAAAGTCGAGGCCGAGTAGACCATCACAAAAATCTTTGATGAATCATGCCAGATCAATGGCAGTATGGCGTTTAAGACAATGCCGAGCAGAATTCCGGCCGACATGGCCAAAACCGCTACTTCAGGGACACGACGCTTTGACAGCTTCAAAAACTTGGGCGAAATTTCCTTGTTCATGGCCAGCGTGTAAAGCATCCGGGATGAAGAGAAAAGACCGGAGTTTAAGGCCGAAATGGCCGCCGTCATCATGACGAAGTTAATGATTCCAGCCGCAGCTGTAATTCCAACACGAGCAAAGGTTTCAACGAATGGTGATCCCACTTGGTCCAACTGGTTCCATGGATAAATCGTGATAATCACAAAGATTGACCCAACGTAGAAAATCAGGATACGGGCAACAATCGACTTGATTGATTTCACAATGGCAACCTGTGGGTCCTTAGCTTCACCAGCCGTGATTCCAATCAATTCAATGGCTTGGTAAGAAGTCATGACAATGGACAAAGCAAACATGAAGCCCTTAATGCCACCAGCAAAGAAAGAACCGTGTGACCAAAGATTTGAAAAGCCAAGGGGATGCCCGTGGTTCCCAACTCCGAACAAGATGACCAAGAAGCCCAGGATAATCATGAAGATAATCGTTAAGACTTTAATCAAGGAGAACCATGACTCCATGGAACCATAAGCCTTCACCGTCACCAGGTTAGCGGCAGTTAATGTGGCAAGGACAATCACGCCGGTTACCCAGGAAGGAATGCCTGGCCACCAATATTCGAGATAAACACCAACGGCGATGGTTTCAGAGATTCCAACCATCAACCATTGAATCACGTTCGCCCAAACCGTTAGATAGCCAGCGGCCGGATGAATGTAATGCTTGGCGTAATTGGCAAAGGAACCAACTTCTGGATCAATGTAGAGCATTTCACCCAAAGCACGCATAACGATATACAAGACCAATCCTGAAATTAGGTAGGCCAAAATAACGGATGGTCCAGTCCAGGAAATGGTCGATGAAGCCCCCATGAAAAGGCCGACACCGATGGTGCCACCCAGTGCAATCATTTCCATTTGGAAAGAAGAAAGGGATCGATTCAATTCTTTATTATTTTCTGCCATAAAAGACACTCCTGTTGATTTTGTGTTAACAAAAAAGGCGTCCCTAGCCAAAAAGCCAGGGACGCTATCGCGTGGTACCACCCAAATTTGCTACGTTAACACACGTAACCTTAATCTAACCGAGGTAACGGTTGGTCAGACCGGGCATACTTTCACGCGCTACTCGTATGTCATTTATAAGAGGTAGTCTTCACTTAGCCTGACCGTCATTCTCACCAAACATGACGTCGCTGAATGTCTTAGCTAACTTACTCGTCCTCTTAATGTTGTGTCTATCATAAATGAAGGTTAAATGAAATGCAAGACTTTTTTACCGATAAATGATAAATAAATGAAGATGGCTGTTTTGAAAACAAAAAGCGTCCGACATTTCTGTCGAACGCTTTTTTGGAAATCACCCAAGGTCTCCTGATAAGAATATCAGTGCTTCCGCTCGGATTCGAACCGAGGACCTTGGGATTAAAAATCCCCTACTCTAACCAACTGAGTTACGGAAGCAATCAGTGCTTAGCACAGTAATATAGTTTACAGAACAGCTTTCAAAAATGCAAGAGTTTATCGCAATTTTTTATTAAAAAATTACTTCTCTTCATCTCCATCCGAAAGGTCATCCAAATCATCCGTACCAGCCAACTCAGTCAAATGCTCGTCGATGGATTCATCCTTTGAATCTTCATCATCAGCATCGTCGTCATCGTCTGTCTTTTCATCTTCAGGGACGTCGTCAAAGTCGTCGTCTTCCGGATCATCGTCGTTGTAATCGATAACGTCATCATCATTGGCGTTGTCGGCAAAGACGTTGACCTTCTTGGCTGCCTTCTTTTTCTTCTTAGGCTTTTCTTCTTCGTCATCGATTTCGTGAATTGACTCATCGATGGCATCAACTGGATACCAAGCACGCAATGCCCATTCGTTGTTTCCAAGGGAAATAAATGAACCGTCCGTGTTCAAATCCGTGTAGAACTGGGACAAACGAGAACGGAAGCTCTCCTCATCAACACCCAGGAAGTTTTCAATGGCTTGAACTAAATCAGCAAAGGCCATGGCCTGCTTTTGTTCGGATAGGATCGCCGTGGCGATTTCCACCAGGGCCATTTCTTCTTTTAGTTGACCGTTTTCAATTTGTGACATGGCTTATATCCTTTCGCACTTCTAACTAGTTAACTATACTGAATTATTGAGCAAATTGCAAGGAGACCTGGTACTGACCCACCACTTCGCCGTTGGCTGACAAACTATAGGCGAGTTCAACCTGTCCCATTCCAGAAACTGCATCGATGTCGATGCGCAAAGTCTTGGTATTGGTGCCAAGTAGCATCATACCGGCAGCCGTTTGGTAGGGTTGATGATCGACCAGTCCTTTTTCAAAAACCAACCGTGTTTTCAGCACGTTTGTTCTGGTAATGGCCAAACGGTCGGGCTCAATTTTAACGAGCACTTGTGTCACTGGTTGTTCAGGCAGTTCTTCGTCATAGGTCAAGTACCAAGAGGCACCCTTTTGAACCAGTTGACCTGTCGCCTGAACTTGGTAGGATTCATCCCCGCCATCCTGAAAAATCTTTGAATCAAACGTTACGTTCACTGCTTTTCCGGCCATTATTCCCCTCAATTTTCGCAAGTTTTCATTATTTCTATTATAATAGGTATATTGACGAAGGGAAAGGTGAAACTTTTGGAAAAATTGCCGCAAGAAAAAGTCCTCCGGGACCCCATTCACGACTTCATCCACATTCAAGATCAACTCATTTTGGACTTGATTAACACCAAGGAATTCCAACGACTCCGTCGGGTTCAACAACTTGGCGTTGCCAACACGATTTTTCACGGTGCTACCCACGACCGTTTCGGCCATTGCGCGGGGGCTTATGAACTGGCCCGACGTGTAACGGATCACTTTGCCCAATACTATGCTAGCAAGGACGCAGATGACGGCCTCTGGAATCCTGAAGAGCGTCTCGTCACCTTGGCAGCCGCGTTGCTACATGATGTCGGCCACGGTGCTTTTTCGCACACCTTCGAACACCTCTTTCATACTGATCACGAATCGATGACCCAACAAATCATCACAGGCGATACCGAGATCCATCAGGTTTTGTTACAGGAAGGACCCGACTTTCCTAACAAAGTCGCTTCGGTGATTGCCAAGACATACCCCAATCCTCAAGTGGTCCAACTAATTTCCTCACAATTAGATGTTGACCGAATGGATTATCTGCTACGCGATGCCTATTACACCGGAGCTAGTTATGGGGAATACGACCTTTCCCGTATTTTACGGATGCTTCGCCCTTACAAGGGCGGTATTGCTGTCGATATTGGTGGGATGCACGCCGTCGAATCCTACCTCGTTGCGCGATACCAAATGTACTTGCAGGTCTACTTCCACCCCGTGGCACGTGGTATGGAAATCCTACTCGAGCACATTCTCGGCCGTGTCAAAGAATTATTAGCTGAAGGCGAAGAACCCAATTCACTGGTTGGCCCATTGCTAGCCCCCGTTTTCCAACCAGATCACGACCTGACGGTGAGTGAATACCTTCGTCTCGACGATAACCTCTTCTTAACGGCGATTAATGGCTGGCAGGATGCGGATGATACCATTCTGGCCGATTTGTCTCAACGTTTCTTGAACCGCAAGCCCCTCAAATCCATTCAAATTACGGAGCAGTCGGCACCACATCTTGACCGTTTGGAAAAGATTGTTAATGAAGCTGGCTTCGATCCACGTTATTACACTGCTCGTAATGATGCTTATGACCTTCCGTATGATGATTACAAACCAGCTGCTAAGAAGCCCAGAACGCAGATTGAATTGGTCTTAGCCGATGGCAGCCATCGCGAACTTTCCGAATTATCGACTCTAGTTGGCGCCATCAAGGGGCGCGCTTCGTTAGACCAACGCTTCTTTTTCCCACGTGAGATGCTCGATAATGGCCCTGACGACCTCTTCACTGAACTACACAACGACTTTAAATCGTTCATCAGAAACGACACCTTTATTCCGGGTGAAGATTAAAAAACAGGCTTAACAGCCTGTTTTTTTATTGATGACTTTGTCAGGTAAACAAAAAGACTACTCGCCAATCAAACAAGCAGTCCTTTTTATAATATTGACTATTTATTCTTCGAATTCTTTGGCCATCTTCTTAACCGCCAATGGCAAGATAAGCTTTTGCCACCAGTTGGGTTTCTTGTCCTTAGCAATGTGCAGACCGTTGTTAAATTCGACCATCAAATGCCACTTATGCCCCTCTAGAATTTCATCGGGCGCGCTTGCGGGTAGAAAAACACCGAGCTTTACGTGCAAGCCGTTTTGCTTGCCCTTAAATTGGTGCATTCCGATAATCTTCGTGTCCTTCATGTTGTGGGCCAAGAGGGTCTTTCCAATCATGACCATGTCCGTATCGGCATCCGGCTTAATTGGTCGGGCCACTCCCTTTCCCGGCACCAAGTGCAAGTATGACGGGTCCTTGTACATTCCAAAGGTTTCCACGATGGTCTGCGTCCCACCCTTACCGGCTTCGAAATAGTAGTGTTCTGGGTGAATCTTGGATGGCAAGTAGAGATCGTTTTCCTTGGCCAAGGACATGTTAAAGAGCATGAATTGAATCAACGAAATGTTTTCGGTCTCGACTTCAACAATTGCCTGCTTCATTGGTTTCGAATCGTCAGCCCTATCGGCAATATCTTCCCACATGTGGTCGGCCCGCAAGAGTTCATCCTTGTAGTAATCAAGCATGCCCTGTTTCCCAACGGCTTCCTTACTTTGCGCTAGGAGTTCCTTTGCTTCTTCAAGGGACATTTCCAAGGCATCTTCCACTTTGTATTCTTGTCCGTTCATCTGTAAGGGAATCTGCTTTTCGCCAAATTCCTTGAAGACTTTGTGATAACGGCTCAATTCGACGTCGTGAATTTGTTCTTCCGTGACGACTTGACCATCGATTTTGAATTGAATCTTATAGTCTGACATCTGCACCCCTCCAACTGTCTCATTTGTGTCTTTTGATTACTTCAAGTATACTAAGTCCAATGAAAAAAGATAGTCTTTTTGGCTAAGTGGCACAAAAGGAGAAGCGACGTGACAGAAAAAACAATCAAGCGGACCGAACAGGTTAACCAAACCATGGCCATGCTGACTGAAGCCCTCACCAAGCTAATGGTTAAAAAACCCTTGGATCAAATCACCATCGCCGAATTAACCGAAGAAGCCGGTCTAGCGCGGCGGACTTTTTACCGGCATGTTAAAACAATTGACGACTTACTCACCATCAAAGTCGAACAAATCATTACCAAACTCTACCAAGAAGTTGAGTGGCATAGCCAGACTTTTGAAGACGTCTTAAATAAGGTCTATCCGGCCCTTTTGAAAGACAAGACCTTCCTGCTGGCCCTAGCCAAGAACAACCGAGAATACCTGCTTCAAAAAGTAATTCTAAACGAACGAGAACAGAGTATCATCCAACTGCCAAAAGAGCCGGTCTACGACCTAACGGCCTATTTTGGAGCCGGTGGCATTAGTTCGGTCATCATTTACTGGATTCACCAGGGCTTTAGACAAAGTCCAGAGGAAGTCGCCAAGGCTAACCGACAATTAATTCAGCACATCAAACGTATTACACAATAAAAAAAACACCCTTCCGGGTGTTTTTTTGTTTACTTAACCAAACCATCTAAGGCTTTGGCAACCGATGCTTCCTGTTCTTCAACTAACTTAACACGGTTTTTAATCACTTGAGTATCAACCACGATTTCACGCGACAATCCTGGCTGGTCCTTCTTATCTTCAAAGAAAGCCTTAAAGGCGTCAAACTTTTCACGTGTCTTGAAAATACGGGAAATAACAGTGATGTAGGATGAGAACTCCATGTCGCCACCGAGACGTTCTTCCAACCAACCCCAGTTATCCTTCAACCAAGTCCAAGCCTGATCCTGTCCAACGGGATTGGCGAGAACACCGGCGAACCAGTTCCGGAGGTCCTGAGGCTTAATCACGGCTGGGTCCTTAAAAGAGGCAACAAGCGTCTTCAATTGCAGCGCATCAGGCGTCGACGTCAGCGCAGCTGACAAATCACGCTTCAAAGAGGCGTTGGCAGTTTCTTGATAGGCTGCAAGCAAAGCGGCAAAAGTCTCCTGGCTGTTATAGTTGACCAACTCATTCTTTAGGACCTGGGTACGGCCATCAGCCGGTAGTTTTTGAGCTGACCCCGCCTTTTGGAAGACAGCGTGCGCCTCCTCCATCAAGTGTTGGTTCTTGCCATAAAGGGCAGCAGCAACAATGATTGGACGTGACAATTCATCTGAGACCGTGTCGCTAGTCTTCTTAGCCAAACCGAGGGCAGCAAAACGTTTCGTCGACAAGCCACGAGTGAAGAGCTGCAAATAAGCTTCCAGCTTTGAATCAGGTTCGGCAAAGACTTTGATAGCCGTGATTGCCTGGTAAACAAAGTCCTGGACAAGGGCTGAGTCAGAGTTAGCCAACAATGGCAATACTGGCAAAATATCGGCATAGTTAACTTCGTTGGCCTGTGCCAACAAAAGAGCGTTTTGCAAGAACTGTGCTTGATCGATTGCCGGCAAGTCTGTCAAATCGGCAATCTGTTCTGCCAAGAGTTCGTCATCATAAGAAACAATGTAGTGACCGGCATTACCGACGTTCAATCGGAATGGTCCCTTCGAAGCAGCCTTAATCGTCTCCCAGTCCCCCAAGTCAGCACTTTCTTCGGTCAACAATGCTGGCAAGCCAGGGGCTGAAGCGGCCAATGGCACTTGCCACAAACGTTGGTCATCCTTTGGCTTTTCACCAAGGACAAATGGCGTTTGGCGAACCTTAACACGTCCATCTTCCACTGAAACAGACAAAACAGGGTAACCAGGTTGGTCCAACCAGGTCTTCATGATGGCCCCAATGTCTTGACCTGAAGCAGCGCCTAGCGCGGACCACAAATCATCCCCTGTGGCGTTACCATAAGCCTTCTTATCAAAGTAAGCTTTCAAGCCGTTCCGCAAAGCATCGTCCCCAATTAAGGAACGCAACATCACAAGCAAGTGAGCACCCTTGGCGTATACGATAGCCGGGTCAAAGAGGGCATCGATTTCTTCTGGGTGATGAACCGCTACGTGAACGGGCTGAACACCAGGAATGGCATCACGACGGAAGGCCGCCTGCACATCATTGGCATTGAAGCTTTCCCAAATGTGCCAGTCGGGCTCAATCGCATCAATGGCTACGAACTCCATCATGTTAGCAAACGACTCGTTCAACCAGAGTTCATCCCACCACTTCATCGTCACCAAATCACCAAACCATTGGTGAGCCAATTCGTGAGCGATTACCGTCGCAACGACCTGCTTCATCGCTAATTCCGTGTTATCCGGATCAACCAATAAGTAGGCTTCACGGTAGGTGACCATTCCCCAGTTTTCCATGGCTCCGGCTGAAAAGTCGGGAAGGGCAACTTGCAAGGACTGGGCCAAAGGATAAGGTGTTTGATAAAAGTCCTCATAGAATTCAATGGAACGCTTGGCAATGTCCAAAGCAAAATCCAAGTCCTTTGCAGGATGGGCCTTGGTAGCGTAAACACCGACTTTGATACCGGACTTCGTCTTTGTTTCGATTGACTGAAAATCACCAAAAGCAAAGGCCACCAAATAGGTTGACATCTTCACCGTCTTTTCGAAGCAGTGAACACCATCTTCAATTCGTTCCTCTGGCATGTTCGCGATGGCTACTTCACCTGGCTGTTCATCAAATTTCAATGCCAATGAGAACGTTGCCTTTGCTTCCGGTTCATCAATTCCCGGGAAAGCTTGACGAGCAAAGTAAGTTTCAAACTGCGTCGAAACAACCTGCTTATCTTCGCCATCAACCTGGTAATAAGAAGGATAAATCCCATTCATGTTATCCGTTAGCGGTGCTTCGTAGACCACCTCAAGCGTCTGTTCCCCAGCTTCTGGAACAGCAAAACGAATCTGGTCATCGTCATCAACGACCGTAAAGTCAACGGCCTGACCATTAACCTTGACAGAGGCCACTTTTAAATCGTGCTGGTGCAACGCAATGGCCTGCTTCTTAGCCGTTCCCTTAATAACGGTCTTTCCTTTAATGACCTTTTCTGCTCGAGACACTTCAATATACAAATCATAGTGTTCGGGTTGGAAAAGATCATAGAGACGTTCAATACTTGCCATCAATACACCTACCTTTTATTAAAGAATTATGAATAAATCTCACGTTGAATTCATTATACCAAAGTGACAAAAAAAGAACAGTCACATTGAACAAAAAGACCAAGAAGGTTTGTTTTTTGACATCCTTCAAAAATCCCCTCTATAATAGTAGTTAACGAGCTTTTTTATTACATTGATGTAAAGGAAAAACGATGTCCCAACTATACCTAATCGCACTATTGTTAATTGCCGTCATTGCCGCCAACATTATTAAGCCCTTCATCCCCCGTGTGCCGGAAGCACTGGTTTTAATTGCGGTCGGTGGCCTTTTCACCTTTATCCCCGTTTTCCAGAATTTCACTTTAAATCCCGAATTCTTCCTCTTCTTAATCATTGCTCCTCTGATGTTTCAAGAAGGACAGGGCATTTCATTTACGACAATGAAAAAAAACTTCAACGCCATTATTCAGTTATCTGTTATTTTGGCTCTCTTTGTCGTAGCCATTGTCGCCCTCATCACGGATAAAATTCAATCAGAATGGCCACTCACACTGGCTATCGCCCTAGCAGCCATTGTGGTACCAACCGATGCCGTTGCCGTGAACTCGATGACAACGGGCTTGAAAGTCCCCAAGGGACTTGACCATTCGCTGGAGCTCGAATCCCTCTTCAACGATGCCACTGGCATCGTCCTCTTAGACCTTGCCTTAACGGTATATCAACAAGGCTCCTTTAACCTCGTGGATGGCGTTACCCATTTCATTCTTGTAGCCCTTGGTGGCCTTGTCGTAGGTGCGTTGGCTTCCGGCCTCATCGTAGCACTCCGCCTCTATCTTTCCTTCCACGCTTCTTCTGCACAAGCAACAACGATTCCCTTAAACATTTTGACGCCTTTTGCCATTTATTTACTTGCCGAACACATGGGTGTTTCTGGCATTTTAGCCGTCGTCGCAGCAGGAATTGTCCACAACTATGAACAGTCCCGGTTACAGTTAATCGCCACCGAATCGCGCGTCGTTTCCGGAACCATTTGGCAGACGCTGACTACCCTCTTAAACGGAATTGTCTTTGTTATTTTGGGGCTTTCTCTCCCTAAAATTCTAAAACTAATCGGTGACTTTGGTTTTGAAAAATCCTTTGGCCTTTTCGGCCTTGCTCTGATCATTTATATCGCCATGTTTGTTGGCCGCTTCCTCTGGGTTTCCTACCAAAAGCAAGAACGCCTGACCGGATTCTTTGGCCGTCATGGAACGAAAGACCGGGCTAAACGTGCACAAATTTTCGGCGTTGCCGGTGTCCACGGGGCGGTAACCTTAGCCTTAGCTATGTCGCTACCAAAGACGGTGAATGGTCAACCACTTCCCTTTGCTAATGAGATTTTACTCGTGGCCACCCTTGTCATTTTAATTTCATTGATTATCGCCGCCCTTGTTCTGCCAAGAATCCTCGATGAAGAAGAACAGGTTTATACAGAAAGCGAACTCAACCATGCTCGAACCGCCATGATTGATTCAGCGATTATCAAAGTCGAGCAACGGGTCCGCGATCACGCAGTTAAGACCGCCATTGTTCAAACCTTACAAACGCAAAAACTAACGGTGGCCCAACCCAAAAAGAGCCACCACGAAGAGGAAACCTTACTACTATTGAATCGGGTTTCTGACGACTTGCAGGAGCGCTTGGACGAAATGATTGGCGAAGGCTATGATCAAGACGTTATCGAACGTTATAGTCGCTTCCTTCAACGTGCCCTTCTGTCACCGGCCACATCACGTCATCCACTGGCTCGAACAAAGCAAAAGTTACACCGGTGGCGTCATGAATTTTCTTGGCATTTTAAAACAAGAACCTTTACTAAAAAACAGCGAATTCGCTACCAAGAAAAACTAATGGTGAACAACCCGAAAGTTGCGGCCAAAGTTGCCCAGTGGAAAGATGGTCGCGAAGCCATGCTCCGGCTCAATGAAGACATGCAACACGCAGCCGACCGCTTCCTAACGGCTGCACTGCAAGAAGAATTAGCTGCCCACGAAAACACAGAGAACGTGGCCGACGTGCGCCGACTACTCGAACGTTTCTTCCGTATTGTGGCCCATGACTACCGTAAGGAACACGTCTCAGTGAACGCTTCAGAATACATCCAAGCCTTCGCAGATGAATACTCTTTCCTTTCGACTCAACTGGCCGCTGGCAAAGTCAAATCCGCCGTTGCCAACGAACTCTACACCGAAATTAATCAGGCCCAAACGTTGCTTTTAATGGAACAGGGAAGCGAAACTGAATCGTAATAAAAAAGACCGACACAACGTGTCGGTCTTTTTTAAATCTTTCAATAGCTTATTGCGCCAATTCTTCGTAAAGGGGCAATAGTTGCTTCAGAGTGTCGAGCAAAAACGATAATAGTTGATCGGATTGTTTGTTTAGGAAAGGCGAATCAATCGGAATTTGACGGCCAATCAAGACTTCGGCCGCCTTCACTTTTCCATACCGCGTCACCGTTTCGGCATATTCATCCAAAGGATGCGCATTATTTTGCATATGATCATTAGACAAAACAAAGTCGTCCGGCAAAGCCCGTACTTCGTTAGCAAGTCGGTCCAATTGCTTTGCAATCACCGGTCCATCCGCCTTTGTCTTTTTCATGTTTTCTTCAATGGCTAAGTATAGATACAAGTGATCATCCCACATGCCTAGCTCAAAGTGGGGCTCCATTTTATAGCCCCGTTTATTGGGCGCAAAGGCAACCCAAGTATTTTCGGGTGGATTAACCTTTCGCATTTTATGCTTGGCTACATGAGCCACCCAAGGGCGTCCATCGGCGTTTAAAATCGGTAACGCCGCCTTTGCAAAGTCTTCAAACTTTGGATCAATAATCTGCCGAATTTTATCCATTCGCCCTTCCAAAGTCGGATCGTCAAAAACGGTAAAATCACTCTTCTGAAACATTTCTTTCCTTTCTCAAACCACGGAAACCCCGAAAACCACTCAACCAGGTCATCACAACAAAACCAACCACTAAAATCGCTGCCACTAGATTCAACCAAAGCAAGAATACAATAATCGAAGTTAAGGACTGATAAAAGCTATATTTACCAAACTGGAAATTAGCTAACAAAGCAAAAACCTTGTTTAACCCATTAAACAAAATCAGATCAAAGAAGGAGCCCACCAGCGATGCCAGAAAAGGAGGCCGCGCTGCCTTGGTTGGCAATTGGTAATTCATCCAAAGCAAGACAACCCACATCCCCACTAGCAGTAAGTAACGCGTCGGGGTCACCCAGGCACCTAACCCTGGTATTTTATGAAGGTAAACAGCCAGGATGTTTCCCGCAAAGATTAAAGCGGTAAAGGCCACCACCATCAGCAAAAGCCAAATAAAGGACCAGAAACGGGCAAAAATCGGTAACCCCACTTCTTCTTCGTTCGCAATCCGGTTGAAAGCCTCCCGTAGAACGGCAATGACACGAGACAGTGACCAGAAAATGAAAAGAATGGAGATTGACCAGTATGATTTTGTATCACTATGGGCAACTGTCGTCAGCACTGGTGCTAGAAAATCATGAACGGAAGCTGGTAAAAAATCTGCCATCATTGCCGTCATTTTATCGGCTGAAATATTCAGCGCTGAAATTAAAAGAACAAGGGCAATTAATAACGGGAAAAGCGTTAACAGCACGTAGTAAGCAAAAGTCGGCCCTACCAAGCCAACTTGAGAACGCGAAAAGTAAGTAACCAGCTCGTTAATGTGGAGTCGTCGATCAAAAGACGTCCAGTATTTTTTTATTGATTTCATCATAGCTCCATTATATAAAAAAAGACGTCTAGACGACGTCCTTTTTTATCTTCAACAATGATTAAGGTTAAACTGATGGAATCTGACCAAGTGCCGTTTGGGCTGCCAAGTTCAAAACAGACCATTGACGGTCAAAACCAGGTTGGAAGAAGAAGTCAGCTTCGGCCAAATCTTCCAAAGTCATCTTTCCCTTAATTGCTAAGGCAACCGTGTTGGCGTGAGCCGTCACATCTTGCTTTGACAAGAATTGTCCACCCAAAATTTCGTGGTTTTCTGGGTTAAAGGTCAACTTAACAAAAATTTCAGGGTTGCCATCCGTAACAAAGTTTGGGCGAACCGTTGCTTTGTAGAAGGATGATGCCACGTTCAACTTCATCTTTGCGGCGTTGTTGGCGTTAACACCCGTTGTTGCCAACTTGTAGCCAAAGACAGAAAGTGCAGATGAACCATTCACACCGGCAAAGGCACGGGCTGGCTTTTCAATCGCAATGTTTTCAACCACGTAACGTGCTTCACGACGAGCTGTTGAAGCCAAAGCAATTGGTGCAGCTTGGCGAGCAGGAGCAAAGAGTGGCTTAATCGCATCCCCAATGGCAAAGACGTTCTTGGCAGAAGTGCGTAGGTAAGCATCCGTCTTGATGAAACCACGGGCATCCAAGTCAACAGTTCCCTCTAGATACTTTGTGTTTGGCTTTACACCAGCCGCAACAATAACCAAGTCAGCGTCAAAGGCCTTGCCTTCATCATCCTTCACGGATGACACAGCACCATTTCCCTCAAAGGAAGCAACACCATGACCAAGGTGCAAGTTAACCCCGTGTGAGGTCAATTCGTCACCGATTGGACCAGCTAACTCTTCATCTAAGTAGTTACCAAGTGGACGATTAATCATGTCAATAACCGTCACGTTCTTGCCAGCTTCCGCAAAGACTTGGGCTGCTTCGATTCCGATGTAACCAGTTCCAACAACCACCACGTTCTTAACCGCATCATCATGCAACTTTTCATCAATCTTTGTGGCCCAGTCACGTCCACGCATCAAGAAAACGTTGTCCAAGTCAGCACCAGGTACTGGCAAAGTCATTGGGTTAACACCTGAAGAAATGATTAACTTATCATAAGTATCGGTCAGCGTCTTGCCAGTCTTTTGGTCCAAGACAGTCACTTCTTGCTTATCCGTATCGATCTTTTGAACCAAGTGGTTAGCAAGAACTTTTCCACCATACTGCTCAATGTCAGCTGGCTTGAAATTACGAACATCATCACGTTGTGTGACTTTCCCTTCCAAGAAAAGTTCCATTCCACAAGACATGAAGGAAATAAAGTCCCCAGCCTCGTAAACCGTCACGTCCATGTCATCATAGCGTGTTAACAGTTCGTGCGCTGATTCATGACCACCGTGTGATGCACCAATAATAACTACTTTCATGTAAAGCCTCCAAAATTTATCAACTTTTACGACACGTTCATTATAGTGTAATTTCTCACAGAATAAAAGAGAAAATTACGTAAAATACAAAGTAAACCAATTATTTAGAATAGTAACCCAATGCAGTAGTGAATCGCAATGGTAACAAGTCCAACCCATATATTACGCCAGATGGCACGCTTAACCATTCCTTGAGAAAAGATTGCAGATAGCAAGCCAGTCAGAGCCGAGGCAACCACCGTCGCAACAATGGCCGCCAAATATTGATAATGAGCTGGGAAAATCAGCAGTGCAACCAACGGGAATACACCACCTAAAGCAGCCGAGAAGGTTGAGGAAACAGCCGCAGCGATTGGTGACACATAGTGACCCAAAGTCATATCGTATTTTACTGACAAAACGGTCGCCAGTGGCTTTTCTGCTAACAGTTCGGCCGCAATCGCCTTAGCCGTATCAGGTTGAACACCACGATCCGTATAAAAGGCGGCAACGTCTTCCATTTGCGCATCAAACGCCGTCTTTAAACGAGCCTTTTCAAGCGCCACTGCGACTTTTTCGGAATCCGCTTGGGAAGAAACAGCAGCAAATTCACCGGAACCCATTGAAAGGGCGCAGGCCAACAAATCAGAAAGGCCAGCCAGAACAATCACCAAGCGGTTTGATGTGGCAGCTGCCACCGAAAAGACAACACCAACAACGGTCAAAATACCGTCGTTGGAACCAAGAATCCCTGCTCGAATCGTATTCAAGCGTTCTTCCATTGTTTGTCCCTGCTTCTTATCATTCTTCTTTTGTTGCCAATTTTTTAGTAACGTCGTCATTTTCTTCCCCCTCACTTAAAGAGTGTTCCAATTAAGAAGGTTACGACCATCGTCAAAATACCAGCAAGTAAGTTTCGAATGGCTCCCTTCGTCCGGTTCGCCCCGTTCACCACGGCGGCCATGTAACCCGTAAAGAGCAGAGCAATCAAGACAGCAAGGAACGTGGCCATAATACGAAAGTTGGGTGAAGCCAAGGCCATGAACGCCATCGGCAGGGCTGCTCCTGTAGGAAAAGTCACAAAGGAGACCAAGGCAGCGCCCCCTGCAGACACTTGTGAATTCAGTGAAAAGCCGTGTCGTTCACGAACTGTCGTTTCAAGCGGATCCTTCTCCATCATCTCTCGGGTAGCCTGAGTGGCTAATTCCTCTGAAATACCATCCGCTTGATACTTTTCCTTGACAAAGTTGAATTCTCCTTCGTAGTCCTTTTTCAAGGCCTGCTCTTGACTTTGTCGCGCCTTTTCTTGCGCATCATGCGCTGAGCGAACCGAAACGAATTCTCCCATCGCCATCGAGACCATACCAGCCAAAGTCCCGGCAAAACCTGACAACATAATCGCTGATAGACTTTGCCCGGCTCCGGCCACCCCGACGATAATCCCGGCAACGGACAAAATCCCGTCGTTGCCACCCATAACACCAGCCCGGACTAGGTTGTTGTGGGCCATTAGTGATTGTTTTTCCATAACACTTCCCCTTTTTGATAAGAATGGTTCTAAATTATTATACTAAGTGTCCTGTTTGATGTCAATATTTTGTTTTGTTTCATTCTAATGTTATAATTGACACGAAGTTAATATTAACTAGGAGGCTAACATGCTGAATCCATTAAAGAATGTTCTGCAAGAACACCAGCTTAAGGCCACAAGCCAACGCTTGACCCTGCTTGAATACATGATGACCCATGACACTCACCCAACAGCTGAAATGATTCACCAAGACCTGCCCAACATTTCGCTGGCGACGGTTTATAATACACTAGAAAAGTTTGTTGAAAAGAAGCTTGTCGTCATTATTGATGGCATTTCAGATGGTAAGCGTCACTACGATGCAGCTGATCATCCCCACTACCACGTGATTAACACGAGGACAAACGAAATCATCGATGCTGCCAACTATGATCCAGCGCCGTTGATTAAGGCTGCGCAAGCAGCGACTGGTTTAAAAATCACTGAGTATAAAATTGATCTCTACGGTGTCGATCCCGACAGTAAACCAGAATAACATCACAAAAAAAGCCTTCCGAATGGTTATTCGGAAGGCTTTTTCTTTACTTATGAATTAGGACTAGCCACTACCATCTGCCAGAAGGCTTCAATGATTTGCTTGGCAATTCGGCCGTTCGTTCCATCCAAGTAGGAATCCATTCCTGGGATGGCCAAAGACATCGCAAATGGTGTGCCAGGAACATAAACAACCATCGACTCAGTAAAAGTCGTGTGTCCGTTCGTCGACGTTTCGGCCGTTCCAGTCTTCGCATATACCTTTGGTGTCATATTATGCAAAGCCGTTCCCGTGTTATGGGAAGACGAACCGTTCGCCACTTGGTACATACCATCCTTGATGACTTTCCACTCATCGCTTGAAAGCGATACCTGTGACTGAAGCTGTGGTTCAGCCGTCCATACCGTCTTTTGGTACTTAGCATCCTTATCAGTCTGCAAAACCGAACCAACCAGATGTGGTTGCACGAGGTAGCCACCGTTAGCAATTGCTGAAACATAACGAGCAAGTTGCAACGTTGTGTAGGAATCGTATTGCCCAAAGGACTCATACAAATACTTACCCATGTTGGTACCCGTCGTCAGCCCCTTGTATCCGGCTGTTTCGCCTTCAACATCAATACCCGTCTTCGTGCCCAAACCGAACTGTCCAAGACCATTTCGCAAGGTCTGGAAGGCATCGGAGTTCAAATGCAAAGAGGAACCAGACGAGTAGGTTTGGCCACCAATTTTCATTCCCAACTGAACGAAGTACGAGTTCGATGACGTTTCCAAAGCCGTTCGAGCATCAATTGGTGTCGGTGTCCCATTCTTGTTCCAATAGGAAGTAATGGTTGGAGTACCGGCAATCTTAATCGCTTGATCGTTCATCGTATTCGAGGTAGGTGTAATCACGCCTTTTTGGAAACCGGTTGCCAGAACCGCCGGCTTAACAACCGACCCCATGACGATGGCTTGGTTAATGTTTCCAAGCTGGTTGGCCGTCTTCTTCCCAGTGGATGAATCACGACTAACCCCAGCCATGGCGTAAATCCCCCCGGTATAAGGGTTAATTACGGTCGAATAAGCCCCTTGCACGTTTCCGCCAGGCAAGTTGTCCTCCAAGATTTGTTGGACTTTTTTCTGGTACTCAGCATTAATTGTCAATTTGAGCGAGTCACCCGCTTGACCTTGATACTTAATCGAAGACGTCTTCACGTTCCCCATGGTCGTCACGGTTGTTTGTGACGGCGAACCCTTTAGAAGTGATTCATACTGCTTTTCAAGAGCAGACGTTCCCACTGGTTCGTTTTGTGAATAGCCTTCGGCCAGCAAACGGTGCAGTCGATCAGAAGGCAGCCCGGCAGATTCATCCGAAACCGTTCCTGTCAACGATTGAAAGTCGTTTCCTTCCGGATAGTTACGGGACCACGATTCACCAATTTTGACCCCAGGCATCGAAGCCATTCGTTCGGCAATCTTGGCCTGGGCATCGTCTGAAACATCCGAATCCTTAATATAGGTAGTTGAAAGAGCCGAAGCCCCGGACATTTTTTGGAAAATCATGGCGACGTTATCATCAACATTCTTGGCTAAGTTATGTTTCATCACGTACTGGGCCATGGCCGTATTCAATTGTGTCGTCGACCAAGAGGAAGCCGTTGTTGGATTCTCTTTTTTAACCGCTTCCTGAACTTTTTCAGCACCCTTGGTATCCGTCACTAAGTAGTAATCGGCCTTGGAACGGGCGTTCAAGCGTGTCGTATCAATGCTGATATACTTCGATAGCTTCTTAGCAATGGTGGCAATCTGCGTGGTAGTCGTTGTCGACCCACGGGTATACGTAACGGCCGTTGCCGACTGGTTACCCGTAATGACTTTACCAGTGGCGTCATAGATCAGCCCACGCGGTGCGTTTCCTTTTTCAACGGTTTGATCTGACTGGTTCACCTCTGAAAGATAACCGGCTCCCTGTTTCAAAGTCAAAAAAGCCAACTGAATGAGCAGTGCCGCAATAAGAGCAACTACCAAACCAAGTAGCAGTTTTAAACGCCCTGGTAGGTTGGCCCGGGCGTCGTTTTTATTAGTATCATCTAGGTAACGATTACGATTCATAATAAAGATTCATCTTTCCAAGAAAAATTCGCGCAAAAAAGCATTTTCAATCTCTTCTACTTTACCATATTGGGTGAATTTTCCGCTAAAATTCACCCATTTTTTGGTATTCTTAAGACATGATGATACGAAATAATTTGATGAAAAAATTTGGATATGGTCCGCTTGCCCTTTCTTTTTGGATTCCCTTTGCAAGCCTGCTGCTTTACTTTGTCTATCGGCACATGGCCCCCTTTGGTTCTTCGACCATTCTAACGGTCGATTTAGGGCAACAATACCTGGACTATTTCGCTCAGTTTAAGACAACAATTTTACATGACCCATCGTCCTTTTTCTATTCCTTTTCATCCGGTTTAGGTGGCGACATGATTGGGGAATGGTCTTATTACTTGATGTCGCCATTCAACCTCTTTTTTCTGTTGGCCGATGCCCAGTCACTGCCAGCATGGATTTTACTGGTCACCATTCTTAAGCTAGCAACGGCAGGTCTCACGATGGGCCTGTTTTTAAAAAACAGTTACCACTTAAAGGGTTATGCTATCACGCTTTTTGCCATTAATTACCCACTCTCTGCCTGGTTTGTTGCCAACGCCCTTAACCTACTGTGGTTGGATACGGCCATCCTATTACCTTTGCTGCTATGCACGCTACACCGACTCTTGAAAACGGGGAAAACGTGGCCCTTCATCATCGTCTTAATAGCGACTATTCTTTCGAACTACTACATCGCTTGGATGATTGCCCTTTTCCTAGTGCTCTACCTCCCAATTGCCTATCAGCAAGAAGACGTTGCTTTATTACCAATTAAATCACTCATCAAGATTTGTTTAGCAGGCGTCACTGCCATCGTGGCGACCGCTTGGCTTTGGCTACCAACACTCGATCAATTGACGCTTGGTAAAACAACCCACTCTGCCAACTGGACACTTGGTTTCGAAAACAATCCTGCCACGCTATTCTTTAAACTCATCCCCGGTTCCTTTGATTTTAGCCAAATGCAAACCGGTCAAGCCAATTTTCTGGTAGCCCCCGTCGTCTTGTTCTTCCTTTGGCCTTTTTTCACTAAAAAGAACATTCGGCTAAGCGAAAGAGTGGCTTCGCTTTTCGCACTGATTGTTCTCCTGCTAGCCACCTGTTGGATTCCGCTCGTTCTTCTATTTCACGGCGGGCAGTACCCAGTTTGGTACCCAGCCCGCTTCTCCTTCTTGATTTCGTTTCTACTGATTGTGATGGCAGCACGAGGTTATGACAGTGATCAAGCGCTAACCAACTTAGCACGCGGCTTTTACCTTTTAGCCACGCTAACAATCACAGTGCTCGGTTCATTTTTCATGAATCAACTTTCCTATCTAAATAAGCCCGAGCTTTTCACCTTCCTATTTGGTTACCTGCTTACGCTACTCACTCTGATTTTTGTCACAAAGAAACAAATCAAACAGTTTCTCCTACTCCTTATCACAGCGGTCTTCTTGATGGCCAACCTCGCCCTTACCCTGAATCACTTATCGTATCTAACAAACGCTGAGTATCAAAAGGGAGCAAAACAAGTGACCATGGTCAACCGCCATCTTGAAAAGGACCGCTCCTGGTATCGAGTTGCTGAAGGCATTGGTCGTACGTATAACGATGGCTTTCTAGGTTATTTCAAAGCCGGTTCGCACTTTTCTTCCCTCTTACCGGCTTCCTCTTCGGCTTTCTTCCGCAACATGGGCCAAATTGCTGGGGATTCGAAAATTTCTTATAGTAACGGAACAATCATTACCGATTCCTTACTTTCATTTAAATATTACCTCGACCAAAGTCAGGATGCCTCGGCGGACCGAACACAGTCACTCAAACGATCATTTCGTCCGGACTATCTTCAATCCGCTAGCCAATCATCTGGAAATGGTTGGCGACTAGTTAAAAACGAGCGAGCCCTACCCGTTGCCTATGCTGCTTCCAAGGAGGCGCTCTCCTTCAAAAACCAGAAACGCTATCCATTGCAGAATCAGGCCAACCTCCTCAAATCACTGGTTGGTCAATCGAACCAACAAATTTTGACTCAGCAACCTCTCGAGGTAAGTGGTTCTTACAACATCCAAAAACTAGGACAAATTACTGGCGGTTCGATTGTCCAAATTGATCACAAACAGCCGTCCACCCTCGTTTTGACTTTTACACCACAAACAGATGGCGCCTACTACCTAAACTTAGGTGGTGCCTTTGACCTTTCTGGAGTGACCATCATCGCCAATGGTCAGCGGGTCACCCAGCAAACCGGGTACGACCACAGCGTGGCTTTAAATGTTGCAAACAATGCCAAGGGTCAAAAGCAGTTGCTGACTTTCGTCTTTGACAAATCGGTTTCAAACCGTTATTTGGACGATCTTGCTCTTTATGCACTTGATCAGGATTTGGTCAATCAAGATCTTAGTGAACTCCAACAACACCCCCTGAATGTTGAAAAAAGCAATAGCCGTTACTTGAAGGGAACAATCCAAACGACAAAGGCTCAGCCGCTCATCATGACAAGCATTCCATCAGCTCCGGGTTGGGTTGCCAAAGTCGATGGCCGTGTCGTCCCAACTAAAACGGTCGCTGGTGGCCTCATCGCAATCCCAACCACAGCTGGCAAACATCAGATAACGCTTTCCTACATGCCCCCTCTTTTCTTACCAGGTTTGATTTTAAGCGCCACCTTTATCACCGTAGTGGCTGTTGTTGCCCTGTTTTCTGGCTACAAAGTACGTTTTTCACTTGCGCGCAACAGGCGCCCGTGATATAGTCAGTTTGCTGTATTTTTTATGCCAAAGGCATTGAAAGGATGAATAACCATGGCGGAAGAAAAAACATTTCCAATGACGGCCGAAGGTCGCGACAAACTAGAAGCTGAGGTGGAGGACTTAATCACCCGGCAACGTCCTGAAATTACAAAGCGTATTCAAATCGCCCGTTCTTACGGCGACTTATCCGAAAACTCTGAGTACCAATCAGCAAAGGACGAACAAGCCTTTGTTGAAGGCCGAATCGTGACTTTGCGTAAGATGATTGAAAACGCCGAGATCATTTCTGCTGATGATTCAGCCGCTGACGAAGTAGCGATGGGTAAGACCGTGACATTCCAAGAACTACCAGATGAAGAGCCTGAAACGTATACTATCGTTGGTTCTGTCGAAGCGGATCCTTTGTCAGGTAAGATTTCCAATGAATCACCAATGGCAAACGCTTTGATTGGAAAGCACCAAGATGAAACTGTTAAAGTGCCATTACCAAACGGTGTTGATATCCAAGTCAAAATCTTAAAGGTTGAAAGCGCTGAATAAAATAAAAAGGGAAGTCCATTATAATATGGACTTCCCTTTTTGATTGCCATCTTTACGCAAACGAATGAATGTTTCCAATCAACATGGCACCAATCAATATTAAGACCGTTCCAATTATGATTGCCTTCATCTGCATCGAACTCTTCTTTTCATTCAGAAGATAGATACCCCCTAACGTTCCGACAACAACATTTAGTTGTGAAAGCGTTGTGGCAATCGTTTGACCCACGGCAGGATTGGCAGCGGAGATAAACATGAAAATGTTTCCTAATGCCCAAACTATCCCGGTTCCCATGTTTTTCCAAGTACTTTTCTCAACCATCGTCTTTCCCTCATGGAAAACGAAGAGAACAATCAGAATCGAACCAATAAATTGTCCGAATGCTTGCGGTCCAACAATGGCCGTCATGTAATTCAAACCATTTCCTGCTTGCTTCACTTCAGCCGGAACGTAGCCAATTTTAGCTAAAAAATTTGGCAAAACAAAATAAATCATAAAGCCAACGGTTGAGAGAGCCAGATACAAAATTGATTTGGAAGACACCTTTACAGAGGCAGCATTCTTTTGATCAGGTTTTGAAACAAAAATGGCACCGATGACCACTAGAACAATTGATATACTACCAACTAACCACATGGCAATGGTCGACCATTCACCCAAAATTGTTGCGGCAAGCAAAGCATTCATCACAATCTGTCCAGCAGTTGATAGGGCTAATCCCAATGAAACCCCTAACTGCTATAGAGCATCAGCTGAAAGGCTGTTCCTAGTGCCCAAACCAGTCCTGACAACATGCCGACAATCCAAATTTCTGGTCCGAAATAAAAACCGCTAGGCAAGACAAAGCCAAACATTAGTAATAAGCCGAATAGCAAGGCACCTGCTGACATTCCTAATGTTTGCTGAGCGGCTGATCCGCCCATCTTTGTTGCAACAATACCAACCGATCCCCAGAAAAGAGCGGGTAGCAAAGCAAAAATAATTGCAAAATCCATGTTTGTGAACTCCTTCATTTATAACATCTTTTATTATACATAATGTGAATAAATACACAACGTTTTTTTGAAATAAAAAAGAGAAGCTCCTATCAGGAACTTCCCTTTCGAAAATTTATTTTATTTTTTAAGCAAACGCATGAATATTTCCAATAATCATGGCCCCAATGACCACAAGAATTGTTCCGATGACGATCGCCTTCATCTGGGTTGAAGACTTCTTTTCGTGCAAGAAGTAAATACCACCAAAAGTACCAACGATGATGTTCAGTTGTGACAAAGTCGTGGCAATCGTTTGACCAACGTGTGGGTTAGCAGCAGAAGCAAACATGAAGATGTTTCCAAGCGCCCAGACCAAACCAGTGATCAAGTTCTTCCATGATGGCTTATCAAACATCGTCTTTCCTTCACGGAAGACGAAGAGTACGATAATAATCGCACCAATCACCTGTCCAATAGCTTGAGGACCAACAATCGCCGTCATGTAGTTCAAGCCGTTTCCAGCAGAACGAACTTCTTCTGAAACATAACCAATCTTTGCCAAGAAGTTGGGGAAGATGAAGTACAACATGAAGCCAGCGGTTGACATGATTAGGTAGAAGATTGACTTAGAATCAATCTTTGCGGCCGTTGCATCTGCCTTATCAGGCTTTGAAATGAAGATTGCACCAGTGACAACCAAGATGATGGAAACAATTCCAACAATCCACATTGCCATCGACGTCCATTCACCCAAGAGCGTGGCCGCCAACAAAGCGTTCATGATAATCTGACCCGCTGTTGAAAGTGGCACACCGAGGGACACACCCATCTGCTTGAAAAGCATAAACTGGAAGGCCATGCCCATTGCCCAGACCAAACCGGACAAGAGACCAACAACCCAAACTTCAGTTCCCATGTAGAAACCGTTCGGGATAACGAAACCAAACATTGTGATTAATCCGAAAATCAAAGCACCAGCGGACATCCCGAAAGTTTGTTGAGCAGCTGAACCGCCCATTTTAGTTGATACAAGACCAACTGACCCCCAGAACAAGGCGGGGAGTAAAGCCATAATAATTGCAAAATCCATTTTAGTGGACTCCTTTCACTTGTTTACATGTATTATTATAACGTAATGTAAACGCTTACACAACTCTTTTCAAAAGAAATCTATATTAATTTGAATTATTTATTCCATAAATCTTTCCCATCAACGATTGGAAAAGAAAAAGGCCCGTATCATACGGGCCCTTTCTTTACTTATCATACTGAGCTAAGTTCCAATTTTCAATAATTCGAATAATCGCAGCCGGATAATTAGGATCGGTAGCATAGGAATCATCGTACAGAGCTTGCGCTGCATCTTTATAATTACTTGCTGAAATAACATCCTTAAACTGGCTGCTATTCCAAGTATTACCATTTACCAATGTTTTAGCATGGGCCTTCATTGAATCCTTGTAAGAAGCATATACTGCAAAACGGGCGTTTTTAGTGACCGTTTCGCCATTTTCAACTTCTTGTGTCTGAAGGACAACTGACTTACCAGAATCAGTATCATCACTTTTAACACCATAAAAGTTATTATACTTTGACGAGAGTTCGGAATCGTCCCAGTTCGATTCGTGAATTGCCTGTGCGATTGAAATTGATGGCAAAATGCCATATTGGCTCTTCAATTCCTGAGCGTAAGAAGCAATCTTATGGATAAAAGCTAAACGACGATCAAATTCGGTCTTTCCGCCATTTTCAGCTAACAAAACAGCCGTTGATACAGGAATTCCGTTTTTCTTCAACTCACTATAGTAGCTACCCATTTCCTTATTGGTTCGTCCAAGTAGGTCTCGAACAAGATCCTTGGCAGACTTCTCATCCTTCAACTTATAAATACCGGGCATCACCAGGTCATATAGCGTAATGTCAGACTTAGCGTTTAAGAAAAGTTTTGGATACTTCGACTTCATCTCTTTGATCAAGTCCTTATCCGTGTATGCCGCAATCAATGCAGAACGCGAAACGTTCGCTGCATCCGCCATCGTCCCAGCAGTCTGTTCTGCCGTTTTATTACCATCAATATAAGTATAGGAAGAGTCCAGTACTGGCTGTTCACCAGGACCCTGGGCCAATTCTTGATAGACATTATCAATACTTTGAACGGGTGAAAATAAATAAGTCCCAGATTTAATTGACTTTGCCCCATAACGCTTAGCATAGCGATTTAAATACTTGGCGTTATAAATCAGCCCCTTCTTTTGCAATTTTTTACCGACTTGGTTAATCGAGTCAGAGCTCGTTACCTTGACTTCGGTTAATGACATATCATTCGGGTTCTTTGCTGAATAACCACGATGATTGAGATAAAGAAAAGTCCCAGCACCTACTAACAAAATAGCCAAAATCAAGAGAATAGTATTTCGAATCGGATGCTTCTTTTTATTTGAACGTCGTTTTTTAAATTCCATTTCCATTATGAATAACTTTCTTTGCTAATCATGGAAAAGACACCACTGTTTCAAAACAGATGGTGTCTTTTATTCTTCATACTTATAAAAGTCACTTACTTCATCAATGACTGAACATCACGAGCAATCATTAACTCTTCATCAGTTGGCACAACCAAAGTCTTAATCTTGGCATCAGCGGCTGAAATATCAGCCTCTTCAGTGCAACCATCATTCTTTTGAGGATCAATCTTAATCCCAAGGTACCCCAATCGTGCAGTTACTTCTTCACGAACCCAATCAGCATTTTCACCGATTCCGGCAGTGAAGACAATGGCATCAGCGCCATCCATCTTAGCAACATACTGTCCAATGTATGACACAACACGATCAACAAAGATATCAATGGCCAATTCGGCCTTATCGTTCTCTTGACGAGCAGCACGAAGATCACGCATGTCAGAAGATAGTTCTGAAATTCCCTGAAGACCTGACTGCTTATTCAAAATCGTTAACATTTCATCGTTGGACAAGTTTTCTTTATCTTGAATAAAGGAAACCAAAGAAGGATCTACGTCTCCAGAACGAGTAGCCATCGTCACACCAGCCAGTGGTGTGAAGCCCATTGAAGTGTCAAAGGACTTGCCATGCTTAACCGCCGTAATAGAGGCTCCTGCCCCAAGGTGAAGCGTAATTAACTTCAGGTCTTCAATTGGTTGGCCTAACAATTCCGCAGCTTTACCCGCAACGTAACGGTGTGAAGTTCCATGCGCCCCGTACTTACGAGCACCATATTTTTCATAGTACTTGTAAGGAAGTGAGTACAGATAGTTAACCTTCGGCATTGTTTGGTGGAAGGAAGTATCGAAAACAGCCACTTCCGTTGCCTTTGGCAAAAGCTTTTGGAAAACACGGATACCCATGGCGTTTGCAGGATTATGAAGCGGTGCATAATCTGCCAATTCATCAATCTTTGCTAATACGTCCTCGTTAATCAAAACGGACTTATCGAAGTATTCACCACCAGCAACAACACGATGACCGACACCAACAATTTCATTGAAATCAGAAATAATATCCAAGTTTGATAATTCTTCCAACATCATGTTAATTGCAACGGAGTGATCTTTAATTGGCGTTACTTTTTGGAACTTCGCCTTTTGTCCCTTAACCGAAACGTTTTCGTTTGAATCAGCCTTTTCATTTGCTGCAAACTTAATCGTGAAAATGGCATCTTCCATTCCGATACGTTCAACTAATCCTTGGGCAATCACTTCTTCGGCAGGCATCTCCAGTAATTGGAACTTTAATGAAGATGAACCAGCGTTAACGGCCATAATCTTTGCCATGAAATATTCCACCTATCCTTTGTTTAATCTCGCACTTTTTCTTTATTCAGTTTACCCCAGTCACCTAAATCTTGCAAAAATTCTTCGAGCGCTTTGCTTTCCTTTACTGAAGGGTACTGTCCTAGCATAACTTCAGTTTTAGGGGTTGCACTTGAATGGCGAATAACCAAGATGGCTTTTTGTTGTTCTTTCTTTTGGAAGAAGCTTTGTGGCAATGTAAGGAAAGCCTTTAGCTGCGCCTTATTAGACAACAGTTTTAAAATACTTTCGTGGTGGGCACCTGACAAAATATCCGCCGGCACGACGAGGTAGGCCCAACCGTCTTCCTTTAGTAAGTTCAGTGCTTGTTCAATCATTAGGAAGTGAGCATAAGATTTACCATCTTTGAATGCCGTAACAAAACCTGCTGGCGCTTCATTCGGATAGTACCCAATGGGTAAATCACCAATCACAACGTCAGCGGGCAATAATTCGCCTGCCGGTAAGTTCACAACATCACCCAGGAAAAAATCAGCCTGATTATCGCTTAACAAATCAGCTGTTACAGACGCCAGAGCCAACTGTGAATCAACAACGTCAATTCCAGTTGTTTTTACTTCAACATCGGTTGATCCAAGAACTTCTTGAACTGTCCAAAGAAGGTTGGCTGAACCAACGGTCATATCAGTAATGGTTGCCACTTGACCATTGGCTTTTTTAACATTGGCTGTCTTAGCTACCAAGTCACCTAACAAATAGCCAATCCCGTCTGGAGTTAACTGCTCATTAGCTGGAATCTTATCTTCCTTATCAGCTTTTAAAATCAACAATTGAAGAATGTGTCGCTTTTCCTGAAAAGAAAAGGACGACCAGTCAATGGTAAATAACTTCTCCATTGCTAACTGACTATCTGCTGAAAGGACTTCTTTATCTTTAGCAGTTAATTCCTGTTCATTCAGTGTCGCCAACACTTGTACAAGCGCTTGTCGCTGGCTGACACCTTCGCTTTGTTTTACCTTTTGGACAATCGAATCGATTGTTTGAAATTGTTCTGGAATATTTACTTTTGTCATGCCCCCATTTTAGCCCCTTTTCTTAGGGGTGACAAGCATGCCTTAGAAAAGCTTTCGTTTAAACTCTTTTGAATGCCAGCGTATATGAATTTCTTGCTTTTTCTCTGCTATCGAGTAATGCGCTTCCTCGTATTGACCCGTCAAAGAGTGATTTTCATAATAGGCAATGGAAGCTCTCAGTTGCACCGTATCAATCAACAAACTTTGGTTAACGAGTTTAGTCGTCTGAATCCGCTGACCAAATACCCGATGCTGTACGACGAAAATCAAGGAAAGTCCCGAAATGATAATTAGCGTTGGCAGTAAAAGATAGGCTGCCCTTTTTCTTTTCATTCTTTTTTCACCTCCTTTGGCAAAACCAAAAAAGCACGGAGCTTTTCACCCTGTTCTGTCTTCGCCTCCACAATTTGATAACTTTCTTGGTTTCTAAACGACAAGTTCTGCAAACCTGTTAGTAAAACCATTTCACCACGGTTTCTCCCTTGTAAAATTAACCGATGACGTTTCAGTAGGAGACGTTTTAAATGCCCTTCGTTTGATAATTCCAGCCGACTCTCATCAGAAGAAATCAATTGGTAACCCTGTTCTTGTAATTGTTGACACGCGCTTTGTAGCTGAAAAAGAGCATCTATTTGTCCAACATCCTTTCTCGAGTGCGTCAGCATCGTTAAACCAAAAATAATCATAACTGAAACAATCAGTGCTAAAAATGATTCAAGCATTGTAAAGGCGTTATTTAATCGATTCTGTTTGTTGCTCATCCTTTGTTTTCTCACGATTTTTATATGATTGCCAATCCTGCAAGGCTAATTCTTTTCGATTCAATTGCTTTCGAAATTGTTGTCGGGCTCTGGTCATGCCCGTTTGATAATTCACGACTGCATCTAATTCCAAACAAACCATTGCCGTTATTAAACCGAGTGCCATTAACCCATCTACTAGAGCAAAACCCGCCCTTTTTCTATTCTTGAAAATGATAATGACCACCCCCAAACTGAATGATAAAACGTAGTGCTTTTCCTGAATGATAAAAAACAATTGATTGAGGAGATACAAAACCCGAAGCCTGTATTTTAATCGTTCGTTCTTCTTTTAAATGGTAATCCTGTGGGTAGGTTAATTGACTGTCTAATGTAAAAAGCATATGCTTCTCAAATCGGAGCTCTTTTGAAGTTCCTTCAGTTTGAGCCTGAGCTCGACTATGTTCAAAACTACTGCCTAAACTCCTTTCAAAATCATAAACAGATAACTTGGGCTTAGCTGGCCTAAAAAAGACGGCCATCCCAACAATCAGACTGGCAACTGCTAAAACCATTACGGACTCAATTAATGTGAAAGCGTGCAGATAGTTATCCCTTTGCTTCATGGCCGCTAACCACAATTTTCAACTTCTTTACCTTATCCTCCTGCTGCTTGGTTAAATAGTCTTCTTTTCGCAAATCGGCTAACGTCACTGACTTTTGTTCCGGATGATCGTTTAAATATAAATCAATTTGCGTCTGTACCGTTCCAACCATTGCTTTTCGATGCGTTGCTTCTGCTCGCTCCCGTTGCCGATTTAAATTAGGCAGGATTAACAGCATCAACAGGGCAATGATAAAAAGAACTACAGTCGCCTCAATCAGCGTAAAGCTGCTTTGCTGTTTCCCAATGCCTCCGACATTTTTCAATAAGCAATTATTTATTTTTAACTTTAATTGTTTCACGGTTGGTAACCTCCCAAATTCTGATATAACGGTAATAACATTGCTAAGTAAAGTAAAACAATCGTAAGCCCGATAATGGCAAAAAGTAGGGGCTGTATGAGTGAAAAGGAACGGTGAACTCGTCGATGAAAGGATTGATATTCTCTTTTAGCATAAAAAGCCAAATAGGCTGACAAAATACCTGGTTCAAAACCCCTGGTCAAGTAAGCAGAAATTCCAGGACGCAAATAGATTTGCTTACTTAACCATGTGGTTAAGTCCTCGGCATTCGCCAAGGAAAACTGGGCGTTTTTTGCTAATTCTTGACCAAGCGAACGTTTCCCAGCTGATTCAGTTGCAAAATACTCAATAATTTCCGGCAAAGTCATCCCCGCTTTGAGGAAAATGGCCAGTTGCTCAGCCATCATTGCTGTCATTAAATCTTTCGTGAATCCCGCTACTCCAGGTAAACGAGCTAACGTTAATAGGTGCCTAAGGGGTGGCAATTTCAGCAAATAAATATAAAACATGAAACCCAAAATACCAGTCAATACAACCGACGCCAGTAAAACATGCAGCGCTGTTAAGGGAAAGTTCCCACCAGCGCCTTGTCCTGCATTACCAGCTAGTTCTGAAAATATGGGATACAGGGTGTGCTCGAGACCATAAACCATTCCAAACAATAGCAACACAAGAAAAACAGGATAAGTCATAATTTGTTTCAATTGGCGCTGATAACCAAGTAATTGCTGCAGCTTATCAACTAAAACGGCTAGCGTTTCTTCAAAATGCCCATGCTGTTGTGCTAAGGCTAAGTAGCTGATTAAAGTTGGACTTAACACCCCGCTTAGGCTCCGGGTGAGGTCGTGTCCCTCGGCTAATCGATTTTGAACAGTCTCAAGTAAACTGCGCCATTTCAAATGGCCACTCTGAATGACTGCCAAAGACAACGGTAACGAATAACCTGCATGAACCAGTTCGGACAATTCTGACAAAAAAGTCGTCTGTTCCTGCTGCTTTAATGCTTTTCTTCCCCGCTTTTTTAACATCACACTTCCCTTTCCCGTCCCGAAAAATCTCAAACAACTATTCACTGTTTCGCCAATCAACGACAGTCAGATTAGCTTCTAATCCACCACTTTTTTTCGTGCATAAACGCATATAGACTGATTTGACTAAGGCTTCCAGTACAAGTTCTCGGTCCAAACCAAGATCGACCAATCGTTCGAGAACTAATTCAGCTGAATTAGCATGAATTGTTGCCAACACTAGGTGCCCAGACAAGGCAGCTTGGAGGGCGGCCTGTGCCGTTTCCAAATCACGAATCTCACCAATGACCAGAATATCCGGTCGATGCCGTAGCGCCACCTTAATCAGGTCTTGATAATGGACACCAGCCGTATTATTGACCTGTAGCTGTAAGAAGGCTGGCTGTTCGATTTCAACGGGGTCTTCAACTGTCAGCACAACGAGCTGGTCTGACCACTTTCTTAACAGTTCATGCAACGTGGTGGTTTTACCAGATCCAGTGGGCCCAACCAATAGGTATAGGCCACTGCTCGGCCGGTCGGCCAGTAATTCTTTCCATTGTTGTTCGTTGCGGTAAGCAAGTGGCCCTACTTGCTTACTAATGAGTCGTAATACTAAACTTTCCCGTCCTAAAAAATCACCCACGGACGACAGCCGAACGAAACCATCCTCAAAGTCAAATCGCCCCAATTGTGGTCGTCTCATCTCAGCTAAATCCAGTTGTGCCCAATATTTCATCAGCGAAAGCATGCTTTTTGCATCATCAATCGACACCTCCATTATTTGCTGAAGGCGTCCCAATTGCTGACCAGATAACTGGTACTTGCCCACTTTCGGAAGAAAATACAAATCACTGAATTGTTGCTGGAATGCGCTAGAAAGGATTTGCTGGAGAAACTCTCGGATACTATGTTGTTTACGTTCAGGCCATCTTGCAGTTTGATTCATCGTCTTGCCCCCTTCACTCTCATAGCACGTAAAGTCAACAAGATAAACAACGGAATTTTTTCGAAAATAAAAAAGCCAAGTCCTCACAGACTTGACTTTGAAACCACTCGTTTATTATTGAACAGGATTTTCCTTGGCCCGAATCGCGGCTTCATAAGTTGAAATCAACAAAGTCGCAATTGTCATGGGTCCAACGCCACCAGGAACCGGTGTTAGCCATGCTGCCCGGTCAGCAACAGCTGGATCAACATCCCCACAAGCCTTGCCATTCACAACGTTCATGCCAACATCAACGACCACGGCTCCTTCCTTAATCTGATTGGCACGAATAAAGGCGGGTATTCCAACCCCAATAACCACTATATCCGCCTCTGCCAACAAACGGTTCAACACTTCTGCAGGCGTATAACGATGGGCAATTGTCACCGTTGCGTCAGCATTCAAGAGGAGCGCAGCCATTGGCCGACCAAACAATTGTGATCGACCAATCACAACGGCCGTTTTCCCGCTTACTGAAAGATGGTAGTGATCAAGTAGGGTCATGACACCCTTGGGTGTAGCCGCAACTGGATAATCACCCGCCTCGTTTGCAAAGAGACGACCTTGATTGGTTACACCGAGCCCATCGACATCCTTTTCTGGTGCAACCGTGGCAAAAATGGTCGCATCGTCCACTTGTTCTGGTAATGGTGCTTGAATTAAAATCCCGGTTACTTGTGGATTTTCATTTAATTCGTGCACAATGTTTTGCACTTCTTCGGTAGTGGCGTGGGCAGGAACCGCAATGTCTTGTGTTGCGATGCCAACCTTTGCAGCGGCGCGTTGCTTCATACCGACGTAGAGCCTCGAGCCATCGTCTGCTGGGTCATAAACCACTGCCAAAGTCGCCTTCACGCCATCTTCTTGAACTTTTTTCGCTAGATTTTCTCGCAATTTTTGCGCAACTAAGCGTCCATCTAATGTTTGGGCCATCTTTTTCTCCTTTGCCTCGCCGAAAAAAGCGAACTGTTGTAAAATAACCTTAATTATTATTTTAGCAAAAGCAATCCTCTAAAAGGAGTTAAAATGGCCGATCAACGAATCTCATGGGACCAGTACTTCATTGCACAGTCCGCCATCCTTTCTACTCGTTCAACCTGTACGAGGCGCCACGTTGGTGCCATCTTAGTCAAAGACCACCGCATTATTGCCTCTGGTTATAACGGGGCGGTTTCTGGCACACCGCATTGTACAGAAGTTGGTGATTACATCGTCGATGGTCACTGTATTCGCGCCGTCCATGCTGAACAAAACGCCCTCATGCAGGCTGCTTCGATGGGGATTCCGGTGGAAGGATCAACACTTTATGTGACAGACGCTCCCTGCGTTTTTTGCACCAAATTGCTCCTACAAGCCGGAATTAAAAAGATTAATTTCATGCGGGATTACCGAAACGATGACTTCGCCCAAAAACTGCTAGAAGAAAAGCAGGTCCCGTTAATTCAGGTACCCTTCGAACAGGAAACAGCCAATCAAATCAACTTATCGCAGTTCATTCAGTAAGCACGGTAGCACAGCCAAATGGTCAGTCAACAAGGCTGACCTTTTTTCATACTCTCACCTGTAAAATAACTGACAGACATTGTTTTTTTGCTATACTAGATAACAGAATTTATAAGAAATCGGGGAACCAAGATGAGCAAAAACGAAGAGCAATACCTTAACCTAGCCAAGAAGATTTTGGAAGAAGGTCATGAAAAAGGGGATCGAACAGGTACTGGTACTTATTCGATTTTTGGAACACAAATGCGTTTTAACCTTTCCGAAGGCTTTCCAATTTTGACAACCAAAAAAGTCTTTTTCAAGCTCATTAAATCCGAACTCCTCTGGTTTCTTCGCGGTGACAACAACATCCGTTTTCTTCTGCAACACAACAACCACATTTGGGATGAATGGGCCTTCCAACAATGGGTAGAGTCAGCTGAATACGATGGTCCTGATATGACGAATTTCGGTTTACGCGCCGAAAAAGACCCCGAATTCAAGGCAGAATATTTGAAACAAAAAGATTATTTTGTTCAACAAATTTTAGAAGACGATGCCTTTATGGAAAAGTTTGGCTACATTGGCGAAGTATACGGCAAGCTATGGCGTTCATGGGCATCTGTACTACCAGGTGGTCAGGAAACCGATCAAATTAGTCGTCTGATTGAACAGATTAAAACAAATCCCAATTCACGTCGGTTGATTTTGACCGCTTGGAATCCAGAAACCACGCCTGAAGCACCACTCCCTTCCTGCCACGTTCTATCACAATTCTACGTAGCAGACGGAAAATTATCTGCTCAACTTTACCAGCGCTCGGGCGACTTTTTCCTTGGTGTTCCTTTCAACATTGCTTCTTACTCCCTTCTCATTCACATGATTGCCGCACAAACTGGTTTGGAAGTTGGTGACTTTGTGCATACCATTGGGGATACCCACATTTACAAAAACCACGTTGATCAGGTAGAAGAACAGCTCAGCCGACCAATGCACCCATTACCTAAAATTTGGCTAAATCCCGATGTGCATTCTATCTTTGATTACACGATGGATGACATTAAATTGGTGGACTACGAATCGGAACCCGCCATTAAGGCACCGGTAGCCGTTTAAGCAGTCTTCTTCGAGTCAATCACCAACATCGATTTGGATAAGTTTGCAATTCCAATTGATTCGTTTTATATTCAGATTAGATTTTTAGCATGATACGTATTTAAGGGAGATTCGTATGTCAAAAGAAAAAAGAGACGAAGAAAATGCACAACCGACCTACGCCTTATACAAAAAACCTTGGTTTATTGTGATTTGTCTCGTGGCTGTGTTCAGCATGATTGGCTATATCGCAATTTTAGCCTAAGAAAATAACCAAACAAAATTCAAAAAAGACTACCCCAATGGGTAGTCTTTTTTAATGGCAAAACCAATCACTCAGTCTCTTCCAACCAATTCATGTGGGCTGTATAATCCGGGAAACTTCGCTTAAATTCTTCCTTCATCGCACCATGACGACGAGTTTTCATTGATTCATTCATTCGGCTATTCTTAATTTCACGTTCGTTGACGAGACTCGAATCATGGGCACGAATCTCCATTTTTGTGGGCTTTTCTTCTTGCATATACAAAGTCCTTTCAAGCGTATCTTGCAATCATTTTGTAACTTAGGCAATAATATAACACATATATGGATTATTTGTGTTATATTATTAGCAATTACAGTACGATTGGAGCACTATGGTTAGTTATTTAGTCTATCAGCCTTGGACTATGCCCCAAGAAGAGAAAATTAATCCCTATTGCAAAAACCCTCAGGGAATCCTCTTCGATATTGCACACAATGGCCGATTAAATTTACATAAGGGTGACTTTATCATCTTTATCACGAAGCGAACGAAAAAAGAACCACACAGCTGGTTCTGTCACTTAATTTTCAAAGTCAAAGAAGTCCTACCGTGGGTTTTTGTCGATTATTCGGATGGCAAAAAAGCACGACGATATCGATTTAATCGGCTTGACGCTGCTGATAAAGAGGAACGAGGCTGTTTGACCACTGCCATTTCAACCATTGACAATCAAACATTCCAGCCACAGCAACTATCGGCAAATGGACATTACATCCCCCTAGAAGTAACTGGAACATTGAAGCTTTTTCCAGCAATCAAAGAATGGTTGGCTAACCGTTTAGAACAGCATCACTCTTTCAAAATAACGGATCACCAACACGTGGAACAGTTAGTCCACATGATTCAAATGCGTGCTAAAAACTACGGACGTGTTCGTTACCATCAAGAATTAATGACAGCCGAGTCCTTGTTAAACGATTAAGAGGTGCAACTTGAACAAAGAAGAATTTGAAAAGCGTTTCCAAGAAATCATCGTCCACTGCAAAACGCAGCAAACGAGCCGTTCCCACGTTCAGGATTTCAAAGATGACCTTAGTCGCCTCGAGGGACGCGTTGGCGAAGCCATGGCAACGACCGCCTTTTTAGAAAACTATCTTGAGCACCTTTTGCACGACTTGTTTGAAGAATTCGTAGTAAAAGAAAAGCAGAATGTTGCTCACGAAAAAGTCGTAGAACGGGACTAACCGATTGTCCTATCAACATAAAAGTCCCGAAAGTCATACTGGCTTTCGGGACTTTTTTCAATATTATGATTCAGCTTTTAAATCATTTTGACTCAACCATTTATGGTTGGTTGCCATCATGCTCCGTCTATCGTAATCTTATAAAAGAGAAAGTAGAAGAGAGTGTAATATGACCAAACAAAAAAAGACAACCAACCTATTTTTTGCCATCTTATTGATTCTTGCTGGTGCAATTTGTACATACAATAAGAGTCAACAAGAAAAAGAAAACAGTTTAAACAGACTAACCAGCAAAACGACTTTTTACATTGGGCAGCAAAAAAGGCAACCAGCCATGGTCGAAGGTGAATTCCCGATTGATGATTATCATCCAGACGGTGGTCAATTCTGGAAAACCATGTTAACAGTTAATGGCAAAAAACAAGCCGTTGTAGCCTACTACGAACGAATGGGCATCTTTACCATTTACACCACCGAACCAACGGACAAGAGCCAAGGATTTATCTATTCCGGCTTGGATTACAAAGATTACTTAGGAAAAAAAGACTTGGATGACTTGAAAAGTAAGTCCACCCCCGATTCACAATAACAATAAAAAAAGTACCCATTGTTAATTCAACGGGTACTTTTTACTTATTGACGTAAGGAAAGGCGCTTTCCTTGAGCCTGGGCTTCCGCCTCCGTCATGGTCACAATGTTGGCACGATTCGTCTTCGGTGGAAGATTCGTCAAGTCATACCAATAGACATTCGATTTTCCACCGCCTGTTACATAAACTGTGCGCGTGGAAGCAGTGTTGTTGGTGTTTTGGTTAACCTGTGCGGCCTGTTGTGCTGCTTGACTAGCAGCTGCTTGCTGTGCCTCAGCCTGCTTCTTTTCTTCAGCTTGCTGTTGTTCAGCACGCTTCTTTTCCTCAGCCTGTTGTTGCTCAACGCGTTTCTTTTCTTCTGCTTGCTGCTTTTCAGCAGCAGCCTTTTCGGCTTTTTGAACGCTAGCTTTTTTCACAGTGTTCGTTGCGCGTCCCGTTGCATAATCGATATCGGCATTGGGCGAAACATTATCCAGCACAACATGAGTCAGACCATTTTGGTCAATCGTTTCTTTATCAGAGTCGAACTTAATTTGTAGGACTTTACCATCTGAATCAAGCCCAACGTAAGTTAATTCAACCTGACGGGGAATCAGTTCATCCCCTTGGTAAATTGGTTTGACCATATAATCTAGCCAGTAGTGGGGATGGTTGGACAGCCAAGAATCGAGACGCTTTTCGTAATAAAGCATTGAATCCTTATTCTTGGAATTCGTTCCCTTGTAGTCACCAGCATTCATCCAGGCAGTTTCAGGAACCGAATTTTTAGCTTCATCGTTCAGGCCAGAGAACTGGTAACCAATTAAATGCCCGCGGTTCATCAGCCATGCTTGCTTGGATCCATTTCCATAGTAGAACTTAAAGTTATGCCAACCCGCAGGATTATACTTCAAACGGGCCGCACGCTTCTTTTTAGGTTCATCACTATTTTGTAGCTGAATGTGCGAATAAGTGGCCCGCTTATGGGTATCCAAGTCACCCATAGCAAGCTGCTTCTTTCCTGTAAAGGCCAATATACCTTCAGGTTCTTGAACAACCTGTCGGTCAACATCCTTAGCGCTTTTTTCCTTTTTCTGAGAAGAGGACGATTGACTGCTTTTATTAGTCGAACTCTTCTTAGAGGTTTGTTTTGTGTTCGCAGAATCCGTTTCATCCGGAGCGATAATCGAAGCTGTTACGAAAGATAGCACTGCCAATGCCAAAAGCCATTTGGCCCTTTTCTGCATCTTTAATCCACTCTTTCGATTTTTTCGCCATTCAATAAGCCACCAAATAAAAAGAATCAAGAAGGCCCAAATTAGTGTGTCTTCAACCATTTTCCTATACCTTTTCTCTCAACATGTATACAATTATTACCTTAAATATTCTACATGATTTAAAAGAAAAGATACACAAAGTTGTAAAATGTACTTTAAAGCTCAACCAAAGAAAAGCCACAGACCAACAACCAAATAAATACAAGGAACCACAATTTTTTCTTGGCGATGAATCAGTCTGATCACCACTTGGTGCCGACCAATTATTTTTCCAATTAACCACCAAATTGGAATCAAAAAAGCAAACGTCACAACAAATAACAGCTGGTTGGCTAGGTTAATCGTAAGCAAAATAGGAATATAAATCCCAAGGTTTTCACCCCCACCGGCAATCGTTAAAGCCGTCACTTGAAATACAGTTATCTGCGTTTTGTCTCTTGCCACCTTCTGGGGTATTTCAATGGCTTTTTTAAGGCCAATCAGGATGGGGACTAATCCAAGATAATGAAACGATAATTGTCCGATACTGCGAAAACAAAAGGCCAATAAAAAACTCAAAATCATAATGATCGCCATGCCCACATACTGGCCAATTAAGATATTCAGCTGCTCTTTTTTACGATTAGTCTGTGCAAATAAAAAAGTCAGAATAAAAAGATCATCAACGTTGCTACTGACAAAGGCAATCATACTAATCAGAATAACCATGCTTTCCTCTTTCAGAAAGGTAATGTGCTTCTCAACTGTGGAAACAACTTTATTGTTTTATTATAAAAATTGAATAATTGTTTATTTTCTATATTAGCAAGCATGACTAAAATTCGCTATTGCTCTTTTGTATGAAGAAAAAGCCACCGTCTTCACGGTGACTTTTTGAAAATAACGTACCTCACCCAACTAGGCTAACGCATCAGGAAAAATGATAGTAAATACAATCCCCAAATATGGACTGGATAAAAAACATAAAAGAAATAACGCATGCCACGTCCTTTTTGGCCATTGTAGAGATAGATTGGGAGCAGGGCAAAAATCATCAGCCATTGGTAAGAACCATTCAACAAGAAAAATAACGAAGCCACTGCCACGATAATCATTTGTCACATCCGAGAATTTCTGGCAACGTACAGAAGCGGAATCAAATATATCATCAAAGAATTTTCCGCAATGGCCATGCTAGGTACAAAAATCATGGTTACCTGTGCAACAATGGTCGATACGTTACTGGGTAAGGACCCGATTAGCAAAATCGGTACCGACAAAAGAATTGGTAGCAACAAAAGGAATAAACCCTTGAAAAACTGACTAACTCTTTTGTTATCTTTAAATACACCAAAGGCATCCACTGCGCTCATTAAAATTGTTCCCAAGAAAAGATCACGGAAAATATTATTAATGAGCTCGACCCCAATTGCTGAAGGAAAAAGCATCGTCATTATCTGGCTTCCAATTGCCATAATGATAATCCCAATGTACAGGCGCAACATATACATTTTCTTACTATGTGTATGACTAAATCCAACCACAGAGGTAAAGAAAAACAACAATGCCACGGGTCGACCAAAATAATCCACCCAAGTTGGAACCACCGTGAAAAACATTTGGTGGACATGGTCAATAACCATGAGTATGATTCCCAAGATCTTAATGTCGAAGGTGGTCATCCCCTGTTTAATCAATTTCATTCTCTTCTCCTCGTGATGAACAATGTTGAATCATTGTAGCATGGAAAAGTAGCTGTACTTCCTAACAGAGTTGTAAGGATGAGCGTTGGAGATTTCTTGGTCTTTACAAAATTCTAAATAGTTATCAATTACCTTGTAGCAAATTTGTAGCCAACAGGGTATTTTTTATGCCTTTTAGCAAATTATTTTAGCCATATTTTATCTCCCAGAAAGGTTGATATAGCGCTTTTTCAAACAAAAAAACCGATACACTGCGTGTTTGCAATGTATCGGCAAAAATAGCCCCAGAGGGAGTCGAACCCTCGATTCCGCGCTGAGAACGCGACGTCTTGACCACTTGACCATGGGGCCATGAATTTAGCACTTAATCAGTTTACTAGATTTCAGCAGAGGGGTCAAGATTTATGGTCCTTTATTTTTGGTGATCGCTCCTTAAGAAAGTCTAAGAATCCCAATGGCCAAAGAACGTAATAACTGTTTTCTGTATAATAGAGAGGTAAGTGATCATGTATAGAAAAGCACATGGTCAAATGAACAAGAAGGAGTAATTTATGATTACCTTATCTCACCTTAATAAAACATTTGGTGACAAACAGGCAGTCTCCGATTTGTCCGTTACAATCAAGCCAGGTGAAGTCCTGGGTTTGATTGGGCAAAACGGTGCAGGAAAGACCACGACTTTCCGAATGATTTTAGACTTTATCGCTGCAGATTCAGGAACGGTCACTTGGGACGGGCAACCCATTTCAGATGATCGACGACGCCAAATCGGCTTTCTTCCCGAAGAACGCGGCTTATATCAAAAGGAATCTATCGAAGAACAGGTTCTCTACTTAGCCGAGCTACACGGCATGCAAAAAGAAGAGGCCAAACGTGAACTCGCCGTCTGGATGGACAAGTTGCAGGTGGTCGGCAAAGCTGGCGACCTGGTTCAAACCCTTTCCAAGGGAAATGCCCAAAAAGTGCAGATGATTTTAGCGTTAATTTTCAAGCCCAAGTTTATCATTTTGGACGAACCATTTTCTGGCTTAGACCCTGTCAATGCCGCCCTCTTCATGGATACCATCAAGGAACTCAAGAAACAGGGTGCGATGATTATCTTTTCTTCCCACAACATGGACAACGTGACAGAAATTTCAGACCATCTCGTTATGTTGAAGGAAGGCCGGACGGTTTTGCAAGGAAACGTTCAAGAAATTCGCGAATCCTTTGGCCGGACCCGTCTCTACGTCGAAGCGCCGCAGTTCACAGCCACTGACTTTGCGGCAATGGCCGGTGTAGCGCGGGTGGAAAAAGCCGGAGCTGGTTACCGACTTTACCTAGAAAACGAGGAAGCCGGTCGGGCCATCTTCACGACCGTCACGAAGGATGGTTACATCCCCGCCTTTTCACAGCAACCACCAACACTGGCCGAAATTTTCAAAACGGAGGTGATGGCCCATGAATAAACAGATTTCACTCGTTGCCAAGCATACCTATTTAACGCGTTTAAAGAAAAAGTCTTTCTGGTGGCTGCTCGTTGCCCCCATTGCCCCCGTTTTGGTTGGAGCGATTGTTGGCTTTGCTGTCGCTGCCTTTTCATCAGATAAAAGTGCGGAAGTTGCCGTCATTGCACCAACCCAAATGCGCCAGGCCATTAAGAGTGACCAAAAGGAATTAAATCTGAAGGTCAATAATCAAACGGATGAAACAAAGGCCAAGCAGTCACTGTCAAAAGAAGACATCGATGCCGTTTTGATTATTAAAGATGATCAAGGCACCTTGCTCACCCAACCCAAATCAAACGAAGTCGATACCAGTAAGCTGAAGACTTTCCTTAGCCAAATGGCCCTTTCCGAAAAGGCAGCCAAATATCAGCTAACCGCTAGCCAAGTGGCTGATCTTCAAAGTCCTTTCAAGCTTACGTCAAAGGTTCAAGACAAGAACCAAAGTAAAGACTCCGAAGCGGCTGACACAGTCAAACAGATGTTAACCATGGCCGTGGGTATTTTGGTTTTCATCATTGTCTCAATCTACGCCTCAATCATCGGGAACGAAATTGCCAATGAAAAGTCTTCACGCATCATGGAAACTCTGCTCGCTGCTTCATCAGCCAAGGCACAGTACTACGGGAAAATAATTGGGGTTGCAGGCCTACTGCTAACCCAAATTGCCATTTATGCCGTGGCGGGAACCGCAACCGTTCTCTTTTCAGCCAATGCCAGTTGGGCGAAATCAATTGCCCCATACCTGTCGGCACTAACCCCAGGCTTTCTCTTTTTCACCATTGCTTTTATCGTCATTGCGACGGCAGCGTACTTGGTCATTGCGGCCATCGCTGCTTCTCTGGTGAATGACCAAAGCCAAATCTCACAGGCAATGACACCGGTCACAATGTTAGCCTTGATTCCTTATATCGTGGCCCTTTCCAGCTCATCATCAACTGGAAATAATACCTTTGTCCAAATCCTGTCTTACATCCCCCTCATGGGCCAGTCCATTATGCCGAGTCAGTTAGCTAACCACTATGCTACTTGGTGGCAAGCTAGCCTATCACTTGGTTTAACGTTTATCGCCCTCATTCTCTTGTTACACTTTGGTTTGGCACTATACAAAAAGAACGTGCTGTCATACTCAGATGACAATATCAGTAAGCAACTACTGCGCGCCATTCTGCCGAAAAAGTAATGCTTCGACTTTTAGAGCAAAAGAAAAAGACCAATCCTAATGGATTGGTCTTTTATCATGCAATCATTGATTACTTAAACCAAGCGTTAACCTGGCTCTTGTGTGCCTTGATCCAGTCATCGGCAGCCTGCTTAGGCGACTTACCGTTTTGAATCTCAAGCATAACGGACTGCATATCGTCTTGACTCCAGTGGAAGTTCTTCATTACCTTGTAGACGTCTGGGTTCGTTGACTTCAGGTTCTTACGAACAACGGTCTTAATGGATTCTTCTCCACCCATTGTCTTCTTAGGATCTTCCAAGAACTTCAAATGGTACTTGTTAAACATCCAGTGAGGCGTCCAGCCAGTAACTACGATTGGCTGCTTAGCCTTGTAGGCCTTATCAAGGGCAGCTGTCATGGCTCCGGATGATGAAGCCGTTAACTTCCAACCAGAAAGGTTTGGATAGCTGTCAATCGTCTTCTGAGCAGCTGTCATGACACCGGCACCAGCTTCAATTCCGACGATTTGCTTATCGGCTTGATTCGTCAAATCAGAAATTGAATTAACGTCCATGTAGTCTGGCACCACTAGTCCCAGACGAACACCAGAAAGGTTCGTTCCAAGCACGTCAACCTGGTTCTTGTACTTTTGCAGCATTGCCTTGTGTGTGGTTGGCAACCAAGCAGATACCGTACCATCAATTTGCTTGTTAGCAATTGATTGCCAGTTAACCGCATTGTCCAAAGGCGTCGTTGTCACATCGTAACCGTGCTGACGCATAGCTTCAGCCAGAACGTTCGTGGAAGCAACTTCGGAATCCCATTCCACGTAGCCCAGGTTGACCTTCTTGCCAGCCTGTTGCGCAGCGGTAAATGAACCGGCAATTCCAGAAATAGCAAAAATGGCAACCATTACCCAGGCAGCAATCTTACGCCACTTTGGCAGTTTTGGTGTCGTGACTGGGTTCGTGTTCATCTTTTGAACAAAACGGTCAATGATAATCGCCAAGATAACCAAGGCAATTCCGTTAACGAAACCGGCCCCAACGTCAGCGTGTTGAACGGCTGACAGAACACCACGTCCAAGACCCGGTGCCCCAATCATGGAAGCCGTCACCACCATAGACAAAGCCAACATAATTGTCTGCTTTGAACCAGCAATAATTGATGGCTTAGCCGATGGCAATTCCAATTTGAATAACTTTTGCCAAGTCGTTGATCCGAATGAATCAGCGGCTTCAATCAATGATTCAGGTACCTGCTTCAAACCAAGGTAAGTGAAGTTCACAACTGGTGGCAAGGCAAAAATCACGGAAGCAAACGTTCCTGGGACCATTCCGATACCAAAGAAGGCAACGGCTGGAATCAAGTACACAAAGGCTGGCATTGTCTGCATAAAGTCAAGAATTGGCTTAACAACAGCGTAGGCCTTCTGCGACTTTGACGTCCAAATTCCCAAAGGAATTCCAATCACCAACGAAACGATGGACGAAGTCAAAACCAAGGTAATCGTTTGCATCAAATCCGACCACAAGCCCTGGTTAGCAATTAAGGCTAAGCCAAGGACAATCAATGTTGGTAGACCGTACTTCTTTGGTGTCGTTAACCAAGCAATCAAGGCTAAGGCGACAATAAAAATTGGCTGAGGAATCGCGGACAAAAAGTTTGTCATGGTATCCATGAATCCCTGTCCAGCCGTTTGGATGGCATCGAAGAAACCTGACCAGTTCTTCGTCATCCAGTTCACACCATCGGAGACCCATTGGGCCAATGGCAACTTATCAATGGATAATAAATTAGTCATTGTCTTGTCCGTCTCCTTCCGTTTGTGCTAATGCTTCGATAACCGCACCACGAATGATGATTCCGCGTAGCTTGTGGTCGTCATCAACAACCGCTACAGGTGTGTGGGCGTCGTAAATAATCGTCATAATATCGGCAACCAAAGTATCTGGCTTAACCGTTGGCATGTCAGACATGACATCGCGTAAGCTTAGCTTCTCTCGACGAGCCTTAACGGCGGCGTCAGACGTAATATAGCCCGCAAACTTACGCTGTCCATCAACGGCTACCAAACCAGAAACTTCCTCTTCCTGCATGCGGTGCAGAGCCACGTTTGGTCCATCAGAATCAATGTTGACAGTCAATCCTGGGAACATGATTGATTCAGCATTCAAAACCTTTGAACGGTCGACATCTTCAACGAAACTTTCAACGTAATCGTTAGCAGGGTTCGTCAAAATTTCTTCACCGGTTCCGATTTGTTGCAACTGACCATCCTTCATGATGGCGATACGATCACCCAAACGAAGCGCTTCGTTCAAATCGTGGGTAATGAAGATAATCGTCTTCTTCACGTTTTGCTGCAAGTCCAATAGTTCATCCTGCATTTCATGACGAACCAACGGATCCAATGCTGAGAAGGCCTCATCCATTAGCAGAATGTCTGGATCGTTCGTCAAAGCACGGGACAGTCCGACACGCTGTTGCATCCCACCAGAAAGTTGTGAGGGATACTGATCCTTGAACGACAGCAACTTTGAATTGGCGAGCGCCTTTTCGGCACGCTCGCGACGTTCAGCAGCTGGTACACCTTGAATTTCCAAACCATATTCCGTGTTTTCAAGAATGGTCCGGTGTGGGAACAAAGCGAAATTTTGGAAGACCATGGACATCTTCTTGCGACGAATGTCCAAAAGTTGCTTCTTGTTATAGTGGGTAATGTCTTTCCCGTCTAAGATGATTTGACCAGACGTTGGTTCAATCAAACGGTTTAACAAACGAATCAACGTAGACTTTCCGGAACCAGACAGTCCCATAATGACGAAGATCTCCCCTTCGTTCACATCCATGTTGATATCGTATACACCGACCGTTGCACCCGTCTTTTCGAATATTTCATTCTTAGACTTATTTTCCTTAACCATCTTCAAAGCAGCTTTTTGCTTCTTACCGAAGATTTTGGTTAAGTGCTTAATCTGCACTTTTGGCATAAATCCTCCTATAGTTGACTATCTTATTAATTTAAAATAAACTAACAAGTGACCACCTGTATTTGATGACAGATGGGCAATAGTGACCACCTACTATCATACCTGGATTGTCACTTTTGTCAAATGAAGATTAACATTCAAAACACTTTGTTAAAGAATTTCACAAATGCCTAAAATCAAAGAACCCCGCTACCACAAGATTGCACAGGACATCGCCGAAGCAATCGTGACAAAAAAATTCGAAGTTGGCCAAAAGCTTCACGCACGATCAACCTTGGCTGCTACTTTCGGTGTTTCGGCTGAAACTGCGCGAAAAGCCATTTCTGTTCTGGCCGATTTAGACATCGTTCGGCCGGTTCACGGCTCTGGTGTTGAAGTACTTTCAAGAGAAAAGGCCCGTGACTTTCTCGCCCAGGCAAAAGAGTCGCGTAATTTACAAGAAACCCACAGCCAAATTAAAGCATTGATTGCCAAACAGAAAGAAGATCTTACCAATCTCGACGAATCTTTCTCTCTTCTTTTAGATCAAACGCAACGTGTTCGACAGCAAAATCCCATGTCGCCCTTTGAATATGTTCCGAATAATCATTCTGAAAAACTGAATCAGTCCATCGGATCATTGAACATTTGGCAAAACACTGGCGCAACCATTATTGCCATTCTGCACAACGATGATTTAATCCTGTCACCCGGTCCATACGCCAATATCCTACCTGGGGATACCATTTATTTCGTGGGTTCTGATAAATCTGTCGAAGCTATGCAGCAATTCTTCGATGGAAAACAGAATAATATCAAGTAAAAAAGACCCCAACGGGTCTTTTTTTACTGATTTTCAATTGACTGACCAGCTAATTCCAATGGAATGGCTTTATCATCGTCAGAAGTTCCAGGAAGGTATTCTCCCTTAAAATCAACAGCAATATGAGCAAGTACCTTGGTGTCAGAAGCCGCAGGCTTTTTTGTCAAAACAGGCGCTTCCATCAATGACAAACCGGCTTTCGATTGGTTCCAATAGGTCGTTGTTTGAGCAACCTGTACCTTGGCTTTCACCTTAGCATCCTTAATTGCCAAAGTCGAAGCCCCTTTTAACACTGAACCAGCCTCATAGTCGTGAGCAACCGTCCCATCAAGCACTTGATTAACCATATCGACGGTTTTTTGAAAGCGTTCCGTCTTGTCAGTATAGTCCGCAGCGCCATTAATCACCGTTAAGAAGAGGTGCCCTTTTTTATCCTTTACAATGCCTGTATAAGCCGCACCCGATTCGGGTGTTGAACCCGTTTTCAACCCCAAGAGTTGCAATTCATTGGGATTGTCTAGACCGGCTACCATTGAAGCAAAGGAGGCCCCAAAGTCAGAGGCTTCAGTCACCTTAGTGGTTTTATTCTTGGTGTACACCAGGTTAGGTGATTCCGTTATTTGCAAGAGCGAAGGATCCATTTGCACAATTTTACGAGCAATTTGTGCAACCTGAATGGCAGAAGCATGGTTGTAGGCAGAATCGGAAGACGAAGACACGTCGTTTTCAAACGCTTCCCCATTCTTTTGTCCGGCACCGTTGTACCAAGCTGAACCAGTTAAGTTCAATTCTTTGGCCCATTTTTCAAGCGTCTCTTGATCCTTACTGGAGTCGCCTGACAAATAGGTGACAAGGGCAAAGGCAGCATCGTTCGCCGACTTTTCAAACATGGCTGTGTAAAGGTCCCTAACCGGCACCTTGTCACCAGTCTTGATATTTAGATGCGAATAAAGCGATGTGTTCTGGCTCGACAAATCGGCATTAGCTGGAATCGTCACCTGACTTTCCCAGGTAATCTTCTTTTGTTCAATCGCCTTCAAGACACCATAAGCAACAAGCATCTTGGATTGTGAAGCAATGGCTACTTGCTTATTGGCGTTTTTTTCGCCAATAATTTGACCAGTATTTAAATCAACAACCAGAGCGGACTTGGCATCGACCGATAGAGAAATTGGTGCTGTTTTCTTTGTTGTGGTTTGAACAACAGTTTTATGGACATGTGGCCAAAAAAGCGTCGTTAACAAACCAACAATTGCTAACAACAAAACGAACAAAACCAGCCACTTTGATTGTATGCGGTGAAGACCTTTTTTCTCTCGTGGTACCTTCACTGTTTTCTTCTTACCCATCTACTACTCTTCTTTTTCTTGTTTTTTCGGCAAAGTGATGATGAAAGAGGTGAGCTCCTCTGACGATTCTGCCCGGACGCTACCATGGTGTTTATCGATCACCCCTTTGACAATTGACAGACCAAGCCCAGTCCCACCCGTACCAGTATTGCGAGAAGACTCGACTCGATAAAAGCGATTGAATAATTGCGTCAATGCCTCTTGCGGGATAGCAGGTCCATCGTTAACAACACGAATCTCCACTTGATTATTTGCCTTTTCTTGCCCAGTTAACTTAATAAAAGAAGCATCCTGACCGTACTTTAAGGCATTTTCAACTAAATTAATTAATACCCGAGCTAGTTTTTCTGAATCGCCAGCCATGACGATAAAATCCGGTGCCAATTGTGTGGTTAACCGAATGCCTCTTTTTTCCGCTTCAACCGCATAATTTGCCAGCACCTGCTCGAATAAATCGCCGAGTGAAAAGTCCCTTACGTTCAGCGTAATCTGCGAGGACTGCAACTTAGCAAATTCAAAAAGATCCTCCACCAGCATTTTCATCTGATTCGCTTTATGGTAAGCCGTTTCCAAATATTTTTGCTGGTCTCCTTCTCTCATGACTGTGGTTGGCGTTACAACCAATCCTAAATAGCCAATAATGGCCGTTAAAGGCGTTCTTAAATCATGCGAGATGTTTGTCATCATCTCTTCCTTTGAAGCCGCCATTTGACGTTGCTCTAACCGCTCATGGTTATAACGCTCAATGACAAAGTCAAAAAGTTCGTCTAATTGCTTTTCGGGCGAACCATGCAATTTCTCAGGACAGTCCAACTGCAACTTCGTGGTCACTTTGCTCTTTAGACTCTCTGATAGCAACATCATTCGACTTTTCTGTCGTGTCTGTCCAATTATGGAAATGAAAGCGATTAAGCTAAAGAAAAGAACAAAAAGGCAAAAAGAAGGCCAACTAGTCCAATTTGACCAGCTAGGCCTTTCTTTTAATAAATCAAAGAAGATCAGCCAAGCTGCTGCAAATATAAAAGCAAAGGCTAATGTGATTTTCACAAAAGCTTGGCATATAATTGTCACTTTTTTGGCCATGTTAATTCACTTCGATTTTATAACCAACTCCCCAGACAGTTTGAATGACCTGGTCGCCGCCAGTTGCTTCTTCAAGCTTATCGCGGAGATGGGAAACGTGGACCATAACGGTTTTAGCCGAAACAACGGACTCTTGCTGCCAAACACGTTCAAAAATATCGTCAGCAGAAAAGACGCGGTTCGGGTGTGAAGCCAGCAGGTATAAAATACCGAATTCCAGCGCCGTTAAATTGACAAGTTCCCCAGATGCCGTCTTAACATCGTGTGAATCTTTATTAATCACAAGCGAAGCAACGGATAAGACATCCGGCTTTTGCTCTTGAACGGCGTTTTGCGAACGTCGAATCAATGAGCGAATCCGAGCCATCACTTCTAGTGGATTGAAGGGCTTCGTCACGTAATCATCAGCACCGGAGATCAATCCCTGAATTTTATCCATGTCAGAGGACTTGGCCGATAACATCAAGATGGGCATGTGGGTGTCTTTTCGGACTTCTTTTAAGACATCGAAACCAGTCATGTTTGGCATCATGATGTCTAAGACCATTAAGGCGATGTCAGGGTTCGTATTGAACTTAGACAACGCTTCTTTCCCATCCTTGGCAATCAGCGGTTCGTAACCTTCATTTTTCAAATAAATTTCAAGCAGTTCTGCGATTTCTTGATCATCATCAACAACTAAAATTTTCATATTAGCCCCGCTTTTCTTCATTCTGCTTCAATCGTTCTTGTTGCGCAAGCTTGGAAATGGCTAAGATACCACCATGCTTGAGACCAGCATAACGACGATTAACGAAGTACAGTGCCCAAGCAATAAAGAAGACCAAACCATTCCCCCATACAGGTAAGACAGGGTTCAAGAAGGAAGGTACGTATAGGAAGAGGGTGAAACCACCAATCCAAAGGACGGCCACGATAATCATCAGTAGCCAGTTCGGCAACTTCTTTTTTTGATTATCTTCTTGAGGATTAGGGATTAACCGCTGCATGGCTAAGGTGTAAATCGCCCCTCCCCAAATGGATAGAAGCAAAATGGACACAATCCCAATTCCTTCAGAACCCGCTTTTGATCCCGAGAAGCCCATCGTAACGGTAAAGAATCCAGTCAAGAACATAATCAAGACCAGTGCCGTATCAGTTGCCAGGAAGGCAAAAGAATAGTCATGAAATCCCTTCGCCAACCGAATGGGATTCAAGAATTTCTCCAAAGCTTCTGAGGGCGTACCAAAAAGCTGAGCCGCCGTGTGCCCCAGTTTTTGCCCCTCTGAAAGTTTCTCCTCAACCTCACCTAGGATTTCTTCTTTTTCCGTTTCATTCAACTTGTCCGTTTCAGCCAAGCCCTTATTTAACCGGAAAAGAAAGTCCTGGTTCTTCTTTGTTAATTTATGTTGGACTTCTGTCATCGTCTCACCTTTTCTTGCTCATTAAACGTTAAAGAGGAATTCCATGATGTCACCATCTTGAACCACGTATTCTTTCCCTTCAGAACGTAGTCGACCGGCTTCCTTGACGGCTTTTTCAGAACCATACTTATCCAAATCATCAAAGGAGAAGGTTTCGGCACGAATAAATCCGCGTTCAAAGTCCGAGTGGATGACACCGGCAGCCTGAGGGGCCTTTGCACCAGCCTTAAAAGTCCAAGCACGGGTCTCTTTTTCACCAGCAGTGAAGAACGTTCGCAAATCCAACAAATGATAAGCAGAGCGAATCAGCTTGTCCAAGCCAGGTTCAGAAACACCTGCTAATTCAAGGTAATCAGCTTTTTCATCATCGTCAAGTTGGGCAATTTCTTCTTCAGCGTTCGCAGACAAGGCAATCACTTCAGAATTTTCACTATCTGCAAATTCCTTAATCTGCTTGTAATATGGTGAATTTTCGGGATCTGCCATATCGTCTTCAGCGATGTTAGCCACATAGAGCGTTGGCTTTGACGTCAAGAGGAAGAGGCCCTTCACAATGGCCTGCTCTTCTTCGTTAAAGTCAATGGAACGAACGGCCTTGCCCTCTTCTAGGACAGGCTTAATCTTTTCCAAAACAGCGGCCTCTGCTTTGGCCGTCTTATCAGAGCCCTTGGCAGCACGAGCGACTTTGGCGTAACGCTTTTCAACTGCTTCCAAATCCGCCAATACTAATTCGGTGTTGATGGTGGCAATGTCATCCAATGGGTCAACCTTGCCGTTAACATGAATAATTTCATCGTCATCAAAGGCACGAACAACGTGAACAATGGCGTTCACCTGACGAATGTTTTCCAAGAACTTATTACCGAGTCCTTCCCCCTTGGAAGCACCCTTAACGATACCCGCAATATCGGTAAATTCAAAAGTCGTTGGCACAACTTTTTGAGCAGGAATCAATTCCTGAATTCGCGCCAAACGCTTATCTGGCACTTCAACAATCCCTACGTTAGGCTCAATTGTCGCAAAGGGGTAGTTCGCCATTTCGGCTCCGGCCTTTGTAATTGCATTAAAAAGTGTTGATTTACCAACATTGGGTAAACCAACAATACCAGCTGTTAAAGCCATGTTATCAGTCCTTTCCTTTGACTAATCTTCTTTTCTTTCGTCCGCTTTTTCAAGCACCTTTTTCAGACGCTTATCAAAGTTAAAACGAGTGAGCATAATCGTCCGTTCACAAGCCGAACAAGTCAACTTGATATCGGCACCCATGCGGTTAATAATCCAGGCGTTCGTGCCACAGGCATGTGGCTTTTTCATCTGAACTAAATCGCCAAGACCATATTCTTTCTTTTCAACCATTAGTCCACCTCGATGGCTAAGATTTCTAGGATTCGTTCCAAATCGCGATTTGAAACATAGTTGATCTCGATTTTACCGGAACCCTTCTTACCGGCATTCACCCGAACTTTAGTCCCAAACTTGTCTTCCAAACGGAGTGCCAAATCTTCGGCAAAGGGTGAGGGTTCCTTTTCAATCTTCTTAGCTTTTTCACCAGCATTCGCTTTCTTCACCAATGCTTCAACCTGACGGACATTCAAGCCTTCCTTCAAAATGGTTGAGAGCACAGAATTTAGTTGCGATTCTTTCTCCAATCCCAACAAGGCACGCGCTTGTCCCATTGACAGTTGGCCTTGCTGGACAAGTTCTTGAACCTTATCTGGCAGCTTCAAAAGACGCAGGGCATTAGCAATGGTTGTCCGTTCTTTCCCAACTCTGTCCGCCAACTTTGACTGGGTCAAACTCAACTGAGCCATCAAATTTGCATAGGCACGCGCTTCTTCAATCGGGTCCAAATTGTCGCGTTGCAGGTTTTCAATCAATGCCAGCGTCGCCATGGTTTCATCATTCGTTTCACGAACAATGGCCGTAATCGTCTTTTCCTTCAACACTTTTGTTGCACGAAAGCGACGTTCTCCGGCAATAATTTGATACTTACTACCAGACTTTCGAACAATAATCGGGGTAAGTAATCCGTTTTCTTTAATGGATTGAGCAAGTTCCTTAATGGAATCCTCATCAAAGTGATGACGGGGCTGAAAAGGGTTCGCTTCGATTTTTGCCAGCGGCAAGTCAATCACTTTCTCACCATCATCAGCCGTTCTTGTAATTGTTTTGGAATGTTCTAGGGCTTGCTTCGAAATCCCGTTCGACCCAAAGAGAGAGTCCATGTTTTTCCCTAGACCACTTTTTTGTTTAGCCATACTGTGCCATGACCTCCTTTGCAAATTCTGTATAAAGTCGAGCACCAGGTGATTTAGGATCAAAGTCAATGATGGCTTGTCCGTACGATGGTGCCTCCGACAATCGGACAGATCGAGGAATAACTGTCTGATAAACCCGATCTTCAAAATATGTCCTTACTTGTTCGGACACCTGCTTACCCAGATTCGTGCGACCATCATACATTGTGAGTAAAATGCCGGCCATCTCCAAATCGGGGTTCAAACCCTGGCGAACCAGTTCAATTGTATTAATCAACTGTCCCAGCCCTTCCAGCGCGTAAAATTCAGTCTGAACTGGAATCAGAACAGCATCTGCTGCCGTAAAGGAATTGATAGTAAGTAGTCCAAGCGAAGGCGGGTTATCGATAATCACATAATCATAATCAGCTTGTACTTTCGCTAGTGCTTTGGACAAACGATACTCACGCTCAGGTAAATCAACTAATTGAACTTCTGCTTCCGACAACTGAATGGTCGTTGGCAAAATGTCCAAGCCAGGAGTAGAAGAAGGCAAAATCACTTCATTAACTGGCGTGTCTTGGATTAAAACATCGTAGATGTCTGACTCCAAAGTCGATTTATCCACTCCAACACCAGATGAAGCATTCCCCTGTGGATCAGCGTCCACTAAAAGAACTCGCTTTCCAGCCTTTGCTAAGGCAGCTGAAAGGTTAATGCTGGTCGTCGTCTTCCCGACGCCTCCCTTTTGATTGGCCAACGCAATGATTTTTGCCACAGTTCGGCTCCTTTACATATCTTACTACAGGGGCTTTTTAGTCGGCGTCCCTGCTTGTCTTGGATACTTCTTCGGTGTTTTCGCCACCTTTTTAACAACTTGAATAACCCTCGGATCGCCGTTTGGTAATTCAAAAGTCTTTTCAGACAATAACTCACCACCAAGGGTCGCCAAAGCCTTCTTACCAGCATTCATCTCTTCTTGACCAGCAGAGCCCTTCATAACGAGAAACTCGCCGCCAACTTTAACGAACGGCAATGTGTATTCGGCTAAAACCTGTGTACGTGCGACCGCACGGGCCGTTGCAAAGTCGAACGATTCGCGCAGTTTAGAGTCGTGTCCCAAATCTTCGGCACGACCATGTAAAACTTGCACATCATTCAGCCCAAGCTTTTTAACAGTGTTCTTCAAGAAATTTACTCGCTTATTTAAAGAATCAACCATGGTAATCTTCAAGTTTGGCAAAGCAATTTTTAGCGGTAACGCAGGAAAGCCAGCACCAGAACCAACATCAATCAAACTAGCTGAACCTTCCAAGAGTTCTGGAACCTTCAAGACCAAAGTCAGTGAATCAAAGAAGTGCTTTAAATAAACCTCATCTTGTTCAGTAATCGCTGTCAAGTTAAAGGATTCGTTGACGGTCACTAATTCGTCAAAATATGTCGCAAACTGTGCCATTTGGTCGTCACTCAAGTGAACACCGGCCATTGCTAATTGATTTTTAAAGCTTTCTGGATTCAAAATTGTCCCCCAAAACACGGCACTTTATGCCTAGTCTACTAATAACAAGAATACCTAAAAACACCATGATAATCAAGGTTCAACCGTCTTTTCGATACAAAAAAGGCAACTCATTTCTGAGTTGCCTTTGACGATGCCCTCGGTGGGAGTCGAACCCACACGGTGTTGCCACCACTGGATTTTGAGTCCAGCGCGTCTGCCAATTCCGCCACAAGGGCAATATAAAGTATAAATACTTTATTAGGGCGGTAGAAGGGGATCGAACCCTCGCATGCTGGATCCACAAACCAGTGTGTTAACCACTTCACCACTACCGCCATGGCAGGGATAGAGGGAATCGAACCCCCATCAACGGTTTTGGAGACCGCTATTCTACCATTAAACTATATCCCTAAGTAGTATAATAATCAGTCAAATAACTGAACAACATGCTAGGGACTCGCACCCTATTAAAACACTCTTGTCCATGCTGTAAAAACAAAAAAGAGAGCACAAATGGACGCTACAGGGATCGAACCTGTGACCCCCTGCTTGTAAGGCAGGTGCTCTCCCAGCTGAGCTAAGCGTCCGAAAGAATGGAGAAGAAGGGATTCGAACCCTCGAAGCGGCGTTAACCGCTTACACGGTTTCCAACCGTGCTCCTTAAGCCTGACTCGGACACCTCTCCAAAACTCTTTTTTATTTTTATATGTACAGGCATCGCGTCGTCCTATCCTCGCAGCCAGCGTTCCGGCAACTACTTT